>CANRSX010000088.1 GCA_947642555.1 uncultured Roseburia sp. | reverse complement strand
CCCCACTGCTGCCTCCCGTAGGAGTTTGGGCCGTGTCTCAGTCCCAATGTGGCCGGTCACCCTCTCAGGTCGGCTACTGATCGTCGCCTTGGTGGGCCGTTACCCCGCCAACCAGCTAATCAGACGCGGGTCCATCTCATACCACCGGAGTTTTTCACACCAGACCATGCGGTCCTGTGCGCTTATGCGGTATTAGCAGTCATTTCTAACTGTTATCCCCCTGTATGAGGCAGGTTACCCACGCGTTACTCACCCGTCCGCCGCTCAGTCAATTAACATTCCATCCGAAAACTTCCTCTTAATTGCTTCGCTCGACTTGCATGTGTTAGGCACGCCGCCAGCGTTCATCCTGAGCCAGGATCAAACTCTCATGTTTTTGTGTTTGGCCTGGTCGGTTTTCACCGCTTGGCTTCTTTTTTACCGTTCTACTGTGGTTTGTTTCCCCATCTCCAGCTCCCTGGAAATAAGGTGTTCTGAATGTTCTCATTTGGTCTTTCGACCACTTTTAAGAATTTTCAGGGTTTTACATACTGTTCAGTTGTCAAGGTGCTCTTTTGCAGCTTTCTTACCAGGTTTTGCTTCCCGGCCTCAGCGGCAACTCTGACATTCTATCACATCGCTTGCTGTTTGTCAACTGCTTTTTTCATCTTTTTTATTTTTTAAGACTTTCTTTTTAAAACTTTTACCTCTTTGCTTGAGGCGAATATTATAATACCAAAGGTTTATGGAAAAGTCAACCACTTTTTTCATCTTTTTTCAAGTTTTTTCCACATTTTATTTATCGGTTCCGATGGCGGGGGAATCCAGCATATATTTACAGCGTATCATGGCATATAATGCTGTTACAAGTCAGAATTAATGCCAGATTCCGCACAACCAAACCTCTGCTGCTTCTTAATTTTACTCAGATGGACATCGGGAGACGCTTTGTAGCGGCGGCCTCTTCTTATGAGAAGCACGGCACAGATCATAGCTCTCCCCAATCATACGCTTCACATCCTGATCTGGAATGCTCCCATCCAATATGATCGAATTCCAGTGTTCCTTATTCATATGATAGGCGGGGAGTACTGACTGATAGGCACACCGCCAGAAATCACGCCATTCCGGATCACATTTCACATTGATCCAGATCCGCTCTTTCCTCTCATAGATCCATGCGAAGATCCGCCGGTTTGACCGAATTCGCATACATGTCCAGTTAGTGTCATGAAACGGCTCATCTTCAAACACCTCTGGAAACGTCATACAGTACCGGATTACCTCGCTCCTGCCTTTCAAATTTTTTTCTGACATCTTAATCTCCATTCTTCCGCCTTCGTCTGACGGCACAAAGATTAATGAAAGTCCTTCTTTCACATAAGTTTCCTCTGGTCCAGAAGCGGACAGCATCATAACAGATATACAATCACTCTGACAGCCGGTGGATTCCAGTCAAAATATCCCTTGGTCTGTCTGCCAGAAAATCGGCTCCGTAAAGTTCCTTTTCTGTACCGTAGCCGTACAGACAGCCCAGAAAGCGGCCTCTACAGGCTCTCGCACATTCCAGATCGTTTTTCCGATCACCGATCACTATATATGGGCCGGAAAACCGCTGCATAATCGTCTGTACAATTATCGTCTTGGGTGCAAAGTCAAAGCTCTCGCAGTCATAAAAGTCCGTAAACCACCGCTCCATGCTGAATTCTTCCCAGTGAGCCTCACGGTAGGCGCGCTTGCAGTTACTTAAAACTACCATCTGACATCCTTCTGATTTCAGTGCATCCAGTAAGGCCTCCGCTCCCTGATACCATTGGGCCATATGCCCGCGCACGTTCTGCACCATCGCATTGCCGATCATCGCGCTGGCCTTTTCTTTCACTTTTTGCGGAAGCATTGGACGAAAGGCCTCCCACATATCCCGGCTGTTTAACCCCAGCCACGACGCAAGCTGCCCGGACGGGATCGTCTGCTCATGTTCATACCCTTCTTCCACGAGCCAGCGAAACGCTGCACGAAATGCCGGCTCATAGATCTTCAGGGTATTATGAAGCGTACCGTCGTAATCGAAAATCAGGAAGGGACGCATTACATCTGCCCCATGAGATTCACCATCTCAATCGCGGACAGTGCACAGTCATAGCCTTTATTTCCCGCCTTACTTCCGGCACGGGCGATTGCCTGTTCGATGTTCTCTGTTGTCAGCACCCCGAATAGTACCGGAACACCGGTGGACAACCCCACCTGAGCCACGCCTTTCGCCACCTCATTGCATACATAGTCGTAATGAGTCGTATCCCCCCGGATCACGGCACCGACACAAATGACTGCATCGTATTTGCCGGAGCGGGCCATACGGGATGCTGCAATCGGGATCTCAAATGCACCGGGCACCCAGGCTGCGGTGATATTGTCCTCTTCCACTCCATGACGCACCAGTCCGTCTACAGCTCCGCCCAGAAGCTTATTGACAATAATCTCGTTAAAACGGGAGGCTATGATACCGACCTTCATTCCCTCCGGTGCTACAACTTTTCCCTCTAATACTCTGATCTCCTTCATTTTTATAATCTCCTCCTGGTATATAAATGTAAGGGGGCAAGTCCCCAATACTTGTTGGGACTGAATCCTTTTGTTGCTTCAGCTGTATCATGATTAGGCATCGTTTTTCTTTGTATGTGTACAGAACCTGCCCCGTATTGTTTTCCAGTCGTTCCTATGGCAGTTTTATAATGGGACAATCGGGTATACCGCTGCCTGCCATTTCCTGACAGAGACTCCATGTCTGTCGGAGACTCAATCCCGCATCGGTTAACCGTTCCTGCTCTGGTTACTGTGAAAGCCCATCGCCGCAGGCGATCTAAATTCAGGGATGCCCAATGCGCCTGGACTACTTTCATTCATGGTGGCGCGCTCACCTGTGGGCGCATGAT
>CANRSX010000087.1 GCA_947642555.1 uncultured Roseburia sp. | reverse complement strand
GGCGTGAAGGTGAATCCGAAACTGTACGTGTTACGAAACACGAAAGCGCCGGCTGTGCTGGTCGAATGCTGCTTCGTGGACGACAGAGACGACGCGGAGAGATATGATTATCAGGCGATGGCATCTGCGATCGTTTACGGGATCACCGGACAGCACGTAACTCCGGTCTCTACGGTTCCGGATCACATCGGGACGGAAGAAGAAACAGCAACCGGCGACGGAAAGCAGATCTATCGTGTGTCGGTCATTGATCAGCGCGGCGCGTTCAACGTCAGAGAAAACGCCGAACGGATGAAAAACGAGCTCGAAAAGGCCGGGTTTAAGGCTGTTATAACTACCGCATAAAAAACGAGGAGGCGCTCCAGCCTCCTTATTTTTTTGTTCAATTTTACACTAATCAATCTGACACATCAAAATTTCAGTCGTCCTTCCTCCTTAAAAACCACCAAAATAGTGGTTTTTTACCCTCGGAATATTGACATACCACCAAAATGGTGGTATTTTTATGGAAAATTATATGACCAGGAGGGTAAAAATGTATCTCGACTATGAAACTTATGTGCAGCTGTTTTTGGAGGCAGAAGAATATGATAATTATGAGATGTATGTCGCGGAACGTGGCTGGCAGGAGTGGATGAATGCATTTGAATCGGAGCCTGACAGCATATCACATATTTTAAAGGCTGTTTATTCTCTTCGGACCATGAGCCTGCAGGACATGAGATCCGCAGCCGGAATCCCGTCAAGAGTGGCAATGTCCAGGAGCTACAGAATACCTCTCCGCACGCTGGAAAACTGGGACACGGAGGACAGCACAATTCTCCAGCATACATTATTGCTGGTTTCCTATACTATTTTTTTAAAAATAATAAATAAGGATGGGGAAGAAAATGAAGATTGATCACAGAATAGATTTCCTGCTTGTGATCGCTGCGGAAAAATGCAATCCGAACGGTGATCCGGGTGCGGACAATACCCCGCGGCAGGATATAGGAGGCTTCGGGGAAATTTCAGATGTCTGCCTGAAAAGAAAAATCAGGAACAGGATGCAGGATATGGGGTACCCGATCCTGAATGTGTCAGAAGAGAGAACGGATGATGGCTTATACAGCATCAAAGACCGGCTTAATGCATGCGATGAGTTTAAGACTGCGATGAATGAAAAGACCAGAAATATCTACGATAAAATCAACGCATGCAAATCTGTTGCGTGCAGAAGATGGATGGATGTCCGTACATTCGGGCAGCTTTTCCCGTTCAAGGGAGGAAATGAGGTATCTTTTTCCGTGCGTGGCCCGGTATCCATATCTTTGGCAAAAAGTATTGCTCCGGTAATTGTTGAGCCTGTTGATTTGACAAAATCGCTAAACACCGAGACAGTATCGGACAGAAGAAAAGATTCGGCCACGATGGGAAGAAAGTATATTATAGATAAGGGCGCGTATATCGCAAAAGGGTCGATATATCCTCAGCTTGCATCATTAACAGGATTTACAGTCGAGGACGCAGATATCCTGCATGAGTGTCTGAAAACCTTATTTGAAAACGACTCGTCGGCATCCAGGCCGGCCGGATCCATGGATGTCAGCAGGTTGTACTGGTGGGATCACAGCGATGGAAACCGGATCCCGTCTCCGGCAGCTGTATTCCACACGCTGTCGTTTAAGCCGACGGAAGAGTATCCGTTTTACAGAGTGACGGGATCAGAAAACTGCCTGGATCCCGATATATACGAGGGGATGCTACTGCCGTGAAATACCAGTGTTGAAAACGGAGGGAAAAATGACGTTTGAAAACGGATCGGAAAAGGGTATGTCGGAAGCCTGTCAGGATGATAAAGGCTACCGGGTAGATCTGACCGGAAACCAGTATGGTTTTCTGATAGTAAGGGAATATGACAGGAAGTCAAAAAAGTGGATCTGCGAGTGCAGATGCGGAAACAGAATTGCCGTGAAATCAAATAATCTGAAGCATGGGAATACTGCTTCCTGCGGCAGATGCGGCTATAGTGAGGCGGCACAGCGGGATATCGTTGGCGGCACAAGAATAAGCAGCATCGGGAAAAAGATGAATAAAAATAATACTTCGGGGGTAACAGGTGTCGGTTACAACAAGAGAAAAAAGAAATGGTATGCATCAATAATGTTCCGGGGCAAGGAGACTTTCCTCGGATACTATCATAACAAGGAAGACGCGATCAAGGCGAGAAAGGAGGCAGAGGAAAAGCTGCATGATGATTTTTTGAAGTGGGTTGAAACAGAAGTACCTGAGCAGCTGGAAAAGGTGAAAAGCAAATATGATAATGACTGACATCCCGGAAGCAGAGCATCAGGCGGCAGGTATTAATCTGTCGCCTGAATTTTCTTTGCATAAATGATAATAACTCTAATTTCAGTGTTATTTGTAGAATATTTTTGAGGTTGAATTCTTATGACTTATGTATTATACTGATTAAAAGCAAAAGAAAGGAAGCGGCGAAATGTGGCGATATAAAATTGATATTTTAAAAGAATTATCTAAAAGAGGATACACAAGCACCAAAATGCGGAAAGACAAAATAATGTCGGAGGGTACAATGCAACATATCCGTAACGGGCATGGCATATCAATAGATACATTAAATACAATATGTCTGATTTTAAGGCTTGAACCGTCTGATATAATTGAGATAGTTCCGACGGATGAAGAAAAGATAAAATATTTTTAAAACACTAAAATTAGTGTTGACAGGCGCTGAAAAGCGTGCTATTATATAATTGTCCGAAGGGAACACGGACAATAACCCGAAGGGGAGAAAGGAGGGTACATGGAAGTTATGACAGACAAGCAGTTTGATAAAATCTTTCAGATGTTCGAGATGATCCTTGATGGTTGCAAAGACCTGGATGATGCAAAGAGAAAGGTCAAGGAACTCCGGGACGACAAGAAAGAAAAGGAAAAGGCTGAATAAGCCAAGG
>CANRSX010000086.1 GCA_947642555.1 uncultured Roseburia sp. | reverse complement strand
AGAATATTTCATTTGCCGCAGAAGGAAGAGATGCAGATTTAAGCGTCAGAGCTGCCCTGTTGGCGGATCCTTTTGACTCCGGCATCAGGGTATGTTATGGTGAAAGAAAGACGGAGAAATGGCGCGAAACCGGGAGAACAGCCGGGGAAACGTGCGGAAAGGCAGCGGAATGATGGTGAGAATAACGGTTTGCTTTAAGATCGTCCCGGACTATGAGGAAATCCCGGTGCCGGACTGGCAGAAGGGGCAGATTCCGGATACGACGTTTTGTAAAAAAATGTACGGCTGCTTTGACGAGGCGGCGCTGGAGACGGGGCTGCGGTTAAAGGACGCCCTCACGGCGGCGGGCCGGGAGGTCTGTATGACGGCGGTGACGGTCGGGACGGGGCAGGCGGCGCTGCTGACCGGCCTGTACGCGGCGGGATATGACCGGGTGGTATGTATTACGGAGGAGCTACAGAGGCCGGCGTCGTGTCCCGGGCCGGAGGGAACAGAGGCCCGGCAGATGTCGCATTCCGGGCCGGAGGGAACAGAGGCCCGGCAGATGTCGCATTCCGGGCCGGAGGCGATTGCTCTGCAGCTGGCGGCGTATCTTCGGCAGGAGCCGGCGGATCTCATACTAACCGGAAGGCAGGTTGGCGGATGGGACAGCGGGACGGTGCCGGCGTATCTTGCGGCCGCCTTATCCCTGCCCTGGCTGCCCGAGGTGGTGTCTCTGGCACCGGAGGCAATGCCCCCTGTATCAGAGCAGGCGGAAAGGCCGACATTCGTAGCGGACTGCGAGGGGGAAACCTGCTGGGAGAAGATCCGGGTCAGCGCCCCCGCAGTGCTCTCAGTGGGAAACGCGGAAGCCTCGTACCTGCGGATGTTTTCTCTGAAAGCCAGGCTGGAGGCGAAAAAAAAGGCGGTCATGTCCTGGAACCCAAAGGATGATGCGGAGGGCCGGGAGCTGTCTGTCACCTATTGTTCCAGACAGAAAGCGACGAGATGTGCCATGCTGGAGGGATCCGCAGAGGAGCAGGCGAAGGCGCTGTATCAGCTGGTGCGGGAAGGAAGGGACGGAGCATGAGAGGAATCCTGATATACAGCGGGGAAGCCAATGCCGCGAAGGCGGCGGGCCGGATGACGTCGATTGTAAATAGTATGGAGACAGCGCGGCAGGGAACGTTTACGGAGCTTTTGTGTGTCTGCGCGGGGGAGGACAGCCGTGAGGCAAGGGAAACGCTGGCGGCACAGAGCGGGCGTCTGCGGGAGGCTGCGGGACAGACCTGCACCGTGATCCCGGAGCTGTGGGAGCTGCCGGAGGGCCTGACCATCGATGCGCAGTGCGGCGCGCTCCTGCGGTACTGGAAGGATGCGGGCGACGGTTTCCCGGTCATTTACGGAAACCTGCCGGGAAGGCAGCTGGGCGCTCTTGCGGCGGCCAGGTTGGGGAGGCGCTGCATCATGAACGCGGAGTGTGTGGGAATCCGGCAAGATGCGGAGGGCGACGTTTTTTTTGCAGAGCGGCGGGTTTACAGCGGCCATCTGTACGGCCGGGTGGATTTTGTGCCGGAGGAGTCCGTGCTGGTGGTCAGCCCGGAAGGGGATGCGAAGCAGCAGCCGGCGGCGGAAGGAGCAGAAGGCATGCCGGGAAGTCTGCCGGAGGGCATGGCCGGGCCAGACGGAGCGGATGCCGGAACGTGCGCGGAAGCGGCCGTGCAGGCGTCGGCCGGGGAGACTGGCATAGTCCGGGTGCGGAAATGGCAGCCGGTGAGCGATACGGATGCCGCAGCTTCCGGCCTGTCGCTGCCTGTCCGGATCCCGAAGGAGGCCGGCGGTGACCTGGAGTCTGCGCCGGTGGTCTTTGTCGGCGGCAGAGGGCTGCGGTCGGCAGAAAATTTCCGCAGGCTATGCACGCTCGCGGAAAAAATGGGCGCAGCCTGCGGCTGTACCCGTCCGGTGGCCATGGCGGGCTGGGCGGATTTTTCCCGCGTCGTGGGGATCTCCGGCGTAAGCCTTCACGCAAAGGTCTGCGTCGCCTTCGGGGTTTCCGGCTCCGCGGCCTTTCTCTGCGGGACGGAGCAGACCGGCCGTCTCGTGGCGGTCAACAGCGATAAAAACGCTCCCATTTTCCTGAGTGCGGATACCGGGATCCTGGGGGACTGTATGAGCATCATAGAAGCACTGGAAAAGGGGGAGGAAGAGGGATGGCATATCTGATATCAGAGGTGGGGAAGGAGCTGCTTTCCGATGTGAGCAGGTTCTGTGAGTCGCAGATCAGGCAGAAGTGCAGGAGCTGGGACGAGACCGGGGAGTGGCCAAAGGAGTGCATCAGACAGGCGATGGAGCTGGGCTATCACACCTTTGACATCCCGGAGGAATTCGGAGGGCCGGGGATCTCCCGCATCGATGCGGCGGCGCTTCTGGAGGAGATCGCGAAGGCGGACGCCGGGTTTGCGGTGACGCTGGCCGCCAGCGGCCTTGGACTTCGCCCGGTGCTGCTGGCCGGGGATGCGGGGCAGAAGGAGCGGGCCTGCGGCAGGATTTTAGAGGGCGCGCTGGCGGCATTCTGCATGACGGAGCCGCAGGCCGGATCCGACGCCGCCGCCGGGACGGTCACGGCGGTAAGGGATGACGGCTGCTACGTGTTAAACGGGACAAAATGCTTTATCACCAACGGCTCGAAGGCCGCCTTTTACACGGTGACGGCGAAGACGGAGCCGGAGGCGGGGGCAGCGGGGATCACCATGTTTCTGGTGGACGCGGATACGCCGGGCCTTCGGATCGGGGCGAAGGAGGACAAGATGGGAATCCGCAGCTCCGACACCTGCGAGGTGGTGTTCGAGGACTGCCGGATCCCTGTGGAAAACCGGATCGGAGCCGAGGGGGAGGGCTTTTCCATCGCGATGAAGACACTTGACGAGGGACGCGTCTGGATGGCCTGCATCGCCGCGGGGATCGCACAGCGGGGGATCGACGAGGCTGTCGCCTACGGGAAGTTAAGACGCCAGTTCGGACGGCCCCTGACGGCGCATCAGGCGCTGCGGTTTAAGGTGGCGGATATGGTGATCAAAACGGAGACCGCGCGGCAGATGACAGCCCATGCGCTCTTGAAGCTCGATCTGGGGGAGGACTGCCGCATGGAGGCAGCGATCGCGAAGTGCTACGCGTCGGATATGGCGATGGAGGTGGCCTCCGAGGCGATTCAGATCTTCGGCGGCTACGGCTACAGCAGGGAGTATCCGGTGGAAAAGCTGCTGCGGGACGCCAAGATTTTCCAGATCTTTGAGGGCACCAACGAGATCCAGCGGATGGTGATCGCGGGGGAGACGATTGGGTGAGGTCGGAAGCGGACCGGCGCACCGGGCTGAACTTTTTTACAAAAAATAAAACCGCCTCATTGCATGGTCTGAAAGATGGCACTATAATATTGGCAGGAGGTGGACGCGCATGGCAAATGAAGATAAAAAAGACTTTAACGCAATGCTAAATGACAGCAAAGAT
>CANRSX010000085.1 GCA_947642555.1 uncultured Roseburia sp. | reverse complement strand
AAAGAAACAATCTCAGCTATTGTTCTTTTGCGAATATGGCGGTCGCTTTTTTTAAGATTTCATTTTCAATTCTAAGGCGCTGGATCTCTTTCTGGAGAGCCTTATACTCTTTGAGGGTAACGGTTTCCTCCTCGGACACATTGATAGGAGAAAGCTGTTTTACCCAGTTGCTGAGTGTACTCCGATTTACGCCATATTCACGTTCCAGTTTTGGATACGAGGTTCCTCCGGCATTATACAGATCCACAATCTGCTGTTTAAATTCCGGAGTGTAAGATTTTTGGTTCTTCGCCATGTTGAACATCTCCTTTGCTCTTTCACTTGATAGTATAGATTGTTCAACTTTTCCTGTCCACACTTATATACTAACACCAGCATTCCATTGCCTGTGTCATGATATCGAGATGGCCTGCGACGAAAAGGTGATGGAGATGCTGGGCACAGAGCAAAGAAAGGCCTATTCCCTGACACTGTTACATTTCGGTACAGGAGAAAACTTTCCGCTGCTCCCTCTGGCATTTGGTGAAAATCATGTCAAGTCCCGGATCAAACATATCCTGAACTACAAACGGCCTGCATTTTGGGTCAGCCTGTGCGCAGGTTTTGTGCTCATTTTTGCGGCAACGGTACTGCTTACCAATCCGGAAGGGACGGCATCCGTGGGAATCATCGGGGGAGCGGATGGCCCGACCTCTGTTTTTCTGGCGGGAAAGCTGGGCGGAGAAAGGAATGAGGAGGAACATTCTGTGATTATTGGAGGAGCCGACGGCCCGACAGCTGTCTTTGCAGCAGGAAAAGCAGGGGGCGGACAGCCCGCAGATCCCCTGGATCTGGATACGGTGGTAAACATGCCGTATGGGATGGCAGTGGAGCTCGACTATGTATGTGCCGGGGCGATATCCCTGCATGGCTCCTTTGGATATTTGAGCTTTCATCTGGAACGGGATCAGAATAATACCCTGCATGCGGTACTTAAGCGGGCGGTCAGCTTGTCAGAGATCGGGCCGGTTCAGATGCAGGGCGATGGCTATACTGAGATCCTGGGCGGTGAAAACGGAGCGATCATTTTGACACAGCCGTATTCCCCGGGAGAAGAGGGGAAACGGGTTTATCTGTACTCTGAGACAGAAAATACGATTAAGGAGGCGGATACAGACGAGTTTAAGGAAATGCTTTCAGAGTATACCGGACAGGGCATTTTAGCTGACGCTCCTGTTACAGAGGAAGAGCTGCCGCCGCTTTTGGCGCGCCTTTCCGGTCAATACCCGGCTCCGGTTCTCTACGGGCCGGTCGAAATCCTGGAATTTGATTCGGAGGTCTATGGTTTTCTGGCTTCCGATGGCGAAGAGCTAAAAGATCTCTGGTACGGAATTTGGAACAAGAATATGGACCAGATTCAGAAAATTCCGCTGTTTGAGTGAAATTTTGCCGATATAAAAGCAAAACTTGACAAATGGGCGGCGTACATGTATACTTAATGCGTCCGCACAGCCGGGGAGTCAGCGGTGCCCTATACCCGCAATCCGCTACAGCGGGGGTGATGCTCTGCCCCGGATATTACATTGTGAAGCTGCCCCTGATAAGCGGCGTTGACGTTCTGGTCTCGCGCAATGGGAATCTCTGAACCGTGTCAGGGCAGGAATGCAGCAGCACTAAGGGGAAGCTCTTATGTGCCGTGAGGCAGCCGGGACTGAGCTGGCTGTCAGGGTAACGTTCATGATGGATATTCAAAGCAGAGCGTGCGGATAAAACTGAATACGATATGAATTAAAGGGGTGCGGTAAGTATGAAGAAGAAGGTCTTGCTTTTACTGCTGCTCCTTTTTGTATTATCTGCAGTTATCTTTGCGCTCCCGCGTCTCATAAGAAGGCACGCAGTCCCGGGCGTTCTGACGGCGGACAGCAGGGAGCTGGCAGCGGAGACGATGAAGGAGAGCTCATTTTCCAGCGAGACCGTCCGCAGGGAGACGGAGAGCGAAAAAGAAAGCGAAGAAGAGAGCGAGGAGCCAGTGGGGCCAGGATATCCGGGAAGCGGAACCAGTGGAGGAATAGAGCCGGAAGAGACAGAATATGATCCAGGCGAACCAGTTGAGCGGGAAAAACAGCCGACAAGCATTATTTTTGCATCCGATATGCACTATATGTCCCCGAGCCTTACAGATTACGGGAAGGCGTTTCAGGAGCTGGCAGACGACGGGGACGGTAAGGTAGAGTGCTATATGACACAGATCTGGCAGGCGTTTGCGGATGAGGTGATTGCATTAAAGCCGGATGCGCTTGTCCTGAGCGGCGATTTGACCCTCAATGGGGAATGGATGAATCACGAGGAATTTGCCGCACGGCTTGGTGCGCTAAAGGACGCCGGGATTACCGTGCTTGTGATACCGGGGAATCATGATATCAACAATTCCTATGCGACCTCTTATTTTGGGGATGAACAGAGCTTTATCGAGTCTGTGACAGCCCGGGAATTCAGAGAGATTTATGGGCCGTTCGGATACGACGGGGCAGTCAGCTATGCGCCGGATTCCCTGAGCTATCTTTATATGCTGAATGAAACGACATGGATGTTAATGCTGGATACGTGTATCTATGACCCGGTGAACGAGGTTGGCGGCCGTATCAGCGAGGATACGCTGGAATGGCTGGAGCTTTGCCTTCAGAGCGCATATTTTCAGGGGATTACAGTGATCCCGGCAGGCCATCATAACTTGCAGGAGCTGAGCCGTGTTTTTGTAGAGGAATGTGTGATTCGCAATTATGACGAAGTAACAGGAGTATTGGAGCGCTATCTGACGCCGCTTTATTTCAGCGGGCATCTCCATGTGCAGAGGATTTTAAAGCATCGTAAGGAACCGGGAACACCGGACAGTACATATGGGATATGGGAGATCGTCAGCAATTCGCTGATTATCCCGCCCTGCCAGTATGGATACCTGACCTGCAATGTGGATGGGAGTTTCTCTTATCAGACAAGAAATGTGGACGTATCCGGGTGGGCAGCCGCACATGGTGAGACGAACGGTGATCTGCTTGATTTTGAAGCGTTCAGTGAGGCATACCTGCGCAGGATCATCAAGCAGCAGACCTATAAGAAAATAGACGGACTGCCGGAAGAAATCTCAGAAGAGCTGGCTGATTTCTATGCAGAGCTTTACCGGAATTACTGTGCCGGAGGCCGGGTAAATTACAGCGAAAAAAAGAAAGAGCCCGGATATAAACTGTGGGATCGGTTTATGAATCCCAGTATGCAGTTCCGCCAGGTGGAAGGAATGATGAAAGACGGAATGGAGGAGAATAATTATGCCGAGATTCCGAATCCGATCTACCTGAACCGGGAATGATAATAACAGGATGAGGCGGCATGCCAAATTTTTCTTGCCCCTCCTCCTGCTTTGTATTATAATGACTGTAAAAGTCCGGCGCTTTAAGGTAGCCGGGAAGCAGAGATTCCCAATCCCCTGCCACCACAGAACGTTTCAATCCTGATGTGTGCTGGCTGCGAAGGGGAAATGGGCTCATGGCAGTGCGCCCGCCAGCAGCAGACATATGCGGCGGCCGCGCCTGTAACGGCGGAGAATTTGCGCTGTTACCATTTCTGTACAGCCCTGTGGGCTTGAGAAAGGATGGATATAGAATGAAGCGAGTTGGTTTTCTGACGAGCGGAGGAGATTGTCAGGCTTTAAATGCCACCATGCGCGGTGTGGCAAAGGGATTATATCATATCTATGGCGATGAAGTGGAAATCATCGGTTTTGAGGATGGTTATAAAGGACTCATGTACGCGAACTATCACGCGATGAACCGTTCGGATTTTTCAGGGATTCTTACAAAGGGCGGAACCATGCTGGGGACGTCCCGTCAGCCTTTTAAGCTGATGCGCGAACCGGATGAGAACGGCCTCGATAAGGTGGAGCTGATGAAGCACACTTATTATAAACTGAAGCTGGACGCACTGGTAGTTCTTGGCGGAAACGGCAGCCAGAAGACGGCGAATCTGCTGAGCGGGGAAGGGCTTAATGTCATCGGACTTCCCAAGACGATCGACAATGATCTCTGGGGGACAGATATGACCTTTGGCTTCCAGAGTGCCGTCGATATCGCTACCAATGCAATCGACTATATTCACACAACGGCGGCGTCCCACGGCCGTGTTTTTATCGTGGAGATTATGGGACATAAGGCAGGCTGGCTTACGCTTCACGCCGGAATCGCCGGCGGTGCAGATATCATCCTGCTCCCGGAGATGCCGTATGATCTGGATAAGGTGGTACAAAAGATCACGGAGCGCACAAAGGGCGGGAGCCGTTTCTCTATTCTGGCAGTGGCAGAAGGCGCGATTTCCAAAGAGGACGCAGCCCTGCCCAAGAAGGAATACAAACAGAAGCTAAAAGAGAGAGCTGCCAAGTATCCGTCGGTCGCCTATGAGATCGGCGCAAAGATACAGGAAAAGACAGGGCAGGAGATCCGTGTAACCGTACCGGGCCATATGCAGCGCGGCGGCACTCCGGTTCCCTATGACCGCGTGATTTCCTCGAGAATCGGCGCTCATGCGGCGGAGATGATTGACCGCGGGAAATTTGGCAGGCTGGTCGTAATGAAGAACAATGTCATCACGGATATTACGCTTTCCGAGAGTGCCGGCAGACTGAAAACAGTGGATCCGGAATCCGATATTGTGAAAGAGGCGGCGCTTCTTGGAATCAGCTTTGGGATTTAAACGATATGTCATATACTGCATTATACAGAAGATGGCGTCCTCAGATATTTGAGGATGTAAAAGGTCAGGAGCACATTGTCACGACGCTCCGCAATCAGATTCTGTCCGGGCGTATCGGACACGCGTATCTGTTCTGCGGGACACGGGGCACGGGGAAAACTTCGGTCGCCAAGATTTTTGCCCGGGCGGTCAACTGTGAACATCCGGTGGACGGAAGTCCCTGTGGGAAATGTTCCGGCTGTCAGCAGATCGCAGTAGGCAATTCGCTGAATGTCGTGGAAATTGATGCTGCCTCCAATAACGGCGTGGAAAACATCCGGGAGATCCGGGAACAAGTACAGTATCCGCCGACAGAGGGTAGATACCGCGTTTATATTATTGACGAGGTGCATATGCTTTCCGTAGGCGCCTTTAATGCCTTGCTAAAGACACTGGAAGAGCCGCCTTCCTATGTGATTTTTATTCTGGCAACAACAGAAGTGCATAAGATCCCCATTACGGTCCTCTCGCGCTGTCAGAGGTATGATTTCCGGCGGATTACGGTGGAAGTCATTGCCGGGAGGTTAAAAGAGCTGACCGATGAGGAACACATGCCGGTCGAGGAAAAGGCCCTGCGCTATGTGGCGAAAGCCGCGGACGGCTCAATGCGCGATGCCCTGAGCCTTTTAGACCAGTGTGCGGCATTTCATTTCGGGGAGCCCCTGACATATGAGCACGTTCTGGATGTTCTGGGCGCAGTGGATCACCGCGTATTCCGGGAGCTGTTTGCTGCGCTTTCGGAAGGAAGGACACGGGACTGTATCCTGAAGCTGGAAGAGATGGTAGTCCAGGGGAGAGAGCTGGGGCAGTTTATTACAGATTTTATTTGGTATTTCCGTAACCTTCTGCTCTTAAAGACAGCGGAGGATGCGGAAGATCTCCTGGATATGTCGGAGGAAAATATTAACCTCCTGCGGGAAGATGCGGCGCTGGCGAGTGAATATACCCTGACGCGTTATATCCGGATTTTTTCCGATCTTTCCAATCAGCTGCGCTATGCGAGCCAGAAGCGTGTTCTGATTGAAATCGCGTTTATTAAGCTGACAAAGCCGGAAATGGAGCAGAGCCTGGATTCTGTCCTGGAACGGCTTGACCGGATGGAGCGGCAGCTCGGGGAAGGTGTGCCGCAAAGGCTGATACCTGGCGCTCAATCAGGAGAACCCGCTGTCAGAGACGCCGGGCAGAGTGCGAATGCGGGCAGTGAAATAACACCGGAGCCCCAGACCGTGACGCTTCCCAAAGCCCAGCTTGCAGATCTGAATCTGATCCGCAACGAGTGGGGCAAGATTGTACGTGAGCTTGGCATGTCCGCACGCCCGAGTTTCCGTGAGACGGTCGTGGAACCAGCCGGGGAGGGCTGTTTGTGTATCGTGTTCCAGGATTCCATGAATTATTCGATCGGCAGCCGTCCGAGCGTACTGGGAGATCTGGAACGGTATGTGGAACAGGTCTACCAGAAGGAAATCTATTTCAAGGCACGGCTCAAGATCGGAAGAGCT
>CANRSX010000084.1 GCA_947642555.1 uncultured Roseburia sp. | reverse complement strand
AATGACCCGGAGTATGAGGCGTGGGTGCTGAATGACCTGCGGACAGGATGGGCGCAGCCGGACAGATGGGCAGGCGTCTGCGGAGGGGCTTATTCCACCATCTATTACGGGGCGACAAAAGAGGAGTGCCACGCAGAGATGTGGAGCGCAGGCTACCAGAACGGAAGCGGGAAAAGCCTGTTTGACGGCAGGGCAAAAGACAGCTTTTGGGAGCGCAGGACAGAGCAGAAAAAACGGACGGAGGCGCAGATAAAAAAGGAGCAGGAAAAGAAACGGGTGCAGGAAGAAGCCAATGCGAAGGCGGCGATGGAAAAGAGCGATGCACACAGGCGGCTGATGTTACAGTGGGCAAAAGAGGCCGTATATTCCGATTCCGTTCTGGCAAAATCGGGGGCTGCGGCAACAGCAAATGCCGCTTATGAAGCAAATTTTGTTATGGCGGATAATGGCTTAATCTGATATGGAAACGTCTGGACTTATAGGAAGATATGAATGCCGCATATGATGCGGCGGGCATTTTGAAGTAAGGAAGATCATGCCCGGACTTACCGCAAGGGGGCATGGGCGGCCCTGAATGACAGAGGAGCCGCAGGTAAGATTTTTTGAAGGAGGATGAGAATTATGTCAATGGGGATCACAAACAATTACAGCAATGTTGAACAGGCTAATGCAGAAAAAGAAATGCAGGCAAAGGCATCAAGAAAAGAAACGGAGAAGAAAAGTACATACGGGAGCAGGAGGGAATATTCAGAATATCTGAATAATAAATATTCCTGCCTGACACCGACAAAGGACAGTTCCGTGTCAATCAATTCAAGCCTGTTTTCAAAGGCGGCATCCAATCCCAAAACGGCTGAATGGCTGGAGAATACGCTTTCCCAAATGCCGGACTGTATCAATAAGATATGTGAAAATTCTGCTAAAAATGGGGCGAGGCTGGTCAGTCTAGAAATCAGCATAGACAGCGAGGACTGTATTACGACAAAGTGCGTAGGTGTTTTTGAGGCTGACCCTGGCACAGAGGAGTCCAAGAAAATGGTTGAGGAGGCGAGAGCCAGAAACAAAGAGCGTAAAGAGGAATGGGAAAAGCTGCTTGAAAAGAATAAGGAAAAGAAGACCGAGCAGGAGAAGCTGGAAGAAAAGAAAGACGGCAGGCAGTATGATATTACCGTAATGGGAACAGATATGGGAAAAGTAACAGAGAATTTGATAGGTAAAATCGGTATGGGTAACAGTGCCATGTCTACAGTACCGACAGTGACAGGATTCGATTTAAAGGCGTAAATATTATTTCTTTCCGGCAGAGGCGCAAAAACCACGCGCCTTTGTCGAGAGTAACTGCTCGGACTTTATAAGGGAGCGGATGCGGCTCTGACCGGCAGATGGGCCGCTGTATCGAAGATGGAGGATATTTAAAAATGAGTGTTAATGGAATTGGAAGTAATTATTGTTATATGGGGGCTGTTGCAAATCATGTGCAGGAAAAGGTATCTGAAACAAATGCAGGCAGAAAAGTGACGCAGCAGCCAGTTAATCTCTCTATTTCTGATGAGGGACGAAATATGCTGCGGGAAATGGTAAACAAATTTGGGACTGATTCGGATTATGTCAACGCAAGGGAGATGACAATACAAAATACAAATGAGGTAGCATGGGAACATTATACAGCAATGAGGGGAATCAGCAGCCAGACATTAAAAGATGGAAACTATAATGTGGAAGATGTAATGAAATCAATCATGGATACATATGAGGCCCGTTATAATGAAATCGTGAAAGAACATGAAAGTGGAGACCGTGAAGTTTCCTATGAACTTACGGGGAAAAGGTCGCTGACACTTGACGAAGGTTTGGCTGGCTTGGATGAGGCTTGACCAGACGGAGTACCAGAAGAAATACGACGGGCTGGCGGGGCGGTTCAACAGGGCGAAGGAGCGGCTTTCGGAAGTCAGCCAGACTATTACGGAGCGGCAGGCGAAGCGGGAGAAGATCGGGAGGTTTGTTTCCGCCCTGGAAAAGCGGGACGGCCCGCTCACGGAATTTAACGAGGACGACTGGTACAGCCTTGTGGAGTACGCCACGGTGTACAGCAGGGAGGACATCCGCTTCACTTTCAAGAACGGGATGGAGATAAAAGCGTAAAAGGAGCCTGCGGCTGGGTGGGATGCCGCGGGCTTTCTTTTTCCCCTGTTTTCTACGGCATTTTTCTACAATTTGATTTTTCCCCAACCAAAAATCAAAAAGTATAGGAAAAATCAAAAGGTATAGGGAAAAATCAAAAAGTGTACAAAAAATCAAAAGGTATAGGGGAAAAATCAAAAAGTGTAAGGAAAAATCAAATTGTATCAAAGACAGCGTTTACATAGAGGACGGAACGAAGGAACGAAAAGTTACATTGTCACCCGGTAAAAAGTGTGCTATACTCATGTCTGAATATGTCACCGGTATGAAGATGACAGGAAACAGAGAGGAACAGAGCATATGAGTGAAGCAATCCCTTATAAGATTTATTTATCGGAAGATGAGATGCCGAAGGAGTGGTACAATGTCCGCGCCGACATGAAGGTGAAACCGGCGCCGCTGTTAAACCCTGCGACGCATGAGCCGATGACGGCAGAAGAGCTTGAGGGCGTTTTCTGTAAGGAGCTGGTAAAGCAGGAGCTGGACAATGACAACCGCTATATCCCGATCCCGCAGGAAATTCAGGATTTTTACAAAATGTACCGTCCGTCGCCTCTGGTGCGCGCGTACTGCCTGGAGAAAAAGCTGGACACGCCGGCAAAGATCTATTACAAATTTGAGGGCAATAATACCAGCGGCAGCCACAAGTTAAACTCCGCGATTGCGCAGGCGTACTATGCGAAGCAGCAGGGGTTAAAGGGCGTCACCACGGAGACCGGCGCCGGCCAGTGGGGCACCGCGCTGTCCATGGCGTGCTCTTACTTTGAGCTGGACTGCAAAGTATTTATGGTAAAATGCTCCTACGAGCAGAAGCCGTTCCGCAGGGAGGTCATGCGCACCTACGGCGCGAGCGTGACGCCGTCCCCGTCCGAGACGACAGAAGTAGGAAAGAAAATCCTTGCGGCGCATCCGGGCACGAGCGGAAGCCTTGGCTGTGCGATCTCCGAGGCGGTGGAGGTGGCGACCCATTCGGAGGGCTACCGCTATGTGCTGGGCAGCGTGTTAAATCAGGTGCTGCTGCATCAGTCTGTGATCGGCGTTGAGACGAAGACGGCGATGGACAAATACGGCATTAAGCCGGATCTTATCATCGGCTGCGCGGGCGGCGGCTCCAATCTTGGCGGCCTGATCTCGCCGTTTATGGGCGAGCAGCTCCGGGGCGAGGCGGACTACCGGTTTATCGCGGTCGAGCCCGCGTCCTGCCCGAGCCTGACCAGGGGAAGATATGGTTACGATTTCTGCGATACCGGGATGGTGTGTCCGCTGGCGAAGATGTACACGCTGGGCAGCGGCTTTATCCCGTCCGCAAACCACGCGGGCGGTCTCCGCTACCATGGCATGAGCTCCGTCCTCTCCGAGCTCTATGATCAGGGACTGATGGAAGCGCGCTCGGTCGGACAGACGGCTGTCTTCGAGGCGGCGGAACAGTTCGCGCGCGTGGAGGGCATCCTGCCGGCGCCGGAGAGCAGCCACGCGATCCGCGTCGCGATCGACGAGGCGATGAAGTGTAAGGAGACCGGTGAGGAGAAGACGATCCTCTTTGGCCTGACCGGAACCGGATACTTTGACATGGTGGCCTATGAGAAGTTCCACAACGGCGAGATGACGGATTATATCCCGACCGACGAGGAGCTCGCGGCAGGATTTGCAGGGATGCCGCAGATCTGACCGTCCGAAATATCACACATCAGATGGTACAGGCGGCCATATACCGCCTGTAAAGTCTGATGAGAGCCAGAAATCTAAAAAGCAGGTTCGGGAATGGAAATAAAATGTGAACATATTTATAAAGAAAACTTCCCTTTTTGGGAGAAAATATCCGATGCAGACAGGGAGTACATCTGCCAGAATTCTCATATGATTACTTACCCGAAGGGAAGGAATATCCACAACGGCGAAGAATGTTCCGGCGTGATTTTCGTCCGTTCCGGGAGCCTGCGTCTTTATATGATGTCGGATGAGGGAAAGGAGATCACGCTTTACCGTCTGCACAGGGGCGACCTGTGTATGCTGTCTGCCTCCTGTGTGCTGGATGCCATCACATTTGATGTATTTGTAGACGCGGAGGAGGACAGCCAGTGCTGTGTGGTCAGCGGACCCGCTTTTGCGGCAGTATCGCGGCGGAATCCGGATATCCGCATATTTGCGCTGGAAACTGCGGTCAGCCGTTTTTCGGATGTGATGTGGGTGATGCAGCAGGTTCTGTTTATGAGCATGGATAAACGTCTGGCAATTTTCCTTTCGGACGAATCCGCCAGGACCGGCTCGGATACCATTGCGCTGACGCACGGGCAGATTGCCCGGTATATGGGTTCTGCCCGTGAGGTGGTATCCCGGATGCTGAAATATTTTGCCGGCGAAGGGATTGTGGAGGTTTCCAGGGGCGGCGTTACGATCCTTGACAAAAAGCGCCTCCGCGATCTAGCCCTTTAACATGGCGAGGATATCTGCTTTCGGCCTTGCGCCTGCCGACTGGCTGATGACGTTTCCGCCTTTGAGTACAGCCAGTGTGGGGATGCTCATGACATGGAATTCCTGTGCCAGTTCCGGCTCCTGGTCTACGTTGATCTTGCCGATCAGATACTGCGGGTTTTCCGCCGCGATCTCTTCCACTATGGGGGATACCATGCGGCAGGGACCGCACCAGTCGGCGTAGAAATCCAGGAGCACGGGCTTTTCGCTGGTTTTTACAGAATCGAAGTTGTCTTTGTTTACATGAATGATGGACATAATCAGTACCTTCCTTTCTTTTTATCTGCTGACAGTGTATCATATCCTGCTTACTGCTTCTGTGACGAAGTCACATTGATTCTGATCATACATATCACTTACAATCAGCTTTAAAATCTTAATCATATTACAAAAACCAGAAAAGATTCCTTAGTATTGCTTTCTGTTGACAGAATTTCGGATTTTGGGTATACTAACAATAAGTAAATGATAAATTTACAAACCGAAAGGAAGTGGGGTCTGTGCTGTATGAGTATCTGAAATGGAATTATGAACCGGGGGAACCGATTTTCTCCGGGGATATTTCCATTCCCGGATTATCGGAAGAGAACCTCAGGTATCATTTAAAGAGGCTCACTGATGACGGCATCCTGTGCCGGTTTGAAGCAGGGATATATTACTTTCCCAAAATGGATATCTTCGGGGAACGGATGGCCCTGACGGCAGATACGGTTGCGTTCCATAAATATGTCAGTCGCAGGGGGAGAAGGGTAGGATACTATTCGGGATATACCCTGGCAAACCGTATGGGGCTGTCTGGGCAGGTGCCGCTTACGGAGGAGATTACCAGCAACTTTGCACCGGCGCAGGTCCGGGAGCTGAATATAAAGAACCGGAAGTACATCCTGCGGCGTCCGGTGGTGGAGGTCACGGATGAAAATGTGGCTGTCCTACAGTTCCTGGACTGCCTGAAGGATCTGGAAAAGTGTGCGGAGGAGGAACCGGAGGCCTGCGGGCGTATCCTCACGGGTTACGCCAGGGAGCATGCCCTTACCAGAGAAGTGGTTGACAGGTTTCTTGCCAGGTATCCGCTGAAGATATACAAGGCGATTTATGAGACAGGCGTCGATTTCGGAAGCATTGATGCGGGCAGGAGGTAAGGAAATGTATCTGCACAGGGACAGGGAAACGTTCAGGGATATGGTCGAACAGGCATCTGACAGCAGCGGGAGGACGCCGGCTGTAGTGGAGAAGGACTATTATGTGACACTGATTCTGAAGCTGCTTTCAGAGCAGTTGGATCAGTGTGTATTCAAAGGAGGGACGTCGCTGTCGAAAGGCTTCCATGTGATAGATCGTTTTTCAGAAGATATCGACATCACGTTCAAGGAACATATCGGGGAGAGCAGGAGGAAGAAGCTGAAGAATGTCACCCTGAAAGGAATCAGCGAAGAACTGGGGATGCCGGTCGCAAACTGGGAGGCAACACAGAGCGACCATCGTGCCAGGATGCCGATATGCCCTTCAGCGGAGGGCACAGTTGATGTCCCGGCGGTGATTATGGAATTTTGTGACAATGCATTTTATAGGGAGGACTATCGTGCTATTACGAGCTACTTTGCAGCAGATGCTGTGCCCTACGATGAAGCGATAGGGCAGATGCGTGCGCTTGCTGCCGGGAATCTGTTTATAAGATAGTACGGAAATGAAAAGGGGTCATGTCGGGTAGTCCCTCCTTTCTCTCCGAAATATGTCTCAAATTGAGACGCATTTCTACATTTTTTGAATTTCGTCTTTTCAAAAATCGGGACGGCAGGAACCGTCCCGCTCTTTGAGGAATTTCTTTATTTAGGCCATCCCAAATAAACCGCAATGAGGACAAACGCGATTCCGAGTGTGATAAGGATTATAGGCTGCCCCTTTTGCTTTCTGCGGGAAATCCCGATTGCAACAAACAATATTCCCAGCAGCATTGACGCAATCATCGCAACAAATCCCATTTTATTTACTCCTTTCAAGATGGATTATTCTATCATGACGATTGGCTATTTCCAAATCATGAGTTACAGTAATAATAGTGGTGTTAAACTCTTTGTTCATGTTAA
>CANRSX010000083.1 GCA_947642555.1 uncultured Roseburia sp. | reverse complement strand
CTCCATCTACATCTTTCATTGCTTCTATCATTATTTTTTCGCCACGAATTTCATTAATTCCTCCTGCATAACAAACGATTGGTTCCCGATCAGCGAATCGTTTTTCATGAAACTCGATATCATCCAGCCTTGGATAGTTATTAATAATAACAACCTTTTTACATCGGTTTCTAAACGCCTCTGCTATATGCGGGGTAGCCACAACCACAGCATCTATTTTTTTTACAGCATAAGTTTCATATATCCTGTAGCATACCGATACAATTTTTCTCAATGGTTTTGGGATCCATCCTTTATCCATTATTTGTGCCGGAACATCTTCATGGCTATCAAAAATTACTTTTTTGCCTTTCTGTTTCAATTTGAGTCCATAAGGGAGAAGTTCAGGATCATGCAAATGATACAAATCCGCATTAAGCTTCACTGCCGCTTTATATACTGCCTTTGCTGTTTTTATCATACGTCCGGCTCTGCCTGTCTGCTGTTCTCCTGTTCCGATCAGATGAACACCTTTGTTGTTATAAGTAATGCCGCACGATACCTGATATACTTCATATCCGGCATCTGCAAGAGAGACACATTCTTTATGGAAAATCCTTATATCTTCCTGTCGGTGCGCACTGGTTAAGTGGCATATCCTCATACTAATTTTCCCCTTGTCTACTGCATTGTGTGATTCTTTTGCATATCTCTTCTAATGCCGCAGCATGCCTGCTAAAATCAAAGTCATATGCTGCTTCTCTGGCATTATGGCAAAGGCACACATAATCTTCTTTTGGCATTTCATAGATTCTAAGTAGTTCTGTCACATAATCTTCTGCTGTCCAAAGATTTTTGCTAACCCCGCAGTGATACTTTTCGATCACATCATAGTTTATTTTTGTGTTTGATATAACAGGCTTTCCGCTCGCAAGATAATCAAACAGTTTATTCTGGCTGCTTCCAAAACGATACAACCCGGCAGTAGCAGCAGTATTATAGTTAAGAAGATTCAAACTACTTCTTGATAATATATATGGAATATACTTTTTATCAACTTTTCCTTTAAACCGAACATTTGTTATGTTCTCCCGCTTACATCTCTCTTCAAGCTCCGCCCTGAAATCACCATCCCCGTATATAAGAAACAGTATGTCGTTTTTCTCTAACAATAATTTAGCACAGTCGACCAGCTTATCAAGTCCATTAGCCAGTTTGATTGCGCCCGTATATGTAACGAGAAATTTTCCTGAATTCAAATCATCATCGGCCAGCTCATTTTCCTTTCTATTTTTATCAAAATCATTTATATCGATTCCATTATTGATATAGAACACTTTACTTTGAGGTATGGAATTATCCCACCCCTTCATTCTGATATAATCGTAGCCGCCCTCAAATGTAAAAATCACTGCGTCCGCACGCTCATAAATCTTTCGCTCAAAAAAATAAAGAATCCTGATAACAGGATTCGTTTTTTTAGCAATGCCCATTGCAACAATGCTTTCTGGCCACAGATCTCTGATCTCTACAATGGATTTCACCCCATATTTTCCAGCCAGTTTATTTGCCAGTACAGCGCAGAAAGGATGTGCGGACGATCCTATTATTACATCGGGTTTTTCAAAATGCCTGGCGGCTGCTTTGGCATTTTTGTAATACCAAAGCATAGAAATGATTCTCTTTATTTTACTTCCTTCATAATTTAGTGTTTTTATCAGCACCCAAAGAAATGGTTTTTCCTGAAATATTCTGTATTTCTCTTTTCCTTCAATAAGCTGCAGATTCGTGTTATGCGGATGGCTGCCTACAAACACCGTAACATCATCACCGTTTTCCGTTAGAGCACGTCCCAAAGAATAATGACGGTTTAGTGTACCGTGTACCGGAAGCATATTATAATCAACAAAAGTCCATATCCTGTATTTTTTGTTTTTCTCAATCACTTCAGGCTATGCTCCTTCCCTGCACTGGATTTGTTACGACATTCCCGCTCTCATAATCCTGTCTTTCACATCCTGTGAAAGAACTTTATCAATAGAAGCTACATTTTCCCTTAAGTGTTCAACATTTGTTGTTCCAACAACAGCGCTTGTGATACATGGATTGTCGAGTAACCACCTGAGTGCAATCTGACTCCCTGTCATTCCATTAACGCTATTTATAAACTTATATTTCCGTCCTCTCTGAAATGCTCCTCTGAAATGAGCAAGCATTCTGGCGAAATACCACATATCCTTTTTATTTCTTATCTTTAGCACTCTGTTGGAAAACATATTCTCAGACAGAGCAGCTCCTGCAATAACACCCATTCCCTGATCTGATATTGATTTCACAAGCTCCGTTAGCTGTTGTTCCATAATGTTATATCTAATAAACGCATAATCGAGACATTTATGCCTGTTCACATAAGAAATTGTATCTATGTTGTTCGCCATTGAGGCTCCGAACAAACGAATTTTTCCCTGCTTTTTCAAATTACCAATTGTAGTAAATAATTCATCACTGAAATCTGAAACTCTTGTCCCATGTATAGAAAGCATATCAATGTAGTCCAAATTCATACGTCTGAGACTTGTATCAACACTTTGTCTAATCCAGACAGGACTGACGTCATGAACCTGCTTACCATTTACAATCCTGGTTGCGAACTTTGTGGAAATAATAATGTTCTCCCGCCTTACAATACCTGATTCTTTAAGGACCTTTCCAATCCTTTCTTCTGCTATCCCATAGCTGTGCCCTGTGTCGTAATACGTAATTCCCTGCTCATATGCTTCTTCAAACAGTCTTATTGCCTCGGAATCATCGATCAAAGAGCCTCCCCAAATGGAAGCACAGCCGAAACCAATCGCTGACAGCTTAATACCTGTATTTCCCAACGTCCTATATTCCATTTAAAATCAACCTCCGTAAGCGTATGAGCATAGGACTCAAAGATCATCTTTTTTAATCCTGCCCGTGCCACCTTCAACGACACCATCGCCTCTGACCACAGAGAACACTGTGCCCAGGAAACAACGGCAGTCAAAAAAGAAGCTTTCCTTTTTCCGATACTCTCCATCAAGCTTAGCCTTGACTGATATCTCCAGTTCATCCCTGCCATTGATCTGTGCCCATCCTGTAAGCCCTGGTTTAATGTCATTTGCATCGTACTCATCTCTGCATGCTGTTAGCAGATCCTGATTCCACAATGCCGGTCTCGGCCCTATCACACTCATATTTCCGATAAATATGTCCCAAATCTGAGGAAGCTCGTCAAAACTATGGGCACGAATAAACCGTCCGGAACGAGTTATCCACTGTTCCGGGTTTGTGAGCTGATGTGTCGGTACGTCATGAGGCGTCGCCACCCTCATACTCCTGAATTTATGCAATCTGAAATATTGTTTATCCCGTCCTATCCTTTTTTGTGTAAACAAAACAGGTCCCGGGTCATCAATCACAATCCAAAAACTCAGCACTAGAAACAAAGGGGATAAGATTATTAATCCACAGAATGACAAAATAATATCTATAATTCTCTTAATCACTTTGTCGTAGAAATTTCTGCATCCAGCCGATTTACCTACTACCTCCAAATGTCCTCGGACACCATCGGCATTTAATTCATCCTCCTCAAAGGCGATGAACACTACCTTTTTCCCTTCCATAGGATTTTGTTCTTCCGGAATGCCTTTGTAAACACTTTCGGGCTTCTTAGCAATTGCAATCGCACTCATCACAGCAAATACTACCGCAATCACTAAAATAATATATATATTCATTAATACCTCACCCTGACTTCAGCCACCGTAGTGCATGAATCAAAACAATATCTGATCATCTCAATCACCCTCTCCTGCTCCTCCTCCGCCATCCCGGCATCCGAGGGCAGACATAAGCCACGCTCAAACAGATATTCCCCCTCGCCCGACTCTTCGAATCTCCCGCCTGCGCTGGCCTGTGCGTCATTTTCATCTCCACATCCGCTCTCCCCATCCCACTGCTCTCCATCCGCCATCACAAAATCAAAATTCCGGTACAGCGGCATCCGGTGCAGCGGCTGCCACGCCAGCCGGCTCTTTACTCCGAACGATTCCAGCGCATCAAAAATCTCCGGCGGACAGGTACGCCCGTGAACGTCATCATACTCGTACGTCCACGTACCATCTCTCATTTCCCATCTTGCCTCGCTCAGCCCGTTCTCGCTGATCATCATGCAGCATGTCTGATAATTCGGTTCCGCGTTCTCTTCATCATACGGATTCATCCATATATCCAAATCCGCCAGCCTGTCCGCGTATCTCTCATAGATCTTCTTTTTCACCGCGATCCTTCCGGCGATCTGTTCTTTCATATCTTTTAGCAGCTCCCGGATCCCTCCGGCAGTCACATCTGCCATTTCATATTCCGGATATTGTGCACCGCCCTGACTGCCGGCTGTCTCTGCCGGATCCCTCCGACTCTTACTCTGTTCTTCGGCATACGGCTTTCCCGGTTCCCCGGACATTGCATCTCTCACATCGCCTGGCAGTACCTCGCCAGACTCTTCCTGCTGCTTCATTCGCTCAGCCTCTGTTTTATCATAGATCAGCAGCATCCCGCCAATCCCTTCGGCCGCGCCATCATTCATCCCGGCGTCTTCGCCCTTCATCCCCGCGTTCCCAAAATCCAGGATCCCGTAGTCCCCAAAGGAGCCGCAGTAACGCCCCTTATATTTCGCGCCAAGTGCTTCTGACGCGTCCTCGATCAGCAAAGCTCCATGCGCCTCGCAGATCTTTTTGATCGCATCGATCCTTCCGGGAAACCCGTACACATGCGATGCGATCACCAGCTTTACCTTCGGATACCGCTCAAATGCATTTGCCAGTGCCTCCGGATCCATCCCCCAGTCATCGGGCGAGGCATCGACAAATACAGGCACTCCGCCGCAGCTTAGGATCACGGCAGCGATGATTTCCGACGCAAAATCCGGACAGAACACGCGCCGGCCGCACAGATTCACACCCGCATCCGCTTCATTTGGATCCGTCTCCACGGTATCCTCCCGGTCAGATTTAGCGGCCTCCCCGTCAGATTCGGCGATGCGATCCATTGCAAGCCGGACTGCAAACCATAGTGCCGCTCTTCCGGAAACAACCGCCACCGCCTGACCGGCCCCGACCAATCCTGCCACCGCCTGTTCCAGCTCATTCCTATCCTGTTTTTCCTGATTTCTGATCCTCATACTAATCTATGCAAACAGCGCGGGACCCCCGCGCCGTAATTGTCTGTTTTATGGAATTCTTTCTCTGTATTTTTACCTGCCAGAAGGGCAGGCTTCGCCATCCAGAGATATTTTTACCCCTGGCGACATCTGTCTTATATCCACTTCTTCCTGCAGGACGCACGCACGACCACTGCATTTCAAAGCTTCTTCTATTCCTTCCAGAACACCTCGATCCCCATCTGGACATCGACGGTCTGTCCCATCAGGCTTACTTCCAGCACCGCATATTTCTTATGGCGGTCAATCCGTTTGACTCTGCCCTCATAGCCCTTTAACGGCCCTTTTGTCACGGTCAGCGTCCTGCCGATCTCATACCCTTCCGAAAACCGGACGATATGATCCTCCCCGCCGATCATCCTTAAGAATGCTTCCTCCTCCGGATAGACCGGAACTGTCTCCTCACCGGCCCGCAGCACTTTCGTCATCGTTTTCAATTCACGGAGCCGGATACGAAAATCATCGATATCCTCCGTCTCCACAAACACATACCCTGGAAATACCGGAACCAGTATCTTCTCTTTGCCGTCGGAGGTCCGATGCATCCGCTCCCGCAGGATCACAAACACTTCCTCCTTTGGCCGCATCATCTTATCCCTGCAGCGTTCGGCAATTTCCGTCTCATGTCTCGTCTGTACCTGTATCACATACCACATTCCGTTCGGATCACACCTCCGCCCCGGCGACCTTGTCGTCCTCAAAACAGAAGTCCAGGTTGATCCATTTTCGCTCGCCGGCAAGCCCGGTCATAACCCTGGCAATCCGCTTGTGCAGATTGACCCGCGCCACCCGGTCAGCGACCGTTCCAAGAGGCCCGGACAGATACTCAAGCTGCTTTGCTCCATCCCTTTCCTCTCCTGTCACGCGCACCGTCGAGAGTCTGATCTGTCCATCCTGATCCATAATCCGCTCCAGCAGCGCCTCATCCTCCCCCGCAAGCACGGAGACACAATCATCATTGCTGAACAACAGCTGCTTTGGCGTATTTTTTAAAATCTGATACACCCTCTCCGGGTCATCTGTCTCAATGAACACATATCCGGGCAGAAGCCGGAACACAACGTCTCTCCACTCGCCGCCATGACGCACCATCTTATGCTGCAGCGGGTGAAAACACCTGGCATACGCCTGCGCCGGCAGCACACTTCTCACAAATTTTTCTGTCTTCTCCTCGTCGCCGTCCTTTCCATAAAGAACACACCACATCTGACCATCTCCTGAACATGGCAAAATCGATTTGTTTTTCGTAGAATTTATATATTCCACGAAACGCTCCGCTCATATGAAAAACAAAAATATTCCGGTAAATCAATCAGCCAATCGATCAGCTGGTCAGCCTGAAATCAGTTTTTGTGATTCGGGAATATGGACAGCTTTTCCATGTTTTTCTGTTTCAGATCCATCGTCGGGTGGACATAGCGATCCATCGTAATCTTTACGCTGGAATGGCCCAGTATTTCGCTTAAGGATTTTGCATCGAAGCCCAGCTCAATACACCGCGTGGCAAATGTGTGCCGTTACGGTATAATAACGACAAACGGAAAAAGCCTTGATTTTCAAGGGG
>CANRSX010000082.1 GCA_947642555.1 uncultured Roseburia sp. | reverse complement strand
AGTCGTCAAACATCAGAAAACATAAAAAAGTGCCAACGATTACTTGACACACACTGATTGAAATCAGAGGTTGACAACACAACGCTGACAGCATACAATAAGAGCGTAAAAATAAATAAGGAATTCTTCGGGGCAGGGTGATATGGAGCTGGCCGGATGCCGGATGAGAAAACGGCTGAGGCGCAGCGCACATAGATTCCCGACCGACGGTGATTCCGGCTGACCGGAGCATATTTCTTTCGTGCCATTCAGGTGCGGAGGAAATTGCGGTACAGACCGGAGAAGCCCGTGACCTGCGGCAGAAGATATGCCCGCAGCTGAGCCGGTGAGAATCCGGCGCCGACAGTATAGTCTGGATGGGAGAAGGAAGCATGATGTGGCAGCTGCTTATGGCAGCCGGCTGTGTATGTATGTTCGCCCCGGGAGAAGCTCTCCCGGGGTTTCTTTGTATCATAGGAAATTGCTTCGCAATTTGCCCATGATACAAAAAGCCCTCCGGGCAGGATCGCACTGTGGCGGAGACGAACCATGTCGCTGGAGCGACCCGCCGCAGGCACGCCATGTATGGCGTTAGAATCCTGCGAAGCAGGATTCTATTTTAATGCATGATCCCTCGAATTCCGCAGAGAGAAAAGGAGAATGAATGATGGACACAAACAAATCAATGCTTCATACCGGATCGGCAGGGACGCGCGCGGCGGGAAAGGTCAGCATCCGTTATATGACGGTGACGGCCATGCTTTCCGCGGTCGCCTTTATTCTGATGTTTTTGGATTTTTCGGTGCCGTTTATGCCGGCGTTTATCAAGATGGATCTCTCAGAGCTGCCGGCGCTGATCGGATCGTTTGCGATGGGGCCGCTCTGCGGCATTCTGGTCTGCCTGATCAAGAATGTCCTGCATCTGTTTATCAGCACGACCGGGGGTGTGGGGGAGCTCTCCAATTTTATCCTGGGCGTGGCCTTTGTCCTTCCGGCAGGGCTGATTTATAAGCACAAAAAGAGCCGGATGAGCGCGCTTCTCGGCTCACTGCTCGGGGCTGCGTTCATGGGAGCGTTTTCCGTGGCGTCAAACTATTTTCTGGTGTACCCGGTATACTACAATTTTATGTCGGAGGAGATGGTGCTCTCGGCATATCAGGTGATTCTTCCGTCTATGAAAAATATGCTGCAGTGCCTGATCTGCTTTAATATGCCGTTTACATTTGTAAAAGGGCTGTTCTCGGTGGCGATCACCTTTGTGGTATACAAACACCTGTCGCCGATTCTGAAGGGAAACCGGTAACGGACCTGACCGCTGTCATTTTTGAGAAGACGCTTTTGAATAGCGTCTTTTCTTTTTGCCGGAATAATGCTATACTCATAGGACAAAGCATGACTGACGACAGGAGGAACGCTATGCCGATCGAATTTGATGCCACGTTAAGTGCAAAGGATATGTACCGTTTTAATATGTATCAGACCTATTCCGGGTTTCACGGATGGTTTTCCATTCTCTTTTCGATCCTGATCTTTGTGGTGGCGGGAACGACATATGGGAAGGTGGAGATGTCATACACGCTGCTGTACGTTGTGTTTGGCGTGATTTTCCTTGTCTACCAGCCGGTGAGCCTGCTTTTGCGCTCAAGGCACAGTCTGGCCGCCTCGGAGGTGTTAAGAAAGCCGCTGCACTATGCGGTGGGAGAGGAAGGCTTTACCGTGTCGCAGGGGGAGGAGAGCGCAGCGCTGCCCTGGGGGCAGATTTACCGGATTGTGGCGACAAAGAGCAATGTGCTTGTATACAGCAGCCGCATTCACGCCTATGTGATCCCGCGCGACCAGCTGGGGGAGGCATACGGGCCTCTTGCAAAGCTGGCTGAGGAGCATCTGGAGAAGTACCGCTGTAAATTCCGGTAATCCGCGTCAGGCGGACGGAAGATCAGAACGTAGCGCACCCGGTAAAAAAGAAAGGGAACGCGGCGCACCCGGCAAAAAAGAAAGGAAATGAATCGGGCGTATGGGAGAGAGCGCATACACAAAAAAAACAGTACATACAAAAAAAACCGTATATGAGACGTTTTCACCGGAAGAGACGCGCGCACTTGGCAGGCGGCTCGGGGAAAATGCCTGCCCCGGGGAGATTTATACGCTGAGCGGGGAACTGGGCGTCGGAAAGACCGTGTTTACCCAGGGGATTGCGGAGGGGCTGGGAATTACGGAGCCGGTCACCAGCCCGACCTTTACGATTGTACAGGTGTATGAGGAAGGACGGATGCCGTTTTACCATTTTGACGTCTACCGGATCGGGGATCTCTCCGAGATGGATGAGATCGGATACGAGGATTACTTTTTCGGCGACGGGCTTGTCATGATCGAATGGGCGGAGCTGATCGAGGAGATTCTGCCGGAAAGGCGGCATGCTGTGCAGATCGAAAAAGATCTGCAGAAGGGATTTGATTATCGAAGGATTACGGTGAGCGAGAGATGAGACTTTTGGGACTGGACAGCTCGGGGCTTGTGGCCAGCGTTGCTGTCGTGGAAGATGATAATCTGTTGGGAGAATATACGGTCAATTATAAAAAGACACACTCGCAGACGCTTCTGCCGATGTTAGACGAGGTGGCGCGGATGATCGAACTGGACCTGTCCACGCTCGATGCGATTGCGGTCGCGGGGGGGCCGGGTTCCTTTACCGGGCTTCGGATCGGATCGGCCACGGCAAAAGGGTTAGGACTTGCCTTAAATCTGCCGATAGTAAATGTGCCGACCGTGGATGCGCTTGCGTACAATCTGGCGGGACATCAGGCGCTGGTGTGTCCGCTGATGGATGCGAGGAGGAATCAGACCTATACGGGACTCTATCGTTTCCGTCAGAATGAGATGGAAGTGGTGCGGGCACAGTGCGCCGTCGGCATTGACGAGATCACAGCTGACATAAACAGCCGGGGAGAGGCCGTTGTGGTACTGGGGGACGGTGTTCCGGTATTCCGTACCTATTTACAGGAGCATCTTCTCGTACCGTGGTCGGAGGCGCCCGCGCATATCGCAAAGCAGCGCGCCGGAGCGGTTGCGGCCCTCGGGATGCGGTACTTTTCCGAAGGCAGATATGAGACCGCGGAGGATCACCGGCCGGAGTACCTTCGTTTGTCGCAGGCGGAGCGCGAGGCCGCCGCGAAGAAAAAGGATGCGCTATGATCCGGATCAGAAGAATGCGCCCGGAGGATACGGATGCGGTTGCCGCGCTGGAGTGTCAGATCTTTTCACAGCCCTGGACCAGGCAGGGATTTCTGGACGCCCTTAAGATGGAATGCACGATCTTTCTGGTGGCGGAGGAACAGGGGGAGATCACGGGCTATGCGGGGCTGTACGTTTCGCTGGAGGAAGGGGAGATTACAAATGTCGCAGTCGCGCCGGAGGAGAGGGGACGTGGAACCGGACAGCGCCTGGTCACGGAGCTGATTCGGCTGGCGGCGGAATGTGCCGTCACGCGCCTGGTTTTAGAGGTGCGCGTCTCAAATGATCCTGCGATCCGTCTGTACGAGCGCTGCGGCTTTGCGATACAGGGGGTTCGCCCGGGATTTTATGAACTGCCGAAGGAAGATGCCTATATTATGTTGTATGGCCAGTAATTCCCACTATATGTTGTGCCCGGCTTCCGATATAATGGTGCCAGGGAGGAAACTGGATGAGTAAAATATCAAATGTAATTTATTGTAACTGCTGTGGCAGAAAAATCTGTAATGCGGGCGGGGAAGAGCGGGCGTCCTTTCTTGCCATCCGCAAAACATGGGGATATTTTTCCGATCAGAAGGACGGGAGTATACACACCATGGAGATCTGCGAGCCGTGCTATGACCGGCTCATCAAAAGTTTTGCCATTGCGCCAGAGATAGAACCGGTGACGGAATTATTGTAACTGTGGCCGGGACAGGGAGACTGTAATGCTGGATGTATGTCTGTTGGGGACCGGCGGAATGATGCCGCTCCCGCGCCGTTTTCTGACAGCGGCGATGATGCGTTATAATGGAAGTAATCTTTTAATCGACTGCGGGGAGGGTACCCAGGTGGCGGTCAGGGAAAAGGGCTGGAGCTTTAAACCGATTGATCTGATCTGTTTTACCCATTACCATGCGGATCATATCAGCGGCCTTCCGGGACTGCTGCTTACCATGGGAAATGCGGACCGGACCGAACCCCTCCTTCTGGCGGGGCCGAAAGGGCTGGAACGGGTGGCGGGCGCGCTGCGCATGATCGCCCCGGAGCTTCCCTTTGCGATTGAGTATAAGGAATTTGCGAAGCCGGAAGAAGAATTTTCCTATAAAGGATATGAGATCCGCGCGTTCCGGGTCAATCACAATGTGACCTGCTACGGGTACTCGGTAGAAATCCCGCGCGCCGGTCGTTTTCAGACGGAGCAGGCGATTGCAAACGGAATCCCGCAGAAGTTCTGGAGCCGCCTGCAGAAGGGGGAGACGATCTGCGGGGAGGACGGCGTTACCTATCTGCCCCAAATGGTCTTAGGTCCGCCGCGCAGGGGGATCCATGTGACCTACTGCACGGATACACGGCCCACGGAGGCGATTGTGCACGCTGCGCAGGGGGCGGATCTGTTCATCTGCGAGGGGATGTATGCGGAGCCGGAAAAGTTAGAAAAGGCAAAGCAGTATAAGCACATGACATTCTATGAAGCGGCGGAGCTGGCGAGAAAAGCAGGGGTAAAAGAGATGTGGCTGACCCATTTTTCACCGTCGCTGACACGGGCGGAAGACTATATGCCGGCGGTCCGGAAGATTTTTCCGGAGTCCTATCCCGGCAAAGACGGAAAGAGTGCGGAGCTTTTGTTTGAGGAAGCATGAAACATCAGGAATTGTGACACAGACAGATAGAAAGGCATGGTGATACGATGAAGCGGAATGTAATCGGGATCGGGGCGGTCATAGTGATCGTCGGGCTGCTTGTGGGAGGGTTTTACTTTTTTTCGCGCGGGCGTTCTGACACATCGGAGAAAGTAGAACTCACGAAGGTGCAGCAGCTGACGACAAAGAACCTGGATACAAATTATCCGGCGACGCCAAGGGAGGTTGTAAAGCTTTACAACCGCATCATCACCTGTTTTTACGCAGAGGAATATACGGAGGAGGAGCTGTACGCACTCGGGGATCAGGCGAGAAAGCTCTTTGACGAAGAGCTTTTGGAAAACAACCCGCGGGATGCATATTTTACAGCGCTGAAGGCGGATATCGAGGATTATCACAGCCGCAAACGGGTGATCTCAAACAGTACGGTATGCGACAGCAACGATGTGCAGTTTCATACGGTGGACGGCGCGGAGTGCGCATACGTGACAGCTTCCTATTTCATCAGTGAGGATAAAAATTACAACCGCACGAATCAGATGTATGTCCTGAGAAAAGACGAGGACGGTAACTGGAAGATTCTGGTGTTTTATCAGATAGAGGGAGATGCTTCGGATGAGCTGTGACGAGGTAAAAATACTTGCAATCGAGAGCTCCTGTGACGAGACTGCGGCGGCGGTTGTGGTAAACGGACGGGAAGTCAGGTCCAATGTGATTTCCTCTCAGATCAGCCTGCATACGCTCTATGGCGGCGTTGTGCCGGAGATTGCGTCGAGAAAGCATATCGAAAAAATCAATCAGGTGATTGGACAGGCGCTGGCAGACGCGGGGACGACGCTCGATGAGATCGACGCGATCGGCGTCACCTATGGGCCGGGACTTGTGGGGGCTCTCCTTGTGGGAGTCGCGGAAGCCAAGGCGATCAGTTATGCGAAAAAAATCCCGCTGGTGGGCGTACACCATATCAGGGGGCATATCTGTGCAAATTATATCGAAAATAAAGACCTGACACCGCCGTTTCTCTGTCTGGTGGTATCGGGAGGACATACGCATCTGGTGCGCGTGCCGGATTATGAGACGTATGAGGTGCTCGGACGGACGAGAGACGATGCGGCCGGAGAAGCCTTTGACAAGGTGGCGCGGGCGATCGGGCTCGGATATCCGGGCGGGCCGAAGATTGAGCGTGTGGCGCATGAGGGGAACCCCCATGCAGTGGAATTTCCGCGCGCAAAACTTCCCGACAGCCCGTATGATTTCAGCTTCAGCGGGTTAAAATCAGCAGTTTTAAATTACTTAAACAGCTGTCAGATGAAAGGAATCCCGATTGTACAGGCGGATATCGCCGCTTCTTTTCAGCAGGCGGTCACCGACGTGCTGATCGGACACGCGAAACAGGCGATGGACGAATACGGGATGGACCGGTTTGCGATCGCGGGAGGCGTGGCCGCAAACGGGACGCTTCGGGAAGGGATGCGGGCGGCATGCCGGGAAAAAGGTGTGGCATTTTATCATCCGTCCCCCATCTACTGTACGGACAACGCCGCGATGATCGGAGTGGCGGCATATTATGATTACTGCAGCGGAAAGAGGGACGGACTGGATCTGAATGCGGTTCCGAATCTGCGTCTGTGAGATCCGTCTGCGTGGAGAAACCTATGGAAAAAATAACGGCAATCGTACTTGCGGCAGGATCCGGCAGACGGATGAACAGCCCGGTGCACAAGCAGTACATGGAACTGGCGGGAAAGCCGCTGATCTGCTATGCGCTGGAGGCATTTGAGAAAAGCGGGGTCACGGAAATCATACTTGTGGCCGGCAGGGGAGAGGCCGGATACTGTAAGCGCCAGATCGTGGAGCGTTACGGTTTCCGCAGGGTATCGTCGGTCGTCGAGGGAGGAGCGGAGCGTTTTCACTCCGTATACGAAGGGCTGAAAGCGGCCGCGGGCAGCGATTACGTGCTGATCCATGACGGAGTAAGGCCGTTTGTCACGCCGGAGCTGATTGAGCGGTGCATCAGTTCCGTCCGGCAATACCAGGCATGTGTGGCCGGAATGCCGGTAAAAGACACGATCAAAGTAGTCGGGGAGGACGGCTATGCAAAGACGACGCCCAACCGAAGCACACTGTGGCAGATGCAGACGCCCCAGGCGTTTGCCTGGCCTCTGATCCTCCGTGCCTACGAGAAAGTGCTTGCGGAAGATACCGCCGGGATCACGGACGACGCAATGATACTCGAGCGTGCGGAAGGCAGGCAGGTAAAGATCATAGAGGGCAGTTACCAGAACATTAAGATTACCACCCCGGAAGACCTTGTGATAGCGGAAGCATACCTTGGCGCGTCAAAATAAAAAATGACAGAAAAAAGAAAAAAAGTTATTGACACGACAAAAGACTGATGCTATAATCTCATATGCACTGATTTGAGACATGCACACGGAGAGGTATCGAAGTGGTCATAACGAGGCGGTCTTGAAAACCGTTTGTCCGAAA
>CANRSX010000081.1 GCA_947642555.1 uncultured Roseburia sp. | reverse complement strand
CGTAACAGTATATCGGCCATCTGTTTCATATCCGTAACCAAACGGAATCTTAAGACTTCCAGCCGTCCCACATTCCCACTTCCATCGGTGATCGTAAACTGTACCTCAGCACTCCGGTCCAGGGAAAAATATACATTGGAGCCTGCAGATAAATAGACTTTATGCCAGTCCAGATCCGTCATGCTTGTCGAACCTTTTACCACACAGGAATCGTATTATCTCCGCTGTGATTTCAAAAAAAGAGCACATAGATTCTCTACATGCTCTGTCATTATTTATGGAGGATTTTCCTTCGGCGAATCACTTATGCTCATGGTTCGGCCAGGCAGGCTGGTCCGCCGCCAAAAACGCTCCATGGCCCTGTCAATAATTTTTTCACCATAATATCGTGTTTCAGATATCCGGGTAATGTGCATTCAAACAATTTCATTTTTCATCGTCTGACATTTTATCATGACCTCCCCGATCTGTCATATGAGACTACCGTAAATCAATTATAGCAAGTGAAGCAGCGAAGTACAACACCACATTTTGATCCTAATACATTTGGTTTTCATAATCCTGTAATTCGTGGAAGATGTTATCAACAAACACCATCTCCCCAACCACACGGTACATCATGAAATATCTGTGATTTAAAAAATTGATACGGCGATATTCCAGTTTGCGGAGCCCCGGGTTATCACACAGCTTAAGGCTTCCGGCTATATGCTTAAGACATTCTATTGTTGCATCATAATCATTCAAAACATTCTGCGCGGCCTGCACATTCTCTTTTTCAAACATCAGATATCTGAGGAAACGTTCCAGATCCTCTTCCGCTTCTCTGGTTACTACAATTTTATAATCCATACTTTGCCCTCATATCCCGGGCCACCTCCGCCGCATCACGATATATTCCCTGTTCTGCGCTGTTGCGGGATTTTTCTAATTTTCTCAATAGTTCAGTCTCTGATAATGCTTCATATGGATTAGCGCCTGCTTTTTTAATCTCAAAAGGAAATCCATTTACCGCTAACGCCTGTGTCAGAAACATACGAATTGCAGTTGTAGTATCTGTTCCCAACGCTTTAAACAGTGCATCTGATTTTATCTTCAGATCATCATCTACCCTTACCTGAATCGTGCTTGCCATCTGCGCCACCTCCTGCTTTTGACATAAGAATAGCAAACAAATAATGCTAAGTCAATACATTTGCACCGACTTAGCATTTTTCGGATTGTCAGATCCGCGTCCGTATCCGAATCTGATTCTGCACCGGATACAGGGAAACCACGTAATACAGGTTTCGGCTGTCGAGCGCTCTCTCATCCAGATACGATCCGTTTCCCGAAAAAAATACCCCGTACGGCACGAAGAGCGTCGCCTCGGAATCCGGGCGCAGGGAAAACATGGGAGAGCCGCCCGCCTTATCGCTGTTTACCTCCGCATACAGCGCGTCGCAGAACGGAATCGTATAGTCCGCCGCACAAAGCGCGTAGTTATAAAGGTCGATCCCGCACTCCGTCTCCTCCGTATTGGTGTTAAAAAAGGTCAGCGTCAGGTCATAGACCTGATCCGGCAGCGTCATCTCATGCTCCCTCTCCCACGTCTCTTTATCAGACAGTCCGTGCTTTTCCAGATATTCTTCAACCGGCAGAAGCTCTGCGTCATCCACCCGCAGCTCATAGCCCTCACAGATCTCGTATTCCTCCAGGAAATAATTGTCAAGGAGCGCGACACGCTCGCCGATCTCACTCTCCCGGATCTCTGGCAGCGCAATATCCTGATTCACATGCCAGATCCGCACACCCACCGCGGCGGCAGACAGACTCCCTGCCAGCAGGATCCCAGCCATCCATACCTTTTTCATCACACATCCCCTCCCCGCATCAGCCTGCCTTCCTTCAGCTCGTAGATGACATCTGTCATTTCATTTAAAAAATCCGCATCATGGCAGCTCATCACAATCAGCGCTCCGCGCTCCTTTTCCTCCCGGATGACTTCCCGCACCATATCCGCCCCGTCCGAATCCAGCGCATTGACAGGCTCGTCCAGGATCAGGATATCCGGTTTTTCCAGAATGGCGGCGGCAATCCCGAGCCGCTGCTTCATCCCCAGCGAATATTTCTTATACTTTTTCTTATCCTCTGGGTCTAATCCGACCCGCTCTAATGTCTCCCGGATCCTTTTGTCATCCGCTTCCCGCCGGATCGACGCGAGAAGCTTCAGATTCTGATAGCCCGAATCGTGTTCCAGAAAGGCCGGGCTCTCGATCAGGATCCCGGCGCGCTCCGGAAACTCCATATCACGCCCGAGCACACGCCCGTCAATGCGCACCTCGCCCTCCGTCGGCAGAATCAGTCCCGCGATAAGCCGCATCAGCATCGTCTTTCCCGCGCCGTTTACCCCTTTCAGCCCTGCCGCCTGCCCGCCGTGCAGCGTCATTGTAATCCCGTCCAGAACCAGCTGCGGTCCGATCCTTTTTGAGACATGATCTATTTCTACTTTTACCATTTTATTCCCTCCCTTTTCCGCTCCGTACCGGCTACACATCCGTGCGCCGGAGCAGGTCGTATGTCTGAAAAAAACGCATCCCTGCCGCCACACAGACCACAATGATCAGGATTCCCGCTGCCAGTCCCTGCCAGAGAAGAAAACCGTCCGGCAGGACCGCCGTACTCCGGTACGGCATCGCAAAATTTCCCACAAGAAAGCATGTGGGCAGATAGGTGGAAGAAATCAGGATCACCGCAACAATCAGAAACGCGATCACCGGTTTTACCAGAAACGACAGCAGCATCAAAAGCAGCCCGAGCGCCATGGAGATCAGACAGGGCAGCAGACAGACATATACCGCGGTCTCTGACGCAAACACCGCATACGTGCTCCCGGTATCAAACAGCGCATGCACCAGCTCCGGCGTCACCATAATCCCCGCACGCTCCCCGGTGACGGTACAGAAACAGATCACCGTCGCGAACGTCAGCACATATGCCGCCGCCATATACGCCATATTCCAGATACATTTCGCCAGCCACCAGCCGCTCCTGCTGCCTCCTTTTATCATCAGAAGCTCGCCGGCCGAATACTGCAGATCTCGGCAGGGATAATACAGAACCGCATACAAAAGATACAGGTGGTACAAAAGCCACCGCACCGGTATCACAAAGACCTGATCCACCGACGGGTCAAAACGCCGCCTTCCCCCGAGCAGAAAAAACAGGTAGTCCATCCATGTCCCCCGCAGAGGCATCCCGCCATTTCTTCCGGCATAGCCTTCCTTCTGCAGATACAGATCCAGGCAGGAGACAAACGTCAGACAGACAATCCCGATCAGCTTCCAGCCACACTGCATCATACCCTGCCGCAGATCATAGGAAATCAGTCTACATCGTCTCACGCCGTGCCCCCCTCTGGTATAAGATTCCTCCGCTCACCAGCAGGAGCACAAGCCCTTCCGTCAGCATAATCCACGGATCCGCCACATTCTGAATACTCGATGCATGCAGAAAATACATCGGTGAAATCTCCTTATAAAACCGTCCGTACAGAAAAGTCCTCAGATACTGCAGCAGCATCACCAGAAGAAACGGTGTCAGAACCGCGACCACACGCTTTCCAGACAGACACCCCGCCGCCGTCGCGGCAAGCGCGAAAAGCCCGGCAAACACGAAATCGATGCAAAGGTACATCAGCACGAATAAAAACGGATGTGTAAAATAAAGCTCCGACGCGATCGCACCGTAATGCATGGGATAATATATTTCAAAAAGGATCGTCGGGCACACCGCCGGCACAAAACACGCCACCGCGATAAAATTTATAACTAAAGGCAGCAGGATCACGGTTCCGCCGGACAAAAACGCCGCCGCGCATTTCGCCAGAAGATACCCCAGCCGCCCGGCACGAAGCTGTACCTGCTTCGCATAGCCGGATTTTATCTCGGTCTGATACGACCACCCGTAGGGCAGTGCGGCCAGAAACGGCAGCAGCGCAAAAAAGAGGGTAAATCCCAGGGAATTCCCCTCCCCGCCGATCCATGAATTGTACAGACCGAATGCCTGGCGCATCGGGTTGCCGCCCATCCGCGCCAGCATGCGCGCCGATTCCTGATAGCTCTCTACCATGTACAGACCGCTCATCGCCGCAAACAGACCGCCCGCGGCAAGCGCGATCCAGAAATACCGGTTGCGGAATGCCTTTTTACATTCCATGCGAAATACATTGTTCCATGTCACACCCATCATTCTCCTCATTTCTATCTCTGCTTGATCTGACCGCTGCTGCTCCTCACTCTGTCTCCGGGTTCAGCAAAATCATCTGCCGGATATCCCGGCTCGTCGATACTCCGGTCACACAGTAAAGCGGCTCCTTAACATCACTCTCACGCACAGACCAAAGCACTTTCACTGTCGTCTCCTCTTCCTTTTCCAGCGGGAAATAAAAATAACGTTGTTCATCCTGCGCATGTTCACTGTAATAGATCAGGCCCTGATTGTGAATGTTATTCGTCTCCAGCTCGCTCTTCGTGCGGATATCCACATCCAGAAACAGTTCTGGCGTCTCCCCCGGCACACCGCATCCCGCACTATTTACATTTTTGATACAGATTTCCGCCTCCAAAAAAACATATGTCTCACCACTGCCAGTATCCAACCCGCCAAGCGGCTCTCCGTTTTTCCCGACAAAAAGATCATAATTCGGTATGCACGCTTCCCTGTCCACACCAAATTCTTCCAGATTTTTTCCGATACGGATGCCTGTCACGGTATATTCCACGGATTCCCCTCCTATCGTCTGCGTCACGGTATCGCCGATCCGGTACTCCTTATCCCCGGACAAATCGTATCCGGGTACCTCTTCCTCCGACCACTCTTCCTCCTGATCTCCGGTCAGCTTCTCTTTTACAGCATCCTCCGCCTGTCGGTAGGAACAGCCGCCAAAGAGCAGGGCTTCGAGGGACAGGCAGAGAAGGAATGCCGAATAAGCTATTAATCTGTTTCTTTTCATGGTTTTGTGCTTCTCCTTATATTACGTCTTTTTATTTATAATATAAGTTTTTATTTAATATATGTCAATACATATTTATTATAGGGAACCGTTGAAACGCTAAACGGTTCCCCCTCAGCTCACAACCAAAAAATCTTACTATTTTTAATTAACTGCCGGATAATCACCCAGACAATCCGGACTCCACACACCTGTCACCCAGCCGTCTTTCCCATTCGCCATAAAATACAGCCTTACATTCAACGCCTGATAGTTATTTGCCTCCAGCAAGCTTGCGCGTATTCTTCTTTTTGCCGGAGCAGACGGTGTACCGGCTGGAACTGTTGCCCATCCTCCTACTGTTTTGTTTACCCACGATGTGCCGTACTCTCCCTGCGCGCTAACCGACAGATAAGCCGTCGGGCTGGATGACACCGCACAATATACAGACGAAGATGTGTATTTGATCTGTTTTTCCGTATACTGTGGAACCATCATCAGATTAAATTTATAAGCTCGATCTGTATAATTCCCATTTGCCGCATATGTGTGTACCATTCCGTTCCCCAGCGATATCACCGTAAGCGCCAGTGCTGCCATCACGCCAAGTAACTTTTTCTTTTTCATCGTATTCTCCTTTCCTTTACATCACATTTTCATCGTTCTTCTTATTCTCGTTTCATCATTTGCATAATACGCAGGACACAGGATATTCTTCTTCCATACTGTCTATACGTTCATGCTTCCAGCACCTCCCTCCGGTCTCCATTCCCGAAACACTGTGCACCGTATTTCATCGACTAATTGAGACTATATCGATTATATATCCATATTTCATATTTGTCAATATTTTATGTTATATTTATTTATATAAAATCGAAGTATTTGCCATCGGAATTGGGCAGGACTTAAAAAATAAATTTTTTCGCTAAAAGCAAAAAGAGGAAGTACCATGGTCTCCCACGATACTTCCCCTGAACTCTTTCCGCTATTCTGTTTTACCGTTCCCATTCCTGCAGGTTCTCCTGCCCGTGCTCTGCTTCCTGCTCCGGCAAATGGGTAAATACATTGTTCCATGTCACACCCATCATTCTCCTCATTTCTGTCTGTCCGACCGCTTTATCTGACCGCTGCTGCTCCTCACTCTGTCTCCGGGTTCAGAAGAATATACTGAAAGCTCTCCCATCCCGTCGAACTCCCGATCACATAATAAAGGGGCTCCTTAAGAGCGCTTTCCGAGACCACCCATATGAGAGCCGCCTCCATCTCCTCTCCCGGATCCAGATCACAAAAATAATAACGTTTTATATCATCCGTATGCCCGTCAAACCAGACGCAGTCCTTGTCTGGCGACATCGCATCCCGATCTTCCTTCTCCTCCTGTGTACAAAGTCTTGTCTCCATCGCGATCTGCCCATAATCATCCGGCTGAGGCTCCCAGCCCCGAAAATCGATATTCTTTATCTTTACCCGAAGCTCCATAAAAATGTAGCGCCTGTTTTCATCCGCCAGCGGCCCGCCGAGCGCCTCCCCGTTTTCTCCAACAAAATTGCCCTGCGCATATGAATCGCATTCCTCCGGCGATACCCCAAATTCCTCCAGATTCTCTCCCGTCCTCATTTCCAGAACCGTATGCTCCATCGTCTCTCCGTACACGCTTGTCCATACCACCGTATCGCCGATTCCATACACCGGTGCCTCTGCGGTTTCTGTCTGCGGTATCTCCACAGGCGTTTCCTCCCGCCCACTCTGAACAAGCTCCGCCACTTCCTTTTTTACGTTATCCTCCATCTCCCGGTAGGAGCATCCGCCAAAGAGCAGGGCGGCGAGGGACAGGCAGAAAGCGGATATGGCATATGCGTGTTTTATCCTGTTTTTCATTGTCTATTTCCTTTCTCATATCATGTAATATATTTTATTATTTATATAATAGCAATACATGTACTACATGTCAACATAAATCATATGTATCAACACAGAACACAACAGCAGGGATCCCCAGGACATTGCCTGAACACTGTCTGTACGCTCATGCCTCCAGCACCTTCCTCTGGTCTCCATTCCCCTTTTCAAAAAAAGAGCACATAGATTCACGTCTCTACATGCTCTTGTCATTATTTATGGAGGATTTTCCTTCGGTGTAACACTTATGCTCATGGTTCGGCCAGGCCAGTTGCTCTGCCGCTAAAACGCTCCATGGCCCTGTCAATAATTTTTTCCTTTCGCTGCCTTATCATCGTTTTTAAAAACTCCTTATGAAGTGCAGAAATATACGGGGTATCGTCAATCGTTCTGTTTATATTGTCCAGATCAATCCGGCTTCCGATCCGCTTTAATGCGCTTAGACAGCCCGCATTCTCTGTTTCCATCAGGAATCGGAAATAATTTATCTTTCTTTCGTTTTCTTTTAAGGCCGAGTTGGGAAATACGTAGATACGCTCGTCAATCTCCTTTGGTGAAGAAAGTACGTACTCCATTTTAATCTCGTCCAGCTGTGGATACAGGCAGGAACCGCAGTCATATACGGGAGCAAGTGTTATCTGTCCTTTTTTTTCATTGATCAGAAATCCCCAGTTTCCATTATGCCGGTCAAAATTTCCCAACAGACTGTCTCCAATGAACATCTCCCAAAAAAAACGCTCCAGTCTTTCAGGCGATATGATCTGCTGTTCTCTGATTGTGCAAAGGACTTCGGATAATTCTGTTCCATACCCGCTTCGCGAGCTTTCTACAATCGTATTCTTTAATGATGCGAAATCTCTTAATACAACACCATCCGCAGTAAAATCTCTGCAGGCTACCACTATTTTATCGCCATACCGCCCTAATAACGTTTTTTGTGTTTCTATACCCAGGGATTCAAAGATATGGCAGGCAACATACTCGCTGATACATCCGTTGGAATAGCTCATTTCCAGGTTAGCGGAGGGCTTCGGCGGAAACTTCAGCATATAATATTCGCCCTGAAACAATATGCTGATTTTATTTCCGTTATTTCCCCCGTACATACGGAATTTATTAACCTGCGCTTCGGTAAAATCCAGTTCCATTCCGCTATTCCTCCAATCTCAGATATTTTTTCCGAAGATACGCTGCCTGTTCTTCCGAAATCTCGTTGTCATAAAACGCAGAATTGATTGATCCACAGACTTCTGACCAAAGGCAGTCTGTCAGGGTGGATTTATTTCGAATTCCTTCCTCTAATGCCACAATATCGTGTTTCAGATATTCGGGTAATGTACATTCAAACAGTTTCATTTTTTCATTATCTGCCATTTTATCATGACCTCCCCGATCTGCCATATAAGACTACCGTAAATCAATTATAGCAAATGAAGCAGCGAAGTACAACACTACATACCGAATCTCATTCCACAGGAAGCGTAACCCGTGGCGTAGCCGACCAAAAAAAGAACCCGATAGTAAATATCGCCACAAAAAAGCAGAGCATATAGATTCCTCTCCACATGCT
>CANRSX010000080.1 GCA_947642555.1 uncultured Roseburia sp. | reverse complement strand
GCTGCCCCCCCCCCCTGAAAAATCCGTCACACGTTCCCCACATATACCTTTTCCAGATATCTCCCGGCGATTCTGGCCAGGCGGTACAATTGTTCTATATCTGTAGGTTCTCTGTCCCTCATGCAATGCCGGGGAAAAAAGCGGGTGATATGAAGAGGGATTGTCGGACGTAAGCCAAAAATCCATTGGGCCTGGGCTTCCATATCCTCAGGAGAATCGTTTTCTCCCGGCACGATCAGCGTGGTCAGTTCCACATGGCAGCTTTTTGCCGCCCGCGTGATAAAGGCCTTCACCGTCTCCAGATCTCCGCCAAGCTTCCGATAATACTCCTCACGAAAGCCCTTCAGGTCAATGTTCATGGCATCTATCCAGGGCAGCAGCTCCTCAAGCACCTCCTGCGATGCAGTGCCGTTGGTCACAAGAACATTCCGCATGCCGTACTCTCTCACCAGCCGGGCCGTGTCACGGACAAACTCCCAGCCCACCAAGGGTTCATTATAGGTGTACGCCACGCCGATATTCCCCGCCTTCTTCTGTTCCTTCCATATCAGCGCCATATCCGCAAGCTCTTTGGGAGAAACCTTCTCCACATCAAAGGACGCTCTGTCCGCCATGGAAATCTGGTGGTTCTGACAGAACGGGCATCTGAGATTGCAGCCATAGCTTCCCACAGACAGGATCATACTTCCCGGGTAAAAATCACGCAGCGGCTTCTTTTCAACAGGATCCAGCGCCAGAGAGGTGATCCGGCCGTAATTTTCGCAGATGATTTCCCCGCCCACATTTTTTCTGGCCCTGCACAGCCCCGTCTGTCCGGGCTCCAGCGCGCAGTGATGCATACATACCTGACAAACTGTTTTCATGGCAGATCATCTCCTGTTCCTCAATAATGACGTATTACTTCAAAACGTTCCAGCTCCACACTCTCATGGGCTTTGATTCCCGCCTTCTGCTTCGCTATGGCAATCTGCTGTTCTATGGTGTCCACGCCATCCAGATTCGGCAGCAGCAGTCCGCGCCTTGCGCCTTTGGTCACAATCACTCCGTACCGGGTCACATCCAGCTCCTCTGGTGAGGAAATCTTCTCCGTCTCCCCCAGCACGTCAACGCTGATCGTCAGGCGCTCCACCTCCCAGTCTTCCACAGGAGAAAATCTGGGATCCTCCGAACAGGCACTGACGGCATTGTACATAATTTCTTCCGCCAGCGTTTCTCTGACCGCCTGGATAGTTCCGATACAGCCTCTGAGCCTTCCGTCCTCTTTCAGAGATACAAACGCGCCTGCTCTGTCATGATACAATTCTTCCGGCAGACCCCTTGGGATCTCAGGGAGTTCTCCCGTACTTACAAATGACTCGATGGTGTGCCTTGCCAGCCTGACATAGGGATCCTCCCGTTCCCGTCGGGCAGTTAACTCCCTCTGCTCCTTCTCCTCATACTGCTCCAGGAAATTCCGTGTTCCGTCATCGCCGCCGGGCCTGTAGGTGCAGATGCCATACCCCACCCCGAAAGGCCCCTCATAGGAAAGCTGCTTTGCCTCCACGCCGGTCCGGTCAAATGCGCCTGCCAGAATGGTAAAGGAGCGGTGCCCGCACTCTGCCGCCTTCTCGCAGAAATCTTCCGAAAATTCAAACAGCTCTCCAAAAGCGCCCCGGCTCATCACATCCATGATCCGCGCATCATAGGCAGGTCCTTCCTGCTGATAGCCATAGGGCCCTTCCTCCGCCAGCTTATGGGATAAATCGCCGCTGGCAATCACCACGGTATTGCGTCCAGGGGACTGCGCTGCCGCCCGGATGCACTGCCCCAGCCGGTAGTGAGCGGTCAGGGGAAAACCTGACAGACCGATTCTCACCAGACGGTATCCCTTCCAGTACTGATTCACAAAATACAAAGGTACCATGGTGCCATGATCCAGCTTCTTCTCCCGCTCTCCCAGCGTCCCCGCCTGTAAACCGGCTTCTTTGGCAGCCTCGCACAGCACACGGACAAATTCCGTATCATAGGAGACCTCCATGGAAATCTTTCCGGCGCCAAACTGCCCGAAGTCACCCTCTGCACCCTGCCCGGGGGAGATATGAAAATAGTCCGCGTACATGGTCTGGTGCGGGGAAAGGAGCACGATGGTCTCCGGCTGCAGACGGCCGATGTCCTCCGCCACCCTGTAATACGCATCGATCGTCTTCTGAATTTTGTTTTCCATGCCTCCGCCCACATCAGGTACGATAAGCGGCGGGTGCGGTACCATAAATCCTGCTGAAATTCCCATGCCGATCCTCCTGTTTTTCAGATTCATTCCTCTCAGAAATCTTTGCCGCCGGGGAAGTCTTTCCCCCTGTCACGATTTTATTATACGAAAGAAACCTGTTTTTATCAAGAATGATCCGGGTATCCGCCTGCCCCCCCAGACACAAATAAGCTTTTAGACAAAACAAAAGAAATATGGTATAATAAGTCGAAAATTCTGAGTGGAGGTGGCGTTTGAATGGCGAAGCAGAAGTATTCTTTTGACAGCAAGATACACATTTACAGAGCGACAAAACGAATGAGCCAGCAGGAACTCGCCGACCTTGTGGGGGTATCACGACAAACGATTATACAGCTTGAACGAAATCGTTATAATCCCTCTATGCTGCTTGTATACAGTATAGCAAAAGTATTTGAAGTTACCATTGAAGATTTATTTGACTTTAAGGAGGAATGTTAAATAACTGCATTGCTGAATCAGGCTTTCCTCTATACTCCTATTATTTTTTTACGTCAAATAGTAATAAATACTTTACTTTCAGTTTGAAATAAATTATAATGTAGACGGCAGGAAGGCCTGTCAGAATTTGAAAGGAGAGTACATCAATGGCAAGCGAAAAAAATGTCAGCAGCATCATTCAGGAATTAGGATATGAGCCCAAAGAACATGCCTGTATCGTTGTAAGTTATGCACCTGACGATTCTTTAGGAGGCAGATTGTCCCATTTTTTTACTTTGGAATATTACATCATGCAGCTGTGTGAAAAAGAAATTGTCTTTCTTCCCCTCCAGGTTATCTTTTTTGCAGGTATGTTTCCGAAGAAAGAAATTGCATTGCGAATCCCTTATGATACAATCCGGTCTGTAAAAATTACCGAGGTCGGAAAAACATTAAATTATGAAGTCATCCTCACAACCGATACGGACACCATACGCCTCTCGGTGCAGAAAAAAGAATGGAGTGAATTCCGTTCGGCCGGAACAGCTGCAACAGGAAACAGTTTTCTGAATGCCGGAGCATTCGCCGCAGCTTCTAAGGATTGGAAGTCGATTAACTGGCACAGGCAAAACTTAGACAGCACGTTTTCTTTGCTGCAGAATTTACCGCAATATTAAGCGTCCTGCCGGAGAGCGGCAGTATTTTGCTGTCGCCCTCTTTTTAAAAAAAAGAATCTGCTTTCCTCAGAAGGGCGGCGGTTTTACCATTACCGGAAACGATTCCTCACGCAATGTCCCGTTTATCTCGAAAGATCCGCGCTGATTTTCTCTCCAAGTCCGGACGATACATCTACGCGCAGCTGTTCTTCCTCGTTTTCAATCGCGTTCCCTTCGCTGTCATACGGATTGAACACATACTCTTCGGAAACCGTTTCCAGCTCGCCGGTTGCCGCGTTTCGCTCCATCACATGTTGATACCACGCATCAAAGGCTGTGCCGTCCGTTTTTATGGAAGCAGCGTCATAATACTGTACAATCTGTTCATCGGATATCGCAAGCCCTTCTTCCTCATAATAATGGATTCTCACAATTTCACCGTCAATATACTGGTATGCTGAATAATAATGACATGCCGCTCCGCTGCGCTCCATGCCGTAAATAAGCTGTTCCTCCTGATCAAAGACAGCAAGTGAGATTTGATTTAAGCGGGGATCGTTTTCGAACCTTTGTTCTTCTGCATTCCATACAAGGTAAATCCATTCCGTCCGGTAATTTCCATTTAACGTATCAAACAGGCGTATGTCCTGGTATCCGTCGAAATTTACGTCCTCTAGCTCAAATCCGAGCGTGTCCTGTGAGGAAGCATCAATGCAGGTCTGACCTCCCATCGTAAGCTCCGGTATAGAAATGGTCTGCAGCCGTGTATCGCCCTGATAAACATCAACGGTTTGCAGTGCGTAACCCTCCATCTGCAAATCATAATATGCGGTTAACCGGAACAGAAACTCCGGCATGTCTTCCCTGAGCTTTCCTGTCTGGGTTACCGTAATCAGATCGTCCTGTTTTTCCTCTGACAACGGCTCCCGTTCTGTCGGTTCGGCCGGATTCTGCAGTTCCATCCTGGTTTTACCTGTTGTATCTCCTGTATTACTACAGGCGCAAAGCAGCAGGCAGATGAATAATGCACACAGGCAGTAATATTTTCTCATTGCTTCCTCCGTTTTGTTTCTGTACATATGCTTATAACGCGTTGAAATACCGACCCCTGCCGGATATTGAACCATCCCCTGCCCTGTGCTATAATACCCTTACGAACCCGTGAAATCCAAAGGCAGGGAGACGATCATGATATTAAGTGCAAGCAGGCGAACCGACATACCCGCGTTTTATTCCGAATGGTTTTATCAGCGCGTCCGTGAGGGCTTTGTATGTGTGAGAAACCCTGTAAACGCGCATCAGGTAAGCCGGATTCCAATCTCCCCCGAGGTGGTGGACTGCATTGTATTCTGGACCAAAAACGCCGCCCCGATGCTGGATCAGCTTGCGCGTCTGGACGAATATGACTACTACTTTCAGTTCACGATAAACAACTATGGCAGGGAGACGGAATCCTGTGTCCCGGAGCTTTCCGAACGCCTGGAAACCTTCATGCGGCTCTCCGAAAAAATCGGCAGAGCGCGGGTGATATGGAGATATGACCCGATCCTGTTCTCCGATCAGTATACCCCTGAATATCACTTAAAAAGCTTTGAAACAATAGCCTCCGCTCTGGGGGCGTACACCGAAAAATGCGTATTCAGCTTTGTGGACATTTACCCCGCCAAAAATGGCAGGAGCCTGAACCGGATGAACGCCCGCTGGCTTTCCGCCGGTGAGACGGACCGCTTTGCGGGGGAGCTTGCCCGCATCGGGAGACAAAACGGGCTTTCCCTTGCCACCTGTGCGGAGGCAGTCGACCTGGCAGGGCACGGCATCGAACCTAACAGCTGCATTGACAGGGCGCTGATTAAGCGCATCACGGGCGCGGCGATCCGGGTCGGCGACGATCGGCAGCGTGAGCACTGCGGCTGCGCCAAATGTGATGACATCGGCTCTTATGACACCTGTCCTCACGGCTGTGTCTACTGCTATGCAAACGCCCGCCCGGATACTGCCGCAGGCAGGAGGGAAATCTGTGATATTCATTCCCCGCTCCTTTGCGACAGCATAAAAGAGACGGACCGGATTACCGAACGACCCGTAAAATCCTACAAACAGGGATACCGGCAGCTTACGTTTTTTGATTAAGGAACTCAACCTGATTATAACTATGAACCACTAACCCGTCAACGGTGTTCAGAGATAAACATGGATTCTTCCCTTGACACAGCCGTACGGCGAAATATATAATAGAAATCAAAAAATATGCCGTACGGCTTATATTTCTTAACCCGTGTCAAAAAACAGCCGTACGGCGAAATCATGGAGAAATCAATGAAAATAACGGATTCCAAAAAACTGGGGCAGGCGATCCGATCCAGAAGAAAGGAACTGCACTACACACAGGCATATCTGTCCGAATTCACCGGGCTGAGCATTACGTTTATCTCGGATCTTGAACGAGGAAAGCCGACGGCAGAGATTGAAAAAACGATTCGCCTGATCAATATTCTGGGGCTGGATCTTCTGGTAGAAAAGCGGGGATGATATCATGAGAAATCTGATTGTTCAGATCGAACAAAATGGTTCCTGCAGATATGTGGGAAACATCGTGGAAACAACTTTCGGGGAAGCCTGTTTTTCGTACGCTGCGGAATATTTATCCGCACCGGGAAGTCGTCCCATCTCTGTCAGTCTGCCATTGGAAGAAAAAATGTTTGATGCAATGCGCACAAAAAATTTTTTTGAAGGATTGCTGCCCGAAGGATTTACAAGGCGATGTGTAGCCGAATGGATGCATGCGGATGAGACAGATTATCTTTCCATCCTCTCGGGACTGGGCAGAGAATGCCTCGGTGCAATCAGAATTATAAATGAAACAGAGTCTGTACCTGATTCGGAATACCGAAAGCTGTCTGCTTCCGAAGTAAAAAAACTTGCGCGGGAAGGTGCGACAGAGTCAGCGGAGCTTGTGACAAAGGCTCATCTGTCACTGACCGGTGCTTCCGGAAAAGTCGGACTCTATTATGATGAATGTACCGGACAATGGTATCTGCCTATAGGCGACGCACCCAGCACACATATTGTAAAGCAGAGCCATGTCCGGCTGAAAAAAATAGTCGCAAATGAGCAGTTATGTCTTCTGACTGCAAAAAATCTTGGCATTGAAATTCCGAAAAGCTTTATTGTAACGACAGAAAGCCCAGAGGAAGAAGATGTTTTATTCGCAACAAAACGGTATGACAGAAAGTTCTCTGCTGACAGCAGACATTTAGACGGACTGGCCGTTCCATACAGGCTTCATCAGGAGGATTTTTCCCAGGCACTGGGAATTGCGGCCTCTGAAAAATATGAAAAAAACAATGACGGATATCTGAAAAAAATAGCTGATGTCATTCGGAATTATTCATCTTCACCGCTGGAAGACCTGTTAAAATTATGGGATATCTGCGTTTTTCATTATCTCGTTGGAAACACGGATAATCATATCAAGAATCTTTCCCTCCTGTACAGTGAAGATTTAAAAAAACTTCGTCTCGCACCAGCATATGATATTGTCAGTACTGTTATTTATGAAAGCTGCACCGAAAATATGGCTCTGAGCCTTGGCGGGACATATCGCATCCACGATATTACAAGAGACTCATTTAAAAAAGAAGCCGAACGAATTGGTCTCGGAACAGAAATTGCTCTGAGACGATTCGATCTTCTGGTTTCGGCATTTAAAAAGGCCTTGGAAACAGCAGCGGAGGAACTGGATCATGCCGGATTTTCCGGCACCAGCGAAATAAGCAGACTGATCTGTGAGAAGGGCGGCATCAGGAATTATTTATAATGCGTTCGCACCACCACCTGCTGCCGCAAACCCTCCCCTCAGGATACCGGTCTCCTGAGGGGGCAGTCGGACATACTGATCCTGTCTTTCAAATTATTCATCCCGCAGTCCGTCAGATAATCCTGCAGGATCGGGATCGACTGGGAGGACATCGGGCCAACGATAATCTCCCCGATCAGATCCGACATGTGTAATCCAAGTCTCCCGCACATCCGGTTCAGATCCAGCGGATAATACTTCTTGATCCGTCCCGGCGTGACATGGTATCTCGGCTCTACGGCAAATTCATTCAGGATAAAGGGAGAAATCACCAGCCGGCTCTCCTTCTCCCTGGCAAAGGAGGGATGCTTGAAGGCCGCCGACTGTACCCAGGCGTCGTTCATGGTCTCCCGCAGCTTCTGCTGGATCTCGGAAAACCGCCGCTCCCCCATCATCAGCTGATAGAACTCCTCCACAAGCCGGTGCTCCCGCATATTTTTCTGATAATAGACAGTCTGCAACGACACCGCCCCGCCGGTCATCTTCTGCATCAGGTTCGCGTGAAAGGCGATGCAGACCCCCTGTCCGGCATGTCCGTACCGCTCCCACTGGGCGGCGTCATCCCTGTATTTGGAAAAACAGGCCGCATAGGCCGAATACCGGAATTCCTCCTCCAGCTCCTTTCGGAAAAAATCGCGGATCATGCGGCTTTTTTCCTCCTCCCCGGAGGCCTGCAGCCGCTCCATCACCGCGCGGCAGATGCCGTTCATAAAAAACCGCATCTCCGAGGCGTCATTCATATTCAGAATATTGTTAAGTCTTAGCTCCGCGCACCGGACAATACCGTCAAATGCGGCAAAATCTGTGTAATGGTACAGCATAGCGTTTCCTCCATGCGTCATGAAATCCCAATTGAGGCTGAACTTTTATAAAAGGATTATAGCACGGTGGGGAAAAGAATGCTACCCGCGGATCGCATTTGTATGTAATACACCTAAATCTGCAACCGGATTTAGTCGCTCCGTCGCCCAACGCCGGAAATTTGTCGCTATTATGGATTTCAATCTATAACCGAGGGAAATAATCATATCAAGATTATAGTAAGACATCTCCCGTGATACTTCGCGATTTCCCTCCTTGCGAACCTGTCGGAATTTCCGACAGGTTGAGTTTTCATCCAGTTCAGATTGGCCGGACTACCTGCATTGTGAGGGTTCATTTTAGCAAAACCAGCAGAGAAACCATGAGCGACAAAATCAAGCGTATGCTGAAAAATGAGATACAGCAGATATAATAAAGCGATAACGGAAACAGGCCGGGAATCAGAAATGCGCGACGCTATGCGTCTGATCCCAGCTTGTAAAATCGGAAAGTTTATGGTAGTATGGAGATACGAAAACAGAAGGAAAAGCAGGTGAGAAGATTGACAGTGACGGAACAGATCGACCAGAAACATCAGGAAGATTTACAGAGACTAAGAGGCTTTCGCCTGCTTGATGTGAGAATGACGTAATGGGAAAAGGGCTGCCGCTCTATCCGGTTGAGCGGTGCTTTT
>CANRSX010000079.1 GCA_947642555.1 uncultured Roseburia sp. | reverse complement strand
TTGTTTTTTTGTTTTGTTGTTTTTTTTTTTTTTTGTTGTTGTGTTGTGGTTTTTGTTTTTTTTTTTTTGGGTGGGGCGCCTTTGTTTTTTTTTGTTCGTGTTTGGTTTTTCGGTTGTTTTTTATTGTGTTTGCGGGTTGTCACCCCCCCCCCCATCAACCCCCTGGTCAGAGCACGCCGAACCGTTCAAATGCTTCCGTGACTGACATGCCGCTCTCCACAGCCGCCCGAAGTCCTTTTTCCTTCGCCGCTTTTTCCAGCGCTTCCTCCACGACCTCCTCCGCAATCGCTGACGGTATCACAAGCACACCGTCCACATCGCCGAATATATAGTCCCCGTCCCGGATGGTCGCCTGCCCGATCTCGATCTGACACCGGAAATCCACTACCTGTGTCCGGACACTGGAATCCTGCGCATAGCATCCCATGGAAAAAACCGGCCAGCCCTGCTCAAGCACCTGCGGCGTATCCCGGTGCCAGCCGTTTACCACCGCCCCGGCTCCTCCCCGCGCCTTTGCCGTGGCCGTCAGAAGCTCGCCCCAGTAAGCGCACCGCGCCGTGCCGCCCGTTGCGACATAGATCTCATCCGGACGGATCTGATCGAGACACTCACACAGCCTTCCGAACGGCTTTTCCTGCTCCCCGAACACATCGATCATCAGAACGGTCATCGCCCTCCCTGCGATCTTCATATGCTCCCGAAGCGGGCGGATGTTCTGCGGAAAAAACTGATGCGTATATCCCTTTGCATCCAGAATATCTCCCACGACCGGCGTATACAGCTTTTCCCTCATCTGCTGAAATAATTCTGCTTCTTTCATCATTTCCCTGATCTCCCCGCTTTCTTTTTTGAAAATTCTATTTTATATTGTGATATATCACATATTCGTATAATATCACTTTTTATTATATATTTCAAGTATATTGCTGTTTTTGTGATATATCACATATTGATTTTTTCGGATTTCCATGATAAAATAATACAAGAGACGATAATAAGAACAGGAAGGAGGACTCTCTATGGCTGATTCCACGCTCACCGGCCAGGCCTACGGGCTGATCCGGCACCGGTTAAAGACCTGTGCCTACCTCCCCGGCGAATCAATCAACGAACTGAAAATCTGTGAGGAAACCGGTCTTGGCAGGACACCGGTCCGGGAAGCGCTCCTCGCCCTGCGCAGAGAGGGGCTGATCGAGGTTCGTCCACGGAAAGGAACATTCGCCTCCGCCATCACGGAGACGCAGATCAACGAAATGTACCAGCTCAGGCGGCTTTTAGAACCTGTGATCGCTGTGCGTTACCGGCAGCAGTATGACAAGACCCTTCTGCTCGACTATGATAATCGATTCCGGCAGCTGGATCAGTCCGATGAAGAAGCCTATTTCGACCTGGATACCGCATTCCATCAGTTTCTGATCGACGTCATGGCAAATCCGGCGCTGTCTCTCTTTTATCAGAAGGTAATGTTTACCCAGTACCGGATCGGAGCGTTCAATTCCATGCAGGGCCTTGCGCGCAGGGAGGATTATTATTCCGAGCACCATGCCATCATCACGGCACTGATCGAGGAGGACGAACGCCAGATCGAACAGTCCTGCAATTATCATATCGGGAAAAGCCACGCGGCGTCCCTGACTGCGCACCGCAACGCAAAACGCAGGGAAGGAGAACACACATGAAAATCATAAAATTTGAAACATGGTGGGTCGGACGAGACAAGTGTCTGTTTGATGAAAAACGAAAAGGAAGCGCTGCTATGGACTGGGACGTTATCGTGATCCGCCTGACAGCGGACAACGGTATCGAGGGTCTTGCCACTGCCCTCGCGGCGAGAAGCGGCAATGTCACGGAAAGCTATCTGCATGACAATATCGCGCCCGTCATTCTGGGCCGCGATCCGCATGACCGCGAACGAATCTGGCATGATCTGTGGAATATCGACCGGCACCTGACCTTTTTTCCGGTCTATCTCCCCGGCCCTGTCGATGTCGCCCTTTGGGATATCTGCGCAAAGGAAGCCGGACTGCCCCTCTACCGGTATATCGGCGCTTACCGTACCAGCCTGCCCGTCTACGCCAGTGGTTTGTTCCACGAGACAATGGAAGAATATATGGAAGAAGCCCTGGCATACAAAAGCCGCGGCATCCGGATTTACAAGGCGCACCCGCCCGGCCCGTACACAACCGATATGGAAATCCACCAGAAGCTCCGCGAAGCGGTCGGCGATGATATGATTCTGATGAGTGACCCTGTCGCAGAATACACGCTGGATCAGGCGATCCTCGTCGGGCGCGGCATGGAACGGTTGAATTACAAATGGCTTGAGGAGCCGTTCCGCGATTTTGAGCTGTACAAATATACCCGGCTGTGCGAGACGCTCGACCTCCCCATCGCCGCCACTGAGACGACCCGCGGCGCACACTGGGGGGTCGCACAGGTCATCGCACAGAATGCCGCCGATATTGTCCGCGCGGACGTCTCCTGGAAAGACGGCATCACGGGCACGCTCAAAATCTGCCATCTGGCGGAGGCATTCGGCTTAAACTGTGAAATTCACACCACCACAATGAACTACATGGACCTGGCCAATCTCCATGTCTCCTGCGCAGTGCGCAACTGTGAATATTTCGAGTATTTTGTACCGGAAGACGATTTCCGCTTCCCGATGAAGGGCGATCTGCCGATCGACGAAAACGGCATCATACATGTGCCGGACGCCCCCGGTATCGGAGGGGAGCTCGACTGGGATCTGATCGACAGACAGTGCCGCAGCTATCGACGGCAGACGTTATGACAATGATCTGCGAATACCTGAAGGATGAACGGAGACACGATTCCAGACAAACAAAAGGAGCTGTCGCTTCAGCTTAGTGCGACAGCCTCTTTTTATTCCATATTATGACATTCACCGCTTCTTCGCCAAATCCGCCTGCATCTGATTCCTGGTGCGGTCAATGGTATAAAACATCGCGCACACCGTCGCAATCACCGCCAGTATCAGCGGAATACCGTTAAACAGGATTTTTATCATCTGAATCGCGGATTCACTCTGCACCACTGCCGTCTCACTGCTGACATAGCCCGCTGCACCCATCAGGATTCCAAGCAGCCCGGATCCGAGTGCGGAACCAACCTTCGTTGCAAAGCCCGCCCCTGAGGTGATCATTCCCTCAACCCGCACGCCGGTCTTCCATTCACCGTAATCCATACACTCCATCTCATAAATCGAAAGCAGCGTTCCGGCGGGTATCATACCGACGGATGCCAGGACAGATCCCAGCATGATCGTCACAAGATTCGTCCCGAACGCCATGCGGATCCCATAGCCCAGGATCGCGGCGATCAGACCGTACCGCATCATGTTACCGGTTCCGATCTTCCTGGAGAGCGCAGGCGCAAAAATCAGAACGACAGGCGTAAGCATACTGGGAAGGCTGACCAGCGAAGCCATTCCGATATCGCCGAACACCCACTTAAAATAATATCCGGCCGTGGACTGCGTCACCGCTATAATTGCATTATTCAGCACACAGACCGCACAGAGAATCAGGATCATTTTATTTCTGCCCAGGGCTGCCATTCCTTCCTTCACAGAATATGTGGTTTTGACCGCATCCGGATTCGCCGCATCCAGCGGCACCACCTCTTTTACCGTAAACATGCGGATGGAACCGATGATTGTCAGCGGCACCGCAAAGATCAGCGCAATCAGCGTCCAGCCCGACTTCTCCGTCCCGAAAATTTTAATCATCTGTGGCAGGCACATTGCTGCAACTGTCGAACCCAGCAGAATAAACGCAGCCTGAAATGCCGTAACCGACATTTTATTCTTCTCACTTCGGATCGTCCTGCTCATATATACGGGATCAGACGCCATTACAAATGTAGCGCACGCTGAATTTACCAGCGTATACAGGATAAACACATAGACGATCTTACCTGTAATCCCAAAATCAGGGACAGAAAACAGCAGCACCGTTCCGATCCACAAAAGTGCGATAAACACCTCATAGGGCCTTGCCTTCCCCCATCGCGTCCGTGTGCGGTCGATCACGTATCCGAATATCAGATCCGTACATGCATCAACCACCTTGGAAGCCAGCAGCAGCGTGCCCACCAGTGACACCGGCAGCCCCAGCAGATCCGTGCAGTAGTATGTGATCTGCATCATCAGTACCATGTTTATACAAAAGGCGAGTCCTCTGCCTGTCCACACCCATTTAAGCCATCCGGACAAACGCTCATTTTCAGCTGTCGTGGCGGGATCCGCCCAGTTTGATTTCTGTTTCTTCCTGTTCATTTTCTCCTCCGTCCGCGCATTCTGTCATATATCCCGGGCCCATGCACACAAGCCCGGGACTTTTGTTTTCCTGATTTTTATCCTGCCATCTCTGCCTCGTATTCGTACCTCCCGCTTCCGACCTGCTCCTCCCTTCCGTCGGGCAGCCGGATCGTCGCCTTCGTATTGCAGGGAATCTCCGCCTGCATGTAAAAGACCTGCTCCTCCCCGCGCCTCCCGACCCGCCAGTCGCAGGTGATGCGCCCCTGGCTGCTAAGGAAGGTCCGCTTCGCCCGGGTCAGCCTCCCGTCCGGCTTTGGCGCGATGAGGATATGACGGTAACCGGCGTCCTCTGTGCGGATCCCGCCGATATAGCGGAACATCCAGTCGGCGACGGCGCCGAAGGCATAGTGGTTAAAGCTCAGGTTCCCCGGGTTTCCCGTCTCGTCATAGCCGTATACATTCTCCCATATCGTCGTGCCGCCCGCGTCGATCTCGTAAAGCCAGGAGGGCTGCTTTTTCTGCCACAGCAGCTCATATGCCAGATCCGTCCTTCCGATCTTGCACAGCGCATCCAGAAGATATGGTGTCGCCAGGAATCCGGTGTCCATACAGCCGTCGTTCTTTTCAATGGACCGCACCAGGCTGTCGGCAAACTTCTGCCTGTGCCGCTCTGGCACAAGGTCAAAATAAAGCGGCAGGACATATGCCCCCATCAGCTCCGAGGGCATGGAGCCGTCCTCCCGGATCACACCTTTTTGTATCGCCTCCTTCATGTGATCCGCGATCTCCTGATATTTTTTCTGATCCGCCCGGTAACGTACGGCCTCCTCTTTCTCCGCCTCCCGGTCCGCAAGGACTCCCGCCGCCATGGCAAAGGTCTGCACGGAATGCCATCCGAAGATGGGCGCGGTATAGCAGGCGCTTTTCTGCATGAGCGCTTTCAGATGCTTCATGTCCAGCCCTTCTTTGCTCTGACTCGGAATCAGCCATTCCCCGTAGTGATAGCCGGTGTCCCACAGATACCGCTCGATCTCCTCCGGCAGCGTGGAATGCTTCGGCCTTTTCCCCTCCGCCTCCCGGATGACGTAATCGCACCAGCGGCGCATACAGTCGTACTGCTGTTTTAAAATCTCTGCATTTCCGGTCACCTGATACATTGAGTACGGTACGACCACTGCCGCATCTCCCCAGCCGGAGGAGGTGGCGGCTCCCTTTGTCCCGGATGTCAGATTGATGATCTTTCCTATGGCCGGATAAGCCCCGTCCTGCGGCACCACCATGGGGATACTGCCGTTTTCACTCTGATCACAGCTCATATTCGCCAGCCAGCGGGTAAAGATCGGGGTGCAGTCCTCACTGAGCAGCGCCGTCTTCCCGTAGACCAGCACATCGCCCGTCCAGCCCGCTTTCTCCCGCTGGGGACAGTCGGTGGGGATCGAAAACATGTTGGCGCGCTGGGACCAGCGGATATTTTCATACAGACGGTTCAACCGCGCGTCGGAGGTCTCAAAGGTTCCCGTCTCCTCCTTTTTCGTGGAGAGAACAACCGCCGTGACATCCTCCGCTTTCGGGCGGATCCCGCTGACGCGGACATAGCGAAACCCATGGTAGGTAAAACGCGGTTCGTAGACAATCGTGGTTCCATTGCAGATACAGACATCCTTCTGATCGACACCCTTTCCGACACCGCCGTTGCTTAGGATATTATTAAAAAAATTCCCCTCCGCGTCCAGGACCTCGCAGTGCTCCAGCACAACCTCCGTCCCCGCCGGCGCTGCCAGGCGTATACGCACGCGCCCTGCGATGACCTGGCCGAAATCCAGGATACACTCTCCCTTAGGACTGGTCAGAATCTCCTTTACCGGCAGTTCCGCCACAACGGCGACGGAATCCTCCGGCTGCGGCACCAGGTTATCAAATCCGTAATCCGCCTCCGTACAGTTCCGCCAGCCTGCCGCGTCAAACGCCGCCCTGCTCCAGCCTTCCGCCTCCCGGTTCGCGTCATAGTACTCGCCGGCAAACAGATCGCTGCTGCGCACCGGCCCGTACGCGGCCTGCACTTTTTTGTCCGAGACCACGGTCTGCACGGAACCGTCCGCATATGTGAGCTCAAGCTGAAAAAGCACCGCGTGGGCGTAATCCTGTTTTTTCATATTCGGGAGCATCTGCGGGCACAGATACCAGCCGTCCCCCACATACATGCCGATCACGTTTTTTCCCTGCGCGAGCTGATCCGTGAGGTCATAGGTCTGACAGCAGAGATATTTCTCATAGACCGTGTGCTCCGGCGCAAAGAGACGCTCCCTGTTTCTGCCGCCGTTTACATACAGCTCATAGATCCCGTGACAGGTGGCGTACAGTCTCGCCCTTACCGGTCTTTCCTTGAGAAAAAATTCCTTACGGAACATGGTTGCCGGCTCCTGTCTGCCGAAACCGGGTTTTCCTTTCTTCCTCCGGATCGGCGACCGCGCCCATTTCGCAGCCCAGTCCGCAGCCGTCAGAAGACCCGTCTCAAACCAGGAGGATGCCGTCGCCGTGTTCCCGTGATTGTCACAGACCGTGACCGCCCACCCATACCTCGTCCCGGCGCAAAGCGGTTTCCCGCGGTATGCGATATAGGCGTTCGCGCCGTCCTCCACAACGCCCGTATCATAGATGCAGTTTCCGGCAGCTTCTGCCTCCCGGCTGTCCACGCACACCGTCAGGCGGTATGACACCTGCATCGTATCCGGCTCCTCAGACGTCAGCATCCAGGAAAAATACGGGTCCGCCCCCGTTCCCAAAGGCTCCCTCAGTTGAAATGTTTTTAAGTTCACAAGTTCCATTTTCACACTCCTCCTTTCCGGTCTGTACTGATTGTAACCCGGGCGGCAGGGGCATATCATATGCTTCCTTGCGAAAATACTATTGATTCTTGCTCTCTTTTCGCGGATAATAAATGGTATATTTCAGGGATGTGAGGAAAAAACATGTTTGAACACATTTATTTTTTGCGCTATGGAAATCCCGTTGATTTTCACGACATCCGGGAATTGGAGGACTATCAGAAATTTTTAGAAGAATACGACTTCGGGAAAAACGATCACATGGACTACTATCTGGACGGCGAGACCTGTTATCTGATGCAGCATCCCCTGCCGCCGGAGCGCCAAAAAAATCTCATGTATTTACAGGCCTTTGACTACATGCAGTCCGGTCCTGCCTATTACACCAGCCGGAAACAGTTTCATTCCTTTCTGATTCTCTATACCTATGATGGTTCCGGCTTTTTAAGCTACGAAAACAGTTCATTTGAGCTGCAAAAAGGCGACGGTTTTATCATCGACTGCCGTCGCGAGCATTTTTACCGGACCGAAGGGGCCCGGTGGATTCACGGGGATCTTCATTTCTGCGGCGGCCCCTCCGATTTTTTTTATCAGGAAAATTTTTCCGCGAAAAAACCGCTGTTTCATGTACCCGATCAGAATGAATTTCAGAAGCTGCTGGAAAATCTGCTGCGCATCCAGGGTTCGGCGGCGGTTCACCGGGATTTTCAGTTTTCCTTTGAGCTGGAACGGCTGTTATTTTACCTGATGGAATGTCAGGGTGCGGGGACTTCCGGCAATGTGATCCCGGAACATATCCGGCTGTTACAGAGTTACCTCGAGCAGCATTTTACGTCGGACATGACGCTGGAGGAGATGGCGCACATGACCGGTACGAGCAAATACCATCTGTGCCGGCAGTTTAAGCATTTTACCGGGTTTACGCCGAAGGAATACGTCACACATCTGCGCCTGCTGTACGCGCAGAACCTGCTGCAGCAGACGCAGATGCCGGGTTACCGGATCGGAGCTCTCGCAGGCTTCCCCAGCGAAGCCGCATTTCTTATGCAGTTTAAAAAAGCCACCGGCATAACCCCGGGCGAATTCCGCCGGCGGATGGGATGATCCGGTCTATTCCGCCGGTTCATCCACAATCCGCGCCTTTGACAGCGCGTTCTCAATCGCGTTTAACAGGACGACCGAGGTATACTGATTTTCTTTATTATATGTAATTCCCTCCGTCGACTGCCGGTCAATGACCTGCTGCCCGATGTTTTCCAGCGCCGGCTCCATCAGCGGGTACATTGTGGTCACCGTCTCGTTCAAATTCGTCATGGAGATCGACTGGATGCGGCTTTCATCCACGATCACCTGCACGTCGACGGTGTGATCCCCGAACAGGACGGAAGATGTATAGACTCCCGCCACATAGTTTGCCGTCTCGGCCGTCTCTTTCTCCTTATCCCGGGGTAAAAACATAAATAGCAGCAGAATAATGAGAAGGATTCCAAGCCCCGCAAAAATCAGTGTATAAATGAGCTCCTTCATGTGAAGGACTACGATCTTTGTTTTTGCGCTCACCGTTTGCCTCCCGATACTGATTATTACATTATATGAGCCGGGCGGCAGAACATGACTCAATTTTCTTGTCAAAAGTTCAGCCATGCTTCGCAAAACGGGCGAATCATGCTCGCATGAATGAGCACGTTCTGCGAAGCATGAGCGAAGTGCCCGTATATGAGCAAAAAAAGCTGCGTAGCAGCGGGAAACACCGTAAGGTGCGTTTTGCGAATAGCGCGGGCTGAACTTTTCGTAACTTTTCCAGAAAAAAGGGTTGACAAAAATCCCTAAGCGTAGTATTATATCATATGTGTCTGACAGACATGTCATACAGATGCGCGAGTGGCTCAGTTGGTGGAGCACGACCTTGCCAAGGTCGGGGTCGCGGGTTCGAGTCCCGTCTCGCGCTCTTATCCCAAAAGCGGGATGAAGTAATTTCATACTGATTTGCGCGAGTGGCTCAGTTGGTGGAGCACGACCTTGCCAAGGTCGGGGTCGCGGGTTCGAGTCCCGTCTCGCGCTCTTATCCCAAAAGCGGGATGAAGTAATTTCATACTGATTTGCGCGAGTGGCTCAGTTGGTGGAGCACGACCTTGCCAAGGTCGGGGTCGCGGGT
>CANRSX010000078.1 GCA_947642555.1 uncultured Roseburia sp. | reverse complement strand
CAGAATATTTCATTTGCCACAGAAGGAAGAGATGCAGATTTAAGCGTCAGAGCTGGAACATTATGTATACCGTTGCCAACAGTATTGCCATGAAGTATAATGATTATGGTCCGCGTCCATACTGGATGTATATCATGTTTGGAGTGGATGTTCTGGTTTTGGCATGTGCGGTCTGGTATTTCAGACGCCGTCGAATAAAAATGAAACTGTGGAAAATAGAATCATCCGGGAAAACGGCGGGCCGGCAGGATAACGTATAGACGGGATGCGGGGCTGTTACAGAAAGCGGTGGTATCTCTGACTGTCTGACTGTAACAGGCCTCGCTTTGATTTTACTTCACAAAGAAAGACCAGGATGGAGAGGAGATTATGATTCAGATTGCGATTGTAGAAGACGACAAAGGTGATGTCCGTATACTGGAAGGTTATCTGAAAAAATATATGCAGGAATATTCCACAGTGATTCAGATTCAGGTTTTTTCTGACGGGCTTGATATTGTTTCGGATTATACCGCCGGGTATGATATTATTTTTCTGGATATTCAGATGAAGCATCTTGATGGGATGAAGACGGCGGAGCGGATCCGGACCATGGATGAAAATGTGGTTTTTATTTTTATTACATCTACGGTCCGATTTGCTGTACAGGGTTATCAGGTTAATGCACTGGGGTATATTCTGAAACCGGTTTCATATCTGGCGTTTTCGCAAATTGTCAGTAAGGCAGTGAAGCAGGTTAAAAAAAATCAGTCGCAGGATTACATGAACATTATTGTAGATGGTGGACAGGTCCGTCTTGATATTTCTCAGATCCGGTATATTGAAAGTCAGCGGCATCATATTTTAGTACACTCGGAAAAGGGAGAGTTTGTTACTGCCGGGCCAATGAAAAATGTGGAAAGTGCATTTGCGTCAAAAGGGTTTTCAAAATGTCATAATGCGTTTTTGGTTAATCTGCGGCACGTGTTTGGCATTTTGCAGAATACCGCGGTGCTTTCCGATCATACGGAATTGCCGATCAGCCGCGCGAGAAAAAAGCCGTTTATGGAAGATCTTACGGACTATATGGGAGGTGTTCACAGATGATACCTGAGGCGTTGATGGATATTCCAAGAACGTTTACCGCAGTTGCAGAATGGTGTGCGTGCTTTGTATATATTCTCATACTGCCCAAAAGGCTGTCCGGGTATAAACTGGCAGCGACTCTTATGACGGCGGCTTTTATGCTGATTATCTATCAGAATGCAGCAGGGATGCTGCCGCTGTATTTCTGGATACCAGGGATGACGGGTGCAGTCCTGCTGATATACCTGCTGTTATATGTTACTATGGATGTTACATGGCGGGATACGGCATTCTGCTGTGCCCGTGCATTTGTGCTTGCGGAGTTTACGGCCTCGCTCTGCTGGCAGATATATGCGTGGATTGCATTCAGAACAGGGTGTTATCATCAGCTACTAATATATGGAAGCATGCTGGTCATTTATGCCGTTGTTTTTTCCTTATATTATTTTTTGGAAAGAGAGCATATCCCGGGAGAAGAGCAAATGAATGTCAATGTTAAGGAGCTTTCGGGTGCGGTTCTGATTGCACTCAGTGCATTTGCGATCAGTAATCTTAGTTTTCTGACGCCGGACACACCGTTTTCAGGTACAGCCGGGTCTGTCCTGTATGTCCGCACACTCGTCGATTTTGGCGGCCTTGTCATATTGTTTGCCCAGCAGGACAAGCGGGAAGAGCTGCGTATGCGCAGTGATAATCAGGCAATGAACGTTCTTCTTCAGTCACAATACAAACAGTATTGTCTCTCGCTTGAGAACATGGAACTGCTTCGCCGGGAATTTCACGATTTGAAGCATTATATGATGGTGATTCGTACTGAGCAGGATCCGCAGAAAAAGGAACGTTATCTTTCTGAAATGGAGGAGGCAATTTTAGTGCAGGAGGCTTTAAGCCATACGGGAAATAGTGTTCTGGATGTGATTCTTACTACAAAAAGTATGTATTGTATTCAGAATCATATTACTTTTACGTGTATGGTGGATGGAAAACTAATTTCCTTTATGCATGTCAAGGATATCTGTTCTGTTTTCGGTAATGCGCTGGATAATGCGATCGAGTGTGTTTCTTTATATGAGGAACCGGAGAAACGCCTGATTACCTTATCTATGTACCAACAGAATGCTTTTCTGATGATACAGTGTGAAAATTATGCTGAGAAGGCCGTTGTTATGAATAAAAACGGCCTTCCCGTCACTACTAAAGAGGATTCCCAGAATCATGGTTACGGACTCCGAAGTATAAGACATGCCGTGGAAAAATATGGGGGAACGATTACGCTTCATTCCAGGGACAGCTGGTTTACACTTCAGATACTGATTCCTATGGAATAATGCTGTCAGTTTCGACAGTGTTTAATTTTTTTTCATATTCACGGTTCCCTTTCCTGTTAATAAAATAGTATTTTATGGTCATAAGGAGGCCTTTGAGAAAATGGCCATTGACAATTTCCACAATACCGTCCACCATATGCATGCTTACTGCGCCATGGGTCATTTTGGCAATTGCCCGAAAGGGCATGTTATAAATAAACAGAATATTAAGGTCCGGATTGCCTTTGCGCTCGCGATTTGTTTTTGCTTTTGACAAAAGGCGGTAAATCAGCCTTGCCAGTCGGCTTTTGGCATAATACATCTGACAGATTGCATCATTTCTTCCGAGCGCTCCGGACCATGATCCATCAGGTATGGGATGGCCTAATAACTGTTCAAATTCGATGTCCGGGACATGCCGGATACATGCTGAATAATAGGAAGCCATTTTGGAGGTATCGTATGGAGATTGCGATACGGTACCTTTTATATAAATATGTTCTGTCAGGCGGATATCCATGACACTTGCACCGATGAAGATGGTATAATTTCCGGGTTCTGTCTCCCAGTTCCCGGTTTTTACATTCCAGTAACGGAAGGTCATTTCATGAAACGGGATTGCAACCCGGATCTGCTCACCTTTTTTCAGAAACAGCTTACGGAAGCCCTTTAGCTCTTTGTCTGGACGAAAAATCTGTCCCTTAGGCCCGCTGATATACATTTGCGCAATCTCGGTGCCGTCACAGTTTCCGGAATTGGCGATGGTGAATTCAGCATAATCTGTGTGAATCATAAGATCAGAATATGTGAATTCTGTATAGGATAAGCCGTAACCGAATGGATACTGAACGTTGATTCTGTTCGTATCATAATAACGGTACCCGGTATAAATGCTCTCCCTGTATTCCGAATTTCTCTGGGCGGCAGGAAAGTAGTGATATGCGGGTGTGTCTTCATAGCGCAGGGGATAGGTCTCATTTAAGCGGCCAGATGGATTTTTTTTGCCGGTTAATACCTTCATCATAGCATCTGCACCTGCCTGACCGCCCAGATATCCATGTACAATGGAGCGGCAATATATGTGCCATGGCATTTCTATGGCGGAACCGGCGCTTATGATGCCAATAATGTTCGGATTTGCCATGGACAAAGCTTCCAGAAGCTCTGTCTGATTTTCTGGAATTCTCATATGGGTTCTGTCTGTTCCTTCAGACTCGTTTTGTTCCGTCAGGCCAAAACAATATAGTACTACATCTGATTTTTCTGCTAAAGCAACAGCGGCTTTCTTTTTCGAATCGTCTGGGCGGCCGTCTCTTCTGTATCCGGGTTCATAGCCGAGGAAATCGACAGGATATTGCTGAATGGCCTGTTCCATTGAATGAAGGCAGGCGGGGTTTACCAAAGAAGAGCCTGCGCCCTGATATCTTGGTACACGGGCAAAATCGCCAATCAGGGCAACCCGGCAGTTTTTCTTAAGAGGGAGCAGATTCTGATCGTTTTTTAGCAGAACGATGCTTTCTGCCGCTGCTTTTTCTGCCAGATGATGGTGGGATTCAGGATCTATTTTCCGGGTGCTTTTCTTTGTTCGGTTCATTGTCAGCACAGCATCCAGCAAATCATCTACGCATGTGTCGAGTGCCGCCATTGTGAGTCGACCGTTTTGTACAGCATCAATGATTTCACGTGCAGAATCCAGGCCGGGGGAGGGCATTTCCAGATTCGAGCGGCAGGCAACTCCCTGCACATGATCATTCGATGCGCCCCAGTCTGTGACCACGATTCCGTCAAAATTCCATTCATCGCGCAGTATATTTTGTAAAAGCTGCCTGTTTTCATTGGCGTAAACACCGTTTATTTCATTGTAGCTGGTCATGACAGCTTTTGCGCCGCCTTCTTTTACGGCGATCTCAAAGCCGGTCAGGTAAATCTCCCGAAGCGTTCGCTCGTCAATTACGGCGTTCATGGCCATGCGCCGCTGTTCCTGGCTGTTTACTGCAAAATGCTTGGGACATGCAAAAATTCCTTTGCTTTGGATACCGCGGATATAGGATGCTGCCATTTTACCTGATAAATAGGGATCCTCTGAAAAATATTCAAAATTTCTGCCGCATAAGGGACTTCTTTTGATATTCAGTCCTGGGCCTAACAAGACATCTACGCCGAGCACCGCGGCCTCTTCTCCAAGTGCTGCGCCGATTTCTTCACCAAGGCGTTCATCCCAGCTGTTTGCCACTGTTGCAGCCGGCGGAAAACAGGTGGCGGGTGCGGATGCATGCAGGCCTAGATGGTCTCCCGGGCCTTCCTGTTTTCGGATGCCGTGCGGGCCGTCTGACAGGAAAATACAGGGAATCCCGAGACGTGTAAGTGCACGGGACTGCCATTCTGATGAGCCGCTTAGAAATGCGGCTTTTTCCTCCAGCGTCATTTTTCTGATAAGCGATTCCTGTTTCATTTTTCGTTATTCCCCTTTCTAAATATGATTTTCATAATCGGAAAGAATACCCAGAAGGACAGTATGCAATTAATCAGTACAGTAATAAAATCAGCGATTGTCATTCCGGTTGTTTCGCCCAGAAGACCAATAAAAAAATTGTAGATCGGGGTTTTGTAGAGTCCCTGTAAAGCAGCTGATCCGATGGAAATAATCAGCCATGCAATAAAGTACCATACAGCAGCTCTGATGATACTGGAATGAGATTTAAATGTTACATTTCTTTGAAGGAAAAAGTTAATAATCTGTGCAAACAGTAAGGTTACTTCTATGGACAGAAAATAGGCAAGTCCGCCTCCGCCTCCGGTTTCTATGGAACCGGCAGCATAATTGAACAGATAATATACGCTTCCGTCTGGATTGTGACCAAGGGGAAGTATCTGGAATGCGGTGTCCGTAAGGGATGTAAACCGGAATATATGCCGGATGGCCGGCAGCATGACCATTTGAAAAAGCGTGACTCCGTTACTGATAAGAAAGAACGTCAGAAGCTGGATGGCTGCAGGGTGACTGGTTTTGAAGTGATTCCAGAATGTAACCGTTTTTTTCGTAATAATAGTATTATGCATAGTTTCCTCCTGATCATAACCTGTAAAGCAGCGTTGCTGTTTCAGACTATATCACAGGAGGATAATCTGTGCGGGTTTTAAGCATAATCTGTAATTTGTACTGCATAACCGGATCTGTATACATACAGATGAAAACTATAGGAAGGAAAAAACAGCTGTCTTTGTGTGAAAAATTTACAAAGACAGCTGTTTTTCAGTTACTGTACTGGTACCTCCGGCGGCTGTTCTGGCGGTGGCTGCTGTTGCTGCTGGTCAGCGGGCTGCTGTGCATTCGGATCACCTGCGCCGGGAATAACCGGCTGGAACGGAACGCCCTCATGCGGGATCCCGGAGGCGTTGTGGTAGGTACAGGTCAGTGCCAGCGTCTCCTCGGTCAGCAGATACGGGGTGTCCTCCGTGCCCGGAGTCCCGCCGATCACATATACGCCCGAGGGGTAGACGGACGGACAATTGGCGCCGGCCAGCTGCCCGGACTCGGCGCAGACATTGACCAGAATATGGTGATCGCAGTATTCCGTCGGCTTTGTGCCCTCCGCAAAATATTCAGTGTATGCGCGGTTGCCGCGCGGATCGTTGGTACATACGCCGTCAATGGCCAGCTTGCCGGACTCACGGCAGACCGTCGCGGTCACGATGCCGTCCGGTTTTACAAAGTCCTTATCCGGCAGATCCTCATGAATCCGCCTCATCACGGATTTCCAGATCGTCTTCGGGTAATTGGTTCCCTGGCCGGACTGAATGGTGTTATCGTCATAGCCGCCCCATACGACACAGGTGTAGTACGGGGTAAAGCCTGCAAACAGGGCGTCACGGCTGCTGTTGGTCGTACCGGATTTTCCGGCCTGCGTCATGCTGCTCCCGAAATAAGCGGGGGAGCCGGTACCCTGGGTCATGACATCCTCCATGGCGTCGGTCAACAGCCAGGCGGTCGTCTCTTTTAAGACGGTGTGGGATTCCGGTAGGGTGTTGTCCAGCAGGACATTGCCGTCGTGATCCAGAATCCGGGTGAAAAACTTCGGTTTGATATAGGTGCCGCTGTTTGCGATCGTGGCGTAAGCGGCCGTCAGCTCCAGGTTGGTGACGCCGTAGGTCAGGCCGCCGAGCGCGAGCGTCTCGTTGCCGCTCTCGTCGATGCCGACGGTGGTAAATCCAAAGTTGCGGATATAGTCGTAACCGAGCGACGGGCCGATCTCGGCGAGGGTCTTGACGGTCACGATGTTGATAGACTCGATGATCGCTTCACGAGCTGTCGTAAACCCGCGGTAGCGGCCGTCGTAATTGCGGACGCCCTTGCGCTCTCCTGTGCCGTAGTTGTAGGGCGCATCGTCCTGCACGGTGGCCAGCGTCAGGCCGCCGGCGTCAAGCGCCGGCGCGTAAGCCGCGATAATCTTGAAGGTGGAACCGGGCTGTCTGGGGGTGTCCGTGGAACGGTTTAAGGTCTTATTCGCCGTCTTATCGCCGCGTCCGCCGACAATCGCCTTGACCTCGCCGGTGGACTGATCAATCACGGTGAGCGCTGTCTGCGGCTGAAGCGTATAAGTCACGGTCTCGCTCCCCTCGATGATCTGGTCGCCCTCCTTCATGATGTCGAGCTTGTACTGCTCGATGGCTGCCGCCGCGTCCTCCTCCGATGCAAAATTGATATTGTATTTCTCATTGGAAGAGCGGTAAAAAGAGAGCATGGTCTGGTCGCTGTAGTGTGAGACCTGGCCGTCCGCTGATTTGATCGAGACGCGGTAGGCAAACGAGATCTTCGGCGCGCCCGGATAGTTGTCCAGGTTGTTGATCTCCTCGTCACAGATCGCCTGGATGGCCGGATCCTGCGTGGATTCGATCACCAGTCCGCCCTGGTAAAGCGCTTTGGTCGCCTGGGTCTCCGTGTAGCCGAGCTGGGTGATCAGCGCATCGATGACCTGGTCTGTCAGCTCGTCCACGAAGTAGGAGTTGACGGTTCCTTCGTTTGATTCGATATTGACAATCTGAATCCGGTCATAGACGTTGTCCGCGACAGCGGCGTCGTACTGCGCCTGGTCAATGTAGCCCTGATCCAGCATCTCGTTTAACGCCTTCAGCCGGCGCTCCTGGTTGTGGTCCGGGTGGATGATCGGATCATAATAGGAAGGGCTCTGCGTGATCGCGGCGAGCACGGCGCACTCGGAGAGCGTGAGGTCCGAGACGTTTTTTCCGAAATACCGCTCGGAGGCCACGCCGACCCCTAAGGTATTGTGCCCGAGATTGATGGCGTTCAGATAATTCTCCAGGATCCAGTCCTTGTCCACCACCTTTTCGAGCTGGAGCGCTAAGTACTGCTCCTGAAATTTACGCTCGAACTTGTCCGCCATGGATTCCTCGTAAACCCATTCGGTAAACACGGTGTTCTTTAAAAGCTGCTGCGTGATGGTACTCGCACCCTGGGAAAAATGAAATCCGTTGGCCACTCCCGTGATGCCGGCCCGGACGATTCCCTTTAAGTCAATGCCGTTGTGGTCGTAAAAACGGGCGTCCTCGAGTGCGACAAACGCGTGCTGTAAGTCCAGCGGGATCTCGTCGATGGTCACATACTTCCGGTTGGAGCCGGAGGCGACCAGCACCGCGGTCTGATTCCCCTCGCTGTCGAGCACGACGGTCTGATATCCGGTCGGCGTCGCATCGATATCATCGATATCCGGCGCGGAAGCGATGATCCCGGACACCACGCCGAATACGGAACAGCATCCGACTACAATCATCGCGAAAAAGCATATCAGCAGACCTTTGCAAAAGAGTACGTTTATTTTTTTTCGAAACATGGCTACTTTGGAAACAAGTTCCCGCTCGCGTTTTCGCGTGCGTTTTCTTCCATAATTCATAGTGAGCCTCCTTTTCTTAAACTTCACCATTCTTCATTATAGCAAAGAATCCGGCGGGAAGGAAGAAAAAATAGAATTATTTTAGTATCATGGTGCACCCGCTGTATGGTTCAGCGCAAAAGAGCATATTTTACGAAAAATGTAGAATAACGCTCGCTTTTTGTTACTGTCGTGGGTGGTGTGGTTTGCCACTACATCATCAAATGGTTAGATGGTGGCCGTAAGGACAACGAATAGCCTGGCGGGTGACTGGCCGCTATAAAAGTCAGGAAGAATCCCCCGACTGTGTTACAGCACGGTCGGGGGATTCGTTCTTTGTCCGGATGGACTTGTACTCTCTTTTTGCCTGTCGGTATTATATCATATGCAGCACTGGTTTGCAATATACGTTCTGTTTTGAGTTTTCCTTTTTTTCGGGTTCCTTCTTTTGCACTCGAAAAAGTAAAAATGTAAAAACATCGGCAAAGAATCCGGCGGGAAGGAAGAAAAAACTGAAATTGCGGGGAGGTACACTTGTCGTCAAAAGTATTGACCGCCTGGGGAGAAATCATGAGGAGATCCTGGAGCAGTGGAGGATGATCACAAAAGAAAAAGGGGCGGGGATCGTCGTGATGGATATGCCGCTTTTGGATACCCGTCAGAGCCGGGATCTGACCGGGACGCTGATTGCGGATATTGTGCTGCAGCTTCTCTCCTATGTGGCGCAGACAGAGCGCGAGTTCATCCGTCAGCGGCAGGCGGAGGGGATCGCCGTCGCAAAGCAGCAGGGTGTGAGGTTCGGCCGTAAGCCCATGGAGCGCCCGCCAGCATATGAAAAACGAAAAAGACAGTGGGAAAAAGGGGAGATCTCCGCCAGGAACGCGGCAGGACAGCTGGGAATCACCCACAGAACCTTCCTGCTCTGGGCCGGCGGCAAGACGGGTGGATAAAGAAGTACACTTTGGTATCCACGGAAACGGCGTACTCAGTCGGTTTCACGGTATTGCAGTAAATACTGCGGCGTGGTGTGAAGCAGCTCTGCAAAAATACTGACCTCGTAATCCGGTATGAAGCGGGTGCCCAGCTCCAGTTTGATAATCGCAGTCTCGGTGATGAAGTCGTACCCGGCAAGCTGTGCCATGATGGCGAGTTTTTTCTGCGTGATATGCTGTTCTTTGCGGAGCTGGCGTATGCGCAGGCCGCAGATGTTTTTTCGGTGGTCGTCGTACCAGAAAGCTTTCAATGTATTCTCTCCCTGCAAAGAGTCTGCCTGATCTGCTTAACAAGCAGTTTCTGTTGATTATAAAGGACAGAGGTGATAAGATCATGCTTAACAAGCAGGTTTTGACAATTTGGGAGGTAAAATATGAAGCAATATCATCTGACGACACCACAGCAGAACATCTGGAATCTGCAGAAGTATTATGAGGATACGGCGATTGCCAGTCTGTGCGGGGCGGTGTTTTTTCAGGAAAAACGAAAAAGCGATCTTCTGCGGCAGGCGGTCCGGCAGTTTATTCAGAGCCAGAGCGGTCTGCGGCTGCGTTTCTGTGCGGGGGAGGAACCGATGCAGTATGTTTCGGAGGAACCGGCGGATGTGGTTCCTGTTATGGAATTTCCTTCCAGGGAGGACTTTGACCGGTATGCGGAGACTTTTGCCAGGGAACCTCTCGGACTGACAGAACGATGTATGTATCGGTTTGTGGTGTTTCATTTGGAGAAGGAAAACAGGAGTGGGATCCTGGTGGCGTTAAGCCATCTGATTTCGGACGCATGGACCTTCGGGCTGATGGCAAACCAGCTGGACGTGGCGTACCGCAGGCTGGCAGGGGATCCGGAATGTGTGCCTGTGGAGGGGGATTATAGGGATTTCATACAATCGGAAGATGCGTATGTCGAATTCGCTGGCGCATTTCCTGCGGGAGAAGGGAGTCGGGCCGGGGGATGTGGTGCCGATTATCGCAAAGCGGAGCTGGCATGTGATCGTGTCGATGCTTGGGGTGCTGAAGGCCGGCGGGGCGTATATGCTTATTGATTACCAATATCCGACTGAACGTGTGTTAGTGTATAATTATTATTGGCAGAACCGGAAACTACACCCATAAAAAAGGGA
>CANRSX010000077.1 GCA_947642555.1 uncultured Roseburia sp. | reverse complement strand
GTTCCCTCAAACTCATATCCCCATATCCGGTTCAACAGTTGTTCCCGGCTGAAAATCTGCCCCGGGTTTGACATAAGGAAATAAAGCAGTTCATATTCCTTGTAAGTCAGGGTAATCTCCTGCCCCTCCAGAAAAACCTTATGGGCAGACGGGAGGATGGAAATATTTCCTCCGCAAACAGCGTTTACGGTATCCGCCGGAAGAACAGAGGAGCGGCGCAGCAAGGCGTTTGCTTTTGCCAGCAGCACCTTCGGGCTGAATGGTTTTGTCATGTAATCATCCGCTCCCAGATCATAGCCTTTTAATTTATCATCCTCGCTGCTTCTGGCCGTCAGCATGATAATCGGGAGACTGCTCATTTCCCTTGCCATCTTACAGACCGAAAACCCGTCAGGATGGGGCATCATAATATCCAGGATCATTAAATCCATGGGATGATTCTTCAATACCATCAGCGCATCCATCCCATCATCCGCCGTAAAGCAGGTGTGACCGCCACGCCGCATATACTCAGCGATAATTTCCTGCATATTCTTTTCATCTTCGACAATCAGAATATCTGCCATAATGCAGTTTCTCCCTTCACAATATTCTCAATAGGACATCAATAAAAAACAGGGGCTGTAAAAAACAGGATCTCTGACCTCTGTTTCTCACAGCCCCTCTCTGTGGTATGAATGCCCGGCTGCGGGTTTCATACCACGTCCTCTTCCTGCGCGGCCTTTGCTTCCTTGATCGCCTCGTTCAGCTGAAGCATCTTGGCGTCTAACATCGATACGATATCCGAACAGTCTCTTAAATCCTGACTGATATAAGCCGGGGCATTGCCCTCGAACTTATAATAAATCTTGTGCTCGAGACTTGCCCAGAAATCCATCGCCATCGTGCGGATCTGTATCTCCACCTTCGTATCAATCGTATATTCTGACAGAAATACCGGAACCGTCACCAGCATATGGTAACTTTTATAACCGCTCTCCTTCGGATGCTTAATATAATCCTTTACGGAAATCACCGTCAGGTCATTCTGCTTTCCCAGCATCTCGGACAGCTTATAGATATCCGACGTAAACGAGCACACAATCCGGATACCCGCGATATCGTTCACATAATTCACCATGTTGTTAATCGACGATTCATAGCCGTTGCGCTTAAGCTTTTTTACAATGCTGCGCGGCGTCTTAATCCTGGACTTGATATACTCAATCGGATTATACTGATGTACCTGCTGAAATTCGTCGTTTAAAATCTCAACCTTTGTCCTTACCTTCTTCAGCGCTGCATTATACAGGAAGGTAATCGTGTTCCAGCTGTCAACCCCCTCTCCCAATGAAAATCCGCTTAGTGTGAACTCCTTATCCATACAATTCCTCCAGACAAGGGCCCCTGCGTCTGTCCCGTTCCGATACGAACGATCCGGTACAACGCGGGCCGTTCTTATGTTACTGATAATAATATTATAGCACATTTTATGAATTATGTTGATTTATTCACAAATATTCATGAAAAATTAACAAATTCCAAGGAAAGCCCGGTCTCTCAGTCCTCCTCAATCACATGCAGCTCCATAAAATCAAACGGCACCTGCTCGATAAAGCTGTCCTGGCGGAAACGCGTCTTTGCGTGCCGCTTAAATTCACTGATATTGGAATCCAGCCAGATCGGCTTCGCCAGATCAAATTCCATACACACCGCATCCAGCGCCCGGAATATCTTGTGTGTCCGCGTGTCCTCCGACTCGTCCGCGATCGTCGTATCCCGAAGCAGACGGTTATCCTTCATGAGTTTAAACCATATCCGCATCTGTCTCTCTTCTCCTCCTGTCGCATCTTCTCTGCCGCGCGGCCTCATACATCAGCAGCGCCGCCGATACCGCCGCATTTAACGACTCCGCGTTTCCCTCCATCGGAATGCGGATCCGCACATCCGCAAGCCGCGCGGTCTCCTCCGTAAGGCCGTTCCCCTCGTTTCCGATCAGAAATGCGCTTCCCGTCAGATACGACGGCTCATCGTAGGACAGTGTGCCCTTAAGATGCGCGGCGTATACGGTAATTCCCTGTTTCTTCAGCTCACCGATCGTCCCCGCAAGATCCTCCGCCACAAAAAGCGGCATCCGGTATATGCTCCCCATCGTCGAACGGATCGTCTTGGGGGAAAACAGATCCACCGTCGTCCTGTTTAAAATAACGCCTGTAATCCCCGCGCATTCCCCGGTCCTTATCATCGTGCCGAGGTTTCCCGGATCCTGTATCCCCTCGAGCACCAGAAGGTGCGTCCGTCTGCCGCGCAGCAGATCCGAAAAATCATACCGCGGCAGCTTCACGATTCCAAGGATTCCCTGAGGCGTCTTTGTATCCGAGAGGTTCCGAAACAGCGCATCGGAAACCACCTCATACCGCCGGTGATCCAGCAGCGCTTCCGCCGCGGGATCGCTGAGAAAGCTTTCCGAGACATACAGCTGCACGAGCTGATCCTCTGGCGCCTCCCCGCACATTTTCTTCCCCTCCACGACAAAGAGCCCCTGATCCTTCCTCGCACGGGCCTTTTTCATAAGAAGCGCGATTCTTTTCAGCTGTCTGTTATCCGTACCTGTAATCATATTTGTCCCTTCAAGGACCAGGGCTTCCTGTCAAAAAAGCCGGCCTTTCTGATAAAAAACTCCACGAACCGGAATCCGTGGAGTTAAATTCTGAATGAATGTTAGTCGTACATACAGCAACTACGCTAGACAGAAAGATTTCTGCTGATCTGGAACTGATACTCCGAGATCTCCTTCTCCATCACGAGCGCCTCGTCGATATCAAAATCGCGGAACTCCCCGTGCAGGTAGCCGACCACGCGGTTCGTCTTTCCCTCACAGAGCAGGTCAACCGCCATCGCACCCATGGTGGACGCGTAGACGCGGTCCTTGCAGGTCGGGCTGCCGCCGCGCTGCATATGGCCTAAGATGGTCGCTCTCGTCTCAACGCCTGTCGCCGCCTCGATCCGCTTGGCCATGCTCGCGGAATGTCCGATCCCCTCCGCGTTGATAATGATATAGTGCTGCTTTCCTTTCTTACGGCTCTCTATGATATGATTCACGATCTTCTGCTCGTCGTAATCGTACTTCTCCGGCAGCAGAATGTCCTCCGCGCCGTTCGCAATCCCGCACCAAAGCGCGATATAGCCCGCGCCGCGCCCCATCACCTCAATGATGCTGCAGCGCTCGTGTGAGGTCGAGGTATCGCGCACCTTGTCGATCGCCTCCATGGCCGTATTCACCGCGGTGTCAAACCCGATCGTGTACTCTGTGCACGCGATATCGAGATCGATCGTACCCGGGAGCCCGATCGTATTGATCCCGAGCGCGGCAAGCTTCTGCGCGCCCCGGAACGAGCCGTCGCCGCCGATCACGATCATGCCGTCGATCCCGTGCTTCCTGCAGATCTCCGCTCCGGCCTGCTGTCCCTCCGGCGTCGTAAACTCCGTACACCGCGCGGTCTGGAGAATCGTACCTCCGCGCTGAATCGTATCGGACACGTCCTTTGCCCGCATATCTATAATCTCTTCCTGCAAAAGACCCGCATAGCCTCTCTTGATGCCTTTTACCTTTTTCCCTTTTACGATGGCCTCACGGACCACTGCCCGGATCGCCGCATTCATTCCCGGCGCATCGCCGCCGCTGGTAAGCACGCCAATCGTGTTGATCTCTTTTGACATATGTCCATCCTCCTGCATTCCCGTCCTCTTAATCTCTTCCATTTTAATCTCTTTGTCCGCTCTTTTCAATGCTCTTTTCTACAACTTTTACATTTTTTTTGCCGAGATAGTTAGTTAAATTGTTCACAATCTCCCCGTCAATGCGGATGCTCATGTTCTCCGGCAGTCGTTTTATCGCTTTGACTGACGAGAGATAGATCACCACCCGGTCCGTCCCGTCCGAATCGTGCAGCATGGCGGTAAGTTCCTGCTCCTTTTCCAGAAACTCCTCCTTTGTCTCAAACTGCAGCCAGAGCTCCTGCTTTGTCTCGTCAAACGAATACATGCGCTCGCAGATCAGCTTGCCGTTCTTATCCTCCTCCACGGACGCCCGCCCCCGGATAAAGACTTTTTCATCCTCGATTAACAAATGATGATACTTTTCGTAATCCCGCGGAAACACAATGATCTCTAACGTCCCGAACAGGTCCTCGATGGTAAGAAACGCCATGGTCTGGTTGTTTTTTGTAAATTTGATCGTCTTTTCCGTGATCATCCCGCCCACGGTAACGGACTGTCCGTCCCTCACCTTCACCTCGCCGGTCTCCTCATCCAGAAGGAAATCCGTTGTCACCGCGGTGATGTTCTTCTTCCATTTTCCCTCATATTCCTCGAGCGGATGACCGCTTAAGTAGATCCCGAGGACTTCCTTCTCAAATCCTAAGCGCACTTCCTTCCCGTACTCCTCCACCGCCGGGTACTGGATTGCATACGCCTTTTTTTCCTCCTCGTCCACAAGATCGAACAGGCTCATCTGGCCCGCTAAGGATTTCTTTTTTTCGTTATTCTGACTGTCGATTAAGGTGCCGTGTACCAGCATCATCTGCTGACGGTTTCCGTCAAGGCAGTCTAACGCCCCGGCCTTGATCAGATTTTCGACGATCCGTTTATTCACCTCGCGACTCGCCACACGCTCCACAAAATTCTGCAGCGTATGGTATTTTCCGCTTTTGTTCCGCTCCTCTAAGATCGCGTCCACGACCGGACGGCCGACGCTCTTGATCGCATATAATCCGTAACGGATCCCGTCCGCCGCCGAGGAAAAGCGTCCCTCCCCCTCGTTGACGTCCGGCGGAAGAACCGGAATCCCCATCTGGCGACAGCTGTAAATGTATTCCGATACCTTTCTCGGATTGTCGATCACGGAAGTCATCAGCGCCGCCATGAACTCCACCGGGTAGTAATATTTCAGATACGCGGTCTGATACGCGACCACCGCGTAAGCGGCCGCATGGGATTTATTGAATGCATATTTGGCAAAATCCACCATCGAATCGTAAATGCTGTTCGCGACATCCTCCCGGATCCCGTTTCCGATACAGCCCCGGATCCCCTGCTCCTCGTTTCCATAGACAAAATTCTGCCGTTCCGCGTCGATGATGTACTGTTTTTTCTTGCTCATGGCACGGCGGATATTATCGGCCTGCCCCATCGTATAGCCCGCCAGGTTCTGCACGATCTGCATGACCTGCTCCTGATATACGATACATCCGTAGGTCGGTTCGAGAATCGGCTCAAGCTCCTTGCAGGCATAGGAAATACTGTCCGGCTCGTTTTTTCCTTTGATATATTTCGGGATAAAATCCATGGGGCCCGGCCGGTAGAGGGAAATTCCAGCGATGACGTCCTCTAAGCTCTGCGGCTTTAACTCCTTCATGAAGTTCTTCATCCCAGCGCTCTCCAGCTGGAAAATCCCGTCGCATTTTCCTGTGCCGATGGATCCTAATACCTTTTTATCCTCATAATCGATATGATCCATATCCAGCTTTATCCCGTGATTTCGCTCCACGAGATCCGCGGCGTCCTTAATCACCGTTAAGGTGCGCAGGCCCAGGAAATCCATTTTTAAAAGCCCCAGCTCCTCGATCGTCGTCATCGTAAACTGGGTCGTGATCGTGCCGTCCGACGCCCTTGAGAGCGGCACATACTCATCCATCGCTTTCTCGGAGATCACGACGCCCGCCGCGTGCATGGACGTGTGGCGCGGCAGCCCCTCCAGGCGCTTCGCCATATCGATCAGCGTCTTCACCGTCTCATCGGACTCGTACATGGCGCGCAGCTCAGGGTTGACCGTCAGCGCTCTCTCGATGGTGATATTCGGCTCGTTCGGAATATTTTTCGCGATCCCGTCACAGAAATTGTACGGCAGATCCATCACGCGCCCCACGTCCCGGATCACCCCGCGGGCCGCTAAGGTACCGAAGGTGACGATCTGCGTCACGCAGTCCTTCCCGTACTTCTCCACCACATAGTCGATGACCTCGCCGCGCCGCTCGAAACAGAAATCGATATCGATATCCGGCATCGTCACGCGCTCCGGGTTTAAAAACCGCTCGAACAGCAGGCTGTAGCGGATCGGGTCGATATTCGTGATCCCCATGCTGTAGGAGACCAGGCTTCCCGCCGCGCTTCCCCGCCCGGGTCCCACCGGGATATCGTGGATCCGCGCATAGTTGATAAAATCCCACACGATCAGGAAATAATCCACGTAGCCCATCCGCTGAATCACGGAGAGCTCGTAGTCCAGCTGCGGGCACAGCGCTTCATGCGTATCCGGATAGCGCCGGATCAGCCCCTCGTGGCAGAGCTTATTCAGATAACCCCAGGCGTCATATCCCTCCGGCACGTCATAGTGCGGCAGCTTCGTCACGCCGAACTCGATCTCCACATGACAGCGGTCCGCGATCTTCTGTGTATTTTCGAGCGCCTGCAGCGCGTAAGGGAAGAGCTCTTTCATCTCCTCCTCCGACTTCACAAAATACTGTCCGCCCTCATAGCGCAGCCGGTTTTCATCGGAGAGCTTTTTGCCGGTCTGAAGACACAGGAGAATGTCGTGCGCCTCCCAGTCCTTCGCATACGTATAATGCACGTCGTTTGTCGCAACCAGCTCGATCCCGGTCTCCTGGCTCATGCGCAGAAGCTGGGTATTGACCATCCGCTGATCCGGAATGCCGTGATCCTGGAGCTCCAGGAAGAAATTCCCTTTTCCAAAGCAGTCCTCATAGCGGAGCGCGACCTTCTTCGCATCCTCGTACATCCCGCGGACTAAGTAGCGCTGCACCTCCCCGGCCAGGCAGGCGCTTAAGGCGATGATCCCCTCATGGTACTGCCGCAGCACCTCCATGTCGACGCGCGGCCGGTAATAATAGCCCTCCACAAACCCTTTTGAGACGATCTTCATCAGGTTCTGATAGCCCGTATTATTTTCGGCCAGAAGCACCAGGTGATAGTAGCGGTCATCCCCGTGGGACGCCTCCCTGTCAAACCGGGAATTCGGCGCGACATAGACCTCGCAGCCTAAGACCGGATTGATCCCCGCCGCTTTCGCCGCCTTGTAAAATTCGATCACGCCGAACATCACGCCGTGATCCGTGATCGCCGCCGCCGTCATGCCGAGCTCTTTTACCCTGCTTACGTATTCTTTGATTTTGTTGGAACCGTCCAGAAGACTGTACTCCGTGTGGACGTGAAGATGGGCAAATGACATGTGGGACTCCCTCGCTTTCTGCGGCGCCGGCCGCAGGTCTGTCACGAACCGCCGGCGGCGCCATGGTAAAATTCACTGTACTCAGTGTAACCGCTTTTTCAGAAATTTGCAAGGGAAACAAAAGCTTATCTGACGGATGCCGTAAGGCTCTGTCCGTCCGTATCGATCACAATCGTATTGCCTGCGCGCACTTTGTCCGCCAGGATCAGCTTCGCGGAGAGCGTCTCCACATGCTTCTGCAGAAAACGCTTCAGAGGTCTCGCACCGTACACCGGATCGTAGCCGTGATCCGTGATATAACGCTTTGCAGCCTCCGTCAGCTCCACCGACACCTCGCGCTCCGTGAGGCGCTTGTTGAGATCCTTCATCAGCAGCGTGATAATGCCCGCGATATTGTCCTTTGTCAGCGGCTTAAAGAGAATGATCTCGTCGAGACGGTTTAAAAATTCCGGCCGGAAGCTGCCGCGAAGCTCCGCCATCACCGCTTCCTCGCAGTCCGGGCGGATATCGCCGTTCGCGTCGATTCCCTCTAAGAGGTGCATTGAACCGAGGTTTGAGGTCATGATGATGATCGTATTTTTAAAATCGACCGTGCGCCCCTGGGAATCCGTGATCCGCCCGTCGTCAAGCACCTGTAAGAGCACGTTAAAAACATCCGGGTGCGCCTTCTCCACCTCGTCAAACAGCACCACGGAATACGGCTTCCTGCGCACCGCCTCGGTCAGCTGCCCGCCCTCGTCATAGCCGACGTATCCGGGAGGCGCCCCGATCAGACGGGATACGGAGTGCTTCTCCATATACTCGCTCATGTCAAGCCGCACCATATTCGACTCGTCGTCAAACAGGCTCGCCGCGAGCGCCTTTGCAAGCTCCGTCTTGCCGACGCCGGTCGGGCCCAGGAAGAGGAAGGAGCCGATCGGCTTGCTCGGATCCTTGATCCCCGCCTTTGAGCGGATGATCGCCTCCGTCACCTTCGTCACGCCCTCATCCTGCCCGATCACGCGGCGGTGCAGCTCGTCGTCCAGATGCAGCGTCTTGTTCCGCTCGCTCTCGGTCAGCTTTGACACCGGAATTCCGGTCCAGCGCGAGATAATCCGCGCGATCTCCTCCTCGCTGACATTCTCATGCACCAGCGAGAGCTCCTTCTGCTTTACTGTCTCCTCCTCGACGGCCAGCTGCTTTTCCAGCGCAGGCAGCCTGCCGTACTGCAGCTCGGCCGCTTTTTCCAGGTCATAATTCTGCTGCGCCAGCTTGATCTCGCTGCGCACCGTCTCCATCTCCTCGCGAAGCTTCTGCACTTTTTCTACAGACATCTTCTCGTTTTCCCACTGGGCCCTGCGGGTACTGAACTCATCGCGCAGCTCGGCCAGCTCCTTCTGAAGATTTGCCAGACGATCCTGGCTCAGACGGTCCGTCTCTTTTTTCAGCGCGGTCTCCTCAATCTCCATCTGCATCACACGACGGTTCAGCTCGTCTAATTCCGTCGGCATGGAATCCAGCTCCGTCTTGATCAGGGCGCAGGCCTCGTCCACCAGGTCGATCGCCTTGTCCGGCAGGAACCGGTCGGAGATATAGCGGTTTGACAGCACCGCCGCGGAAACCAGCGCGGAATCCGTGATCTTCACGCCGTGGAACACCTCGTAGCGCTCCTTTAGCCCGCGCAGGATCGAGATCGTGTCCTCCACCGTCGGCTCATCCACCAGTACCGGCTGGAACCGGCGCTCTAATGCCGCATCTTTTTCAATATATTCCCTGTATTCGTCAAGCGTCGTCGCTCCGATACAGTGCAGCTCGCCGCGCGCAAGCATTGGCTTTAACAGCTGCCCCGCGTCCATCGCCCCGTCGGTCTTTCCCGCGCCGACGATCGTGTGCAGCTCGTCGATAAAGAGGATGATCTGCCCGTCCGAGCTTTTTACCTCGTCGAGCACAGCCTTTAACCGCTCCTCGAACTCCCCCCGGTATTTGGCTCCTGCGATGAGAGCGCCCATGTCGAGGGCAAACAGCCGCTTATCCTTCAGTCCCTCCGGCACATCGCCCTTTACGATCCGCTGCGCCAGCCCCTCGACGACAGCAGTCTTTCCGACACCCGGCTCGCCGATCAGCACCGGATTGTTCTTCGTCTTTCTCGATAAGATCCGCACCACATTCCGGATCTCGTCGTCGCGCCCGATCACCGGGTCGAGCTTCTGGTTCCGCGCGCGCTCCACCATGTCATAGCCGTATTTCTCCAGCGTATCGTAGGTCGCCTCCGGGTTGTCGGAGGTCACGCGCTGATTCCCCCGCACCGTGGAGAGCGCCTGTAAGAACCGCTCCCTGGTGATCCCGTACTCTTTAAAAATTTCCCGCATCGCCCGGTTCGGATATTTTAAGAGTGTCAGGAACAGATGCTCGACGGATACATACTCGTCCCCCATCTGCTTCGCCTCGTCCTCCGCGTGGATCAGTACCTTATTCAGTTCCTGCCCGATAAAGACCTGCCCGCCGGACACCTTCGTGCGGGCGGCCAGATGGCGCTCGGCGTTATTTATAAAATGATCCCTGTCAATCTCCATCTTCTCGATCAGCTTCGGGATCAGGCCCTCCTCCTGGCGGAGCAGCGCTACAAGCAGGTGCTCCTGCTCGATCTCCTGATTGCCGTATTCGTAGGCAAGCTTTTCACAGTCGTTGATCGCCTCCACGGATTTTTGTGTAAACTTCTGAATGTTCATAGCATACCTCCATTCCTGCCAGATACCGTGTGATAACCACAGTATGTGCACACGGCATTTCATGTATCCCTGTTACAAGATTTGTTATAGCACGGATTGTTAGCACTGTCAAGCAGTGAGTGCTAAAATTGTGTGAAAATTTTGTGAAACAGTTGTTTTATGCTTAGAAACTGATTACATTGCATCCGTTTTTGGTTCATTGATGTGAAACTTAAATGTCAATATCACAAGAAGAGTGAGGAAGAGTGAGGAAACAAAAAATACTTGAATCCTGCTCCCAGGTGTGCTATATTAGACATAGAAAAGGAGTAACCGCCCACAAAGTGGTTAGCCTCCAAAGATTGGTTTTAAGCCTACCTTCATCCTGATATGCCCCCTGTCAAGTAGACAGGTAAAATATCTAAAATTTAGTGCGGGTTTGTCAAGTAAAATGTGTAAGTTTTTTTATTTTTCCTTACCCGCAGTTCTA
>CANRSX010000076.1 GCA_947642555.1 uncultured Roseburia sp. | reverse complement strand
AATCCATGAAACGGAGAATGAGAAATGGAATTGATGAGTTTGTTAAAGGAAAGGCAGCTTTCTGTTTATCAGTGTGCTAAGGAAAGCCATGTACCATATACTACATTGTCAGATATTGTGAAAGGAAAAACCAGGATTGAAAAATGTACGGCAGAAACAATATATAAATTAGCGAGGACGCTTCATGTGACAATGGAAGAACTTTTGACAGAATGTTTTAAGGAAGATGAAAATGCTTCAAATTTAAGAGATTTTGAAATATATAAAAGTAATATCTGTCATTTAGTAAAAGATAAAGGGGATATAGACTTTATTATTGATATTTTATTTCAAAATCAAACGAGAGGGCTGTATGCATAATGAAACAGAAACTTCGAAAGAGGGCCGCATTTACTCTGTCACTTCTGCTTTTGACTGGTTCACTGGCAGGCTGTGCGGGAATACCGGGAAAAAATACATCCGGTGAAACGGATTTCCCCGGAAGCTATACAGTGCCGGAGGGCTGGGTGAAGATGGAGAAATACTCCACGGAAGATAAAATCTTTTATGTGGAAGAGGGCCACGAAGATGACGAATTGCCCGATAATATTTCTATCGAGGTTGGAACAAACCGTTACAGCGCGGACGAGCATGAAAAATTCCGTGATGCAATTGTCCGACAGCTTACCATGCAGTTACAGGGCGTTGATGCCGAACTGACCGGAGACGGCACTTATACAGAGCAGGATTATATCGTCTATATTTTTACCATCAGCGAGGCGGATGTGGTTACAAAGCAGTATTATATCGTGAGCGACCAGCAGTACTGCCTGCTCCAACTGACTAACTTCACCGGCTCCGAACGTGTGAATGAAACGGCGCAGGCGATGGCGGATAGTTTTGTCTGGGACTGATACGCCGGCTTTTGAAGCGTCATGGAGCAGAAGCAGTCTCTGATTTAAGGGTGCAGCGGATGCCGGATCCGAAGCCTGAGAGAAAGGCACGGACTTCCTCTGCGGACAATTCCACCCAAAGATCATATTCCGCTGCATCCACGGGTAAAACAGAAGCCGCGGCCAGAAGCGTTTTCTCAGCGCCGTCATGACGTTTCAGACAACGGCCGGTTTTTTGGCTGCGGGCTGTCCGCTGTACCGGGTCGGGACACGGCCGTCGGATCCATGCCGGCAGCCGGATTCGCTCTGCCGGCCGGATTCGCTCCGGCCGCCGGATTTGTGATGAGCGCCATTGCAAGGAGCAGGCAGAGCGTGACCAGCGTGATCGCCACGGCTTTTGCCGGTCGGTGATAGCGCAGTACATTTCGGATCCGGCGGCCGGTATCGTTCTCCGCAAAAGCAAGCGGCGCTCCGGCAAAAAGCTTCTGCCCGGCAGCCATGGACAAAAGGGTGGCCGTGTATTTCTTTTTGATTCCTGCGCCGGTTTTCTGGATGACCGCCTCGTCACAGGACATCTCCATATCTTTTCCGCTCAGAACATACGCGATCCACACCAGCGGGTTAAACCAGTGCAGACACAGCGCAAGAAAACCGGCCAGCCGGAACAGGGGATCATATCGCCGCAGATGGAGTTTTTCATGTAAGAGAACATACTCCCGCTCCTGTGCATCCAGGCCGGCGGGCAGCCAGATCCGCGGCCAGAAGATCCCGCAGACAAAGGCCGTGGTGAGAGCCGGGCTCTCATAGACGATAACGGTCCGTCTCCATGGAAGCCGCCTGGTCCTATGCGCCGGATCCGCACAGGGTGTGACAGACTCCGCCCGCACCGGCTGTGCATCTGGCTGTCCGACGGCCCCCTCCCGCATCAGCCGTCTCATGTTCAGGGAAAACCGCAGACCGGAAATCAGCCCCAGAAGAGCGAGCGTCAGCACGCCTGCCAGCCAGAGATAAGCGCCGAAAAAGAGCAGAAGCTGCATCGGATTCACCGAATTCATCGGTGTCGCGGCCGGAAGGAAGCTGCTGACCGGATTCTCATCCCCGAGCAGCGGCAGTGTTACCGCAGGCTGCGCCATCAGGCCGATCTCCCCTGGAATGTAGACAAGCTCTCCGCCCGCGGAAGCGGGTGCGCGCAGCACGCCGAGCAGTGAGAGCGGCGAGGAAACGGAAAACGGGCACAGCAGCCGGAACAGCACAACGCCCCATAGCAGGTAGGAAAAATTCTTCGGCGCCCGGCGGAGCAAAAGGCGCGCCAAAAGAACCGCGACGATCACGATGCTGCCGGTGAGATTCATATTTAACATACGGATAAAAATCTGCTCCATCAGTCTTCCTCCTCATATTCGTCAATCAGACGCTTCAGCTCTGCGATTTCTTCCGGGTCAAGCCGTTTCCTGCGGGAAAACGCGGCAAAAAAACGCGGGAGCGATCCGTCAAAATGCTCCATGAGAAACTGCTCGCCCTGGGCGGCGGTGAATTCCTCCTGTGACATCAGCGCGCGGACCGTGCCGTTTTCATTCAAAAAAAGCTGCCGCTCGCACAGGCGCTTTAACATCGTATAAGTCGTGGTGCGCTTCCAGCCAAACGTCTCAGCGGCGAGCTTTGCCAGCTGCCCGGAAGCGATGGGTGCATGCTCCCAGATGAGCTTTGCAAACCGCCCTTCCATTTCCCCTAACCGGTATTGTTCCATCGCAGTTTCCCTTTCTGTAAATATGTTTGTCTATGGACAGCTCATGTCTAATATTATTAGACAGTATAAGTCTAACATCATTAGACAAATCTGTCAATACAAATATCAGACCGCTATTGACTTTTTATATGCATTTGATATGCTTATTCATAGGAAATTCATGTACGCTGTTTCGCGGGATGCGATCAGGTCATGGAACTGGCAGGCAGAGAGGAAAGGCAGGAAAGGAGCGCAGATGTCAGAGACGATTTATGTCAGAATGAAAAAGCCCGGGAGGGAGAGACGGGGAACAAAACCGGTTCCCATTGTGTTAGAACAGCGGCCGGATACATTGCGGGAGATGCTCGTCGCGCTCGTCACACAGGGGGTGGAGGAGTACAACGCAAGGCGGGATGACGGGAAGCTTCTGGGATATCTGACGGCGGAGCAGATTGAGGAGAAGGCCGGGACGGGAAAGGTATCCTTCGGCTTTCGGAACGGCAGCGACGCAGAGGCGGATCCGGCGGTGGAAAATGCGCTGCAGTGCTTTCAGGACGGCATTTATCGCGTCTTTGCCGGACAGCGGGAGCTGACAGAGCTTGAGGAACGCATTCCCTGGGAGGAGGAGCCGGTGTTTACGCTGATCCGGCTTGTGATGCTCGCCGGGCTGTAGCGCAGAGAACAGAGAAAGGAAAGAGAGCGATGGCATTTACGTACGAGACGAGGAAAAAGATCACGGATGAATGGGTCAGGCAGACAGCGGCGCGCGTGCCGCGGCTGACAGAACGCGAAAAGGGTCTGCTGCCGCAGGAGCACTATTATATCATCCCGCAGGAAACGTGCAGGTGGATGGAGCAGCGGCTGTCAGAGGGCGGCGGGCGCAGCTTAAGCGGGCTGTACCGGGAAGAACTTGCCGGCGCGGTGGAAGCCTGTGTGCGCAGGGAGGACCAGGAGGAATTTTACTATGCCTTGGATCAGATGAACCAGTATCAGATGACTGCGGGCTGGTACCGCAGGAGCGTGCGGTCGGAAAGCTATGCGCCGTTTGCCGTGGCCAGTATCCACCTGCTGCGCGCCTATGCGAAGCTGTGGTTTTACGGGGCAACGCTCGCAGAGGTCTTAACCGGCGGGGTGTCGGACGAGATCTTTGACCATGCCAGGACGGGAGCATTTTCCTACAGCTGTATCCTGGCCGCGCAGCTCGACCGGGATGCCGGCGGCATGGCGCAGGCGATCGAAGATATTTTACTCGGGGAAGGCAACACGGCGATGATCAGCCATGAGATGATCCTTGGTATCGTAAAAAGCAGAAACGCCGCGATGCATGAGCTGCTGGGAAAATTTCTTCTGGCGGCGCGCCTTCAGGAGGGCGTGCGGCAGGCAGTGTGCGAGACGATGGACGCCGGACGGCCGGAGGCGTTTCTTGCGCTGTTTCGCGTGATCGAGGAGAACAATCTGGTGCGCTATTCCTCCGTAAAGCGCGCGGTCAGCACCTGGATCGGCATTTTTGACGAGAAGAGCGTGGACCGGATCACGGATAAGCTGGTGCGTCTGATGGGGCAGTGCCTGCGGGATGAGGCGTTCCGGAAGGAACAGCTAAAGACCGAGGACGCGGTTGCGATCAGCTGCGCGCTCTGGGCGGAAGGTTTTTACGACGCCGGGCGGGCGATTGAGACGGAGCTTGCGATGATCCGAAACGGCACGAGGAACCAGAAGATGACGGCGTCCTATTTTAACCGGTCGCTGCAGTTTCCGCAGTTAAAGGCGCAGGCGGCAAAGGAAGTGATTTTACATAATCCAGACGACGAGGGGCTGATCGCATGTTTTCTGCCGGGCTGCCTGGAGGGGGCCGGAAGTAAGCTCTCCGATCTGGTCCGTCCGGAAAACGGCGGTTATTTTTCCATGCGCGACGGGGCAGTGCGAAAGCCGGACTGCCTGGACGCCGGAGAGATGCACCTCACAAAAGAGGAGGCGAAGCAGCTGTACCTGATTTTCCGGGAACTCCATGCCAGGCTGCCCAAAAAAGGCGTGACGCTCGATCCGTGCATTTTCCCGTGGTACCGCGTGTCGATGACGCAGTCGGATCTGGCGGTGCGCATGTGTCTTCTGGCCTGGATGCTGCAGGAGGAGGAGCTGCTTGACGAGGCGGCGGAGCTGATCCCGCTGATCGGCCAGGGCGAGACCTACGGAACCATCGCGCGTGCGGCTGCTGCGCGGGTCTTTTTATACCGCACGGCGTCAGAGCGGCGTAAGGCGGTGCTCTTTGCGCTGCTGCACAACCCGGAGGAATACACGCTCCGCTCCGCGCACCGGCTGGTGGAGGACATGGAGCTTACGGCGGAGGACTACCGGAAGATCGAGCAGAATCTGAAATACAAAAAAGGGCGCGCCGGGACGCTTTCGCTCCTGCGCAGACAAAAACCAGAGGAGCTTGCTGTCTGCATAGAACGACTTTTGTCAGAAAATTCCGAGGAATGTCATATGGGGGCGCTCGATCTGGCGCTCACCGTAAAAAAAGAAGAGCCGGAGCAGTTTGCCCGCCTTCTTCCCGTTTTAAAGGGGCTGGAAAACCCGACCGGAAAAGAGCAGGTGCTCTTAGGCGAGCTTTTAGAGGAGAAAACGGAGGCGCAGGATATCTTAAAGACGCCGGGCTACGGTCTCTATACGCCGGGAAAACCCTGGGTGCTCCCGGAGATGACGGCGGATGAAAAGGCGGCGGAGAAGCTGTTCGCATACGGGGAAGCAGCCTGCATAGAGGCTCTTACCCGGTTAAATGACCTGATTGAACAGAACCGGGAACGCTCCTATCAGACCGCGTGGAAGGAGGAGCAGGTGCTCGGCACAAAGCTGGACCGCTGCCGCTGGACCCACAACGACCCTGATGCCAGGCCGCTCGACGAATATCCGTTCCGCGAGCTGTGGGAGGAGTATTACAGGGAGACGGTCAAAACGCCTGAGCTTTTATGCGAACTGTATTTTTATCAGCGCTGCCGTGGGCAGAGGGGCTACTACGATCGCAATAAAAAGCTGTACGCTGCGGTCTTCGGGCACGGCCTGATGAAAAAACCGCCCTTCCAGAACCTGGTCCAGGGGCTGCGCTACGGGGTGCAGGCCGGTACGGTCATCGACATGCTCTACCGGCAGTACGTGACGCCTGAGGTGAAAAAAAGCTGGTGCCTGCCCGGGATCGCGAAGCTCCTTTCCGTGCTCGATCCGACGAACGATCTCTTTGAGATTCAGGAAAAGCGTTACAACGGGCAGATCGACGTGTACACGAAGCGCGCTACGGAGCTCCCGGTCTTCTCAGACCTGATCCAGTGGCTTGGCGGCGTAAAGGATGCGGACTGGGGCAGTGCGTTTACGCTGCGCTTTTCGCTCGGAGAATATTACGACAGGGCGAAAGACCGGGAGAAGAGCAGCCAGCGGTATTATTACACCTATCCGCCCAGGGACGCGCGGGGCGGTTATCTGTCGCTGGCCGACTATGTACAGTGTTATGTGAGGGGGATCTGGGATAAGGATTTGTTTTACCAGGCCGTCTTTACCTTTCTGAATATCGGAAGTATCTTAGGGCCGGCGAGCGTGGTGGCGCAGAAGGGAGCCGTTCTGCCGAGAAAGGCGGGAATCGGGGAGCTGAATGCGTTTTTCGGGGCGGGCGTGATCCGTCCGGCGGACGGAAGATACCATTTTGACAGCGTCGGGGACGAGATACCTGCCATGAAGCTGGCGAAAACGCTCTATGAGGAGCTGATTCCGGTCGTGCTTTCCGTCGAGTTAAAGCGCGGGGAGCAGGATACGCCGTTTTCGGGATTTATCAGAACGATCCACGTGATTTACGGGATCCCGTATATGATCCAGGTGTTAACGGCGCTCGGGAAGGATACGCTAAAGCGCGGTTACAGCTATTATTCCAGTCAGACGGACCGAAAGACCGTGTTAAGCCATCTGTTAAAGGTCTGCTATCCCGCGCCGGGGGAGACGGCTGCGGATTTAAAGCGTGCCTTAAAGGGAACCGACATCACGAAAAAGAGGCTGGTGGAGCTGTCCATGTACGCACAGCAGTGGATTCCTTTGGTTGAGGAGTATTTACAGCTGAGCGGATTTCAGAGCGGCTGTTACTATTTCGTGGCTCACACGGGGGAGCGCTTAGACGAGACGGACGCCGCCATGATCGCGCGCTACACGCCGCTGACCGCCGGGGAGCTGCGGGACGGGGCCTTTGACATCCCATGGTTTTTCGAGGCATATGGAAAGCTCGGGGAAAAGAACTGGAAGCTTTTGTACGACGCGGCAAAATATTCCGCCACGGGAGCGGCTCACAGCCGTGCGAGGAAATACGCGGACGCCGCGCTTGGAAAGGTGAAGAAGGAGGAGCTGTTTGCCGAGATCCGCGCGAAGCGCAACAAGGATCTTCTGATGAGCGTGGGTCTGCTGCCGATCGCAGGCCGGATGCCGGGCGGGGGCGCGGCGCAGGGGCAGAGTGAACAACAGCGTCAGGCCGGGGAGAGCGACCTTTTGGAGCGCTACCAGTTCATTCAGCAGTACAAAAAGGAGAGCCGCCAGTTCGGCGCGCAGCGGCGTGCGAGCGAGGGCCGCGCCGTGGAGATCGCACTGCGCAATTTAAGCGTCAACGCGGGCTATACGGACGTGACCAGGCTGACGCTTCGGATGGAGAATAAGCTGGTGGAGGATCTGGACGCTTACTTTGACTGGGCGCCAGTCGGGGAGCTCTCCGCGAAAATCGAGATCGACGAGACCGGAAAGAGCGCGCTGCTGCTGGAGAAGGACGGGAAAAAATTAAAATCCATCCCGGCGAAATACAAAAAGGACGAGCGCATTTTAGCGTACCAGCAGGTCAATAAAAAATTAAAGGAGCAGTACAGCCGGACGAGGCAGATGATGGAGCAGGCCATGGAGGACCGCACGACGTTTTCGGTGTGGGAATACCGGGAGCTCGCCAGAAATCCGGTGGTACGGCCGATCGTGGAGCCGCTTGTCGTGGGTCTGTTCCCCGCCGGGCAGGAGAGCGGGGAAGAAGCAGCCTCCGATAAAAGCCAGGCAGCCTGTCCGGCAAAAGGCAGCGCGGATCAGCAGCAGAATGGAAAGCCGGCGGATGAGAGAAGTGCGGCGGCAAGGAGGAAGATCTCGCTTCGCCCTCTGTGCTTAGGCTTTCTCACGGACGCCGGGATCAGCGATTATGCAGGAAACGTGACGCCGGTTTCGCCGGAGGATCAGATCGTGATCGCACATCCGTTCGATCTGTACACGGACGGCCACTGGAGCGACTATCAGAAACTGTTCTTTGCAAAACAGCTGCGCCAGCCGTTTAAGCAGGTGTTCCGCGAGCTGTATGTGAAGCTTTCGGAGGAGCTGGAAAAGGACCGTTCCCTCATGTTCTCCGGAAATCAGATCTGGCCGCAGAAGACGGCAGGCGCGCTTAGGGGGCGCCGCTGGGTCGCGGATTACGAGGAGGGATTACAGAAGATCTATTATAAGGAAAATATTGTGGCGCGCATCTATGCCATGGCGGACTGGTTCTCGCCGAGCGATGTGGAAGCGCCCACGCTCGACTGGGTGGTATTTTCCGACCGGAAGACGTTTGAGCCGCTCACGATTGGCGAGGTGCCGGATATCATCTACAGCGAGGTGATGCGCGATGTGGATCTCGCCGTTTCCGTGGCGTCCGCGGGCGGCGTGGATCCGGAGACGAGCCATTCCACCATCGAGCTTCGCAGCAGCATCGTCGAGGGTAATCTGGAGCTGTTCGGCGTGAAAAATGTCCGGCTGGACGGCGCGCACGCGGTCATCGACGGGAAGCTGGGGCAGTACACGGTTCATCTTGGAAGCGGCGTCGTCCATCAGATGGGGAATGCCATGCTCTTTGTGGTGCCGGTGCACTCCCAGCAGAGGGGACGGATCTTCCTTCCCTTCGTGGACGACGATCCGAAGACAGCCGAGATCCTCTCCAAGATTCTGCTGTTTGCCGCGGATACAAAGATCAAGGATCCGAATATTTTAGCGCAGATTCGCTGACGCCCTGGCGCGGTACTCCTTCGGCGGCATGCCCTTCTGCCGGTGGAAGATCCGGGAAAAGTAAAGGCCGTTGTCAAAGCCGAGGGAGTTTGCGATCGCGGTGATCGACAGGTCGGAATGCTCTAACAGATAGCATGCCTGCTTCATGCGCAGGTCCGTTAAATATTCCTTCGGGGACTGACCGAGCACAGCGGTAAAGGAGCGGAAGAGATGGCTCCTGCTCACCCCGACGTAATCCGCGATATCCTCGACCGTGATCGCGTAGGAATAGTTGGAGGAGATGAATTCGATGCCCTTCTGCACGTAGCTGTTTGCGGAATCCCGGCGCTCTGGCCGCGCGGCGCCTTTTAAAAAAAGCGCGAGCATGGTATAGAGGCGGCCGGTCATCTCCACCGCGTGTTCGAATTCATTTCCGCGCGCGTCATAAATGTGCAGAATCTGCCGGTGAATGGCCTCCCCCATGGGGGTGTTGCGGATAAACGGCTGCTCCGGGGAAAAGTCCGTCGCCTTTAAGATCATGGAAGCGTCGCTCCCGGTGAAGCCGACCCAGGCATATTCCCAGGGGTCTTCCTTTCCGGCGCAGTAGGTGACCTCCGTGCTCGGCCAGACGAGAAAGGTATCGCCCGCCGCAAGATGGTGGGTCTGACGGTTTACCTGATAGGTGCCGGTTCCGGAGATAATATAGTGGATCAGGTAGTGGTCGCGGATACCGGGCCCCCACTGGTAGAGCGGATCGCATTTCTGGAAGCCGACGTTGTAGACGGAGAGGGAGACGAGCTCTTTTTCCGTGACCTTGTAAGAATTTTTATAATGTTCTGACATGGCGGTTCCTTTCTGGCAGGAGCGGTACGTGCCCCTTAAGGCCTATTATAGCGAAAGACGGAAGGGTACGCAACATTTTTACATGTTTGTCATACATTTTGCGCTGTACATTTTATCAGAAATGCAGTAAGATGAATTACAGTTCGGATGCGGAGAAATCTCATCATGAAACAAAAAGGAATCAGCAGGGGAATACATGGAAGCGGAAAGGAGAACAGAAATGGCAATTTTAGTGACAGGCGGAGCCGGGTTTATCGGCAGCCATACCTGCGTGGAGCTGCAGAACGCAGGATATGAGGTGGTGGTGTTAGACAATTTAAGCAATTCCTCGAAGGAGTCGCTTGCGCGCGTTACGGCGATTACCGGAAAGCCGGTGACGTTTTATCAGGGGGATATCCTGGACCGGGAGATTTTGGGGACGATTTTTAAGGAGCACGCGATCGACAGCTGTATCCACTTCGCCGGGTTAAAGGCAGTGGGCGAGTCCGTGGCAAAGCCCTGGGAGTATTATCAGAACAATATCGCCGGGACGCTGACACTTGTCGATGTGATGCGCCAGAACGGCTGTAAGAATATCATCTTTTCCTCGTCCGCGACGGTGTACGGCGACCCGGCCGAGATCCCGATCACTGAGGAGTGCCCGAAGGGACAGTGCACGAATCCGTACGGCTGGACGAAGTCGATGTTAGAGCAGATACTGATGGACGTCCAGAAGGCTGACCCGGAGTGGAACGTGATCCTGCTCCGTTACTTCAACCCGATCGGCGCGCACAAGAGCGGGACGATGGGCGAGAACCCGAACGGGATCCCGAATAATCTGATGCCATACGTCACACAGGTTGCTGTGGGCAAGTTAAAAGAGCTTGGTGTCTTCGGCAACGACTACGACACGCCGGACGGCACGGGCGTGCGCGACTACATCCATGTCGTGGATCTGGCGCTCGGCCATGTGAAGGCGTTAAAGAAGATTGAGGAAAAGGCGGGTCTGTGCATTTACAATCTCGGCACGGGCCACGGCTACAGCGTGCTCGACATTGTGAAGAACTTTGAAGCAGCCACCGGCGTATCCGTCCCGTATGTGATCAAAGAGAGAAGGGCGGGCGATATCGCGACCTGCTACTGCGACCCGTCGAAGGCAAAGAGGGAGCTTGGCTGGGAGGCGCAGTATGGCATCCGCGAGATGTGCGAGGATTCGTGGAGATGGCAGAAGAATAACCCGAACGGGTATGAGGGGTAAGAGTTCAGACTCCTGTAAAGTTAAAGTTCAGCCCGCGCTGTTTTTCGGTGCATGGCTGAACTTTTAAACAAAAATTACACTTGCATTTTCCTTTCGTATTGTGTATACTACATTTATCATGTAATCGGATTTTCTATTTATTCTTTTATCCGGCGATTCGCCACTGAATCCGTTTTTACACAAACCATTTACTTTTACGAAAGGGGAATTT
>CANRSX010000075.1 GCA_947642555.1 uncultured Roseburia sp. | reverse complement strand
CAGTTGGTTAGAGCAACCGGCTCATAACCGGTCGGTCCTGGGTTCGAGTCCCCGATGGTCCACTTGATATAGATGATAAGGCCCAATGGCTCAGTTGGTTAGAGCGCCGCCCTGTCACGGCGGAGGTCGCGGGTTCGAGTCCCGCTTGGGTCGTTTACGGGATCTTAGCTCAGCTGGGAGAGCATCTGCCTTACAAGCAGAGGGTCATAGGTTCGAGCCCTATAGGTCCCATTCAGACAGATATTACGATTCGCCGGCGTGGCGGAACAGGCAGACGCGCGGGACTTAAAATCCCGTTGTAGCAATACAGTACCGGTTCGATTCCGGTCGCCGGCATTACAGCGAAAGCTGTTAACAGAATATGTGTGCGTAGCTCAGCTGGATAGAGCACTTGGCTACGGACCAAGGTGTCGGGGGTTCGAATCCTCTCGCGCACGTAGAAAAGTCCTGAAAACAATTGTTTTCAGGACTTTTTATGGTATGACGGGCATGCCTTTGTCCTATAGTGAAAGTCCACTTAGGCGTGCAAAATCTGACTGGGAAACGAACGATTTTGATTGCGGAAACGATCAAAAAAGGATAAAATATTTACGATGAGACCTGTGTGACAGGGGATGGAGGTCATGATGACGAATAGGAAAACATATCAGATGGTGCTGACAGCACTGTTTACGGCAATTATTATTATGATGGCATTTGTTCCATACCTGGGCTATATTAACCTGGTGGTCATTAAGGCGACGCTGATTCATGTGCCGGTGATCATCGGTTCGATTATGCTGGGGCCAAAGAGAGGGGCGTTTCTCGGATTCGTATTCGGGTGTACAAGCCTGATTAATAACACGTTTAATCCGAGTCTGCTTTCATTTGCATTTTCTCCGTTTTATTCGGTAGGGGAGATCGGAGGAAATTTTTTTAGTATTATCATCTGCTTTGTGCCGAGAATACTGGTAGGCGTAGTGCCGTTTTTTGTGTACGAGGGGATTCGCAGATTATGTCGGAATAAAAAGGGGAGCGACTGGCTTGCACTGCCGCTGGCCGGAGTTGTCGGAGCGTTCACCAATACGCTTCTTGTGATGAATCTGATTTATTTTTGTTTTCGCGAGCAGTTTGCTGCGGCAAAGGAAATTGCACTTGAGGCAGTGTACAGTGCAATTCTTGCGATTATTGCGGCGAATGGAATACCGGAGGCGATCGTTGCCGCGGTAATCGGGACAGCGGTATGTAAAGCGCTGATCAGGTGGAGGAGCGTATAAACACTTCAGGAGGGATGGAATGTTAACAGGGAAAACAGTACTTTTAGGGGTGACAGGGGGGATCGCGGCATATAAGATGCCGAATGTGGCGCGGCTGTTAAAAAAACAGCATTGCAACGTGCATGTTCTGATGACCCAAAATGCCACAAACTTTATTACATCGACGACGTTTGAGACACTGACGGCCAATAAATGCCTGATTGATACCTTTGATCGTAATTTTGAATTCTCGGTGGAGCATGTGGCGCTGGCGAAACAGGCGGATCTGGTGCTGATTGCACCTGCGACTGCAAATGTAATCGGAAAAATCGCGAACGGGATTGCGGATGATATGCTGACAACAACGGTTATGGCGTGTACCTGTAAGGTGCTGATCGCGCCGGCCATGAACCACAATATGTATCACAATCCGATCGTGCAGGAGAATCTGAGGAAGCTGGAGCGATATGGGTATGAGATAATTGACCCGGTGCACGGGATGCTGGCAAACGGGGATACGGGCGACGGGAAGCTGCCGGATGAGGCGGTTCTGACCGAATATATTTACCGTGAGCTCGCCGCGCCACATGATATGGAGGGAATGAATGTGCTGGTGACGGCCGGGCCGACGCAGGAAGCGATTGATCCGGTGAGGTACATCACAAACCATTCTACCGGGAAAATGGGATATGCGGTTGCACGGATGGCGTCATGGCGGGGAGCGAAGGTAACGCTGGTCAGCGGGCCGGTTGCACTGGAGCCGCCGATGTTTGCGGATGTGGTTCCTGTGACGTCTGCGGAGGACATGTACCGGGCTGTGACGGAGAGGGCGAAGGAGCAGGATATCATCATAAAAGCGGCTGCGGTGGCGGATTACCGGCCGGCTGCGGTGGCGGAGGAAAAGATAAAGAAAACGGACGGGGAGACGTCGATAAGACTGGAACGGACAACCGATATCCTGGCAACGCTCGGCGCGGAGAAAGGAAAAACATTTTTGTGCGGATTTTCCATGGAAACAGAGCATATGATGGAGTATTCCAGGAAGAAGCTGGAGAAAAAGAATCTGGATATGATCGCCGCGAATAATCTGAGGACAGAAGGGGCCGGTTTTGGCACGGATACGAATGTACTTACCCTGATTACGGCCGCCGGGGAGCGGCAGCTTGAGCGGATGAGTAAGGAAGCGGCGGCCAACGAGCTGTTAAGCGAGATATTGCGTCTTAGAAAACAGACGGGAGATAAAGCATGGAGATAATAACAAAAGTAAAAGTGCAGAAAAATTATGTGATTGCCAGAAAAAAGGACGTGGTGATGCGCTGGTTTATTGTGCTGGAGGGATCAGTGATTCAGCGCAACTCCTTTGCAAAGGTGATTCTGGAAAAAAATTCGGTGATTGGGATATCAGAAAGCGGACGTTATCTCTGCGATTATGTGGCCGCTTCGGATTGCGTTCTTGCCGTGTTCTCTTACCGCGCGCCGGGGGATCTGAAAGCGGTGATCAACGGGAACGCCGGGATGCGCGGGATTCTGCTTCATGCTGCGGTCAGCCAGAGACAGCTGCTTTTAAAATCATATGCGGCGTTTCAGAATCTGGTCAGACAGTTTCATTCATTTGTGGAGAGCGAATACAGCAGCTATACGGCGCTCTGTGCGCAGCACGGCTTAAAGACGCAGAGCTTTGCGGGGATGGAGCGTTTTAAACCGCTGGAGATGGTTCACAGGGCGGAGAACTGGGAGATCAGCAACAGTATCAGTCTGATGCATTATCTGGAAGAATATCTGCAGCTGATGCAGAAGGATGACAATCTCTGTATCGGGGCGATTATGGAAGCCTGCTATCAGTCAAGGCGTGTCATGCAGGGAACTGTGGAGATGGTAAATTATCTGGTTTATAACCGGGGCATTCTTTTGTCCGAATCAGAAAATGATATGTTCCATCGCTACCTGAAGCTGCTTCTTTTTGCAAAGAAAAAGAATGAGGACATCATGCCGCTGATGGAGCATGTAAATAGAATTATGGATGTGGTTCAGAAAACAAACGTTTACGATGGAAAGCTGATTGCGGCAGGGATGGCGTTGTGCCGTAAGATACAGGCGCTTGACGCTGCCGGGGCAGCGGAGCCGTCGGGAGAGGCTGCGGCGGTGCCGGGAGGAGAAGCGGCGTCGGGAGAAGCGGTGTTGGTGCCGGGAGGAGAAGCGGCGTCGGGAGAACCGGGATCAGGTGCAGCCGGCGCAGAGCCGGGATCAGCAGCCGAAGCAGAGCCGGGATCAGGTGCAGCCGGTGCAGAGTCTGGATCAGCAGCCGAAGCGGCGTCGGGAGAACCGGGATCAGGTGCGGCAGAGACTGGCGTCAGCAGGGATATGGAAGCGGGCGACGGCATCGCGGCCGGCGAGACGATGGGAGCGCTGCCGGATGAAGCGGCTGTGGCGGAAATGTCCGAAGCGGCGGACGCTGATGGAACCGTGGAGACCGTGGACGGCGATATAAGGCAGGAAAACTGCCTGCAGCAGATCCTGGATTATGCCGGATTTTCGGAGCAGGAGAAGGAAGCGGCAGCGGATGCGATTGCCAGGTATCAGAGTCTGCCGGATGTATTTTCCGCGGACCGGGAGATTTTTGCGCTTCGAAAAGAACTGATTAAGATTTTTTATGACGCATATTTTAAGGTGTTTATGCGGACGATGGAGGAGGAGAGCCGGCCAGAGCCGCTGATCCGGATGTTCTTAAATTTCGGATTTATGGATGAGCATCTCGCGGGGGAGGAGAATACCGGGCTTTTATCCATGCTGGCAGAACATCTGGACGCCTGCCGTTCGGAGCATGTTTACACGATTTACGAGTGGTTAAAGAGCATTTATAACGGAGAAAACCAGCCGTCGAAGAATGAATTTGACCTCGATTATCCGGCGTACCTGGCAGATCTGCGCAAGAACGGAAAGATTACGGCGGATCAGGAGAAACGACATCTGTATAATCAGGAATATAAGGTGCGCTATGAGCTGCAGAATATGTTTGCATCCGGAAACCGGGCGACGTACGGAAAAATGTCCGCGTTCTGCCCGATGCTTGGCGAGTATGACCTGATCAATTCGGCGGATAAGATGCTGGTGACGGCGCAGCGGTTAGAGGAGGCGATGGATAAGGTACGGCAGATCGATTTCTCCGTCTTTTATCGTGAAATTCAGTTTTCGGATCCCGCAAAGGGAATCAACCGCGAGATGATTATGAAGGAGGTCATTCCGGATATCATCCTGATGCCGAACGCGGGAACGCGGGCAATGATGTGGCAGGAGACGGTGGGGGTAAAGAAGGATACGCCGGCGCGCTTTTTATTCCCGGTGTTTACCGTGGCGGATATCGATGATCTGATGATGGAGACGATGGGAAGATACCGCTGGGAGATCTGCCGTAAGATTCAGGGCGTACACTGGAACGATATCCGCGAGAAGTCCCTGACGTCGGAGTACTGCGATTATCTCCAGTTTTACCGGAAAAATAACGAGATTTCACCCGAGGTGAAAGAGAAGATCAAGAGTGCGCTGCTGCGCGGCAGAAATAATTTCAGAGAAGTCTTTGTCAGGGATTATCAGAGCTGGATCAAGTATGAGTCGAGAGGAAGTTACCGGCTGAATAAGGTGTCCAGAGCGATTCTGATCCGATACTGCCCGTTTGCGAAGCGGATCCGGGAGGAGTTAAAGTCCAACCCGATGTATCAGAGCGAGCTGGAGCGCTATGACCTGCTGAAAGCCAAGACCGTGCAGCGGATTCGCGGCGTATACGACAAGTATGAGCGTGCGGGCGGAATGATCACAAAGGAACTGGAAGACAATATGGATTATTATGATTTGTAAGATGCGGGTATATTTTTTCCGAAAATTTCAAATACTAGCTTTGCGATAAGCAAATAAAGTGATGTGGCGTTCACAGAGCGCCGGATTGGAGGAAAAAATGGCGAAAAACGCAGATTCGCAGAACAAGTCTTCTAACTGCAGAGACGGTTACGAGAACAGCAACGGACAGAACAGCTCCGGACAGAACAGCAACGGACAGAACAGCTCTAAGAATAAGTCCTCGAACAAGTCCTCGAATAAGTCTTCGAATTCGACGGGATCGAACAGCTACGAGCAGTAAGCCGGGAACGGGACGAAATGTAACTGCATAAGATGTAACAGAAAAACAGATTGCAAAGCACGTCTTTGCAATCTGTTTTTTTATCAAAAAAACCGGCGCACAGCCGGTCTGTGACAAAAAAGCCCACAGGGCCAGGATGGGATCTGACTGGAAGAGGTGCAGATCGGAAAGGAGGAAAATGAGATTTCAGACGATACATCCGCATGAGATAAATCAGCTGATGCAGACGAAACGGGCCATACTGATCGATGTGCGGGAACGTGAGTCGTATCAGGAGTACCATCACCCGCAGGCAAAGAGCTTTCCATACGAAAAAATAGACGCGTGGATTCATTATTTCCCGACAAACCGGCCGCTGATCCTTTATTGCGATTACGGGAGTACCAGCCTGATGGCGGCAAGGATGCTGGGCAGAGAGGGATACGAGGTGTACACGGTGGTAGGGGGAATCGAGGCGATGAAAAACAGCTAAGATGCGGTTGACATGCAAATAGGGAACGGATACAATACGAGTGTATGACAGAGCGGTATTGCAGAGAGAAGATAAAGGTGAATGGATGAAAACATATGAGCTTGTGGTTCCATGTCATTTCGGACTGGAGGCTGTACTGAAAAGAGAGATCTATGACCTGGGATATGAGATCAGCCGGGTGGAGGATGGACGGGTCTCGTTTCTGGGGGATGCGGAGGCGGTCTGCCGTGCAAATCTGTCGCTGCGGACGGCAGAGCGCGTCCTGATACAGGTCGGCAGATTCCGCGCGGTTACCTTTGAGGAGCTGTTTCAGGGGATCCGTGCGCTGCCGTGGGAAGAATTTATTCCCGCAGACGGGAAATTCTGGGTGAAAAAGGCTTCTTCGATCAAAAGTAAACTGTTCAGTCCGTCTGATATTCAGTCCATCGCGAAAAAAGCGATGGTGGAGCGGCTGCGTCAGCATTATGATACGGAGTGGTTTCCGGAGGACGGGGCGCCGTATCCGGTGCGGATTTTTCTGCTGAAGGACGAAGTGATGGTGACGCTTGATACGTCAGGGGAATCCCTGCACAAGAGAGGATACCGTCCGGCGGCGGGAGTGGCGCCTCTGACGGAGACGCTTGCGGCGGCGCTTCTTCTGCTTACGCCGTGGAAACCGGACCGGATTCTGGTGGATCCGTTCTGCGGGAGCGGTACCTTTCTGATCGAGGCGGCGATGATGGCGGCCGGTATCGCGCCGGGGCTTAAGCGTTCGTTTACGGCGGAGCGGTGGACAACTCTGATTCCGCCCGGACTCTGGGAGGAGTGCCGCACAGAGGCGCGGGAGATGGAGAAGATGGATGTAGTCACTGATATCCAGGGATATGATATTGACGGCGAGGTCATAAAGGTGGCCAGGGAGAATGCCAGACGTGCCGGCGTGGATCATCTGATCCATTTTCAGCAGAGGCCGGCGGCGGCTCTCCGGCATCCGAAAAAGTACGGGTTTGTGGTGACAAATCCGCCTTACGGGGAGCGCATGGAGGATCAGGAGACACTGCCGGGAATCTATCGTGATCTGGGGGAGGCATACCGCCGTCTTGACTCCTGGTCGATGTATCTGATCAGCGGTTATGAGGATGCGGAGCGCTATATCGGCAGAAAAGCGGATAAGAACCGCAAGATTTATAACGGGATGTTAAAGACTTATTTTTACCAGTATCTGGGACCGAAGCCCCCGCGGCGGAAGGCAGAGTAAAAAGCAGGCGTTACGAGTGGAGGGATCGATGAAATATTCAAAGCGATATCTGTTTTTTTTCGCGCTCCTGCTGACAGCCCTTCTGATCCGGTACCGGCCGTTTTCCGCCGGAAGCGAGGAGATCAGAAGCTTCCGCGGGGCGAATCTGGACAGTGAGGTGTGGAATCCGCTGATTGCGTCCAGCGTAAATGATAACCTGCTGTCTGTGGTGATTGACAACAGGGAGTATACGAATGAGGAATATCCGTTTTATATGGATGACGAGCTGAGTATCATGGTGCCTGTGACGGTGCTTCGGGATGCGATGAACTGCAGTGCGCATCTTTATGACGGGAAGCGCCTTTTGGTGGAAAAGCATTCCAGCCAGATCGAATTTTCACTGGATGCCCAGACCGCCCGCGTCAACGGGGAGGAAATGGATGTGGTCTCACCGCTCACAAGGAAGGATGACGTCTTTTATGTGAGCCTGAATGATCTCTCCGCATATCTCGATTATTCCTACACCTGGAATATGCAGGAAAATATGGCGTCCGCCCTGGATAATTCCACGAGCGCGGTGATACCGGCGAAGTATGACCTGCGGGATAAGGGAAGGGCAGGGATTGTGCAGAATCAGGGGATTTACGGGACCTGCTGGGCGTTCGCGGCGCTGGGGGCGCTGGAGTCTTCCCTGCTTCCGGAGGAACAGGCGCAGTATTCCGCGGATCACATGACGCTGTGCAACGGATTTTCCCTGACACAGGACGACGGCGGGGAATATACGATGGGGATGGCGTACCTTGCCGCCTGGAAGGGGCCTGTGTATGAGGCGGACGACCCGTACGGGGACAACGAGACGGACGAGTCGCTTACCGCGGTAAAACACGTGCAGGAGATGCAGGTCATTGACGGTAAGGATTACGAGAAGATCAAAGAGGCCGTGTTTAAATACGGCGGGGTCCAGACCTCGATCTATAACGGCCTGCGGAGCTCACAGTCCTATTCGCCGTATTATAACAGCAGGTCGCATGCGTACTGCTATATCGGTACGGAGAAACCGAATCACGACGTGGTCATCATCGGCTGGGACGACGGTTATCCGAAGGAAAATTTCAGTGTCGACCTGGAGGGGGACGGCGCCTTTATCTGTCAGAACAGCTGGGGACGGCAGTTCGGCGACGACGGTGTGTTTTATATTTCATATTATGATACCAATATCGGCACGCACAATGTCGTCTACACGCGCGTGGAGGATACGGACAATTACGATAATATTTATCAGAGCGATCTGTGCGGCTGGGTTGGCCAGCTGGGGTATAATAAGGACAGTATGTACGGCGCGAACGTCTACACCACAAAGCAGCAGGAGGAGCTGGTGGCGGCTGCGTTTTACGCGACCGGAAAGGATTCCCAGTATGAGATTTACGTCGTGAGGAATTTTGAAAATGAGGAGTCGCTGGAGCAGAGAATTCCGGTGGCTTCCGGCAGACTGAGCAATGCGGGATACTATACGGTATCTTTTAACCGCGGCATCGTGCTGGAAGCGGGAGAACGCTACGCCATTGTGCTTCATATTATCACGCCGAATTCGATACATCCGATGGCGATCGAATACCGGGCGGATGATGCGACGGAGAATGTGATTCTTGACGACGGCGAGAGCTATATCAGCGCGAACGGGAACAGCTGGAAAAGTGTGGATACAGTGGAGGAGTGTAATCTGTGCATCAAGGCGTTCAGCAATAACCAGTAGAAGGAGCGTTACGGCGGGATGAATATAACAATGGAAGAAAGGGCGCTTAAGTTTGCGGCATTATTTCTCACTGTGCTTACGATCGTCACGTGTGCGGCGCTTCCGTATCTGCCCACGCTGCGCCTGAAGGAACAGGAAATGCGCGAGGAGCGTCTGGCGGAGCAGGAGTTTGCGGAGAGTCAGATTGAGATGCAGGATCTTGAAATCCGCGAGGAGACGCAGACGGAAGCAAAAAAAGGACAGCTTAGCATAAGGCTTCCGGACGGAGTGGATGGCAGCAGCGTAAACGTCAGCTATGATTATGTGACGCAGACGATACAGGCACGGCTTCCGTGGACCGGCATGGCGTATTTTGACAGCTATCCGGTGTCCGGCAGCAGCAGTTATATCAATACGCTTTCCTATGCGAGACAGGGGGAGGAAGGCGTGATTGAGATTGTGACGGATCAGGTGTATGAGCTGGACACGCTTTATGACGAGGAAAACTACTATTTTAACTTTTTGACACCGCAGGAGGTTTATGATAAAGTAGTCGTGATCGACGCAGGGCATGGCGGAAGGGCGCCGGGCGCGACGAAGCAGGGCGTGAATGAGAAGGACATCGATCTGGCGATTGTCCTTGAGCTGAAAAAGATTTTTGAGGAGAGCGACGAGAATATCGGCGTATATTTTACGCGGACGGATGACAGCAATCCGACCTTTGACCAGCGGGTACAGCTGGCGAATAAGTCCGGGGCGAATCTGTTTATCAGCATACACAACAACTCGACGCGCAGCGGGCGTATGTCGTCCACAAACGGCACGCAGGTGATGTATGACGAGCGTTCCGAGGCGAGCAGACAGTTCGCGCAGATCTGCCTGGAGGAAGTGACGGAGGGGCTTGGAAGCCGGAATAAGGGCCTGGTGGAAGGGGATACCATCTATATCATCCGTACCAGCGAGGTCCCGGTGGCGCTGATCGAGGTCGGCTTTATGACGAATCAGAAGGAGCTGGACCTGCTTCGCACGGAGGATTACCAGAGACAGGCTGCAAAAAGCGTATACCAGGCGGTTCTGCGGGCATTTGAGGAGGGATATTAGGCGTGAAAAAGATCATTTTTGCGACAGGAAACGAGGGAAAAATGCGGGAGATCCGTGAGATTCTCGCAGATACCGGCGCGGAGATTTTATCGATGAAGGACGCGGGGATCGATATCAGCGTCGCGGAAGACGGGACGACATTTGAAGAAAATGCCATGATCAAGGCAAAAGCGGTTGCAGCGCATCTGGGTGCGCTGCATCTGGATGCGCTGTATACGGATGCCCTTGTGCTGGCGGACGATTCCGGCCTTGAGGTGGATTATCTGAATAAAGAACCCGGCGTTTATTCCGCTCGCTATATGGGGGAGGATACCTCCTATGAGATCAAAAATCAGGCGATTTTAGACCGCCTGGCCGGCGTGCCGAAGGAGCGGCGCAGCGCGCGCTTTGTCTGTGCGATCGCCGCGGTGCTTCCGGACGGGCAGACGCGTGTCACAAGGGAGACGATAGAAGGATATATCGGTGAGCGTCCGGCCGGCGCAAACGGTTTTGGCTTTGACCCGATTTTTTACGTGGACGAATACGGCTGTTCGACGGCGGAGCTGACAGAGGAGGAAAAAAATGCGATCAGCCACCGCGGAAAGGCATTGCGCTCGATGAAAAAGCTGCTGGGATTATGAGAATACTGATTATAAGTGACACGCACCGGAAGCATGAAAATCTGATCCGGGTACTGCAGCGTGTTTCGCCGCTGGATCTTCTGATCCACCTGGGAGACGCCGAGGGCGCGGAGGATTATATCGTCGGACTTGCGGGCTGCCCGCTGGAGATCGTTGCCGGGAACAGCGACTTTTTTTCAGCGCTCCCCAGAGAGAAAGAGATAAAGATCGGCTCTTACCGCGCACTGATCACACATGGGCATTATTATTATGTGAATTCCGGAATTGCGGATATCGAGAAGGAGGCGGCGGCCAGGCAGTTTGATCTGGTCATGTTCGGACATACGCACCAGCCGCTGATCGATTACGGAAAAAATATTATTGCGCTGAACCCGGGCAGCCTTTCCTACCCGCGCCAGGAGGGAAAACGGCCGTCTTACATACTGATGGAGACTGATAAAACAGGAACGGCACATTTTGAAATTTATTATCTCTAATGTGAAAAAAGTGTTGACATTTTGGGATACGTCCTATATAATAACATTTGCGTCACAGACAGGTGATGAAATGTTGTATGGAATCGGGACGACGCGATGGATGCCGATTACCTCGGGGTGTGGCTCAGCTTGGCTAGAGCGCCTGGTTTGGGACCAGGAGGCCGCAGGTTCGAATCCTGTCACCCCGACTTGTTATGCGGGTGTAGTTCAATGGTAGAACACCAGCCTTCCAAGCTGGATACGTGGGTTCGATTCCCATCACCCGCTCTCGTAATGACATATGTGTTCGTAGCTCAGCTGGATAGAGCAACGGCCTTCTAAGCCGTGGGTCGG
>CANRSX010000074.1 GCA_947642555.1 uncultured Roseburia sp. | reverse complement strand
TGTACTGAGTTGCAAAAACAGCAAATTGTGAACGGAATTCGTCAAGGACTTTTTTTCCTTCGATTTGAGTAAATGCCATGACGAAAATGAAAAGTTCCTTGACGAATTTGTGGCATATACGCATCTTTTTTTACTATGAATTTTGGAGGTGGTATTTGTGCAAACTGCACAAAAAATGTTCGAACTTCACAGCGAATACAAGCCCACCGGCGACCAGCCCCAGGCCATAGAAGCCCTGGTCAAAGGGTTTCAGGAAGGCAACCAATTCCAGACTTTACTGGGGGTTACGGGTTCCGGGAAGACCTTTACCATGGCGAATGTGATCGCACAGCTTAACAAGCCGACTTTGGTAATAGCGCACAATAAGACATTAGCGGCACAGCTCTATGGTGAGTTCAAAGAGTATTTTCCGAGTAACGCGGTAGAATACTTTGTGTCCTACTACGACTACTACCAGCCCGAGGCCTACGTCCCCCAGACAGACACCTATATCGCAAAGGATTCCGCGATCAATGAGGAGATCGACAAGCTGCGCCTTTCCGCCACGGCAGCGCTGGTGGAGCGGCGGGACGTGATCGTTGTGGCGTCGGTATCCTGTATCTACGGACTGGGCAGCCCGGAAGACTATCTTGGGATGATGGTCTCCCTGCGTCCGGGGATGGAGCGCGACCGGGACGAGGTGATCCGGGCCCTGATCGACATTCAGTATACAAGAAATGAGATGGATTTCCACCGCGGCACGTTCCGGGTGAGGGGCGACGTGCTGGAGATCTTTCCGGCAAACTTCGGGGAGACAGCGGTCCGCGTGGAGTTTTTCGGGGATGAGATTGACCGGATCACGGAGATCGATGTGCTGACCGGGGAGATCAAATGCCGGCTGGAGCATTTTGCGGTGTTTCCGGCCTCCCATTATGTCGTGCCGCAGGAGAGGATTCTGCGGGCCTGCGGGGATATCGAGGCGGAGCTTGAGGAGCGCGTGAAGTATTTTAAAGGGGAGGACAAGCTCTTAGAGGCGCAGCGGATCGCGGAGCGGACGAATTTTGACATCGAGATGTTAAAAGAGACCGGGTTCTGCAGCGGGATCGAGAATTATTCCAGGCATCTCGCGGGGCTTCCGGCGGGGGCGACGCCGCACACGCTGATGGACTATTTTAAGGACGATTATCTGATTATCGTGGACGAGTCGCACATTACGATCCCGCAGGTGCGGGGGATGTACGCCGGGGATCAGTCCAGGAAGACGACGCTTGTAGAGTATGGATTCCGCCTGCCCTCGGCAAAGGATAACCGCCCTCTGAATTTTCAGGAGTTTGAAAGTAAGATCGATCAGATGCTGTTCGTCTCGGCGACGCCGAATGTCTACGAGAGTGAGCATGAGCTGCTTCGCACGGAGCAGATTATCCGGCCGACCGGGCTGCTTGATCCGGAGGTGATCATCCGGCCGGTGGAGGGGCAGATCGACGATCTGGTCGGAGAGGTGAATAAAGAGACGGCGAAGCACAATAAAGTCCTGATCACGACGCTGACCAAGCGGATGGCGGAGGACCTGACCGATTATATGAGGGAGATCGGGATCCGTGTGAAATATCTGCACTCGGATATCGATACGCTGGAACGCGCCGAGATCATCCGCGACCTGCGGCTGGATGTCTTTGACGTGCTGGTCGGGATTAACCTGTTAAGAGAGGGACTGGATATCCCGGAGATCACGCTGGTGGCGATCCTGGATGCGGATAAAGAAGGATTTTTGCGCTCCGAGACCTCGCTGATTCAGACCATCGGGCGCGCGGCCCGCAACTGCGACGGACATGTCATCATGTATGCGGATAAGATCACGGATTCGATGCGGATCGCCATTGACGAGACCGAGCGCCGCCGCAGGATCCAGCAGGAATATAACGAGGCGCACGGCATCACGCCGACGACGATTCAGAAATCAGTACGCGAGCTGATCTCCGTGTCAAAGAAGGTCGCGAAGGAAGAGATGAACTTTAAGAAAGACCCGGAGTCGATGAACAAAACCGAGCTCACGAAGCTGGTGGCGGAGATCCAGAAAAAGATGGAAAGCGCGGCGGCGGACTTAAACTTTGAGGCGGCGGCGGAGTACCGCGACAAGATGATTGAGCTGAAAAATATGCTGCGGGATTTGTAAAACGGCATGGACAGAACAGTAAGTAGCAGAAAGAGGAAACTGACATTATGAAAAAATCATCCGAGAGAAAATATATCAAAATCCGCGGTGCGAACGAGCATAATCTCAAAGGTCTTGACGTGGATATCCCGCGAGACGAATTTGTCGTCCTGACCGGCCTGTCCGGTTCCGGCAAATCGTCGCTGGCGTTTGATACGATCTACGCTGAGGGGCAGCGCCGCTACATGGAATCCCTCTCCTCCTACGCGCGGCAGTTCTTAGGGCAGATGGAAAAGCCGAATGTGGAGAAGATCGAGGGACTCTCCCCCGCGATTTCCATTGACCAGAAATCCACGAACCGGAACCCGCGATCCACGGTGGGGACAGTGACTGAGATATACGACTACTTTCGTCTTCTGTACGCGCGGATCGGAATCCCGCATTGTCCGAAGTGCGGGAGGGAGATTAAGAAACAGACCGTCGATCAGATGGTGGATCAGATCATGGAGCTGCCGGAGCGCACGAGGATCCAGCTGCTTGCCCCGGTGGTACGGGGAAGAAAGGGAGAGCATCAGAAGCTGTTCGACCAGGCGAGACGCAGCGGCTATGTCCGCGTGATCGCGGACGGCAGCATGTATGAGCTGACCGAGGAGATTAAGCTGGATAAAAATAAAAAGCACAATATCGAGATTGTGGTGGACCGCCTGTCGGTAAAGGAAGGGATCGAAAAGCGTCTGACCGATTCGATCGAGAGCGTGCTTCAGCTGGCGGAGGGACGCATGACGGTGGATGTCATTGACGGAGAACCGATCCAGTTTTCCGAGAGCTTTTCCTGCCCGGACTGCGGGATCAGCGTCGGCGAGGTGGAGCCGCGGAGCTTTTCGTTTAACAATCCGTTCGGCGCCTGCCCGACCTGCTTCGGACTGGGCTATAAGATGGAATTTGACGAGGATCTGATGATCCCGGACAAGCGGCTTTCGATTGCACAGGGAGCGATTCAGGTGATGGGCTGGCAGTCCTGCACGGATCCGTCCAGCTTCACCTATGCGATTTTAAAAGCCCTGACGGAAGCGTACCATTTTTCGCTGGAGACGCCGTACGAGGAGTATCCGCCAGAGATCCGGTACGTTCTGATCCACGGTACGGATGGAAAAGAAGTTAAGGTGCATTATAAGGGAATGCGCGGGGAAGGCGTGTACGATGTCGCATTCGAAGGGCTGCTGCGCAACGTGCAGCGGAAATACCGTGAGACAGGCTCCGAGATGATGAAGCAGGAGTACGAGCAGTTTATGCGCATCACGCCCTGTGAGGACTGTAAGGGGAGGCGCCTGAAAAAAGAATCCCTGGCAGTGACGGTCGCGGATAAAAATATTTACGAGATGACGGTCATGTCGGTGAAAAATCTGAACGAATTTCTCGCGCAGATGGAGCTGAATCAGCAGCAGCATCTGATCGGGGATCAGATTTTAAAAGAAATCCGGGCGCGTGTGGGCTTTTTAAATGAGGTAGGGCTGGATTACCTGTCCCTGACCCGTGCGACGGCATCCCTTTCCGGCGGCGAGGCGCAGCGCATCCGGCTGGCGACTCAGATCGGTTCCGGGCTGGTCGGCGTGGCCTACATTCTGGACGAGCCTTCGATCGGGCTGCACCAGCGCGATAATGACAAGCTGCTCGGCGCGTTAAAAAATCTGAAGGACCTCGGGAACACGCTGATCGTGGTCGAGCATGACGAGGACACGATGCTGGCTGCGGACTACATCGTGGACATCGGTCCGGGGGCCGGCTCCCACGGCGGCGAGGTCGTGGCCTGCGGAACCGCGCAGGATATCATGAAAAATAAAAAATCCATCACCGGCGCATATTTAAGCGGAAGGATCCGGATTCCGGTGCCAGAGGAACGCCGGCAGCCGACCGGGTATCTGACCGTCCGCGGCGCGCGGGAAAATAATCTGAAAAATATCGATGTAAAGATTCCGCTGGGCGTGATGACCTGTATCACGGGCGTGTCGGGATCAGGAAAAAGCTCGCTGACAAACGAGATAATCTACAAGCGTCTCGCACGTGATCTCAACCGCGCGCGCTGCATCCCGGGGGCGCATGACGGGATTGACGGGATGGAGCAGTTAGACAAGGTGATCGACATTGACCAGTCGCCGATCGGACGGACGCCGCGCTCGAATCCGGCGACCTACACCGGCGTATTTGACATGATCCGCGACCTGTTTGCGGCGACGCCGGACGCGAAGGCGAAAGGCTATAAGAAAGGCCGGTTCAGCTTTAACGTAAAGGGCGGACGCTGCGAGGCGTGCTCCGGAGACGGGATCTTAAAAATCGAGATGCATTTCCTGCCGGACGTCTATGTACCCTGCGAGGTCTGCGGCGGGAAGCGCTACAACCGCGAGACGCTTGAGGTAAAATATAAAGGAAAAAGTATTTACGACGTGCTGGATATGACGGTGGAGGAAGCGTTGGAATTCTTCAAAAATGTTCCGTCCATTCACCGGAAGATCCAGACGCTCTACGACGTCGGACTGTCTTACGTGAAGCTGGGACAGCCGTCGACAGAGCTTTCCGGCGGTGAGGCGCAGCGGATCAAGCTGGCGACGGAGCTCTCAAAGCGCAGCACCGGAAAGACGATTTATATTCTCGACGAGCCGACCACCGGACTTCATTTTGCGGATGTGCACAAGCTGATCGAGATCCTGCGCCGCCTCTCGGAGGGCGGAAATACCGTGGTGGTCATCGAGCACAACCTGGACGTGATTAAGACGGCGGACTATATTATCGATATGGGCCCCGAGGGCGGCGACGGGGGCGGAACCGTGATTGCGCAGGGCACGCCGGAGGAGGTGGCGGAAATGCCGCAGTCCTACACTGGACAGTACGTAAAAAAATATCTTGGGAAAAAGTAAAACAGCGCAGCATCCGGTCAGTATTGTCGCGGATGCTGCGCTGTTTTGTGGTTATAATGACAGCGGAATTACCATAAGGGGGTATCTGCCGGTCATGGTGCATGATCCGGCAGATGTGAGTTATGAAGAACTGTATCTGCGATACAATCCTACTATAGTGCTGAATTGTGATGTTTCTGTGATGAAAAAATGAAAAATGAAGAAATTCTTATTTTTTGAAAAAAAGTGACCGCGGGTTAAAAAATCATTTGAAAAATTCCAGTTTTTGTATATAATAAGGCTGTATATGTAAAAATATGATTAAATGTATCTCTATGTCCTTTTTTGCTCCGCGTGTGGCGGCAGAAGGATCTGCAGAGAAATTCATGAATAGATAAACCGTTGCAGTCGAAACGAAAGGAAAGGTTGGAACTATGAGTACGGATATTGGAATTGATCTTGGTACTGCGAGTATCTTAGTGTATATCAAAGGAAAGGGCGTTGTGTTAAAAGAGCCGTCCGTGGTGGCGTTTGACCGTGATACAAATAAAATCAAAGCGATCGGGGAGGAGGCCAGACTGATGCTTGGCCGGACGCCGGGAAATATTGTTGCGGTGCGTCCGCTTCGCCAGGGGGTCATTTCCGATTACACGGTGACGGAGAAGATGATCAAGTATTTTATTCAGAAGGCGCTGGGCAAGAAGACGTTCCGCAAGCCGCGGATCAGCGTCTGTGTGCCGAGCGGCGTGACCGAGGTGGAGAAGAAGGCGGTTGAGGACGCGACCTACCAGGCAGGCGCCAGGGAGGTGACGATCATCGAGGAGCCGATTGCCGCTGCGATCGGTGCGGGGATCGATATCTCAAGGCCCTGCGGAAATATGATCGTCGACATCGGAGGCGGTACGGCGGATATTGCCGTGATCTCGCTCGGCGGTTCGGTGGTCAGCACGTCGATTAAGATCGCCGGGGATGACTTTGACGAGGCGATTGTACGTTATATGAGAAAGAAGCACAATCTTCTGATCGGTGAGCGGACTGCGGAGGATATCAAGATCAGGATCGGCAGCTGCTTCCCGCTGGCGCAGAACGAGACGATGGATGTCAGGGGGAGGAACCTGGTGACGGGGCTGCCGAAGACCGTGGCGGTTTCCTCCGAGGAGACGGAGGAGGCGCTCAGGGAGCCGACCTTACAGATCGTGGAGGCCGTGCACTCGGTGCTGGAGAAGACGCCGCCGGAGCTTGCCGCAGACGTGGCGGACCGGGGGATTGTCTTAACCGGGGGCGGCGCGCTTCTGCGCGGGCTTGAGGAGCTGATCGAGGATAAGACCGGGATTAATACCATGACGGCGGATGAGCCGATGACCTGCGTGGCGATCGGCACGGGGAAATTTGTGGAATTTTTATCCGGCAGGCGGGATGATGATTAAGAACCGGCGTATTTCTGCCGATATAATATAGAAGCGGAGTGACAGGGATGTCGCTGTGATTTTGCAGGTGTTTCCGCACAGGATTGCGGATAGCCGGCTGCAAAAGAAGGAGCAGATGAATGGTTAAAGGATTGTATACGGCATATACCGGGATGATCAACGAGCAGAGGAGAATGGATATCCTTTCCAACAATCTTGCAAATGCCGACACAAACGGCTATAAGAAAGAGGGAGCCACCTCGCAGACATTTGCGGATGAGCTCGCGATTAAGATTAAGGACAGCTCTGCACACGGGATGCCGCAGCGGATCGGAAATATGAGCCTTGGCGTTCATATCGGGGAGACCTATACGGATTACACGTCGGGCAATTTCCGGATCACGGATAATCAGGCTGATTTTGCGCTGCGCGGAGACGGTTTCTTTGCGATCGCATTTACGGATAAGGCGGGCAATTCCTCGGTGAAATATACGAGGGACGGCGCGTTTGTCGTGAACCGGCAGGGATATCTGGTGACAAAGGACGGCGACTATGTGCTGAATATGAACGATGCCAGAAACGGCAATGCGGGAGGACGGATTCAGGTAGACCCGTCAGTGAAGATCGTGGTCGATGAGTTCGGCAATATATTCCAGAACAATCAGCAGGTTGCCAATATCGGTTTTGTGGATTTTGAGGATTACAATTATCTCGCCAAGTACGGGGAGAATATGTACGACCTGGTGGAAGGCGGTACGGTGATCGCGTCGGACGCGCAGGTGGAGCAGGGCATTATCGAGTCCTCCAATGTCAATGTGGTGTCCGAGATGGTGGAGATGATTTCGGTATCCAGGGCATATCAGGCGGGACAGAAGATGATCAACGCCATAGACGAGACGCTGGGCAAGGCGGTCAATGACGTCGGAAAGGTTTAATGAGGAGGTAAGTTTCTTATGATGAGATCACTCTATACTGCCGCGACCGGTATGCTGGCGCAGCAGGCGAATGTGGATAATATTTCCAACAATCTCTCAAATGTCAATACGGTGGGCTACAAGCAGGAGAAGACAGAGTTTAAGTCTCTGCTTTACCAGAACATACAGACGAGGACGACCAGCGCGAACGGGGAGCAGAAGCCGATTTCCGCACAGGTGGGACTCGGTACGCGGGTGGCGTCGAATACGTCCATCTACAAGCAGGGGCCGCTGATTGCCAGCGAGAACGACACGGATTTCGCGATTGACGGCGGCGGATTTTTCGCGGTGCGCGGCGCGGACGGCGAGATCTACTATACGAGAGCCGGTAATTTTACCTGGGCGCTGAGCGGAAACGGGATTATTCTCACCAATACGCAGGGGTATCCGGTGCTCGACACGCAGAACCAGCCGATCCGGCTTCCGGCGGGGGTCAGCGCGGGCAATGTCGAGGTGTCCGGGGACGGATCGTTCGGATATCGTCTGCAGAACGGTACATATGTGAGCATGAACCAGAGATTCGGACTGTTTCAGTTTAACAACCCGGCCGGAATCGAGAAGATCGGGGATAACCTGCTGGCAGTGACGGATGCATCGGGAGAGGCGCTCAATGAGAACACGAATGCAACTCTGATCCGGAGTAATGTCCGTCAGAAATATCTCGAGGGATCCAATGTCCAGGTGGCGGACGAGATGGTGAATCTGATTATCGCGCAGCGTGCATACCAGCTGAATTCCAAGGCGATCACGACCTCGGATGAGATGCTCGAGCAGGCGAATAATCTGAAGAGATAACAGAAAGGCGGATCGCATATGAGCATGGGAGTTGACAGCATTGCCGCAATGATCGATACCACGAGAAACAGTGCTGCGGTAAACAGCGCCGCATCGTTAAAGACCTCGGCGAACGGGCTTTCGTCCGAATCGACGGAAGAGGAGCTGATGACGGTCTGTAAGGATTTTGCCTCCTATTTTGTGGAGGAGGTTTTAAAAGAAGTAAAGGAGAACATGACGTTAAACGAGGACGAGGAAGAGGATTCCTCCATCGGCACGCTGAAAGATTTTCATATGGACAGCGCGATCGAGCTGATTGCGGACGAGATTGTCGATCAGTCAGGATCATCCTTTACCCAGCAGCTGTTTGAGCAGATGAAGCGCAATTACGGGATTACGGACAGCGACGGAACAGAATAGAGCACAATGTGAAAAACCTTGAACGTTTTCAAGGTTTTTCTTGTGTCACAGGAAATTGCTTCGCAGGATTCTATTTTATGTCACAGGAAATAGTTATGGAGAAGAGACGTGGAAAAACTGACGGGATACGTGGAACATATCATATACAGAAATGCGGATAACGGTTATACGGTGCTGAATCTGGTGAGCGGGGAAGAAGAGATTACGTGTGTAGGTGTATTTTCCGCGATCGCGGAGGGGGAAAATATTGAGGCAGCGGGAGATTTTGCGGATCATCCGACTTACGGGCGCCAGTTTAAGGTGGAATCCTTTGAGGAGAGGGCGCCGGAGGACGAGGAGGCGATCGAGCGTTATCTCGGTTCCGGGGCGATTAAGGGGGTCGGACTTGCCCTCGCGGCGCGCATTGTGCGGCGGTTTAAGGAAGATACGTTCCGCATCATCGAGGAGGAGCCGGAGCGGCTGGCGGAGATTAAGGGGATCAGTGAGCGGAAGGCGCGCGAGATTGCGGCCCAGGTCAGCGAGAAACGGGATCTGCGGCAGGCGATGATTTTTTTGCAGCAATACGGAATCACGATGAATCTGGCAGTCCGCGTCTATCAGACCTACGGGCAGGAGGTGTACGGCATTATCCGTGAAAATCCATACCGCCTGGCCGACGATATTGACGGCGTCGGGTTCCGCACGGCCGACGAGATCGCCTCCCGTGTGGGAATCCGTCTGGATTCGGATTTCCGCATCCGCAGCGGAATCCTCTATCTGCTGCTGCAGGCGTCCGGGGAGGGGCACACCTATCTGCCGCAGGACGAGCTCACGAAAAGGGCGGTTCAGCTGCTCGGGGTAAACAGGGAGCAGGTGGAAAAACAATATATGGATCTCGCGATCGAGCGGAAGGTGATCCTAAAACATGCAAAGGGTGATGCCGGTGATGCGGAGGGAACGGCACAGGTTTACGCCTCCTCGTTTTATTATATGGAAGCAAATACCGCGACCATGCTGAAACAGCTGGATGTGAGTTATGATGTCCCGGATCCTGAGATTGAGGAGCGGATCCGTAAGATTGGAAAACAGACCGGTATGGCGCTGGATGAGCATCAGGTGACCGCGGTGAAGGAGGCGGTGCGAAACGGGCTGCTTGTGATCACCGGAGGGCCGGGAACCGGAAAGACGACGACGATCAATACGATTATCCGCTATTTTGAGCTGGAGGGAATGGATATTTACCTCGCGGCACCTACCGGGCGCGCAGCCAAGCGGATGAGCGAGACGACGGGCTTTGAGGCGAGGACGATTCACCGGATGCTCGAGTTAAACGGGGGCGTGGAGGGAAATGCGGGATTTGAGCGAAATGAGCAGAATCCGCTGGAGACAGATGTCATTATTATTGATGAGATGTCCATGGTCGATATTTCGCTGATGTATTCCCTGCTGAAGGCGGTTGCGGTCGGGACGCGTCTGATCCTGGTGGGCGACGTCAATCAGCTCCCCAGCGTGGGGCCGGGCAGCGTGTTAAAAGATATCATTGATTCCGGCGTCTGCAATGTCGTGAAGCTGACGAAAATTTTCCGTCAGGCATCCACCAGCGATATCATTGTAAACGCGCACCGGATCAATCAGGGGGAGGAAGTGAAGCTCGACAATAAGAGCATGGACTTCTTTTTCCTGAAACGCTATGAGGCGGACGTCATTATCAGTGTGGTGCTCCAGCTGATTCAGCAGAAGCTCCCGAAATTTGTGGAGGCCACCTCCTATGACATTCAGGTCTTAACGCCGATGCGAAAAGGGCTGCTCGGCGTGGAGCGGTTAAACGGGATTCTGCAGCGGTACTTAAATCCGCCGGCAGAGAACAAGCTGGAAAAAGAGTACGGGGACGTCATCTTCCGCGAGGGGGACAAGGTCATGCAGATCCGCAATAACTACCAGCTTGAGTGGGAGATCCGCACAAAGCTCGGCCTTGCGGTGGATAAGGGCACCGGAGTGTTCAACGGCGACATGGGGATCATACGCGAGATCAACGATTTTTCGGAGACCATGACCGTGGAATTTGACGAGGGCAGACAGGTGGAATATCCGTATAAGCTTCTCGACGAGCTTGAGCTGGCCTATGCGATCACGATTCACAAATCGCAGGGCAGCGAATACCCTGCTGTCGTGATTCCGCTGCTCAGCGGGCCTGCGATGCTGATGAACCGCAATCTGCTCTACACGGCTGTGACGAGGGCGAGACGCTGCGTGACACTTGTAGGAAATGAGGCGACCTTCTACGGGATGGTGCGAAACACATCCCAGCAGAAACGTTACAGCGGCCTGCGCGCACGCCTGGCCGACGAGTAAAAAAGGCTTTGTCAGATTATGATAAAACCCGGCGTCACCGGTAAAAATCAGACACCGGGAAACGCCGGGTAAGCCTGTGAAACCGTCTGCCGGTCACAGGAGAACGGATCCTGCCGGAACGGTACGGCCCGCTACGAGAGCAGCGCCTTATCACTTGAAAATTCTTCCCCGCTGACGCGTTCGAACTGATGAAGCAGATCCTCGACCGTCAGCTTTTTCTTGTCATCCCCGCGGATATCGAGGATGATGGCGCCTTCGTGCATCATGATCAGGCGGTTGCCGTGTGCGATGGCGTCCTTCATATTGTGCGTGACCATCATGGCAGTCAGGTGATGCTCCGCAATGATGCGGTCTGAGATCTCGAGAACCTTTGCGGCCGTTTTCGGATCCAGGGCTGCCGTGTGCTCGTCAAGCAGCAGAAGCTGCGGCTTTTTGAGCGTCGCCATCAGAAGGGTGATCGCCTGGCGCTGTCCGCCGGAAAGCAGGCCGACCTTGGATTCCAGCCGGTCCTCAAGACCGAGGTCTAAGGCGGCGAGCAGCTCGCGGTAGGTGTCGCGCTCCTTTTTTGTGACGCCCCAGGTGAGCCTGCGGCGGTCTCCGCGGCGCGCCGCGATCGCCATATTTTCCTCGATGGACATCGTGGCGGCAGTGCCTGTCATCGGGTCCTGGAAGACGCGTCCGAGATATGTGGCGCGCTTGTGCTCGGACAGGCGTGTGACGTCGACGCCCCCGATGAAGATCTTTCCGGAATCGACCGGCCACACGCCGGCCACCGCGTTTAACGTGGTTGAT
>CANRSX010000073.1 GCA_947642555.1 uncultured Roseburia sp. | reverse complement strand
GTTCATTCGGCGAGCGGCGAATGCTGATCATGAATCGCAGATTCATGATATAATGTTGGCAGGTTTGAAAAGGATGGAGGCCAGAATGGGAATGCTGAAGATAAAAAAAAGAGAGATCGGGAGCGGACGTCCGCTTCTGTGTGTCCCGGTGATGGAGGAGCGGACGGAGGATGTGGTAAAGGAGATCGCATATCTCTCGGAAAGCTGCGCGGATATGATCGAGTGGCGCGTGGACGCGTTTTTGCATTACGACGACTGTAATGCGGTGCGGGACGTGCTGGCGCAGGCCGCGGGGCTTCTGAAGGATAAAATCTTTTTATATACCTTCCGCTCCAGGAAGCAGGGCGGGCTGGCACAGGTGAGCGGACAGGAGCTGGAGGATCTGCACGATCTGGCGGCGGAGTCGGGCTGTGTGGATCTCGTGGATCTGGAATATTTCGAGGAGAAGCGGCCATACCACAGGATCCGGCAGTTAAAAAAACAGGGGGTGCATGTCATCGCGTCACACCACGATTTTGAACAGACGCCGGACCCGGAGGTGATGCAGATGCTCTTGGAGCAGATGCAGGAAGGCGGTGCGGACATTGTGAAGCTCGCGGTGATGCCGCAGTGCGAGGAGGATGTCCTGCATCTGCTTGACGTGACGGTGCGGTTTCGCCGGAAACATCCAAAGACGCCTGTAGTCACCATGTCCATGGGGCGCCTTGGAAGCATCAGCAGACTCTGCGGCGAGACCTTCGGCTCGTGCGTGACCTTCGGCTCCCATGAAAAGCCGAGCGCGCCGGGGCAGTATCAGATGGAGCGTCTGCGCGGGATGCTGGATGTGATCCATGAGAGCAATGGGTGAGCATTTCGTGAACGAACGACGATATCAGACAATGTCCCGCTTCCGGTACAGCTTTACCGCAATAAGATACGACAAAAACAGGCATATCGCGGAGATCACAGATACGATGCCAAATGCGGCAGGAATCTGATCTTTTACCGGAAAGATCAGATTGAGCAGAAGGATGAGCCCCGTAATGATTCCGGTGGATGCCAGGAATGACAGCATAAAGACAATCTGTGACTTCTCGGGATCGGACAGGTAAGCGCACGGCAGGCTGATTGCGCCGGCAAAAAAGGTCGCGCTCATGCCGAGCGTGCCGTACAGGCACAGGGAGGAGGCGGTTACGGCGGCGCCGGACGGTGTGCACAGGACGCAGGGAGGCAGGACGATCGCGCTGCCGGATGCGGCGAGTATGAGATAAAATACATATTTTTCCGCGATGATCTGCGCCCTCGACAGGGGCATGGTAATCACGTTTTTGTTCCATTTCGATCCCGCGTCGCTGGTGATGCTGATAAAAACCGCCGTCGTGGAGACGACCGGCGCGAGGACTAAAAGTGCGCCCGGCTCGAGCAGAAACGAAAGCCCGAAGCCAAGGACAAGCAGGCTTATCGCCGTGACAAGAAGATTGCTTTTTGCAATGTATAAATCCTTCAGTAAAACGCCTTTCATCCTTTTTCTCCTTTCACGTAAAGCAGCATTATTTCGTCGATTGCGGCAGGAACGATCATCGCGTCCGGATATTTTTTCTGCATCTTCTGTCTGTCCGCGATTAAGACCTGCCATTCATAATCCATTTTTCGGTACACGATGATATCGGCTGGATCGAGCGCGTCAAACTGCGCCGCACCGCATTTTAAGATACCGTACTGCTCGAGCAGCTCGTCCTTCGGTCTGGAAAAAACGATCTTTCCCTCGTGGATCAGTACGATATAGTCCGCGATTTTTTCCAGGTCGCTGGTAATGTGAGACGAGACAAGGATGGAGTGATCTTCATCCTGCACAAAATCAAGCAGCATATCCAGAATATCATCCCGGACCACAGGGTCAAGCCCGCTGGTGGCCTCGTCTAAGATCAGCAGCCTGGAGTGATGCGAGAGCGCGACGGAGATCGCCAGCTTCATTTTCATGCCCTTTGAAAACTGCCGGATCTGCTTTCCGGCGGGCAGGGAAAACTGTTTTAAGAGCTGAAAATAAGCCGGTTCGTCCCACGAGCGGTAAATGCGCTTCATCACGCGGTTTAGTTTCCCGGGGGAGAGGATCTCGGGATAATTGCTCCCGTCAAATACAACGCCGATCTGCTCTTTTACGGCGTCGTCCAGTTCCCCACGCTCTAATATGGAAACATGGCCGTCGTCTTTCTGAATCAGCCCCAGAACCGCGTTGATGGTGGTGCTCTTGCCGGCGCCGTTCTCGCCGATCAGCCCGACGATCGAGCCGTTTGGAACGGAAAATGAAACGTGATCCAGAACAAAGTCGTCATAGGTTTTGGTAAGTCCCGAAATGGTCAAAGCATCTGTCATCGTCAGTCCTCCTCGTATAGCAGTGTCAGCAGACGGATCAGCTTGTCAAGTGAAATCCCGCCTGTGCGCGCGGTCGCGATCGCTTCATTAAAACAGCCCTCAATCTTTTTCTGCAGCTCTTCCAGATAAAAATCCTGGTTCTGGACGGATACATAGCAGCCCTTTCCGGCGGTCGTCTCGATAAAACCGTCCTCCTGCAGCAGGTCGTAGGCCTTCTGCACGGTCAGCACACTGATCTGCAGCGACTTCGCAAGAGAACGGATCGAGGGAAGCGCATCCCCGGCTTTCAGTCCGCCGTTCATGATCTGCGTCCGGATCTGTGTGGAAATCTGCTCGTAGAGAGGGCGGCTGGTCTTATTGCTCACGATAATCTCCAAAGGTTCACCGCCTTTCTGTCATATACTGTATTATATCAACAAGTACAGTATATGACAGAATGATGCAGTTGTCAAGCGCATTTTGAAAAAATGGTCATAAAACTGCTAAAGGTCATCGGAAAAAGGAAAGACATCCCGTTACATGTTTTGCTACAATGAATTCGAAAACAGTGTGGACATAATCCAGCAGCGAAACGGAGGAACGAGATGAAGATTACCAGCTTAAACGTAAACGGCGTTACAGATCCGGTGGGATACGGCTTTGACCGGCTGTTCGCATCCTGGAAGGTCACGGACACCGCGGCGAAAAAGCAGCGGTCGGCCCGGGTCGAGGTGAGCCTTACGCCGGATTTTAAGGAGATTCTGTGGCAGAAGGAAGGGGACTTAAACTGCCGGGAGACAGAGCTTCTCATTGAGCAGCAGCCGCGGACCGCATATTACTGGCGCGTTACCGTGACAGGGGAGAACGGGGAATCCGCGACGAGTGAACCGGCGTATTTTGAGACGGGAAAAAGGGACGAGCCATGGCAGGCGAGCTGGATCGCCGCGGAGAGGGGCGACGCCTTCCACCCGGTATTTCGGAAGCGTTTTGCCGCCGGAAAACAGATTGTAAAAGCGCGTCTTTATATCTGCGGGCTCGGCGTGTCTGAGGCGTACTTAAACGGGAAGCAGATCGGCGATGACTTCCTCGCGCCGTTTCTGACCGACTATGTGGAGAACGTTCAGGTGCTCACCTATGACGTCACAGGGCTTCTTCGCGAAGAGAATGAGATTGAGGTGCTGCTCGGCAAGGGATGGTACATGAGCAAATTCGGCCTGAAATTAAAGGAGAACAATTTCGGCGACCGGATGATGATGATCGCGGAGCTGCACGTTATATATGAGGACGGGACGAAGGACGTGATCGCCTCGGACGAGAGCTGGGAGTACCGCGGCAGCGACATCGAGGAGAGCGGTATTTATTTCGGGGAAATTTTAAACCGCCGGCTGTGGGACGGAAAAGAAAATCCGTGGAAACACGCGGTGGCGGCGGAGCCTTCGGCAAAGCCTGTGGACCGCTACGGCGTGTCCGTGAAGGCGGTGGAGGAGCTTTCTGCGGCGGAAATCCTGCACACGCCGGCGGGCGAGACGGTCGTGGATTTCGGTCAGAACCATGCGGGCTATATGGAGTTTACCGCGGATTTCGCGGCGGGGACGACGGTGAAATTCGAGGTGGGCGAGGTGCTGCAGGAGGGCAATTTTTACCACGACAATTACCGGGACGCGGAATCTGTGTTTGTCTATACCTCAGACGGGAAAAAGGAGACGGTGCGCCCGCATTTTACCTTCTACGGATACCGGTACGTAAAGGTGAGCGGATGGCCGGGCGAATTAAAGCCGGGGGATATTGTGTCGAAGGTGATCAGCTCGGATCTGAAGCGGACCGGTTACATCAGGACCTCAGACGAGAAGATCAACCGGCTCTATGAAAATGTGATCTGGGGACAGAAATCCAACTTTGTGGATATCCCGACCGACTGCCCGCAGCGCAGCGAGCGGCTCGGCTGGACCGGAGACACGCAGGTGTTTGCGCCGACGGCGTCTTATAATATGGATACACGCGCGTTTTATGCGAAATTCCTGCGCGACCTGCGCACCGAGCAGGTGCGGGCGGACGGCGCGGTGCCGAATTTCTTCCCGACCTTTGGCGAGGCGGGCGGCTCGAGTATCTGGGGCGACGTCGCGACCTTTGTGCCGGATACGCTTAAGGGGATGTACGGCGAGCGGGAACAGCTGGAAGCGTTTTATCCGCTGATGCGCGACTGGGTGGAATATATGCACCGCCGGGATGTCAGAGACGGCGACAGAGGGCTGTTTGAAAATGATTTCTCCTTCGGCGACTGGCTCGCGCTCGACGGCGTGACGGAGCAGAGCTTTAAGGGCAGCACGGACGACCATTACCTGGATACGGCCTACTATTACCGCTCGACGCAGATCCTTTCCGAAACGGCGGAGCGTCTGGGGAAAACGGAGGACGCGAAGACCTACAGTGCGCTGGCAAAAAAAATAAAACAGGCGTTTCTCGACAAATATGTGACGCCGTATGGCAGGCTTTCCATGGACACGCAGGCGGGCTATATCGTCGCGTTAAAATTCGGGCTGTACCGCGACCGTGAGGTGATGATCGCGCAGTTTAAGGAGCGCCTGAAAAAAGACTGCTATCAGATCCGCTGCGGGTTTGTGGGCGCGCCGCTGTTATGCCTGTCGCTCTGCGAGAACGGGATGGAGGACCTCGCGTATCATTTCCTGTTCAACGAGGGCTTCCCGGGCTGGCTCTACTGCGTGAACCTGGGCGCGACGACGATCTGGGAGCGCTGGAATTCCCTGCTGCCGGACGGCACGATCAGCGGGACCGGCATGAATTCCCTGAACCATTACGCCTACGGCTCGGTGGTGGAATTTATGTACAAATATATCGGCGGCATCCGCGCCATGGAGCCTGGATTTCAGAAAGCACTGATCGCGCCCGTGCCGGATATGAGATTCCGTTATTATGACTGTAGTTACGATTCGGTTTCCGGAACCTATGTGTCGAACTGGAAGATCGCGGAGGACGGGACATTTTCGATGCATGTGGAGGTCCCGTTTGACTGTGAGGCAAAGGTCGCTCTGCCGCGGTATGCCGGACAGCCGGTTGCGGGAGCGGACGGAATCATGTTTGACGCGGACGGGACGGCGGTGCTTTCCACGGGAAGCTATGACTTTTCCTACACGCCCGCACAGGACTACCGGAAGATCTACGGGCCCGCGACCAGGCTTTCCGAGGTGGCCGGGGATGAGGAGCTGATGGAGATTTTAAAGGAGAAGCTTCCGGCGGCGTACGGGATGATTACGGGCGGAGATAAGGAGGATTTAAACCTGTCCTTCGGGGAGCTCTCCTTCCTGTTCTTCAAAGGCTTTACGCCGGAGAGCGTGGCGGAAGCGACGGATGTCATTTATAATCTGATCCGGTACTGATGAAAAGGCAGGAGCGGCCGTAATGGAATGGTGTGGCCGCTCCGAAATGGTATGGCTGTATCGAAACGTGTCTGGCGCCGGTCAGAGCGTTTCGATGCGGTCCGCGATCCGCGTGGCGAGATGCCGGTTGTGCGTCACCGCGAGGATCCCCATGCCGCGTTTTTCTGCTTCCGCGAGCAGGACGTTCCAGATCTGCGCCTGCGTGATCACGTCGAGCATGGCGCTGATCTCATCGCAGATCAGGTAGTCCGCCCCGCCTGCGAGAGCGCGCGCCACACAGAACCGCTGGAGCTCCCCGCCGGATAATTCCAGGGGAAAGCGCGTAAGCCAGGCGCGCTCGATGCCGAGGGCGTCCAAAAGCTCCCCGCGCAGGGGGCCGCCCTCCGCAAGGATCTTTTCTAACCGCCAGCGGGGATTGACCGCTTTTTCGGGATGCTGACAGATCAGCTGGACGGGGCAGGCGCCTTTTCCCGGGAGGGGAGCGCCGCCCAGCAGGATCCGTCCCTTCTGCGGAGTCAGATATCCGGCGAGGAGCATGGCGAGCGTCGTTTTCCCGGAACCGCTCGGCGCGAGAAGGGCGACGCGCTCCCCGCGATCGAAGTGAAAAGACCGATCCTCTAAGATCCAGGGGCCCTTCCTGCCATATCGGAAAAAAACATGTTCTGCGTTAAGAGACATCACAACCTCCATTTTTGCCGGTAAACCGGTAACACCTTACTTCGCCGCCGCGGATTTCACGAACCGGCGGCACTTTTTCTTCACATTCGGCCGTTTTATGAGGACAGCGGGGCGCATACAGGCATCCCGCGGGCAGGCGGACGGCTACGGGCTGAAAACCGTCGATCGGCGTAAATCCGTTTTGCGGCAGCGCGCGCCACAGCGCTTTGGAGTACGGATGGCGCAGCGCGTCCGGCCCCTCCTTAAAATCCGCGGCAGGAGCCGTCTCCACCGTGGTTCCGGCGTAAAAGACAGCGATCCGGTCGGCAAAGGTAAAGGCCAGGTCGATGTCATGCGTGATTAAGAGGACGGCGCGCCCGTCATCCGCCAGCTCCCGGAAAACGGTCAGCGCTTCGACGGCCTGTTCCGTGCTCATGCCGGGCGTCGGCTCGTCCGCGATGATCAGCGCGGCGTCCGTGAGCAGGGCGGTGGAGAGCAGGACGCGTCTTGCCATGCCGCCGGAGAGCTGGAACGGATAGAGGCGGCCGGTCTGCTTTGGCAGGCCAAAGCGCGCGAAGAGCTGTTCGCGCCGCACGGTCGGACGCGGCTTTTTATGTCCGTCCGCCTGTGCGCCGGTTTTCATCAGGGGGTCTAAGTAAGCGACAGACTGCGGCACCAGGGCGATTTCGGTCCCGCGCAGCGCCTGCTGCCGCTCTGCGGTCAGCTCCTCCCCTTTGTAATGCAGATGGCCGCGCACCGTGGCATTGTCCGGCAGGATGCCGAGGATCGCGGAGGCCAGCAGGCTTTTCCCGGAGCCGGAGGATCCGGCGACCGCGACGATCTCGCCCGGACGTACCGTCAGATGCAGATCCGAAATGACGGTCAGCTCCCTTTGAGAGGCGCCGCGCTCATACATACGGAATGACACGGACAGGTCATGTAGTTCCAGCAGGGTATCTGTTTTTTGTTCCATAGAAAATCCTCCTTACTCCTGCGCGTGGACGGGGTTTAAGATCCGCTGCAGGCAGTCACCCATCCGGTCCACGAGAAGCACGATTAAGACAAGTGTAAGCCCTGGCAGTACCGCAGGCCACCACATCCCGGCGGAGAGATAGCGCATGCTCTCGGAGAGAATGATGCCGATGGCAGGCTCTTCCGGCGGGAGTCCGAAGCCCAGGAAGGAGATGGACGCTTCGTGCAGGATCGCGTGCGGCAGCATCAGGACCAGTCCGACAAAAAACTGCGGCATAAGGTGCGGCAGCAGATGATGTGTCAGAATAAATGCGCCGGATTTCCCGAGTCTGCGGGAAACCATGATATACTGCTGTGCGCGCAGCTGCAGAACCTCGGCGCGAATCAGACGCGCCAGGCTGCACCAGTGCGTGGCGGCGATGCCGATAAGAAGCCCTTTTAATCCCCGCCCCAGCGCAAAGGAAATCAGGAGCACAAGGATCGTGTGGGGGATGCCCATCACGAGGTCGATGATCCAGCTGACGCAGGCGTCTGCGGCTTTTATGCCGGAGGCTGCGGCAATGCCGGACACCGCTGCGATGACCGCGGCGATAAGCGATGCCAAAAGGCCGATGGTCAGGCTGACCGACAGCCCCTTTATCGTCCGCAGGATAAGGTCGCGTCCCAGCGCGTCGGTTCCGAACGGATGGGCCGGGGAAGGCGCAAGCCCCGCTTCCTGAAAGCTGCCTGCCAGGGCGTCTTTCGGGATCAGAAGGCCGAAGGCGTAGATCAGGAGCAGCGCTGTCGCCAGCAGGATGGCGTAGATAACTGTAGTTTTGCGGCGGTTGATCCGTATCATTCCCCCACCTCCCGGATCCTGGGATCCACGATCCCGTATAAGAGATTTGCGATCATATTTCCGACCCCGACAAAGAGGGCGGAGAAGAGCGTGATGCCGAGGAGCAGCGGGACGTCGGAATTTAATCCGGCTGCGGACACTGCGCTGCCAAGGCCGGGATAGCTGAATACGTTTTCCGCGATGACGGAGCCGCCGAAAAGCTCCGCGAAGGAGGCAAACTGCAGGGTCAGCGCCGGCAGGAGGATATTGCGCAGCCCGTGCCGGCGCAGGATCGTCCATTTTCCTTCCCCTCTTGCTTTCGCAAAAAGAACATATTCGCTGTCCAGCACGTCCGAGAGCTTCTGCCGCGTGTGCAGGGCGATCTGGGAGAAGGATATCAGGCTTAAGGTCAGGGCGGGCAGGATCAGGTGATACAGCCGCTCGCCGATCGTGGTATCTTCGTGGAGCACGCCGATCGGCGCGGAGAAGCCGATCGGGAACCAGCCGAGCCACACCGAAAACACGAGCAGAAAGAGAAGACCCAGCCAGAAGGTCGGGAGCGAGCTTAAGAGATAGCACAGCTTTTTTAATATCCGGTCCGGCCAGCTGTCCCGGTACATGCCCATCAGACATCCGAGTGAAAAACCGATGATGCCGGACAAGGCCCAGGCGAGGCACATCAGGGCCAGCGAACCGGCAAAACGCTCGCCGATGATATCCGAGACCGGCCTGCGGTATAAGGAGGATTCGCCGAGATCTCCCTTAAGAACCCCGGCAAGCCAGTTAAAATATCGTTCCACAGAAGGCGTATCCACACCCCAGTATGCCTCGATTTCGGCGCGCTGTTCCGGGGAGACCGCGGTCCCAAGCCCGTTGATATACTGCGTTACCGGATCGACCGGCGACGCGTCCACCAGGACAAAGGAGACGATGCTTACCGCCAGAAGCAGGGCGGCAAGCCGGATGCCGTATGTCAGAAAAATCCGTATGAGTCGTTTCATGTAAAATACCTCACTCCCAGTGCCAGTCCTTCAGATTCTGGATCAGGGGCAGCCCGTGTCCGTGGCCGTGAACCGGCTGTGTGCCGATGGAAAGGCCGTCGCGGACATAGGTGACATGATCCAGGTTGACGATCCAGATCCACGGGCATTCGCCCTGCATGGCGGTTCCGGTCGTGCCGTCCCACTGTACCTTTTTCCAGTACTCATTTGCCTCTTCGGCGGTGAGCGCGCCCATGGCGGCGTCCAGATATCCGTCCGTCACTTCGCTCTGATATCCTTCCGGATTGTAAAAATCATCGAGAAACGCGCCCTCTGAGCGGTACAGGTAATATGTTTCATTCGGGATGGCGGAGCCCCAGCCCATGACGACGGCCTCGGAGAACATGCGCCTTGTGATCTCATCCCAGCTCACGCCCTCCACGCGGATGCGGATCCCGATCGCGGATACCTGTTCGGCGGCGGCCATGGCAACCGCCTGGCGCACCGAATCACCGGCGGGATAGATGCAGGTGAATTCGGCCTTCACCCCGTCCTTTTCCACGATCCCGTCGCCGTCCGAATCCGCCCATCCGCTGTCCGCAAGCAGTTTCCCGGCGTGGTCGACATCTGTCTCAATTCTGGTATCCGGGTTATTCCACGGCATGCCGTCGTTTTCCGAGAAGGCCGGTCTGCCGAAGCCGTGTAACACCGTATCCGCGATCTGCTGCCGGTCGATCGCATAAGCGATCGCCTGGCGGATTTCTAAGTGACAGGTGACATTATTTCCGATCGGCGCGCCGCTTTCTGTGGTCTGACCTGTGTCCGGCAGAAGCGGAAGCGTAAATCCGCGGTTGTCGGCGGAGGGGAGCGCTTCGACGTGATAGCCGTTTACCTCCGTCTTCCCGAGTGTGGCCGTGGAATATGCGACGTCGACCTCGCCGGCCATGACGGCCGCGAGCGCGGCGTCCTCGGACATGAAGACAACCGTCACGTCCCGGATCGCGGGAGCGCCGCCGTAATAATCCTCATTTGCCGTAAAGAGGATCTGTTCCTGCGGATCCCAGCCGACGAAGCGGTACGGGCCGGAACCGACCGGATGCGTGCCGTAATCTTCGCTGTAGGCATGCTCGGGAACGATGCCGACCGAGGCGAGCGTATTCAGGAAAATCGAGGTGGGGCGGGAGAGTGTGATGACAACCGTAGAATCATCTTCCGCAACTGCCTGCTCCATGTAGGTCAGGTCAACCGAGCCCTGTGCCGCTCTGGCGGTTTCCAGCGTAAAGGCAACGTCCGAGGCCGTGACCTTCTCCCCGTCTGTAAAATATGCGTCGTCCCGGATGGTAAATGTCCAGGTCAGACCGTCGTCGGAGAGCGTATAGCCGGTCGCGAGATCGTTCTCAAAGGTCAGATCGGAGGTGTAGCGCACCAGCGTGCTCTGAACGATGGGGGAATTGCCGTGTCCCCAGCCTTTGGTGGGATCGAGCGTCTCCGGCTCGGAGCCAATGGCGATCACGACGCTGTCTCTGACGGAGGGATCGCCGGACCCTGTTTTGCCGGATGTCTCCCGGCCGCAGGCTGCGGTGCCAAGAAGCGCCGCTGCCAGAAGCAGGCCATAGATTTTTTTCACATTCATGTCTGGATGTTCCTTTCATTTTTCGTCGGGCTGCACATAAAAAGGGCACACAGATCCCTTTCGTAAGGATTTGTGTGCCTTCCTGGCATACCGTTTGTCGTATAATCTGATTCTCCTGTGGATAAAACACCGGATGCTTCTGCACCCGTACCGGCAGCTTCCTGCTACCTTTTTCATATCATAGGAAATTGCTTCGCAATTTGCCCATGATACAAAAAGCCCTCCGGGCAGGACCGCACTGCGGCGGAGACGAAGCATGTCGTTGATGCGACCCGCCGCAGGCGGAGAATCCTGCGAAGCAGGATTCTTATTTATTTATGTTACACGATTCGGGACAAAAAATCAAGAGCCGGATCGGATCTCCTGTAATTCGGTGATTACATCCTGCACCAGCCGACCGAGATTCAGATCGTTTACACCGACCACGATATTGTCGCAGTGGTTGACCGGGATCAATAGGCGCTTTGCCGGACTCTGGGCCACGGCTTTTGCCATGAGCGGCGTGATCTCGCCGAGCAGCGCGTCGGCGATCACAATGCCGATCGGGCCGATGATCACATCAGCGTGACGACAGTTGACGACGACGGCGTTCTCACCGGTCGCCGCGCGGTCCGCCCCTGCCTTTAACATGGCTGAGGTCGCTGTAGTGTTGGTGCCGACCGCAGTGATATCCAGATCGGGCAGAGATTTTCGAATGGACGCGACAAGCTGTTTTCCGATGCCGCCTCCCTGAGCGTCGATGATCAGCAGATTCATAGGGGATCTCCTTTAAAAAAATTTATTTTATTATGGAACAAAAAGGAGAAAAAAGCAAGGCTGTTTGATTTTATATTCGAAAAGTTACGAAAAGTTCAGCCCGCGCCATTCGCAAAATCGCGCTTTCAGCGCTTTCCGCTGCTAACGCAGCTCATTTTTGCTCATATACGGGCGCTCCGCTCATGCTTCACAGAATGTGCTCATTCGTGCGAGCACGATTCGCCCATTTTGCGAAGCATGGCTGAACTTTTCACTTAAAAATTACACTTGCATTTTCCTTCCATATAATATATACTACGTTTATCATGTAATCGGATTTTCTATTTATTCTTTTATCCGGCGATTCGCCACTGA
>CANRSX010000072.1 GCA_947642555.1 uncultured Roseburia sp. | reverse complement strand
CTATAAGAGCATGGCAACGGAACCGGAGGAACCGGCAGCACCGGCGAAAAAGAGCATTGCAGAAGTGGCGCGGGAAGTAAAAGCCGGTAAATGGGGCAACGGAGCCGACAGAAAGCAGCGGTTAGAGGCGGAAGGCTATAATTATGCCGAAGTGCAGGCGGCGGTTAATGCCCTTATGAACGGATCCGGAGTGGCAACATACACCGTAAAGCGGGGCGATACGTTGAGCGAGATCGCAAGGAAACATAATACAACGGTTGCCGCCCTTGCAAAGCTGAATAACATTAAAAATGTGAATGTTATCAACGTAGGGCAGGTTTTAAAGTTGAGATAAGGAGGCGCACATGGCAGAAAACAAGGCAAGCAAGGCGGCAGGAGAGGCGCAGGAGCCGCCCAAAAAGGAAAAGGCATATAAAGTTACCTGCGGCACATTTAAAGCACGAAATGAGGCGTTGCAGAGGGCAGCAGAGGCGAGAAGGGCGGGCGTTCATGTATCGCTGACAATCTGCAAAACGGAGTACAGCCTGCTTTATGCCGGGGGCATGACGAAAGCAGAGGCAGAGGCGGCAAAAAAGGCAATCGAGGCGAAAAAGGTAAAAGCCGAGGTTTCCGAGCAGTAAAGAAAATGTAATTGCAATGTTGGGGTATGGCGCGGGCTATACCCCTTTATTTTTGTGCGCGGAAATATTTTTAAAATATTACGCAATATGTATTGACATATTGCGTAATATGTAATATAATGGATATATCAAATGAAAGAGAGGAAAAACACCATGAAAGAATTGTTAGAGAGATTAAAAGAGGCAGAAAGAAAAGCAGATGCAGCCGATCGGGAATATGAAAATGATCCGGAAAATGAGGAAAAAGAAAAGGCTTTTGATTTGGCATATAGTGAGGAATACAAGGCATTTGAGGCGTTGGCAAGGGCAATAGTAAAGGCGACAGCGGGGAAAATTGACACACAGACAGCGGCGGCGATGATAAGGGGCAGGCGGCAGCAGTTGGAAACTATTTCAGAAATGATGTAGGAGGGCAGGAAAATGGCAGAGTATAGCACATTGGTACAAGCTGCAATTAAAGAGGCGCAGCAGACGGAGGCAGAGCAAAGGAAGAAAGCCACAGTTTCGGAAATATACGAAGGGCGGCTACTGGAAACGGAATACATAAAGCGCGGCGGCGCGATTTGGCAGCAAATAAGGGTTGACGGAAAAGTAACGAGCGAAAACAGAGTATATAAAGTAAATTCTGATAAACCATATACAAGGGGTTTCGGGCGGTATTGGTATTTGGACGATGAGGCAAAAGAGGCGATGCAGGCAGTTTTATAAAATCTGAAAATATTACGCAATATGTATTGACATATTGCGTAATATGCGTTATAATATTCATGTAAACAGTTAAGGGGCGGTACAAAGGAAAGGAAACAAGCCCCATGATAAAGTTAATAGAAGTTTTGGCAGAAGTAGCAATAGTAACGGTCATTGTCTTAGAGATAATCAAGGACATAAAAAATAGGGTTGACAGCGACCAAACCGACAACCCCAAAGACGATAAAGAGCAATAGCAACTAAGTAACTAAAGCCCCTTAACTGATTTACATTATATCATGGGAGCCGGAAAAGTCAAGAAAGGAGGGCTGAAATTGCGATCCAACAATGAGTTTAACCAAATTGCATACCAAAACGACTATATCAAAGAGAAGTATGACCGGATCAATTTAACGGTGCCAAAGGGCAGAAAGGAGGAAATAAAGAAAAGGGCAGCAGCAGCGGGAAAGAGCGTAAACGAATATATAAACAGCTTAATTGACGATGATATGAAATAAAAGGTTTGGCGCGTAAAGGGCGGCAGGTAGACTATTACCCGCCGCCCTTAGGCGTGTGCAGAAAGTGAGATAATATAATTATGAGTAAACAACTTACATATAATGACCGGTTACGGTTGGAGGTACTTATTAAGGCAAAACACAAGCCAAAAGAGATCGCGGAAATTCTGCATTTTCATATAAGCACGATTTATAGAGAATTAAACCGAGGACAGTTTGAGGCGTTAAATTCGGATCTTACAAAGGAAATGAGGTACAGCCCCGACATAGCGCAGCAGCATAAAGAGGAGGTTTTAGCTGCAAAGGGCGCGGATCTGAAAATAGGGAATGAGAAGGCATTTGCTGACCGGATAGAGGAAATTATAATAAATGAGGGGTACAGTCCTGCGGCGGCACTGGCAAAAGTAAAAGCTGAAGGATATGATTTTTCAATATGCGTAACCACTCTATATAGTTACATTGATAAGGGCGTTTTTCTGAATTTGACAATGAAACACCTGCCGGAAAAGAGAAAAGGAGAAAAGAAACATAAGCGGAAAACTACACAAAAGCGGGCTACAAAAGGGGAGAGCATCGAGAACAGACCGGACGAAATAGACACGCGGGAGGAATTTGGGCATTGGGAAATGGATTCCGTTGTTGGGGCGCGGGGCGTTTCCAAAAAGGCTTTATTGGTACTGACAGAGAGGAAAACGCGCAAAGAAATTATTTTTTTACTGAAAGATCATACATCGGCAGCAGTTGTAAAAGCATTAGACCGATTGGAAAGGAAGTTAGGAAAGAAATTTAGAGAAATCTTTAAAAGCATAACCGTAGACAATGGATCGGAATTTGCGGATTGGGAAGGCATGGAGCGGTCAAGGCGTAGCAAAAAGAAAAGGACAAAGATATATTACTGTCACCCATATAGCAGTTGGGAACGAGGCAGCAATGAGAACCAAAACAAATTAGTGCGCCGTCACATTCCAAAGGGCGTAAATTTTGATGATAAGACGCAGGGAGATATTGATAATATAGCAGAGTGGATCAATAACTACCCGCGCCGCCTGCATCAGTATATGACGGCAGAGGAACTATATAATAAGGAATTGGAAAAGATTGCAGCATAGAACAAATGTTTGTTGTGCGAGTGGCTTTTATTTCGTGCGCCTATTTTTAGGTATCACAGAACGCGATCCGGATCCGGATCTGCATCACACCAAAACCAAAACTTGCATTATGTAAAAAATGCACAATAAATAGCATTGTTTATTGTGCGTATTGCTGAAAGCGAAAAAATCAAAAAAACTTTCGCATTTAATGTTGACATTTTCATTTCGTGGAAAATTGCCAATTTTAAGTTGACGCGTCCGGCCAAATCCCATATAATAAATCTGAATTGTCTGGAGGTCGGAATGATTGCGGAGGAAAGGAATGGAGCGTTCTGTACATATAGATAAGAAAAAACGGATTACACTGGCTGCCATCTGCGTTGCACTGGCAGCCGTCTGTATCTTTGCTTTTCCTTCCCCGCGGAAGGCTTATGCGGATACCCCGGTGGCCGGTACGATCAATGACGGGCCGGTGCGCGTCCGGAATGCCCCGGTAAACGGGGAGCAGGTCGGCCTTTTATATCCGGGGACCGTGGTTACCGTGACCGGACAGGAGACAGGTTCGGACGGTTATGTCTGGTATCAGATCACGGCGCCGTACAATGGGACGACGATAAGCGGATATACCAGGTCGGATTATGTCACGCTGCAGGACGCAGGTCCGTCTGCGCCGGCGGATCCGTCGGCGCAGGGAGTGCCGGGGGTGGTGGCGAATACCGAGCTGGGCGTCTATGTGCGCTCCGGCGCGGGGACCTCATATTCGGCGCTGACAAAGGTCTATAAAGGACAGCCGGTCACGGTTCTGGGACAGACGACGGGCGGCGGGCTGAACTGGTATCAGGTTACGTTAAGCGTCGGCGGGACCTCTTATCAGGGCTATATGTGCGCGGACTATGTGACGGTGGAGGGCACGGTGCCGGGCAATGGATCCGGCGGCGCCGTGACAACGGTGCCGGATGAAGAATACATGGCAGCGCTCCGGGCCGCAGGCTTTCCGGAGAGCTACTGCAATTCCCTGCTCGCACTTCATCAGAAGTACCCGAACTGGCAGTTTGTGCCGGTACAGACCGGGCTGGACTGGAATACGGTGATCGCGAACGAGAGCGTGACCGGGCGGAATCTGGTGCAGGCGTCGTCAAACGATGCGAGAAAGTCCACGGACCCGGCGTCCTATAACTGGGAAGCCAATACCTGGTACGGGTTCGACGGACCGGGCTGGGTTGGCGCGTCATCCGCGTATATCGCATACTGTATGGATCCGAGAAATTTCTTAAATGAAGATTATATTTTTCAGTTCGAGACGCTGGAATACGCATCCTATCAGACGGCGGACGGGGTGCGCAATATTCTCTCCAACACCTTTATGTCGGGCAGCTATACGGATACGGACGGGGCGGTGCGCGGCTATGCGGATACGTTTGCGGAGATCGGGGCTGGCCTTGGCGTGAGCCCGTATCACCTCGCGGCGCGCTGTAAGCAGGAGCAGGGCGTGAACGGTACAAGCCCGCTGATTTCCGGGACATACGCAGGCTACGAGGGCTTTTACAATTATTTTAACGTCCGCGCGTACACCACGAGCACGGCTTCGGCGGCGGAGAACGGACTGGCATATGCGAAGCAGCAGGGCTGGAACTCCATTTACCGCGCGATCGCGGGCGGATCTTCCGTCGTTGCGGATAATTATGTCAAAAAGGGGCAGAATACGATTTATTTCGAAAAATTTAATGTGGTTTATACAAACAGCCTGTACAGTCACCAGTATATGACGAACGTGCAGGCGGCGATGGGCGAGGGCAGCAGTATGGGAAAGGCGCACCTGGATAAAAATCAGGCGTTTGTCTTCCGCATTCCGGTCTATACCAATATGCCGGAATCGCCGGTGACGTTTGCGGACACCGGGAACCCGAACAACTGGCTGTCCTCCCTTACCGTGGACGGGTACGGCCTGACGCCGGGATTTTCCGGGACCGGGACCACGTACTCCGTGGTGGTGCCGGAGAACGTCGGCACGATAAACGTTGCGGCGACCGCGGTGGCCGGTACGTCAAAGATTACGGGAACCGGTAATTATTCCCTGAATTATGGCAATAATACGATTAACGTGACCTGCATCTCACAGAGCGGCGCGTCGAAGACATACACCATAACGGCCGCGAGACAGCAGCCGCAGACGTCCGGGAACGTGATGTACGGCGATATCAACGGGGACGGAAAGATCTCCAATGTGGATCTGGTGCTGATGCAGAAGCATATCTTAGGCATCGAGACACAGACCGGGGCCGGGCTGGCAGCGCTGGATATCAACCGTGACGGAAAGATTTCCAATGTGGATCTGGTGCTTTTGCAGAAGCATATCCTGGGAATTGAACAGATCAGTCAGTAACAGACCGGTCCGTTCGACATACAGCAGTGAAGAAATGAGGTTTACCATGAAAATACGCAAGCAAGGTTTTGTTGCCCTTTTTGTTATGCTCAGTATCTGCGTCGGCCTGTTCTGGCCAGCGGACACGGTTCTGGCCGCCAGCGGGAAGACCGCGGTCTCCGTGTCCTCCGGGACGGTGAATATCGGGGATACGGTCACGGTCTCCGTGAGCGCGTCCGGCGCGTCGGGGGAAACGGTATGGGCGAAGATGACGGTTTCCTGGGACGCCGGGATCCTGCAGTTTGCAGGTTGTTCTGAGATCTATGGAGGAGGCGGCAACAGCATTACTGTCACAACAAAAGAAACGTTTACTGTTACGCTCACAGCGGTGGCGGCTGGTACCTCCGCGATCTCGGTGTCCGGCGAGGACGGCGTGCTGTATGGTGGAACTGAAGAGTTAGAGTCCATGGCGGGGAGCAGCGCGTCCGTCACGGTAAATAATGCCGCGGGAGGCGGAAACGCAGGCGGAGCGGCGGGAGGCGGAAATGCAGGAGGAGCCGCGGGGGGCGGCACGGACACAGGCATCGTGGATGCAGGCGGCGGAAACGCAGGAGGAGGAGCCGCAGGAGGCACGGCGCCGTTATCGGCGGACAACTCCTTAAAAAGCCTTACGATCTCCCCGGGGACACTTTCACCGTCGTTTGTCGGCAAGACGACAAAGTACAGCGCGACGGTGTCCGGCGACGTGACGAGCGTTGCGGTATCCGCGGTTCCGGTCAATGAAAAGGCCGTTGTGGAGTCCGTGACGGGAAACGAAGGGCTTAAGGTCGGAACGAATACGGTGAAGATTGTCGTGCGTGCGGAAAACGGTGTGACGGCGACGTATACCATCAGTGTCACCAGGCAGGGCGGGGGGACGGACGCGCCCGGGCAGTCCGTGCCGGAAGATCCGGATGCGGGAAATGAACCGGGGGAGCCGGAGGTCCCGGCGGAAGCTGTCACGATAAACGGCATGCCCTGGCAGGTAAAGGACGATTTTACGGCGGAGGACATTCCGTCTGATTTTACGGAAAATGCGATAAATTATCATGGAACGGAGTACAAAGGCGTAAGCTTTATCAATGGCATGTTCCATCTGCTTTGGCTCACGCCCGTGGATACGGATGGGACGGGCAGGTTTTTTGTCTATGATGAGACGAGGGACGTGCTGTACCCGTTTGTGCGGCTTGGAGATGAGGAGCGGTACGTGATCGCGCTTTTGTCCCCGGTGGATACGGTTCTGCCGGAGAACTATCATCAGACCGAACTTAAGATCCGCGACGGGGAAAGCATTACCGCTTATCAGGCCATGACGCCGGAGGAGAGCGAGATCGGTTCTGATTTTTATCTGTTCTATGCGGTGAATGCCAGCGGGACGGAGGGCTGGTATCAGTATGATCAGATGGAAGGGACATACCAGCGTCTCAACCCGGCCCTTGCCGCAGCTCAGGGAGAGACTACAGAGATAGAAGAAATTCCTGCTGCGGATCCGCTCCAGGAAGATTACGATGCGCTGCAGGAGCGCTACAAGGAAGCGCGCAGATCCATGGGCGGCATCATCGGGATCCTTATTTTTGTGATCGCCGTGCTTCTCGTTATCCTTGTAAACCAGCTGGTGCACAGATTTAAAAACAGAACGGGCGACGCGGATGACGACGAATTCGATGAGGATGATGGTTACGGGGAGGACTTCGACGACGAGGAGGACGACCGTGCGGACGAATCGGATGAGGAGCCGGCAGAGCAAAAGAGGGGCTTTTTCTTTGGGAGAAAGCGCAGTGCAAAGGAGGAGCCGGAAGACGACTGGGAAGATGATTTTATAGAAGAGGAGGCCCGGGGAGAGTTTGACGTGGAAACGGAGGAGCCAGAGGACGACTGGGCGGATGATGTGCCGGAGGATGACCGTGCGGATGAAAGGCCGGAGGATGACTGGGCGTCCGACGTGCCGGAGGAGCCAGAGGACGACCGTGCGGATGAAAGGCCGGAGGACGACCGTGCATCCGGTGGGCCGGATGAATCAGAGGACGATCGCGGGGATGAAATGCCGGAGGACGACCAGCCGGACGTAAACGGCGGGACAGAGCAGATAGCGGACGGCGGGCCAATAAAAGTCCGGCAGACGATGTCCGAACCGGTTCAGAACCATCAGGTCCGCCGGCGTTCGGGCGGCAATCTCTCGGCGGAGGAATACGCGGAGCGCAGAGAGGCCACGGAGCGGTTCTTTGCGGAGGAGCCGGCGAAAAAGCCCCGCGTGCGGCCGGAACATCCGCAGAAGCCCGCAAAGAAAAAAGAAGAGAAAAAAGAGGATAGAAATGAAAACGGATCGCTGGAAGTGATCGACTTTAACGACCTTTAAAGACAGGAACGGAGGGAAGAATGCAGACAGCATATACGGTAAAAGCGAAAAAGGCCATTGACATTGCGGTGCGGATGTCAAAGTCTATGAGCCATAATTATATCGGGACAGAGCATATTCTGCTCGGACTTTTAAAAGAGGGAACCGGTGTGGCGGCGCAGGTGCTCGGCGACAACGGCGTGGAGCTTGAAAAGGTGCTCGAACTGATCGAGGAGCTGATCGCACCGGCATCGCCCACGGGACTTATGGACCGTGAGGGATATTCCCCGCGCGCTGTCCGTCTGCTGGAAGGGGCGGCCAGGGAGGCGGCGCGCTTTCACTCCGAGCTGACCGGAACGGAGCATATTCTGCTCGCGATGGTAAAGGAGACGGACTGCGTGGCTTCACGGCTGTTAAACACCTTATCGGTCAATGTCCAGAAGCTGTATGTGGACACGCTTGTCGCCATGGGGGAGGACGCTGCCCTCTACAAGGAGGATTTTCAGAACGGAAAGCCGGGCCGCAGGAAAAATCTGGAGGGGACGCCGGTGCTGGACCAGTACTCCAGGGATCTGACCAGGCTGGCGCAGGAAGGCGCATCGGACCCGGTTGTGGGAAGACAGGCGGAGATTGACCGGATTATCCAGATTTTAAGCAGGAGAACCAAAAATAACCCCTGTCTGATCGGAGAGCCGGGAGTTGGAAAAACGGCAATTGTAGAAGGAATTGCGGAGCGGATCGTGGCTGGTCTGGTGCCGGATACTGTGCTTGGGAAACGCGTGGTATCGCTGGATTTATCCGGAATGGTGGCGGGGTCAAAATACCGCGGTGAATTCGAGGAGCGCATCAAGCGTGTGATCGGAGAGGTGATCCGGGCGGGAAATATCCTGCTGTTTATCGACGAGATCCACACGATCATCGGCGCGGGCGGCGCGGAGGGCGCGATCGATGCCTCCAATATTTTAAAGCCGGCGCTCGCGCGCGGCGAAGTCCAGGTGATCGGAGCGACGACTATCGAGGAATACCGCAAATATATCGAAAAAGACGCTGCCCTGGAACGCCGGTTCCAGCCGGTGATGGTGGAGGAGCCGACCGAGGAGGAAGCGGTCGAAATCTTAAAAGGGCTGCGCGGCCAGTACGAGGCGCATCATCAGGTGACGATCACGGACGAGGCGTTAGAGGCGGCGGTACGTCTCTCCGCGCGCTATATCAACGACCGTTTTCTGCCGGATAAAGCCATCGACCTGATGGACGAGGCGGCGGCGAAGCTGCGCCTTACATCGGGCGGAAATCCGCTTGCGGCAGCGGAGCTAAGGGAGCAGATAAAAGCGAAGGAAACGGAGCTGGAACACGCCCTGTCAGAAGCCGACCTCAATGGAGCGCGCCGGGCCAGGGCAGAGAAAGAAGAGTTGGAAGAAAAGGCGGAGAAGCTGGCTGCGAAGACAAAGCGCGACCGTCAGCGGAAAAAATTGTCCGTAGGGGAAGACGAGATTGCCGATATCGTATCCGGCTGGACGAAAATTCCGGTGAAACGGCTGGCTGAGGGAGAGGCCATGCGGCTGCGAAAACTGGAGGCGACGCTGCATAAGCGTGTGATCGGCCAGGAGGACGCGGTCAGCGCTGTGGCAAAGGCGGTGCGCCGCGGACGCGTCGGCTTAAAAGATCCCAGGCGGCCGGTCGGATCGTTCCTGTTTCTCGGGCCGACAGGCGTAGGGAAAACGGAAATTTCCAAGGCCCTCGCGGAAGCGGTGTTCGGCAAAGAGCAGTCGATGATCCGGGTGGATATGTCCGAATATATGGAAAAGCACAGCGTGTCCAGAATGATCGGTTCGCCGCCCGGCTATGTGGGCCATGAGGAGGGCGGACAGCTCAGCGAGAAGGTGAGGCGGAATCCGTATTCGGTGATTTTATTTGACGAGATCGAGAAGGCGCATCCGGATGTGTTTAACATCCTGCTCCAGGTGCTGGACGACGGCCATATCACGGACTCCCAGGGAAGGAAGGTCGATTTTAAAAACACGATCATCATCATGACCTCCAATGCCGGGGCGCAGTCGATTATTGAGCCGAAGCGGCTCGGTTTCGCGTCGGGCGACGACGAAAAACAGAATTATGACCGCATGAAAAGCAGCGTGATGGAGGAAGTGCGCCGCATTTTCAAGCCGGAATTTTTAAACAGGATCGATGAGACGATCGTGTTCCGCGCCTTAAACCGCGAGGATATGAAGCAGATTGCGGGGCTGATGACAAAGGAGCTGGCGGACCGCTGTGAAAAGCAGCTGGGCATCTCTCTTATGGTGCGCGACAGCGTGAAACAATATATCGTGGAAAAGGCATACGAGCCCAAATACGGTGCCAGACCGCTGCGGCGGAAGATCCAGAACGAGATCGAGGATAAGCTCGCGGAAGAGCTTTTGGAAGGGAAGATCCGGCGGGGAATGAAGGTTGTGGTGACGACCAGAAAGAACGTGATTGTGTTTGAACCGGAAAAAAGTGAAAAATGAAAAAAATCTGAAAAGTGACGGAAAACACTGGAAATAAAAAGGCAGTTATACTATAATAATTATGTAGATGCTGCAGGGCAGTTATGCAAAACGACAGAAGTATCACAGGAGGATAAAATGGCCGTTATAAGTGAATTAATCCGTTCGGAGACAGATGGGACAATCAGTTTTGGGGATTATTCTCTGAGTGCGAAGGCAAAGCTGGATAATTTTGAGCATCAGGGAGATATTTACAAGGTGAAGACCTACCGGGAGATCACCAAGCTTGAGCGCAATGGCATGTTTGTATATGAGTCTGTTCCCGGCACCGCGGTGCTGAATCTGAAGGCGACGGATCAGGGGATGGCGTTTCAGGTGGACGGGCCGGAGGATGCGCAGTTTACGGTGGGCTTAGAGGATGAGACCGAGTACGACATCACGATTAACGGCGCGGACGCCGGTAAGATGAGGACGAATCTCGGGGGTAAGCTAAGCGTCAGCGTGGAGCTCGGAGGAGAGCCGGCGGACGTCCGGATTCAGAAGTGTGAATAAACAGGCGTACAGAAGTCAGGAAAACAGGAAAAGGAGCTGCAGAGCTCCTTTTCTATTGCAATAAGCAGGGGGAGAACCATGGCAAAAGGAAAAACAACCGTATATTTCTGTCAGAACTGCGGTCACGAATCGGGCAAATGGATGGGACAGTGCCCGGGCTGTCACGAGTGGAATACGTTTGTAGAAGAAATCGTGGATAAGAAAAGCGTCGGAAAGGGGATGCGGGTGCAGGCGTCGGAGGAGACAAGGCCGGTGCCGCTCTCGTCGATTGAGACGGCGCAGGAGAACCGCACGACCACAGGGATCGGGGAGCTTGACCGCGTGCTCGGCGGCGGGATCGTGCAGGGATCCATGGTCCTTGTGGGCGGCGATCCGGGTATCGGAAAATCCACGCTGCTGCTTCAGGTGTGTCAGAACCTTTCTCTGCAGGAGATAAAAGTGCTGTATATCTCCGGGGAGGAATCGCTGCGTCAGATCAAGATCCGGGCGGAGCGCATCGGCCGTTTCGGGGACAGCCTGACGCTTTTGTGCGAGACAAACCTGGATACGATACAGAAGGTGATTGACCGGGAAAAGCCAAAGATCGTGGTGATCGATTCCATCCAGACCATGTACCGCGAGGAGGTGTCGTCCGCGCCGGGCAGCGTGTCGCAGGTGCGTGAATCCACGGGTGTCCTGATGCAGATCGCAAAGGGACAGGGCATCTCCGTGTTTATTGTGGGTCATGTCACAAAGGAAGGCGTTGTGGCGGGTCCCAGGGTGTTAGAGCATATGGTGGATACGGTACTCTATTTTGAGGGTGACAGGCACGCGGCCTACCGGATTCTGCGCGGCGTGAAAAACCGTTTCGGCTCCACCAACGAGATCGGGGTCTTCGAGATGCGCCAGGAAGGGCTGATGGAGGTGGAAAATCCCTCGGAATACATGTTAAGCGGCAAACCGGAGGGCGCGTCCGGCTCCGTTGTCGCATGCTCGATGGAGGGGAGCCGGCCGATTTTAATCGAGATACAGGCGCTGGTGTGCCACAGCAATTTCGGCATTCCGCGCAGAACCGCGGCGGGGACAGACTTTAACCGGGTCAACCTGCTTCTGGCGGTGCTGGAAAAACGGTTAAATCTCCCGCTGGGAGGATGCGACGCGTATGTCAACATCGCGGGCGGGATCCGGATGAATGAGCCGGCCGTGGATCTCGGGATTGTGCTTGCGGTCATTTCCAGCTATAAAGACCGTCCGATTGACGAAAAGCTGATCTGCTTCGGGGAAGTGGGCTTAAGCGGGGAGGTGCGTGCGGTGAGTATGGCGGAACAGCGTGTGCAGGAGGCCGGAAAGCTCGGGTTTGACACCTGCATCCTCCCGCAGGTGTGCGTTGACTCCATGCAGGAAAAATCCGGAAAAACCGGCGGGATCCGGCTGATCGGCGTGCGGACGGTAAAGGATGCAATGGACGTCATTATGCGGGGAAACGGATGATTATGACAAAAAAATAAAAAAATGAAAAAAAGTTGTTGACAAACCGTTTTTCAGGTGATATAGTAAACTGGCTGTCGCCGAGAGATACAGCTTCGACAGCAGACAGAACCTTGATAACTGAACAGTGGATAAACCTTGAAAGATTCCTTTATTAAAGAGATTTCAGATGCATCCGAGAGGATGCAGCGGACGCTCTGTTTCGGAGGAGGAGGGCACGGGAACGTGCCGGAGTC
>CANRSX010000071.1 GCA_947642555.1 uncultured Roseburia sp. | reverse complement strand
AGCATCCTCCGGTGTTTCTGCTCCCTGCTTTTCCCCGCTTTCTCCCACAGCTGTTGCCGCCTGCGAACACGTCAAAACATTCGCCGCAATGTAAGCCGCCGTGATAGTCATTCAGTCCGAAACGAATATCATAGCGTCCGCTTTCTTTGTCAAAAATCAATGCTCCCTGCTTCATAAGGTGTCGTCCTCCCTTTCCTGTGGCACATGATGCAAAGCTGTTATTGCTGGATGAACCGACTTCGGGTCTTGATCCTGTTGGCCGAAATGAAATGCTGGAAATATTCCGCAATTACATGGTAAAAGAAAACAGGACAATATTCTTTTCCACTCATATAACCAGCGACCTTGAAAAAATTGCCGACTATATCACCTATATCAAAAATGGAAGCATATTGTATAGCGGGTTAAAGGAGGACTTAATTGAAAAATATTGTTTGATTCGGGGCGGTACAGGTGATTTACCACAATCAAAGCGCGAGAAAGTATTTGGCCTGCGGGAACATCCGAGTGGTTTTGATGGTATGATTGAAACAAAAGACATCGCAGGGTTTCCTGCAAGTGTCATTACAGAAACCGTTTCTCTTGATGATATTATGGTACGAATGAGCAAGGGGGTACAGGAATGATGATACGAATGGCTAAATTTGATTGGAATGCGATGAAATATTTTCATCTGCGAATTTTCCTGCCCCCTGTGATTTCCCTGGCCGCCGGTTTTATAACTGCACTGTTAGTTATTCCAACCAATGTTTTTATGTTCCTGTTTTTTTCAGTCAACACTTTTGCGGTAGAGGAAAAAGGCGATTTGAATAAGCTGTATCTGACACTGCCAGTGAAGCGTTCTTCCATTGTTGCTGGCAGATATACTTTATCCATTGGCATGGGGCTGCTTGGATTGGTTACTGGCATTCCTCTGGCTATTCTCGCAGACTGCTTTTCGCTGTCGCATTATTACGGCCCAATCAGATGGTTTTTGCCTGTTATAACAATAAGCTACCTGCTATTTTCCGTTTTTAATCTTTGTATGTTCCCTGTACTATTCAGGCTGGGATATAGCAAAGGAAAGTTTTGGGGAATGCTTGTTCCGATTGCGCTTTTTACGGCGCTGTATAGTGTGCTGGTAATGATTTCTTATTTGCCGGGAAATGAATATCTGCTTTTTAATATTCTGGAGTATGCCAGCCAAAATATGCTCTTCGTCAATGGTGGTATGGTTGTGGCGGCTACACTAATTCTGCTATTTTCGTTTTTGCTTTCAAAAAGGCTTTATGCAAAGCGTGAATTTTAATCCAGTGGTTATTCCTCCTTTCCCGGTCATACTCAAGACTCCTATGGTTGTAGCATTGGTTTTTCTTCATCAGAACAGAGAGAATATTGTCGTCGGGACAGACGGCGAGGGCGGGGATGACCCCGCCCTCATTACGATTCTATTGTCAGATAGGGCTTCAGAATTTCAATCAGCTCATAGACTTTTGTTCCAGGAGCCGCTTTAGACGGTAATTTCCCCTCATTTAACGCATTCAGTCTTTTTGCATTTCTAATGGCGCACTCCATATACGGACGCAATATCTGATACATATCTTTACGGTTCTTCTCATATTCACCAGCGCCAATCTGCTTTAAATGCTGTGTTAACTTGGGCCAGTATTCTGTTCGATGGATATCTGACTGCATAAATGAAAAGTGCAGTAAAAACCATATTTCAACACACTGATTCGACCAGATAGCATGAAATGCGGTTTCATCCGTGCTGTTTTCGGTGCATAATTGTAAAACAAGGTCGGTGTGAGCAGGCGGAAAATCGTCTGTATCATATACAATCCAGACATGCTTATATATATTTGGACTATTTACAGCAAGGGATTTCGCCTTTTCAAACAGGCTGATCGTATTATCTCCCTCACCGGACACATCGAGCTGTATCTTTTCTGGATACTGTTTATTGATCATTTCTTTTATTGAACCAAAATATGCAGGTTCAGTATCTGTTCCTTCTGTTACAATAAGATGATACTCAGGATGAATTTTAATAACTCTGTCCGGTTTCCTTTTCATCCATGATTTACTCAGATCGCTTTTCTTCGGAGGCTTCAGACTCAGATCCAGTCACCTCCGCTTAGCATATTTTGCAAATAAGGATCTGCTCCATATCTGCCTTCCAGATACTGCTTATCGAACGCCGCTGTACTATTTACTCTTTCATTATCCTCACGTCGAATTTCATATAAAGAATAAATCTGACTGCTGTGCTTCTCATCTAATGCTGCAAACCATATTTCGTCTCTCCGAAATACTGTATTCTTCATTGTAGCAATATCATGGGAAGTGAATAAAAGCTGTGCTCCATATCTGTTAATTTTTCTATTCTTAAACAAAGATATCACATACCGCAAAAGTTTGGGATGCAGCTTTGCATCAAGCTCATCAATAATTACAAGACGACCTTCCCGTAATGCAACAAGCATAACCGGAAGCGCTGCGATCAGCTTTCTGGTACCATCGGATTCATGGTCAAATGGCAGCTCATACTTTTTACCTTCAATTGTACGTACCGTATACAACTGTTCTTCCTTATCATCAAACCTGTAATCCTCTACATCAATATCCATTTCATTCAAAAGCATAATAATCTGATCTTTTATCTTTTCATCATCGGACAGCATAATCTGTGTTTCTATCATTGGATTGGCATAATTACGAATGATACACGATTCAAACCACTCCTGCACCTCTGTTATCACAGATATATTATAATTAATCGCTAAAAAAGATAAGAAGGGCATCTTCTCATTAACCTTAGTGTTTACATTCTCCTTACTTAAAATAGTTCCCAAAGTAATATCTTCACCATCACGATAAAAAATATGTGCCGGCTTTTTCCCACCGATTGTCTTTCTGTCCAGTATTTCTACTGATATTTCATCTTTGAGAACTGCTAAATAATAGCGATATTCATACTTTTCTGATCGAAAGAAAATCTCAAACTCTGTAGGCTCATCCTTCGAAATACTATGAAACAAAAAAGGTTCCGCCACAACCTTCTGCTGCATAACAAAACGATTTCTTGTGCTTCCAAGGTCATGAACAGGTTTCACTACAGCTGTGATCAGACAGGATAATGCCCGGATTAAATTTGTCTTCCCTCCTCCATTTGGTCCATATATAACGCTTACCGGCAGGAGGTCACTACACTTGTCACGAACTATCAGACTATCCCTGAACTCAGGAATTGCCGCTGCCTGCAAATCAAAAGTTGTTTCTTCTCTATATGACTTAAAATTCTGAAATGAAAACTGACAAAGCATTCTTATCGCCTCCCTCCTGTCACAATCAGTATAGCGCTATTTTATCTCATTTTCAACTTTTATATTCAATTTCATAAAAATTTTTTATTTTTTGACATATAAAATTGTCTTTTGAGGATTTTATAATTTCCCAATCACGTCTCGCTGTCTGTGTCTGAAGTATTGTTTGAACCTGTTTCTGATTCAAAAACCGGAGTTTCGCCATTTTCATTATCATGATTCAGATTGATATTCTGCATATCAGCTGGTTTGGAGATTTCTATACTCATTGTAGTTTTCATCTCGCCTATATTTGAAGTTATAACTAATACTCTTGAACCATCCGGTTTTACAATAATATCTGTTCTGTTTTCCGTCTCTTTTTCGTCGGAAATATTCCTCAAGCCATCCCCTGTTTCCAGAGTATCAGAACCCACTGCCTTCTGTACCATTTCCTCAAAACGCTGTGCACCTGCCGCCTTTCTGCCGCTTCTGGTGCAGGCATACGGGTTCACCCCTGCGCCGCTTATATTACTGATCCTCATACCTGTCTCCTTTCCTGTAAGTTCCATCTTCTTTTTTACCATAAATCATATCGGATCAGGAGGATCACTTATCAAACGCCATTGCACCAAACGACTATAAATTGTTTGAAAAAAGTTCAGCCATGCTTTGCAAAATGGGCGAATCATGCTCGCATGAATGAGCACATTCTGCGAAGCATGAGGGGAGCGCCCGTATATGAGCAAAAATCAGCCGTGAAACGGCGGAGAGTGTCGAAGACACGGTTTTGCGAATGGCGCGGGCTGAACTTTTTACTTACAACCATAAGCACCGCAGGACGGCAGACAGGCGATCATGGATAACGAAAGTCACTGCTCTCTGATTTCTTCCAGGAAAAAATCATCCATCGCGCACCGTCCGTCCGTGTACACAAGCAGCGGGAATTCACTGTAATAGCTCATTCCCACTTCCCTTAAGATCATGCCAATATTCTGACGATCCGGCGGTACGACACGCTCCTTTACGAAACGTCTTGCCCATTTATCCTCAATTTCCCGAATTCCTTTCCTGGCAAGAATACCCGGGATTGCAGGTAAATTGTCAGGATTTACGGACGGGGGGATTGAAATATGATACTGATCCGTATCCTCATCATAGGAAAGAATCGCGTATTCATTCCCCTCTGCTGACAAGCCATTTTCCTCTTTAATGAAAAATCTTCGCAATGTTATCCCTTCTTTCCCGGATTCTCTGAAAGCGACATGGTTCCCACAAAATTATTGACGGGCCCGTCCTTTCGCCGGTCAAAGCATTCCATCGCCATGCCGTCGTGATAACAGGAAAACATCAGAGAGAGTCCGTTGTCAAATACAGGCGCCATGCGATACATTCCCTTTTTCTCAAGCACTTCAATGTTAGCGCCATGTCGGTCGCGGTTGCAGATCAGGTAGTCCAATATAAAAATATGATAAAAATACTGTTCCAGCCGGTTTCGCACGATAAAAGCCCATACGTCCTCGTCCGGATTTTTGTTTATCTCATAATAAGTCTCAAATGCCAGCTTATGTTCACCGGCCATTTTAAAATCAGCTGACCTTGTAAGCCATGTCCGGTATTGTTTATGATCGATTTCCACATCAGCATAAATCAGATCATATTCCAAATGTGGTATTTTTAATGCAGCCGCAATATTCTGTGCCACGATTTCATTAATGCATTCGTGGCCAAAAATTCCCCGGACCGTATCAAAATTTGATAACTTATAGTAATATTTTATTCCGTCAGCCTGCTCATATGATTTCAGGAAACTGCCTGCCGTTCCCGAAGAATGTCTGGATAATGTCCATTTCAGATGCGTCAGATCCGTGATATTATGATAAACCACCTGCAATACACCCCGCCTGTTCACCGTTCATTTTATAAGTAGTATATATGATTGCATAAAAAAATGCCACTAAAACTTCATCCGCCCCACAATATCCGCCCAGGCCTCATCGTCGATCTCCTCGCCGTGAAAAAGCTTTCTTTTATCGTCATCCGTAATTTTCCTGATCACCTTACAGGGATTGCCCGCCGCGATGCACCAGTCCGGGATATCCTTCGTCACCACGCTGCCCGCTCCGATCACGACATTGTCCCCGATGTGCACGCCGGCGCAGATCACCGAATTCCCGCCGATCCACACGTTATCGCCGATGGTCACTTCTTTTCCGTACTCGTATGCGGAATTGCGCGAAACCGGATGCACCGGATGTCCTGCCGTGTAGATCGCCACATTCGGCGCCATCTGGCAGTTGTCCCCGATTTTCACCTTTGCGACGTCTAAGATCGTACAGTTATAATTGGCAAAAAAATTTTTCCCCACCTCGATGTGGGAGCCGTAATCGCAGTAAAAGGGCGGATTGACAAAGGCACCCTCCGATTTGCCGAAGAGCTCCTTCACCACCGCGCCGATCCCGTCAAAATCCGCCCGGTCCATAAAATTCAGCTTCTGCAAAAGTTTCCTGCAGACCAGCTGCTCCTCAAAAATGCTCTCGTCCGAGATGTAGGCCAGCCCCGCATCCCTGCGCTCTCTCATCGTCATCTTCTTCTCCATTTTCTGATACTCCTTCCTTTTCCTCTTCTCCCTGGTCTTTTGTCTGTTTCCCGCAACGCTACCGGAGTTTCCTCTCTTCCAGAAGATCCTCCGCCGTAATTGCCCTGTCCTTATAATAATACATTTTATCGCGCTCGTCTATCTCCCGGATCACTTTGCAGGGATTTCCCGCCGCCACGCAGTTCGCCGGGATGTCCTTCGTCACCACGCTGCCCGCTCCGATCACCGTATTTTCCCCGATCGTCACCCCCGGGCAGATCGTGACCCCGCCGCCGATCCAGCAGTTGTCCCCGATCGTGACCGGATCCGTATACATATATTCCCTCATATCCGGCGCGATCGGATGACCGACTGTGGCGATAGTGACCGCCGGCCCGAACATCACTTTTTTCCCAATCGTAATCTTTCCGTCATCGATAAAATTACAATTGAAATTAATATAACTTCCCTCACCGATGGTGATATTGTACCCATAGCAGCAGTAAAAGGGCGGCTCAATCCACGCGCCTGTCTCTTTCCCGAACAGCTCGTTCATCGCTGCCATCCTGCCCGCCTCATCCTCCGGCGACGTCGCGTTAAACGCGATCATCCGTCTTTTGCAGTTCACCCGGTCCTCCGGAAGCCCTTCGCAGTAATCGGTAAACAGATACCCATTTGCAATTCTCTCTCTCATCGTCATGATCATCATCCTCCTATAATATTTTTTACCCAGCCGTATTTCCTGTAATGTAAAAACACGACCGGAAGCTTCACAATTTCATCGAGATTCAGCACAAAATAAACCGCCAGAACCGGCAGCTTTAACACAAACGCACACAGACACCCCAGCGGAACCGTTACACACCAAAGTGTCACCGCGTCGCAGCACAGTCCGAACTTTGAATCCCCTCCCGCCGGGAAAATCCCCCCGATCGTCATACAGTTGATCGATTTTCCGGCCAGATAATAGGAGCTCATCACAAGCATCCCCCGCAGATACTCCTCCGCCGCGGGCGTCAGGACGGCTGCCCGCACGATGACCGGCGATAAGATCAGAAGCAGGATCCCGGATCCGACACCGCAGATCACCGACGCAAGGACAAGCGTCCTCCCGGCCCGCTTCGCCTCCTCAAACCGGCTGGCGCCAAGCTCATTTCCGATGATGATACTCCCGGCGCTTCCCAATCCGATGGAAAGACACACAATCAGGTTTTTGGCGATATTGGCGATACCATTCGCGGCCACCGCGTCGCCGCCCATATGTCCTAAAATCACGGAATACATCGTAAACCCGCCGCCCCACACCAGCTCGTTGAGCAGCACCGGCGCCGTTTTCTCCCAAAAACGCTTCCGCAGTCCGCTGTCAGACTTCCGAAACGAAAACCGGATCCGCTTCATACCGCATCTCACATAACAGACGCTCCATCCCGCCTGCACTGCCGTCGCAAGCACGGTTGCCACTGCCGCGCCCCGGATTCCGATCGCCGGGAAGCCGAGGAGTCCAAAAATAAAAACCGCATTTAAGATAATATTCAGAACAACCGTCACACTGCTCATGACCGTGCTCAGATTAACCGCACCGCAGTTTTTCATCGCCGTCATACACACCTGCGCCACCGCTGACAGCAGATAAGAGATCCCGACACAGCGCAGATAATCGCTTCCCATCGCAATCAGCGCCGTCTCGTTTGTAAAAATGCGCATCAGCGCAGCCGGAAACAGGATCGCTGCCGCCGAAAAGAATACAGCCACAAGACTGGACATACGGAGTACCAGGGAAAATACATCCGAAATCCCGTCAAAATCACGTTTCCCGTAATACTGCGCCACAAACATGTTTTCCCCGATCACAAACGCTGCCATAAACAGGTTAAAGACAAACGTCACCTGGGATGCCAGCGATACCGCAGACATAGAATCCTGACTTAATGTTCCAAGCATCACCGCATCGCTTGCGGATACAAGCGCCAGCATAAACTGCTGAAATGCGATCGGCAGTACCAGCCGGATCATTCTCTTCTTAAAGCTCTCCATCCCCTTCATGTCACGCCTCCATCCTGTGGCCTCCCCGTCCTCGCGTTACCGTGCTTTGGCGCCGCCGGATCCCCGCCATCAACGATACCACAATATCATATTTCTGTTTGAATTTCTTTCAGAATAGTGTATAATAATATAACAATCTTCCACAGAAAGGATTTTTCTCATGAACCTGACCACCGAGTACTGCTCCGCCTTCAACCCCGATGCCTCCGAGACCGTGGCCTACAACAATCCCCTCTTTCCCGCCTACGCGCGCTACGGCATCCTCTCCACCTACCCGGATTATTCCGCGGTCAGCCACTGGCACGAGGATCTCGAGTTCATCGTCATCGACAAAGGACATATGACCTACAATATAAACGGGGAACTGATCGAACTGAAGGAAAAGGACGGGATCATGGTAAACAGCAGGCAGCTGCACTACGGATTTTCCGCGGAGCGTCACGAGTGCGAATTTATCTGCATTCTGCTCTCACCAAAGCTGCTGCATGGAAATGAATGGTTTTATCAGAATTATGTGGAACGCATCACCAGGAATTCCGCCTGCCCGTACCTGTACTTAGACCACCAGGGCTGGCAGAGCGGGATCATCGAAAAGCTTCGGGAGCTGTACCGCCGGTTTCATGGCAGCACGCATGAGACGCTGTCTTACTTTGCCGTGTACGAGCAGTTTTCTGCGATCTTAAGCCTGCTCTTTCGCCACATGCCGGCGGAGGGGAGCATGGGGCCGGGGGATTCCTATGATCTCGCCGCGTTAAAATCCATGATCGCCTATATCGAAGAGCACCTTTCGGAGCGCATCGCGTTAGCGGATATCGCTGCGGCAGGTGCCTGCTGTAAGAGCCGGTGCGCCCTTCTTTTTAAAAAATACCTGCGCGATACCCCGATCACCTACACCACAAAAGTCCGCCTGAACAAAAGTCTCACAGCGCTGCTCACCACGGAAAAAAGCATCACGGACATTGCCGGTGAATACGGTTTTTTCAGTGCGAGCTACTACTGTGAGACCTTTCGGAAATACTATCAGGTTTCGCCCTCTCAATACCGGAATCTGCAGGCCGGGGGGTGACGTTTGCTGATCGGTTTTGTCAGCCTTCCTGTTTTTTGTCATCTTTACCGGTTTCATTCCGGATCAGCGCGTGATAAATCGCGAGGGCCACAAACACCGTCCCCATCGTCTGCGCGGTGGAATTCAGATCAATGCCCTGCATATTGCAGATCACATTGATGATGATGTTTCCGGCCATCGTGATCAGAAACGCAGCTGCCCCTTTTAAAAAATGCTTCATAACTTCCCGTCTCCTTTCAAAAGAAATCAAATGATCACAGAACAGTATACCAGCAAAGACGGCAGTTTCCCTAAAACCGTCATAAAATGCTTTCTTTCGCACGCAAACGTATTTTTCACACGGAAAACACGCGCTTATTCGTCATTTTCGCAGGGCACCGCTTGATCCCGGAAGGCAGATACAGTATAATCAGTGAAGTGAATTTCGAAAAGGAGGAAGGGCACCATGCCATCGATCGGAACGCTGCTGTCATTTTTCCGGCTTTCCCTTGCCATCCGCAATGTTTGGCCCGGGCGCATGAGTTTTAAGGCATTTGCCGTACTCTGTCTCCTGCTGTCTGTCGCCGGGGTGCCGGTAACGCTTTTCTCCTGCATCCCCTACGGGCTCTTCGCCATTCCGGCTGCCGTCTGCATCTACGGGCTGGCCGTCTGCCGGGATACCGCGCCCCAGAATGTGGGGATGGGCCTGATGGGATGTGTGCTCGCCGTCGTGGCAGACAATTTTCTGACCGGTATTCTGGACCGGCTGTTTCCCCCTGCATTGTTAAACCGGCCCTTTGTCTCCTTCCTCGCCGCCCTGCTTCTTCTGCTGCTCTTTTATGTCACCACGCTGCTCTGCGGCAGGCTGTTAAAGGGACTGTTGCTGTCAGGCAAAGGGATTCTCCGCTTTCCCCAGACCTGGTACCTGGCGGATGCAGGACTGATGCTTCTCATCACCCTCTTTCTGTTTGACGATCTGATCCCAGGGCAGGACGGCTCTGTCGGAAAAATGATCTACAATAATGTCCTGCGTCTTTCCGGGTATCTGCTGGTGATGCTTTTTCTTCTTCTCGCGATGCGCCGTTTCCTGGCGGAACAGATTCAGGCAGAGGCAAAGCAGAAAGCCCTGCTGGATTTACAGGACTACACGCATAATCTGGAAGCCATGTATAACAGCCTGCGGTCTTTTAAGCACGATTATGTCAACATCCTGCTCTCCATGTCCGGCTATATGGAAAACAGAGATATGGAGGGCTTAAAAAACTATTTTGAAAGGGAAATCTTTCCGACAAAGCGTCTGATCGACCAGGGTGATTTCAGGCTGAATCAGCTTGGCAACATCGGTGTGCCGGAAATCAAAGGCCTGCTCTCCGCAAAAATGATTTTTGCCCACGAGTCAGGGATTGACGTGACGATTGATATTCCGGACAGGGTGGAGCGCTTCGGGATGGATACCGTGGACCTCGCCAGGCTGCTGGGAATTTTTTTAGACAATGCCATCGAAGCGGCCCTGGAGACAGAACAGCCGCAGATCGGTTTAAATATTATTCAAAACGAGGCCGGTGTGTCGGTCATCATCAGCAACCGCTTCCGGGAGGAGGGCGTGGCGCTGCACCGGGTAAAGCAGAAGGGCTTCAGCACAAAGGCCGGACATCAGGGGATCGGGCTTTCCAACGCGCAGGAAATCCTCCGTTCCTACGACAATGTGCTGCTGGAGACCACCATGCAGCGCGGCTGTTTCACCCAGCACATGGAGCTGGCGTTCTGTTAATATGCCGGCGCACCGGCCTGATGACAAACCGGCTGATGGAAAGGAGTGACAATCTATGCTGGACATATATGTATGTGAGGATCATGCTATGCAGCGGCAGGCCATCGCACAGATCATTGAACACACCCTGCTGATCGAAGAACCGGATATGCGGCTTGTGCTGGAGACCGGGGATCCCCATGTGCTGCTGGAGACGGTCACAAACAGCCAGAACACCGGCGTTTATTTCCTGGATATCGATCTGGGCAGCGACATAAACGGGATGAAGCTGGCACAAAAGATCCGGCTCGCTGACCCCCGGGGCTTTATCATTTTTATCACCGCCCACTCCGAGCTTGGCTTCATGACCTTTCAGTACCGGGTGGAGGCAATGGATTTTATCTTAAAAGACAACCCCGCCGAGCTGAAGGTGAAGATCCGGGAATGCCTGTTTCACGCCCTGGAGCTCTACACGCTCCAAACCAACCGGACGCATAAGGTCTGTACGATCGAAACCGGCGGGCGAAAAATCAGTGTGGATTATGAGGACATTCTCTTTTTCGAGACCTCCGGCAATATCCACAAAGTCATTCTCCACGCGAAGGACCGCCAGATCGAATTTTCCGGCGCCATAAAAGAACTGGCAGACACACTGGGGGATCCCTTTGTGCGCTGCCACCGTTCCTTTCTAGTAAATAAACATAATATCGCAGAGACGGATGTAAAAAACCGGATCATCCGTTTTGCAAACGGGGAAACCTGCCTCATGTCCACGCGGTTGGGGAAGGGGCTGTGAGGGCAGATGTCTCCCTGTTATACCTGTCCCTTCGCCGCCTCAAGCGCCGCGATCACACGGTCGCACCAGGCGTCAAACTCCGGATCCTCCACCTGGCATTCCTCCGGGTGTGAGAGAACATAGTCCAGCGCAATCCGCACCCCCTGGTCAAACCGCACCTTTGTGCACATATCCGGCACGGTTCTTTTCAGCTTACTGTTGTCGAATACAACGGAGGACGCCTTGTCCCCGGTCAGCCCGCCTTCAAAATCATATCCGTACTTTTTCCCCGCGGCCGCCAGGAAATCCGACGCCACATGATAGGCATGCAGCTTTACCCCCAGCGCGTCCGCGATCGTCTCGTGGATCTGATTCCAGGTCAGGGTCTCGTCCCCCGTGATCTGAAAGGCCTCGCCGATGGCGTGGCGGTTTCCCATGAGCCCGGTGTATCCGACTGCAAAATCGGAATTGTAGGTCACGGTCCAGAGAGATGTCCCGTCCCCCTGGATGATCACCGGCTTCCCCTCCTGCATCCGCCGGATCACCTGCCAGAAGCCGTTCTTCCCATGTACCCCAAGCGGAATATGACGTTTGTCGTAAGTGTGACTCGGGCGCACAATGGTAACCGGGAATCCCTCGCTGCGGTACTTCTCCATCAGAAATTCCTCACAGGCGATCTTATCCCTGGAATACTGCCAGTGGGGATTGGCGAGCGTCGTCCCCTCGTTTACGAGATAGCCCGCCGCCGGCTTGTGATACGCCGACGCGGAGCTCGTGTAGATGTACTGCTTCGTCTTCCCGCGAAACAGCCGGTAGTCCCGCGCTGCATCCTCCACTTTAAATCCGATAAATTCGCACACCGCATCAAAGGTAAGCCCCTCCAGCTTTGCCGCCACATCCGCCTCGTCGTGAATATCCGCGATGATCTGATGCACGCCTTCTGGCACGGCATCCTTCCGGTTCCCGCGGTTTAACAGCCACACCTCCCAGTGCAGCTCCTCTGCCAGCCGCTCCACGACCGCGGTGCTGATCACGCCGGTTCCCCCGATAAATAATGCTCTCATATCCGTCTCCATTCTGCCGCGTACATTTACACAAAGATATCCAAAAGATCTGCAAATGTAGTCAGTGTGTAATCCGCCTTGCCGCAATTCACCGCGTCACCAATCGCCGCCGTCTTCATGCCGCCCGCGATCCCGGCATCGATTCCCGCCTCGGCATCCTCGACCACCACACAGTCCTCCGGCTTTTCGCCCAGGAACTCCGCGCCTTTTAAGAAGACCTCCGGATCCGGCTTTGACTTCGTGATATTCGTGCCGTCGGAGATGGCGTCAAAGGCATCCAGAAGCTCCACGCGCTCTAAGATAAACTTCGCGTTTTTGCTCGAAGAACCGAGGGAAATCTTCACCCCGCGCCGGCGCAGCTCCGCTAAGGTATCCCGCACCTCCTGTGTCACGTCATCGGGCGTCATCGTCTTTAACAGCTCGCGGTAGGTGTCGTTCTTCTGCGTCGCCAGCTCCTCCTTGCGCGCATCCGACAGGGGCTCGCCCTCGTACCGCTCCAGAATAATCTCCAGGCTGTCCATGCGGCTGACGCCGCGCAGGCGGTTGTTGATCTCCTCGTCAAAATAGATCCCCATCTCATCCGCCATCTGCTTCCACGCCTGATAATGGAATTTGTCTGTAAATACGATCACTCCGTCCAGGTCAAAAATTGCCGCTTTTAATCCCATGGTTTCTCCCTCCTGTTCTTATATTCCGACATTTCCGCTGTTGATCCCAAGGCCGTTTTTCTCCAGCGGCAGCCATTCCATTCCCTTTTTGATAAAGGTATCCCAGAAATCCCACTCATGGCCGCCCGGCCCCACCTCAAAGGTCACCGGCACGTCATGCGTCTTTAAGAAATCCACAAAATCCTGGTTTGCGCCCATCAGCCCGTCCGCGTCGCCGCAGGCCATATAGATCTCCGGGAACTGTGCGCCCTCTTTCTTTAACTGCTCCACCAGGTATTTCGGGTTCTTGTCGCTCTCTAAAACCACGTCCAGGTCTCCAAAGACCGATTCCGCATAATCCCTGCGCTCCATAAAAATCGGAGGCTCATTTGTCCGCGCCGGCAGTCCCTCCACGATCAGTGCGGAGGACAATGCCACGATGGCGCCGAAGGTATCGTGGTATTTCAGCCCGTTGCGGATCGCACCGTAGCCGCCCATGGAAAGCCCGCCGATATAGGTGTCCTCCCTCTTATGCGACAGCGGGAACATCTTTCTCGTCAGCTCCACCAGCTCCCTGCCGATAAACTCCCCGTAGCAGTTCTGCCCTTCCTTCTGATCCACATAAAACGCGTTGTCCCCCGAGGGCATCACGACCACGAGATCGTTCTCCTCCGCGTAACGGCAGATCCTTGATCCGGTCACCCAGTCCACATAGCTGCCGAAAATCCCGTGCAGCAGGTACAGCGTCTTGTACGGCTTGTCCTCCCGCACCGGCATCCCCGGAAATGTCAGCTTGTCCGCCGGCAGAATCACATTTACCGGCACCGTGCGCATCAGTGTCTGTGACAACAGACTCATCTGAATAAAAGCCATCTGTCTCTTCCTCCTTCATCTCTCCTGAATTAAAATATCCGATGGTATTATTGTAACAGAATTTTCCGGCGCAGAATAGTACAATTCAATGATCTTTTTATACAAATAATAAAAGATTTCATCGGTGCTGGATTCCGTCCGGTGAACTATGCCCTGAAACCGGCTTTACCGCCAGTATGTCAGACCCTCGCAGCACTAACTGTAACAGCTGCTTCCATTTCTGCACAGTATTTTTACCTGTGTACCCTCTTTCTGCAACAGTAACAGCAACTTCCACACCAGGCCTTTTTGAAGTGGAAGTTAACTTTTCACTTCACTGTACTTTTTTCATGCGATTTGATTATGCCAGTATCTTATTTTCATGCAAGAAA
>CANRSX010000070.1 GCA_947642555.1 uncultured Roseburia sp. | reverse complement strand
GCTGTGCTCTGTTCGGGAATCCTTCGGCTTCCCGCACTCGCGGGCTTCGCCCTGCCTTAAACTCCGCAGTGCTCTGTTCGGGAATCCTTCGGCTTCCCGCACTCGCGGGCTTCGCCCTGCTTTAAACTCCGCAGTGCTCTGTTCGGGAATCCTTCGGCTTCCCGCACTCGCGGGCTTCGCTCTGCCTTAAACTCCGCAGTGCTCTGTTCGGGAATCCTTCGGCTTCCCGCACTCGCGGGCTTCGCCCTATCAGCATACAGTCTGCCAAAACCGCCTGCCAGCAGTCGTTTTGGCATTCTGTATACTGGCACTGCTCATTGCCTACGCGCACATTATATCACAGATCGCAGCGATTTACGATAGCGATTCGTACCTATTTTCGAATATTATTCTACTCCTGTCGTTCGCTTGTCACAACCGCTTCAAATCCGGCTTCCTTCAGACGCGACTGCATGGCAATGGCATTTTCCCTGACGCGGAATGTCCCGGCCTGCACCCGGTAGAGCGTCGTTTCGGATCCTCCCGACCCTCCTGTCACTCTGCCGGTGATCCCGTTCACAATCGCTGTTGCCATGGTTTCCGCGCGGTAGAGATTCACATCATCCTTATCGTCCACAAAACAGCATTCGATCAGCATGGCCGGCGCTTTTGTATGTTTTAGCACGTAAAGCCCCTGGTTCGCCTTTACGCCGCGGTTCGTAAAGCCAAGGCCGGCGATCTCCCCGCAGACCCGCTTCGCATAGGCCGCCGCCCCTCCTGTCAGACGGTACACATAGGCTTCCGTCCCGGTGCTTCGCCCGTTTCCGGCGGGATCTGACGCACCGGCGTTAAAATGAATCGCAACATCCAGATCCACCGTATGGGCATTGCATGCAGCGACTATCTTTTTTAGCACATCTCTCTGACCGCTCCCGTTGTCAACGGTACAGTCGTACACCGTGTGCCCTGACTGCCGCAGCTGGCGGATCACCTCGGCGCTTACCTTCCTGGCCTCGGTCGACTCCCGGATCAGGCCGGTTACGCCGCTGCCCGGTTTCCCGTCCGGATTATGCCCGGCGTGCACATTAATTTTCATCGATGACTCCCCTTTCCTGTCCTGATACTGCTCTTCTATTATATGCGCGTCTTCCTCCGGCGGTACCGCGCCGGCACGGCATACAGGTCTGCCCGCCTGTGCGGCTGCAATCCAAGGGCAGAGGCGGCAAATTTTTTCTTGCCATATGGTTTTCGAAGAAATATAATAGATATGAGACAGCAACCCGCCGCACCCACGGCATATTTTTACAGAGGAACGGAGATTTCTATGGATCCAAATACAAAAAAGTTCTTAAACGATCTGCTGGAACGGCTGAAAAAAATAGATTATGTACGCCCGGAGGACATTCCGAATATTGATTTATACATGGATCAGATCACGACGTTTATGGACTCGCAGTTAGCGTCTTCAAAGCGGCACGGCGAAGATAAGATCCTGACGAAGACCATGATCAACAACTATGCGAAAAACGATCTGCTTCCCCCTCCCCAGAAAAAGAAATACACCAGAGAGCATGTTCTCACCCTGATCTTCATCTACTATATGAAGAACATTTTAAGTATCAGCGACATCCAGAGCATCTTAAATCCCATCACGGACAAGTATTTTGGGAAACATGAGGACTACGGGCTGGAGGATATCTATAAGGAAGTGTTCGGCTTAGAGCACCAGCAGACGTTAAATATCATGAAGGATCTCGCAAAAAAATTCAACACCGCCATGCAGACGTTTCCGGACGCCTCGGGGGAGGACGCCGAACTGCTTCGCAATTTCAGCTTTATCTGTATGCTCTGCTACGACGTCTATGTGAAAAAAACCATTATAGAAAAAATGATCGACTACACCGCCGAAAACAAAGGGAAATCAAAAGCCGACGCGTAAGCGCCGGCTTTCTGCTCAAAGGACGCCGGATGCTTTAAGCCCCCTCGTCGGCCTTTGACTCCTGCATTCTCGAAAATACCATATCATACCCGTCATTTCCATAATTTAAGGAACGATTCACGCGGCTGATCGTCGCAGTGGAAGCCCCCGTCTTCTCCGCGATATCCAGATACGTCTTCTGGTCCCGGAGCATCCCGGCCACCTCAAACCGCTGTGATAAAGAAAGCAGCTCATTTACCGTGCAGACATCCTCAAAAAAAGTATAGCACTCTTCCCTGTTCTGCAGGCATAAAATCGCGTCAAACAGCCGGTCTACCGCCTCTGTCCTAAGTTTCTTGCTCATAACGCTTCTCCTTTTAATATGTAACTCTGCTGATATAGTAGCATATTAAAGTTTTAAAGTAAATACCCTTTCAAAGGTAGCGCTTGCATTCATCTGACACGATTGCTATAATGGAAAAAAACACGCTGAGAGGAACAGAAATGAAGAGAGCCGGACATTTTTTCTTTGCATTTATACCGCTTTTACTTTCCATCGGACTGCAGTTTCTGATTGTATTTTTTGCCATGGGCGTCTCGGGACTGATCGAGAGCATATGGTATACTGCCACAGCCGAAGGGGATATCTATACCGTGTTAAATGACCTGAACCTTTTGTGGGTTGATCAGGATTTTAATATGAATGTCATGGTGTGCTATGCCGTTGTATCGATCGTCGTGTTCGGACTGTGGTATTACATGCGCTATGACGGCAATTACCTGCCGCGCGTCAGGACTACCTTCCACCCGCTGTCGGTTCTCGGCATTGTGATCCTGACCCCGGGCACGCAGTTTCTGACCAGCTACATCATTAGTTTTGTTTCCTCGCTTTTTCCCTCGTGGCTGGAACACTACATGGATCTGTTAGAAACCTCCGGCATTGACAGCACGCTCACCGTCGCGCTGTTCCTCTATTCTGTCCTTTTAGGCCCGATCTCCGAGGAGCTTATTTTCCGCGGCGTCACGATGCGCCAGCTGGAAAAATGCATGCCGTTCTGGGGTGCGAATCTGATGCAGGCTTTGCTGTTCGGCATCTTTCACATGAATATGCTCCAGGGCGTCTATGCGTGCTGCCTCGGCATCCTGCTCGGCTACCTGTGCAAAAAAGGCGGCAGTATCTATCACTCGATCCTGCTGCACATCCTCTTTAATTTCTGGGCAACCGCCATCAGCCAGTTTATCGACATCGGCGATTCGGTCTTTGCCTTTCTGTTCTGGTTTTTATTCTCGCTCGCCCTGACAGGAGCCGGCATCGCGGTATTTACCGTCGGGATCCGGCGCTGCCGGGCCGTGCCAGTGTCGGTGGATATGGAAGAAGAAGACGCAAAGGAGTGAGGCTCCTCTGTTTCAACATTTATTTATACCGGGAGAGATACCACATGAACAAATTTTACTGCCCGAACTGCGGTGAACTTTTAAATAAACAATATAACTTTCGCAGCTACGAAAGTGAATACGAATGTGAGGAATGCGGCGCGCAGCTTTACCGGGAACATTACAATGCAGAATACATCATTCAGAATGATGATCGTGAGGATGACTGTGATGATGATGAATATGACGATGAATATGATGGTCAGGAGACCGAAGATGACGGTCCCGTCTGTCCGGAATGCGGTGCGGCTTTAAACAGCCAGTCCTTCTATTCTCTGTGGAAAAATGATTGGGAATGTACAGAATGCGGCGCCGTCTTACATCGTGATTCTTCTTTCATGCCTTATGAGGCTATGGCGGAAGAAGAGGATGACGATCCGGTCTGCCCGGAATGTGGTGCAGCTTTAAGCAGCCAGTCCTTCTATTCTTCCCTTGAAGATAACTGGGAATGCACAGAATGCGGCGCCGTCTTGCATCGTGATCATTCTTTCGAGTCTTATGAAGTTATAATTGGACGAAGATAATATTTTCTGTCCGGAATTCCCATGTCTCCCGCCCGTTCACCTCTCTGTCACACCGTATATGGCACAGCGCCTTCAAAGGAATTTGTCTGGAAAATCACGGTGAGCAGCCGCTCCACGCAGCTTCTTAACGCCTCCACGTCAAGGCTTTTGTCCGCTAAGGCGGCACGGATCTCCTCGTGATCCCCGTCGCTGCCGGGCATGATCAGATCGTTGCCCGCCGCCGCACATCCCGGGGCGCTGCTGCCGCCGGGGCCGGTGGTGGTCCAGTCCGTCATGATGATCCCCTGAAATCCCCACTCTTCCCGGGCCACGACGGTGCACAGATCCCTGCTGTTGGCCGCATGGATGCCGTTGATGAGGTTGTAGGAGGTCATGATCGCCATGGGCTGGGTCGTCTTCACCGCGATCTCAAAGCCCCGCAGATAAATCTCCCTGAGGGCCCGCTCGGAGACGATGCTGTTGCTGCCCTTACGGTTGTCCTCCTGGTTGTTGCAGGCGAAATGCTTGATCGTCGTGCCGACGCCGTTTCCGCTCTGCACACCTCTGGTGATGGCCGCCGCCATATGGCCGGAGAGCAGCGGATCCTCGGAAAAATACTCAAAGTTTCTGCCGCAGAGGGGATTTCTGTGGATATTCATCCCCGGCGCCAGCCACCAGCCGATGCCGAACTCCTCCATCTCCACGGCCACCGCGGCCCCGACTTCCTCTAAGAGCGCCGGATCCCAGCTTTGGGCCAGAAGGGTCCCCACCGGAATCGCCGTGGCGTACTGGTAGTAGGTATCCGCATCATCGTGCTTCGTCTGGTCGGCAAAGATACCGCCCTCCACCGCTCCAAACATCCCCTGGTTGCGGATCACGCCGGTCTCCCGGACTACCTCATAGGTCTTCATCAGGCGGAGCCCCGCCGGCCCGTCCGCCATGGGCACCCCCGGCACGCCGTATTCCTCCTCCAGGCACCCGCTGGTCTCGCCGGCCGCTCCCGGCACCATGATACCGGCCACGCCCAGGGTCTGTAGCTGACCCCTGCTGACCTCCCCGGTCACCATATGAATCATCTGCTCCTCCGTCAGTTTTGCGGCCAGCTCCTTTGCCCACCGGGCCTCTTTTTTCTCCTCATAAGATGCTCTTTCTGGTACGCCCGGCACATAGGGAACCGGAACCAGCCCCTTCTCCTCCGCCAGCTTCTTCCAGGACGCTTCCTGCGCCATCCGAAGCTCTTCGGGGCACACCAGTTCGTCAAGCGTCTCCTGCAGTGGAAGGATATGCGCCACCCGCTCGATCACCGTATCCTGCTCCACCAAAAGCACGGCGGAGAGCTCCGTGTTCACGGAAGAATTTCCCACCCAGAGGGCGTAGGATCCGGCCTCCAGGATCCAGGCGGACTGCTCCTCCGAGAACGAGGCCAGGTTTTTCGCGGGCAGGTCGATCTCTAACCGTTCACTCTGTCCCGGCGCCAGCAGCCCGGTTTTTCTGAATCCGCAGAGCCGTCGGCGCTCCTTTGCCAGCGCAGTCTGCGGACAGGAGACATACACCTGCACGACCTCCTTCCCAGACCAGACCGCTCCCGTATTGGTGACGGTCACAGAGACGGAAACACCGCCCTCTGCCGTGACAGCTGCCGCTTCCATTTTAACGTCAAATGTCGTATATGATAACCCGTAGCCGAAGGAAAAGGCCGTCTTCTTCTCAAAGCTGTCAAAATACCGGTAGCCCACATAGATTCCTTCCTTATAATATTCCCGCTCCACATTTCCGTTGTTGTGGCTGTAATCTGCCGCCCCCGGAATGTGGTCATAGGACAGCGCCCAGGTGCTGGTCAGCTTTCCGCCGGGCGTCACCTTACCGGTCAGCACGTCCGCCAGCGCGTGCCCGCCCTCCATGCCGGGCTGCGAGATGCAGAGAAGACCTTTTAAGTGGGAGAGATTTAAAATCTCCGTCAGGTCCATGGCCCCGCCGGTGTTTAAGATGACGGCCAGGCTCTCACTGTGCCGGTCAAGAAAGTCCAGCTCCTCCTTCTCGGACTCCGTCAGGTAATAATCCCCCGGCGCAAGAAACCGGTCCGCGAACTCTCCGGCTGTGCGGCTGATCACGTAGAATACGACATCCGCCTCACGGATTTCGGCTTCCTTCATCGGAATACCCGCGGGCGTGCGGTACACATGGCTCGAATACGCCTCAAAAAAGTGCTTTCCCTGCTTTTCCATCTCATCCATGATCACCTGACGCCAGTCCTCCCTCGCCTTCTGGTAAATACGGCCGTATTCCTCCAGCCAGTCCCGGTTTGTCAGCGCGATCCCCGCATCCAGAAAGCCCTGCCAGATCTCCACGACCTCCCGCTGGTTCACATCCCCGGAACCGGTGCCGCCCTTGACCATATGTACCGCGCCGCCGCCAAAAAGGGCCGTCTTCGTCCCCTCTTGCAGGGGAAGGATGCCCTCGTTCTTTAAGAGCACCATGCCCTCCGCCGCCGCTTTCCTGGCGATACGCCGGTTCGCAAGCTCCCGCTCAGAGGGTGAATCGTCTGTAGTTCCACTGTAGGTTCTGCTTCGTTTTTTCCATTCCATCTTTTTTCCTCCATTTCTGCGCTGCTCATTTGTGCAAAGCCATCTTATGGCTTACGGGTTTGTGACAAGCCATGCATGGCTTTGCAGCGCACAGACACAAATCCCGCTTTCTTCCTTCGTGAGAGCGGTTCTCACCCGGCCTCCGGCTCCCGGCGTCTCAGCAATACCGCAGTCCCCGGTTTCCCCGGCAGCACAAGCAGCGCATTTCCGGAAACGCCCTCTGCCAGCGGCGTCCTGGTCATCTCCCAGATATCGATCCGCTGTGCGTCATAGCATTCTCCCTCCGGAAGCCTCACATGCACCCGGCAGGGACAGCTGCGGCCAAAGTAGTATAGCTGCCAGCCCTCCCCTGCAAGCTTTTTGGGAGAATCCCCGTACATCCCGAATTTTTCCTCCTCCGGCGAGGTCCGTACCAGCTCCAGGAAACGCAGATCCTTCTCATTCGGCTTGTGCCCGTCTCTTCTCTCCTCGTTGGGATTCTGCGGGTCAAACATCGGATCCGCCTTTCCGACTCCCGGCAGCTCATACAGAAGATCCTTTAAAAACCGGATCCGCGGCTCGCTCTCCCCGTGCAGTACGCCGCCCTTCGACCACCAGAGCACCTCATCCTCCCGGTGAAAGGTCTCGCCGTGGGTACAGTAGCCGCCCCGTGTCACCGTCCACCAGAAACGGTCCGCCATATCAAAGGCGGAGAGATTGCCCCAGTTAAATTCCAGGTCTCCCTCATAACCACATTCGTCGATTAGTATCGGGCATCCGTATTTCTTTTTCCAGTAAGGAATCCGGTTAAGATCGCTGCTCTGAATCGAGCAGTGGGTCATCCAGTCCCGCTTCGGATACAGCTGCATGATATTGTGGATGGAGATCAGATGCCCGTAGGGATCCCGGTCACGAATCAGTTCGCCGGCAGCATCCCAGTCCGCATGATTTTTACGGATCACCATCTCATATTCGTTGGCCAGGCTCCACCACAGATTGTGGAAGGCGGAAAGTCTGGCGATGCAGTATTCCAGGTAGCAGCGGCTCTCCTCCCCGGACAGCTCCGAAAAGCCCCACCGGTCATAGGGGTGAAACAGGATCAGATCCGTCTCGATCCCCAGCTCTCCCAGCCGGGCGATCACCTGATCCAGGCGCTCCCAGAACAAAAGATCCGGCCGCTTTATATCCCAGCCGCCCTCCCCGTCCCGCAGATACGGAAACCGCTCTGGCTCCTCATTATTATAGGGCATATGCTTGGGAAACACAAGCATCCGAAGCTTGTTAAAACAACTTCCCGCCAGGGTGGCAAGGGTCTGCTCCTGCCGCTCCTCTGGCTGATAGATCCAGGCGTAGCAGGTGGTGCCGAAGGGCAGGAATTTTTCCCCGTCCAGGTAAGCGAAGCCGTCGCCCGCCGCGACCACCCGCCCGTGGCAGCCGCCCGCCGCAGGACGCGCACCCAAAGGGCATCCCTCCTCAGGGCCCATGTCCGAAGCGCACTCTCCGGCAGTCCGTACTCCCCCGGCGGCTTCCCGGACACAGAGAACGTCCCCGGAAAGGACGGTTCCCGGGACACGGATCTCGTAGTGCCATACCCCTTCCTGTTCCGGCATGAAGCGCACCGCAAATTCCGTCTCCGTCCTTCGGAAAGTGCCGGTCCGGATCGCGGATGTTCCCCGCTTTGCCTCCTTCTCACCCTCCTGCCAGAATACGGCGCAGTCCGGCAGCACCGGCTCCCCGCTCTCGTACGGAAAGCGTTTCTCAAACATCTGATATAATACTGTCTGTTCCATATGTCATCCATCCTTTCCCCGCCAGGCATTCGGGGAAAATCCCGTCTTGCTGCGGAAAAATTTTCCGAAATATCCCTGGCTGGCAAACCCCAGCTGCTCCGCGATCTCCTTCACCGGGATCTCCGACCCGGTCAGAAGCTCCTTCGCCATCCCAAGCTTTAATTCATTGATATACTGGAGGATCGTGACGCCCTCCCTCTTTTTAAAAATCCGAAGCAGGTACTCCTGGCTGAAATGCACCTGCTCCGCTAAGGTATACAGGGAGGTGTCCCCGCTTATGTGCTCCGCGATATAGCGCTTGACCTGGTTGACCACGTCCTCATTCTGCCTCTCCTGGCTCTGGCTTTTTAAGGCAAACATATTTTCCGCCACACGGCGCAGATAGCCGAAGGCCTCCCGCCAGCTGGCATGTAAGGATACGTTGTACAGATTCATCGTCCCGATGCAAAAGGCCAGCTCCTCCCCGATTCCCAGCCGGCCAATCCAGCTGATCAGCCGGGCGCTGATGCCGCAGTATACTTCCAGCGCGAAGAGATCATGCATGCTGGAAATCCCCTGCAGCTCCTCCTTAAGCTCCTCTATCGTCGCCAGAATATGCTCCTCCTCCAGCCCCTCCAGATAGAATTCCAGCTTCAGCACCTTTAAAAACAGCTCCTGCTTCCTGCTCTCCGTAAGCCCGATCCTGGCGCGGGGCTCACTCACCAGCTTTTTCACCGTCAGCTCGTTCGCCCCCAGCCATACCATCCAGTCGCAGATTCCGACGAATTCCCGCAGAAGCTCCTCCAAAAAGACCGGCTCCTCCCCGATCAGCACGCTGTTTTCCAGTCCGAGATTTTTGTTGAGCGCCTTTAAAAACAGTTCCCCGCTGCCGGCCAGCACCCGGGCCACAGACTCCTCCTGCCGCAGCTTCCCCGGCTGAAAAAGGGCCACCACATAATTTTTGCTGTATTCAAAGAAGGTGCCGCACATCACGTCCACAAAATATTTTTCGATCAGCGCGTAATAGCGTTTGATCACATTCATCTCTTCCTGATAACTTTCGTACTGCATCACCTCCCGGCGGAAGATCACATACCAGAGCTTCCGCTTCGGATCAATGGAAATCTCCAGCTCCTTCGCCACCTCCGGGGTCAGTCTGGAGAGACCGTGGTATCCTCCGAACAGATCTTTGAAAAAAAGGTACGGCGATGCATTACCGACTGATTTTTCTGCTCCGCGTACTGGTCGGTAAACTGCTCCAGCAAAAGATCGTTTTCCAGCTCCGCCACGGACTCCCGCAGCGCCTCTAAAATGATCTCATCGTCCTCTGCCTTCAGCACATATCTCGCATGCTTCTGTACCTTGTATACATAGTCAAAATCCGCATATCCGGTCAGAAAAATCACCTTGCAGTGGGGCCAGCGCTCCCGGACAATGTCATAGAGCTCCAGCCCGGACATGCAGGGCATATCGATATCCGTGATGATGATATCGATCTTGCGCTTCTCAAACACGGCCCGGGCCTCCATCCCGGAGGCCGCCGTCACAAGATCGAGCTCCCACTCCTCCTGCAGCGCCAAAAGGCTGCACAGGTCATCCCGGATCAGTTTTTCATCGTCTGCAATCAGTATACTGTACATATCAGTTCCCCGGTGGCCGGATCCCTTGAAAACCGGCGGATAAACTCCCAGGTCAGCTCCGTGAGAGCCCGGGTGGGCCAGTGGGAGGCGCCCTCCACACACACGAACCGCGCCAGGTTCTCCCCCTTCTGGTTCACGCAGTCGCCGATCAGATAGTTCCGGCCCTCCCTTACTTCTACAGACGTCTTCTCCGTCGGGAAGCCCAGCTTTTTCGTGACGATATCGCATTCCTCCTGCGCCGCTGCACGCACCGCTTCCTCCGGGATCCGGGCGCAGCCCGCGATCTCGCGCCAGTTATTCACCGAGGCGATCTTATTTTTCCCGGAGAGGTCGATGCGGTCTCCCCGCTCCTCCGAGGCGTCCCCGCCGGGCGGCGTGAAGGGCGGCTCATCCTTCCACACCGGGAGCAGGCCTAAGATCTCGTGCTCCCCCATGCACACGCAGACCGGAAGCTTCACCTCCGCCGCGTGGGCCACCATCTCCGGGGTGATGGTCTCCCCCGGCCAGTCGATGTCATTCTGCCGGTGGAGCCCCGTGGGGCCGTTGGCGAAGAGCATACCGCCGATCCCCACCGCCGCGAAGCGCTCCGGCCAGCGGATGCCGTGTCTCGCCGTCATAAATCCCCCCAGCGAATATCCCACCATGTAGATCCGGCTAAGATCCACCGGATAATGCTCCTTCGCGTAGGCGAGAAGCTCCTCCACCTTCTCCGGGGTCTCCGTCTCCGGCATGATCACGATCAGCTCCTCCCGCGCCGCGATATGCGTATAGCCGTAGGTCTCCGCGAGATAAACCGGGTTGCCGGAGCCGTGCATCACAAACAGCAGCGGCCAAATCCTCCCGGCGGCAGCCCCCTCCCGGGCGCTCACCGGGAGATAGGAGACCCATTTTTCCCTGATACTGTCCGCCTCGTGGATCTCCTTCACCAGGCCCCGCTCTCTCCAGTACGCGAGGGTCTCCTCACTGCCCTCGTCGGGATGCTTCAGCATGCATTCCTGATTTTGTAAAATCCCCTCAAAGCTCTCGCTTTTCCCGAAGGCCTCCGCGTCAAATTCCGGCGCCCCCATCGCTTTTAACAGCCCCAAAAGGCCTTCTCTTCCTCCGCGTCTCTCTTCCATTTTCGTCTGCCTCCTTATTCCTTCACGCTTCCTAATGTCATACCGGTGATAAAATATTTCTGCAGCAGCGGGTACACCAGCAGAATCGGGATGATGGCCACAAAGATCTGCGCCGCCGTCACCGTCTTCTGCGAGATCTGATCCATGGCGCTGGCTGTCGTCAGGTCAAGGCTCGACATGTCGACGGACTGGATCACGTTCCGCAGGTAGGTCTGTAACGGATACTTCGAGGTATCGCTTAAGTAGATCATGCCGTCGAACCAGGAATTCCAGTGATTCACCATGGTAAACAGGCCGACGGTGGCCAGGGAGGGCTTGGAGATTGGAACTACAATCTTCGCCATGATCTGAAAATGATTCGCCCCGTCGATCAGCGCGGATTCCGTCAGCGCATAGGGCAGCCCCCGGAAAAAGTTCAGCATCAGGATGATGTTGAAGGTCTGCACCGCACTGGGAAGAATCAGCGCCCAGATACTATTATATATCCCCACGCTCTTTACGACAATAAATAACGGGATTAATCCGCCGGAAAATACCATGGTGATCAGAAACATCCACACATAATATTTTCTCGCGTGGAAGCGCTCATCCGGCTGGGACATGGCGTACGCGCTTAAAATCGTAAGCCCCACGCTGATGACGGTCCCCAGGGCCACCCGGAGCACGGACACGCCGAAGGAGCGGAAAAACTCCGGCTTTGTCAGGATATATTTATAGGAATCCAGCGTGAAATCCACCGGATATACCGTGACCCAGCCCGCCTGCGCCGCGGAATTCGAGCTAAGGGACAACGCGAAGATATGGATCAGCGGGAACAGGGACACGCAGATGACAAGTGACAGAAATATGTAGTTGATGACTTCGAATACCTTCCTGGATGGAGATGATTTTATCTTCATGGCTGCCTCCTAAAAAATCTGGTAGTTTGCGTATTTTTTCGCAAGCTTAAACGACGTCGCGATCAGCACAAAGGAAATCAGCGATTTAAACAGGCCGATGGCCGTGGACACGCTGTACTGGAGATTTAACATACCGACGCGGTAGACAAAGGTGTCGATGATATCCGCTTTCTCGTACACGATGGGGCTGTAGAGGTTGAATACCTGGTCAAAGCCGGCGTTTAAAATATTGCCGAGCCCCAGCACCGTCACCAGCACGATCTGCGGCAGGATCCCCGGCAGGGTGATGTAGAGCATCTGCTTGACATAGCCTGCGCCGTCCACCCGCGCGGCCTCATACTGGCTCTGGTCGATCCCGGTTAAGGCGGCGAGGAAGATGACCATGTTGTAGCCGCAGCCCTTCCACACGTCGGAGGCCACCAGCGTCCCCCGGATCGTCTCCGGGCTTCCCAGGAAAAAGACGGGCTCATGCCCCAGAAGCCCCAGGAAGCTGTTCACGATACCTCCTGTGGGGGAGAGGATATCCACGAGGATACCGCCGAGCACCACCCAGGACAGGAAATAGGGGATATAGATCAGGGTCTGCGTCGCCTTTTTAAAATGCCGGTTGTTCACCTCATTTAACAGCAGCGCCAGAATCAGCGGGACGATGATGCCCGCGATGATTTTTAACACCGCGATCACCAGCGTGTTGACCATGACCTGGCCAAAATCCTTTAAGGCAAAGATATATTTAAAATTTTCAAGCCCCACCCACTGTGAGGTAAAAAATCCTTTCAGGCCGCCCGACGGCACAAAATCCTGAAATGCGATGATGATACCCACCATCGGAAGGTAGGCGAAGATCAATAACAGAATAATCGCCGGAAGCAGCATCACATGCAGCGGCCATTCCCGCTTCATGATGGTGCGAAGGCTCATTTTTCGTTTCATAACGCTCTCCTTTCTGTCCGTGGCTGTCCCCTTCCCGGAGCCAGCTGATTGAAAAAGAGGGAGAAGCAGTTCCGCCCCTCCCCCCGAAACGCCTATTTACTGGTATACCACTCGTTTACTTCCTGTGTGATCTGGTCCAGACCAAGCGCGTTCAGCTCATTTACAAAATCGTCATAGGTGTCGGTCGACTCGATCCCCATAATCACCTTGGTGTAATACTCCATGATCTTGTCCTCCACCGTCGACATCTTCTGTCCCATCGTGGGGGTGGGAGCCGTGGTAAATTCATTCATCAGGAACAGATCATTGTCATAATAATATCCGATCGTATCAAACGCGGACATGTCATTGCCAAAGGTCTTCATTCCGCTGAAACCGCCAGCCCTGTCGCCGTCAATATATTTCAGGCAGTCCTCATAGCTCACCCGGCCTTCCGTATTCACCTTCGAATTATCTCCGGTCTCTAACGCCTCTACGATATCATTGTGGATCGTTAAGTTCTTAAGCGGGAACCAGGTCTTTAACATCACCCAGTGCATCGGGAACATCAGGGCTCCGTTGGCATCCTCCACCAGATAATCTTTGTATTCCTCTCCTGAATAGGCATATTTGTCCACCCAGAAATTCAGCATGCGGACCACCGCTTCCGGATGCTCACATTTTTTGTTTACCACCACATATCCGATTACCCGCAGTGCAATCTGCGGTCTTGCCGCTTCGCCTGTTGCAGACGGGAGCGGAATAGCCACCCAGTCCGCCTCCGGGTCGTTCTGTATTGTGGTATTCAACGGGAAGTTCGCATTCCACATCAGCCCGTACTGGATACCAGCCCGACTGGATACCGCGGCCTCGGAGGCCTTCGACTCGTCGTTGGAGGAGAAATCCTGCTCGATCAGCCCTTCCTGATACATCTTCGCCAGATAGTCAAGGGCCGCTTTATTTTCCTCCGCCGCGGTGCCGTACATCAGACCGCCGTTTCCGTCCTCGATCCACGCCCTGGGATATGCGCCGAAGCCGTTAAAGAGGCCTACGCCGTCCCCGAAGCTGGCATTGAGGAAGTTGTTATTGAACACCATACCGATGGTATCATCCTTCCCGTTTCCGTCCGGATCCTGATCCCGGAAGGCGACCATCACGTCGTAGAGCTCATCCATGGTCTCCGGCATCGTAAGTCCCAGTTTTTCGATCCAGTCCCTGCGGATCCACAGCATCGGCGCCAAATCGATAGAGGATCCCACCATAGGAATCGCAATCACCTGCCCGTCATACTTCGCCGACTCCAGTACAGCCTCACCGTCGCTGTTCGTCCACTCCTTCAGCTTGTCGGAGGCGTAAGCGTCAAAAATCTCCCCGATGTCCCGGTTGATCAGGTCGCTCTTCGCCAGCAGGGAGAGCTGGGCGCTGTTGACGATCATAAAGTCTGGAATATCGCCGGATGCGATGGCCACGCTTTTCTTCTGAACCGAATCGTCCGCTGTCGCCGCCGCAAACCATTTCCAGTCGATGGAGATATTGGCCTCCTCCTTCAGCTGCTGGTAGAAAAGACTGTTTGTCGCTTCTTCCTGGTCGAAATCCGCCATGATCGTCGGGGAAATCTCAAAGAAGGATGTCAGCGTCACCGGCTCCTCATACTTGAAATAGGGGTCTGCATCCGTCGCTCCCGCTGCGCTGCCGCCGTCTCCGCTCTCTGTTCCGGCTGCCGCGCTGCCGCCTCCTGCGGCGCTTCCTCCGGCGTTTCCTCCTCCCGCGGTGCTGTCGCCTCCGCCGCATCCGGCCAGTGTCCCTGCCAGCATCGCCGCCGTCAGGATCAGTGCAAGTTTCTTCTTCATACCGTACCTCCTCGTATAATAAGTTTGTAAGCAAGAAATATCGCTTATGAACTTATTCTTTTTATAGGTATAGATGGTAAGGGCATCTAAGAGGAACTCCCCTCATCCTGATTCCCATCCATACAATCAACAGTTACTTTTTATATGGTTCATCTTGTGTTATGATATCAGGCAGAGTCTGATGTCCGAAGGCACTGCTTTCCCTCCTTTCAGCCGGCTTTGGCCGCGACTGCTTTTTAAGCATTCAGCCTG
>CANRSX010000069.1 GCA_947642555.1 uncultured Roseburia sp. | reverse complement strand
GGATCGCGATGCTGACCGCCTCCTTAAAGGACAGCTGGCCCTTTTTCTCGATATAGGTTTTCAGCGTGATGCCCTCGACGTACTCCATCACGATATAATGGATCCCGGCCTCGCTGCCGACATCATAGATATTGACGATATTCGGATGCTCTAATCCCGCGGCGGACTGTGCCTCGGTGCGGAACTTTGTCACAAAATTCAGATCCTCCGAAAACTCGGACTTCAACACTTTGATCGCCACAAAACGCCCCAGCGTCAGATCCTTTGCCTTATATACGTCCGACATCCCGCCGGCTCCGATCTTTCCCAGAATCTCATAACGGTCTGCGATATACATGCCTTCTGTCAACATACACAACCTCCACATCTGTCCGTAAGAAACCGTTCTCTCTTACGCCTCTGCCTCCACGGTAAACGGCTCGATCAGCACCACGGTAATATTGTCGGCGCCTCCGTTTTCGTTTGCAGAATCCACCAGTTTCTTCGCCTTCTCCTCAAGTCCTGCCGGCTTCGATACAATCTGTGCAATCTGCGCGTCGTCCACCATATTGGTCAGCCCGTCGGAACACATCAGGATGATATCTCCCGGTTCCACCACGGTCTCAAAAAAATCTACCGATACGTCGGACATCACACCGATCGCCCTGGTGATCACATTCTTATCCGGATGGAACCTGGCATGCGCCTTGTCCATCTCTCCTAACCGCACCATCTCCTCCACAAGCGAGTGGTCCCTTGTAATCTGCCGGATATTGCCGCCTCCGATGACGTACAGCCTGCTGTCGCCGATATTCGCCACATGCAGCTGATCCCCGTCGCAGACAGCCGCGACAAGCGTCGTACCCATGCCGCGCTTTTCCGCATCCGCCTCTGCCTCCATAAAAAGCAGCCGGTTCGCATAGATGGCGGCCTCTTTCAGCACCGCAACCAGCTCCCCCGGTGAAGCTCCCCCGATGTACTCCACTACCCTTTCCACCGTAAATCTCGACGCAAATTCACCTGCCGCATGGCCGCCCATCCCGTCCGCTACCAGGAAAAGATTCGGCAGCATCCCGACAGCCGTCTCCGACGCAAACATATAATCCTGATTCGTCTCACGCCGACGCCCGGTGTGCGTCATGGAAAACGTCTTCATCCCAAACCTCCATCTGTCTTATCCTCATGTAGTCCCGGATCCACACTGCCCAGATAACGCTTTCGCAGCTGTCCGCAGGCTCCGTCTATGTCCCGGCCCATTTCCCTTCTTATAGTAACATTTATTCCATATTTTTCAAGTTTATTTTTGAAATCCAGGATTCTGCCCCGGTCCGGCTGGCGGTAAGCCCGCTCTTTTACCGGGTTTACCGGGATCAGATTGACGTGGCAGTTCATACCGGAAAGAAGCCCCGCAAGCTCCTTTGCATCCTCATCGGAATCATTGACCCCGGCGACTAAGCTGTACTCAAAGGTGACGCGCCTGCCCGTCCGGTCAAAATAGTACCGGCATGCCTCCATCAGCTCTGGAAGCCCGTACCGGTCCGCCACCGGCATCAGCTCTCTCCGCTTTTCCTGGGTGGCTGCGTGCAGGGAGATCGCCAGCGTGATCGAAAGCCGCTCGTCTGCGAGCTGACGGATGCGCGGCACGATCCCGCAGGTGGACACCGTGATATTCCGCTGGCTGATGTGAAGCCCGTTCTCATCCGTCAGCAGGGCGAGGAAGCGCAGCAGATTGTCATAATTGTCAAGCGGCTCCCCGGTGCCCATCACCACGACATGAGAGATGCGCTCCCCGGTATCCCGTCCGATCCGGTAGACCTGCTCCGCCATCTCCGCTGCGGTAAGCCCGCGCACCAGCCCGCCGATCGCGGAGGCGCAGAACCGGCAGCCCATCCGGCAGCCCGCCTGCGAGGAGATACACACGGAATTGCCGTGCTGGTAGCGCATCAGCACACTCTCGATGAGATTGCCGTCCGGCAGCGCAAACAGGTATTTTCTCGTCCCGTCAAGCCCTGAGACCTGCACGGTTTCCTGCCGCAGCACGGTAAGCGACGTGCGCTCCGCGAGCTTTGCCAGCAGGCTTTTCGGCAGATTCGTCATCTCCTCATACGACGCCGCGCGATGGACGTGAAGCCACTGGTACAGCTGCTTCGCGCGGAAGCGCTTCTCCCCGAGTTCCTCCATCAGCGCGGTAAGCTCCTCTAATGTCAGCGATCTGATCTCGATTCTCTCCTGTTCCATCTCTCCCTGCTTTCTCTTCCGAATGTCCCCGCGTATCGGGGCGGGCCGCAGCTTTGTCTGGCAGCGCCAGCGCAGCACCGCCGTCTTCCCATCACGTCCGGCGGATCAGCTTCGCGATAAAAAATCCGTCCCCGCCATCCTCGCCCGGGAAAATCTGCCGCTGCATCTCACACGAAAACTCCGGATGCGTCTCCAGAAACCATCCGGTATTGTCCTCATTTTCCGCCCGGTGCACCGTGCAGGTCGAGCAGACCAGCGCGCCGCCCGGCTTCACATATGCCGCCACGGTGTCAAGAATCCTTCTCTGGAGCGCCGCCAGCTCCCCCTGCTGCTCCTTTGTCATCCGGTAGCGGATATCGGTCTTTCTGCGCAGCACGCCCAGTCCCGAGCAGGGCAGATCCGCGATCACAAGATCCGCGCGGCCGACAACGGACGCGTCCGGTATCGTGGCGTCCCACTGCTTTACCGTCACATTGTCCGCCCGGCACCGGCGGATATTCTCTTCGATCAGCGCCACCTTCTTTTCCGTCAGGTCACGGATCTCCACATGTCCGCCGTCTCCCAGCTTCTCTGACAAATGAAGTCCCTTCCCTCCGGGCGCGCCGCACACGTCGATGCAGTATGCGTCCGGCTTCGGATCCGCATATTCCGCCACCAGCATGGAGCTTACGTCCTGCACATAAAATAAGCCTTCCCTGAAACTGTCCAGTCCATTCAGATAATCAAAGCCTGAAATCAGAAACGCGTAGGGCAGCACAGTCGGTTCCGCCTGCACTCCCTCCGCAAGAAGCCGCTCCTTTAACTCCTCCGGCGTGATCCGGCGCGTATTCACGCGGATCGCAACCGGCGCCTCCTCCTGCGAGGCCAGAAGCATCTGATCCGTCCGCTCCTCCCCGTACTCTGAGAGCCACTGCGCCACGATCCACTCCGGCATGGAATACCGCACGCTGCGCGCACGCACCGGCTCCTCCATAAGAGAGGGGTACGCGATCTGATCCATTCCCCCCGCAATACTGCGCAGCACGCCGTTGACAAATCCGGAAAGCTGCCCGAAGCCCTTTTTCTTCGCCAGCTTCACCGCCTCATTGCAGGCCGCGGAAGCCGGCACCGCATCCATGTATTTCAGCTGGTACACGCCCATGCGCAGAATATTGCGGATGACCGGCTTTTGCTTTGTTGTCTTTACTTTGGAAAAACAGTCGATGATATAGTCCAGCTCAATCCGCTGCCGGATCGTCCCCTCTGTCAGCCTGGTCAGAAACGCGCGGTCGCGCTTTTTCAGATACTGGTATTTGGAGAGCACCGCGCCGGACAGCTGATGGCTGTGCGCGCGGCCCTCCGTCACCTCCATGAGGATCTCCAGCGCAAGCTCCCTCATATTCACGGAATCAGTCATCGCGGCCTCTTCCTCCGAACAGCAGCACAAGCCGCAGCAGCTGCAGGATCGACGCCGCCGCGCTGGCCACATAGGTGAGCGCCGCCGCGGAGAGCACCTTCCTGGTGTAAGGCAGCTCGCTCTCGCTTAAGATCCCCTGCTCTCCCAGGATCCGGAGCGCCCGCGACGAGGCGTTAAATTCGACCGGCAGCGTCACCAGCTGAAACAGCACGGCAAGCGAAAAGCATAAAATCCCGATATTGATCAGGACGCTCCCGGTATTCCTCGAGAAAAACAGTCCGATCAGGATCAGCGGCCATGCCAGCACGGAGCCGATATTGGCAACCGGCACGATCGCCGTGCGAAAGCCAAGCGGCGCATAGCCCTGATGATGCTGGATGGCATGTCCGCACTCGTGCGCCGCCACGCCGACCGCTGCTACAGACGTCGATCCATACACGGAGTCCGAGAGATTCAGCGTCTTTTTCGACGGGTTGTAATTGTCCGTCAGGCTCCCTGAGATATGCTGGATCGTGACGTCGTAAATCCCCGCGGACCGAAGGATCCGGTCAGCCGCCTGCGCGCCCGTCATCCCCGACATGCTCCGGTACTGTGAATATTTCTGATAGGTGGACTTCACCCGCGCCGACGCGATCAGGCAGATCACCGCCCCGATGAGCACCAGCAGATACGTCGGATCAAATCCCCAGTAATAATATGGCATACGCTACCTCCTATCCCCTCTTAAAAAAGGTTCCCTCTTTTACCGCATAACCGTTCAGAAACGATGCGGCGGACATCCGCTTCTTTCCCTCCGGCTGCACCTCCAGAAGCTCCAGAAGGCCGTCCCCGGTCTGCACGGATAAGCTCTCCTTTCCCACCCGCACGATGCAGCCCGGATCCGCCAGCCGCTCCGACGGAATCACGCGTGTCTTCCATATCTTTAACGTCCGCTCTCCGAGCCTGGTATAGGTACCGGGCCAGGGGTCTAAGCCCCGCACCAGGCACTCCAGCTCTGCGGCCGGACGGCTCCAGTCGATGCTGCCGAGCTCCTTGTGGATCTTTGCGGTGTGCGTCACGCCCGTCTCTCCCTGCGGCGTGTACACGGCCGTCCCTGCTTCGATCTCTTTCATGGCGGTAACGCACAGCTTCGCCCCCACCTCAGAGAGCCGCTCAAACAGGGATCCGCCTGTCTCGTCCGGCGCAAGCGCCACCTCCTCGCGCAGTATCATATCGCCGGTATCGATCCCCTCGTCCATCCGCATGATCGTCACGCCGGTCACCGGATCGCCGTTGATCACAGCCCACTGGATCGGCGACGCTCCGCGGTACTTCGGAAGCAGCGACGCATGCACGTTCACACAGCCGAATCGCGGCAGATCGAGAATCTCTTTTGAGATAATCTGCCCGAAAGCCGCCACAATTATGAGATCCGGCGCAAATCCGCGCAGATATTCCACGCACTCCGGCTCCCTCACGCGCCTGGGCTGATACACCGGTATCCCGTATTCTTCGGCACAGCGCTTTACCGGCGGAGCCTGCAGCTTCCCGCTGCGTCCCACCGCCTTATCCGGCTGCGAGACGGCAAGCGCCACCTCATGGCCCGCGCGAATGATCTCTTTTAGCGTTCCCACCGCAAAATCGGGGGTTCCCATAAATATTACCCGCATTACTCCTCCTCCGGCTGTACGTCGTGGATGCCTCCCTCGACCTTCTCCGTATACATATGACCTTCCAGGTGATCTAACTCATGGCAGATCGCACGCGCCAGAAGCTCCGTGCCCTCCACCTCGAATTCTTCCATATAACGGTTATACGCTCTCGCCTTCACATAATTCGGCCGCGTCACCACGCCCGCTTTTCCCGGCAGGCTTAAGCAGCCCTCATCCCCGCTCTGTTCGCCGTCCGACTCTAAGAGCACCGGATTGATCATCACAAGCGGCCCGTCTCCGATATCGATCACCACCACGCGCCGCAGGACGCCTACCTGCGGGCCGGCGAGCCCGACGCCCTCCGCCTCATACATCGTCTCAAGCATATCGTCGATCAGCTGGGAAATCTTCGGTGTCAGAGACTCGATCTCCCTGCATTTTTTGGTCAGCACAGGGTCTCCCTGCAGCCGAATTGTCCTAAGTGCCATCATGTCCTCCATTCCGCTTAAAGAAACAGTCCGTCAGAAACCGTTTACCGGGTTAAAGTCAAACTGGACGGTCACGTCCCTGTAGCCGGTATCCTCCCTGGCCTGTTTCTCGGTTCTGTTTTTAATTTCTACAAGCGTCTCGTACCGTTCCGCTTTGATATAAATTACTTTTTTATAGATGTCATTCACCTTCGCGACGGCAGCATCCGCGGGCCCTGTCACAAAAAGCTTCTCCCCGCAGGCGCGCTTAAAAGAATCGATACTCTCCGCAAGCTGCACTGCCCGCTCAGCGGCACGCGCCTCATCTCTTGCGGCGCACAAAATCACCAGCAGATTCCACACCGGAGGGTAGTAAAGCAGCTTCCGGTACTCGATCTCCTGCTCATAAAACGCTTCGTAATCCTGCGCCCCTGCCGCGACGATGCTGTAATGCTTTGGGTCATAGGTCTGAATCACCACCTCGCCCGGACGAGAGCCTCTGCCTGCCCTGCCGGCCGCCTGCGTCAGCAGCTGAAACGTGCGCTCCGCCGCATGGTAATCGCTCACATGCAGCGACATATCCGCCGCGAGCACGCCCACGAGCGTCACATGCGGAAAGTCGTGCCCTTTTACGATCATCTGCGTGCCGATTAAGATATCGGCCTCCCGGTTCGCAAAACCGGAGAGGATCTGTTCATAGCCCTCTTTCGTGCGCGTGGTATCTGTGTCCATCCGAAGGACACGCGCGCCGGGAAACTTTGCCTTCACGATCGCCTCGACCTTTTCCGTGCCCGCCTTAAACCCGCCGATATATTTTGATCCGCAGACCGGGCAGACCGACGGCTCCGGCTCCGTATAGCCGCAGTAGTGGCAGACCATCCTGCCCCGGCGGCCCGCTCCTCCTCCGTGCCAGCTTAAAGAGACATCGCAATGCGGACATTTTAACACATGTCCGCAGGCTCTGCAAGAGACAAAGCCTGCCATCCCCCTGCGGTTTAAAAAAAGCATGACCTGCTCGCCCCGCCCGAGACGGTCCGTGATCCGCCCGGCCAGCGCCTCGCTTAAGACCGACCGGTTCCCCAGCCGCAGCTCTTCCCGCAGATCCGCCACCACGCAGGCCGGGAGCGGTTTTTTCTCCACGCGCTCCTCCATGACAAGCAGCCGGTATTCCCCCCGCTTCGCCCGGTAATAGCTCTCTAAGGACGGCGTCGCGGAGCCTAAGACCACGCTGGCCCCCGTCATTCTGGCACGCTCCACCGCCGTCTCTCTGGCATGGTAGCGCGGAACCGTCTCACTCTTGTAAGAAGCCTCGTGCTCCTCGTCCATAATAATCAAACCCAGATTTAAAAAAGGGGTAAAAAGCGCGGATCTCGGGCCGATCATGATGTCAATCTCCCCGTTTTTGGCGCGGAGGAACTGGTCGTAGCGCTCCGCCGCCGTCATCCTGGAATTTAAAATCGACACCCGGTCGCCGAAACGGCTGTAAAACCGCATCACGGTCTGATAGGTCAGGGCAATCTCCGGGATCAGCATGATGGCCTGCCGCCCCTGTCCGGTGACATACGCGATCAGCTCCATGTAAACCTCGGTTTTTCCGCTGCCCGTCACGCCTTTTAGCAGATAGGTTTTCCGGATCCCGGCGTCATAATCCGCGATGACCTCATCAGCCACCTGCCGCTGTGCGGCGTTTAACGCATGCAGGTTCCCTTTTTTCTGCAGGTGCTCCACCGGATTCCGGTAACGGACCTCCCTGCACACCAGAACCACCCCGGTCTCCTCCATCGCGCGGATCACACTGCCGGACACCCCAAGCTTTCCCGTGATCACATTCCACGGCAGCTCCCTGTTCTCCTGCTCAAGCAGCGCCGCAAGCAGCCGCTCACGCGCCGTGCTGTGCTTTCTCTGATATTCGGCCAGCTGATTTTTTGCCGTAAGATCCTCAAGCTTCAGGCGCACACGTTTGTACTCGACGGGCCGTGTTTTCGCCTTTACCGGAAGCACTGTTTTTAACGCCTGGTTCATCGTCCCGCCGTAATGCTCCCGCATCCAGCCCGCCAGAGCGATCAGATGGGATTCGATCGGCACGCTGCCCTCCACAATCCCCGCGATCTCTTTTAACTTATCCTCGTCAAATACCGGCTCCTTTGTGATTTCCACGACATATCCGGTCAGCCTGCGCCTGCCGAACGGGATATACACCTGCATCCCGATCCCCAGCGCCCCGCAGAGACGCTCCGGGATCCGGTATTCGAATGTCTTATCTAATTTTTCCTGGGATATATCCACAATCACCTGCGCATATAACGCCATCTGATCCCTCCTGTATTTCGCCAATCAGCCCGCGGTCGCTCATCGGATATTTTTTCCCGCGAATCTCCTGATACCCCTCATGGCCTTTTCCCGCAAGTACAATGATGTCGCCCTCTTCTGCGTGGGAGACGGCATAGCGCACCGCTTCCCGCCGGTCGGTAATCCGCACGTATGCGCCGCCGGTTCCGCGGATCCCGTCCTCGATCTGATCTAAGATCCGCTCCGGATCCTCCCACCTTGGATTATCCGACGTTAAAATCGTAAGATCCGCAAGGTGCCCGGCTGTCTCTCCCATCCGTCCCCGGCGCAGTCCGGACCGGCTGCCCCCGCATCCGAACAGCACGATCAGCCTTCCCGGATGAAATCCCCGCAGGGTCTCAAGCAGCTTTTTTAAGCTCATCTCGTTGTGCGCGTAATCAATCAGCAGCACAAACTTTTCTGAAATGCTCACATTTTCACATCTGCCCGGCACAAACGCCCGGCCAATCCCGCGTTTTAGCGCTCCCTCGTCCACCTGAAAATGAAGCGCCGCCGCCACTGCCGCAAGCGCATTGTAGACGTTAAAAATCCCGGGCAGCTGCATGGCAAGCTCCGTCCGCCTCCAGCCCACGCGCAAAAAAAAGCGGCCGCACAGCTTCCCCTGCCGGATAAAGAACTCGGGCTCCTCCGCCATCACATCCGACGGATGCCGCAGAGAAAACGTCTCCAGCTCGCAGGTATGCCCCCGCAGGATACGGTCCGTATACGGATCATCCTGATTGACGATCCCGATTCTGCACTGCCGCATAAGCCTGCTCTTGCAGCAGAGGTATTCGGAAAACGAAGCGTGCTCGCCCTCCCCGATATGATCCGGCTCCAGGTTTAAAAACATCCCGATGTCAAAACAGATGCCATGCACCCTGCGCATCTTAAGCCCCTGGGAGGATACCTCCATCACGCAGCAGTCACAGCCATTTTCCACCATGGCCGCCAGGTACCGCTGCACCTCGTAGGATTCCGGCGTCGTGTTCACCGCCGGGATCTGCCGCCTGCCGTCGTCGATCTGAATCGTGCCGATCATGCCGGGCCGGTAGCCCGCCTCCCGCAGCACGGACGCTAAGAGAAAAGAAGTCGTCGTCTTTCCCTTCGTCCCGGTGATCCCGATCATCCGGAGCTTTTTTGCCGGGAAACCAAAAAACGCCGCGGACAGCTCTGCAAGCGCCTTCCTGGTATCCTCCGCCACGATCACCGTGATCCCGTACCGCTCCGCGAGCTCTGTGCCCCGGATCCCGAAATGCTCCGTATAGAGAAGAATATCGCCGTCCACCGGCACGGTCGCTCCCCGCTCCGCTACAATCGCCGCCACGCCCTTTTTCGCCGCCTCTAAAAGATATTCATGTCCGTCCGCCCGAAGTCCCCTTAAGCAGACGAACAGATCCCCGCTCTGTACCTTTCCGGAATGATAGCAGATATCCCGGATCCTCCTGTCTGACATGCCGTAAGCGCGCTCATATGTAATATGTGTCAACAGCTGCTTTAAATGCATCCATGTCCCCTGACCGATCTGTTTACATTATTATATGCCAGGTTTTCATACATAATCCCGAAAGCCCGGGGAAGACTGATACAGAAAGGAGTGACAGTATGACAATGGGACGTAATTTTTTTATCTGCGGGCTGACCGGCTGGTGCATGGAAATCCTCTTCACCTCCGCCGGTTCCCTGTTAAAAAGAGACGGACGCCTGATCGGCCAGACCTCGGTATGGATGTTTCCCATCTACGGGATGGCAGCCTGCATCCGCCCGGTCTACCGGGTCATCCGCAGGCTTCCGGCTCTCTTCCGCGGAACGGTCTACACGCTCGGCATCTTTTCCTTTGAGTATGTCAGCGGATCCATCTTAAAAAAACATGAGGTCTGCCCCTGGGACTACAGCGATGCGAAGGCAAATGTAGACGGCCTGATCCGGCTGGATTACGCGCCGTTCTGGATGGCGGCCGGACTGCTGTTCGAACGGATCCTCCTGCTCGCGGACGGCGGGAAGCAGACGGCTGCCTCCCGGTAAGGAAGCAGCGCGCGCCGATCCGGCTCATTCACACCGGCCAAACGATACAGGAACGCCGCGCGGCGTCAGTCGTCCAGGTCGTCAAAATCCGGCGCGGCAGCCCCGATATCCTGCATATGCAGCGTACGGCGGCGGATTCTGGCCTCCTCCGACGCCTTCAGCAGATAGTTCTTGATCTCCCTCGCATGCCTAATGTGAACCAGCGAAAGCTCCTTATTCGTCACATCCCCGGTATAGCAGGTCACCGTGCCCAGCCCGAACAGCCGCTCCCCAAGCGTTGCCGTCAGCTTCACGTCCTGCACCTTATACATATAGCAGTCGTTCTCCTCAACCTTTAAAAGCCCCTCATCCACGGTCAGCATATCGTCCGTAATCGTATACTTCGTAAAGGTCCACGGCAGACCAAAAAATAACAGCCGCTTCCGCTCCCGGTAGCGCACCTCATCGTGAGAATCTCCCTCCATTTGAAAATCATCTCTTCTGTTTCCCGAATCGTCCATCCTGATCTCCCCTTTCCCATGCGGCGCGCACGCCTGCGTCAGATCCGCACGTCTCTTCGTAGTTTACCGCACTTTCCGGCAGGATGCAACACCGGCAAAATTTTTATTGAAATCTTCCTCCACTTCGTATATGATGTTAAAAGTGTGTAACAGAGTCACCGTCATACATATAGGAGGATTATTATGCGTCATTTGATGAGTCCGCTGGATTTTTCTGTGGACGAGCTCGACCGGCTCTTAGATCTCGCCGACGACATCGAGCGAAACCCGCAGAAATACGCCCATGCCTGTGCCGGGAAAAAGCTCGCCACCTGCTTTTACGAGCCGAGTACCAGAACCCGGTTAAGCTTTGAGGCTGCCATGTTAAACCTGGGCGGCTCGGTGCTTGGTTTTTCCAGCGCCGATTCCAGTTCCGCCGCCAAGGGGGAGAGTGTTTCCGATACCATCCGAGTCATTTCCTGCTATGCAGATATCTGTGCGATGCGTCATCCGAAAGAGGGGGCGCCGCTTGTCGCTTCCCAGAAATCCCTGATTCCAGTCATAAACGCCGGAGACGGCGGCCATCAGCATCCCACGCAGACGCTGACCGACCTGCTCACGATCCGTTCCTTAAAAGGGCATCTCGGCGATCTGACCATCGGGCTCTGCGGCGATTTAAAATTCGGGCGTACCGTCCATTCCTTAATCAACGCGCTGATCCGCTATCCGGGTATCCGCTTCGTGCTGATCTCCCCGGAGGAGCTTCGGATCCCCAGCTATATCCGCGAGGATGTGCTGACCGCGAACAACGTGCCGTTTACGGAGGCCGAGCGCTTAGAAGACGTCATGCCAGAGCTTGACATTCTCTACATGACGCGCGTTCAGAAGGAGCGCTTCTTCAATGAGGAGGATTACGTTCGTCTGAAAGATTTTTACGTCCTGACCAGATCCAAGATGGAGCTCGCCAAACGCGATATGCTCGTGCTCCATCCGCTTCCGCGAGTCAACGAGATCTCCGTGGAGGTGGACGACGATCCGAGGGCCGCATATTTCCGCCAGGCGCAGTACGGCGTGTATGTCCGCATGGCGCTGATCCTGACGCTGCTTGAAATTGAAGTGCAGGGAAAATGATCGTAAGACATGCAACGGGCGATACCGCCCGCGCCGCTGCGCAGACGTCCAGCGGTGATGAAACACTGCGATGAAGAAATCAGAAAGGGGACTGACATGTTAAATATCAGCGGAATCCATGAAGGGTTCGTGCTCGACCACATTCAGGCCGGCATGAGCATGCGGATTTACCATGACCTGAAGCTCGATCAGCTCGACTGCACGGTTGCGATCATAAAAAACGCGCGGAGCAGTAAAATGGGAAAGAAAGATATCATAAAAGTAGAATGCCCGGTGGAATCGCTCGACCTCGATATCCTGGGCTTTATCGACCACAATATCACGGTCAATGTGATCAAGGATGATAAAATCGTCTCCAAGATGGAGCTGCATCTGCCAAAGCAGGTAAAAAATGTGATTTCCTGCAAAAATCCGCGCTGCATCACCTCCATCGAACAGGAGCTGGATCAGATCTTCCTGCTCACCGATGAAAAGCGCGAGATCTACAGATGTAAATATTGTGAGGAAAAATACCGCCGCCACGCAAAACGCTGACCGGATCCGTTCAGAACATGCGGCGACGGCCATACAGCGGCAGTAAAAAAACGGATTTCGAAAAGAGCCGCCTTCTTCGGCAAAGCGCTCCCCCCGAAATCCGTTTTCTGCTGCCCGGCGCATCCGCCCGGCTTCTAATCCTGCTTATACTCTTCCACGGTCTGGTATACCGCGATCCGGTATGCATCCAGATCATTCATCCCCACGAAAAATCCGCCGTACCGGAACCCGTCCTTCACGCGCTCAATCCGCGTGATCTGGATAAAGGCATGAATCACTTCCTTCGTCCACACCGTAAGATTGGCCTCATACACTGCACCCATCTCCAGCTGCTCGCTGCACAAAAAACCGACCCCCGTCTTTGAGACATCCGTCACCTGGATATTCGCCCTGCTCTCGCTGCCCGGCTGATCCAGCCGCTTCATCACAAGCTCGGCTTCCAGTTCTGTCCTTAAGCTCCGTCTTCTCTCATCCATTCGCTCGTCCTCCGTTCGCCCGTACAGGCCGGGATCTCCTTACCCCTGCCTGACACTGCATACTGCGGGCAGAGCCCTCTGCCCTTTACGGTATTATATCATATCAGGTTCGCCAATGGTACTGCTTTGGTGAAAAAATCTGTTAAAATCGTCAAAGCTCGCCCCTGGCAAACAGGTTATCTTTTCCCATGCCGCATACGAACGGATTCGAGTCATAAAAATGGCAGAACTCCAGGAAATCAGCCCGCTGTTTTGAATCATTCATAATTTTCACAAGCAGTTCTCTCGGAAGTGTTCTTGCATATGCCCCGGGGCCTGCCAGTTTAATATTTTTTACGCCGTAACAGCTCAGTATATCCTCTAATTCATCCGGCATGAACGTGTATGTGATGCACCACGGTGTACCTCCGTTTTCATATTCAGCAATCTCACGCTCTCCGCCCATAAGCCCGTCCCTGTACAGCTTCATGGCAGCATCCCTGCTGAAATGAAACGCTTCGATGGCATTTTCCTTATTGTCAATGCACCATTTTACAAAAGGGTCATCACAGGTTTCATCTAAGATGAACTGGTTTTTCTGGATGGGATTCGCCAGGTACGGAAGATACCCCAGACGGCCTGATACGCTTAGCATAATCCGTTTGCGGCATATGCGCACAAGTTCACCGATCACCTTCTTCTGATCGGGATACGTATATGAAACAGGGGCGTCAAAGGAAATCACCATATCAAAGGATTTATCGCCAAAGCCCTTCAGATCCTCCAATGCGCCCTTTACAAAAGTCATTTTGTCAGAAACTCCTTCTTTGGCCGCCAGTTCCTTTGCTTTATCGATCATGGGCTGGGAAATGTCAAAATGTGTGACCTCACAGCCGTGCTTTGCCAGAAGAATGGAAAATCTTCCGCATCCTGCCCCGCCGTCAAACACCGTCCTGATTCCATCCAGATGGGAGAGCAGTTCCTTTTCTATATGACTCTTCTGGATAATGTCATCCATAAAGGTTTCCTCGCGGTGGCTTTCCAGTTCACCTTTATCCGGCATATTCCACAAACGTTCCGATATTTTTCTGCTATAATCCATAATTCAGTCCTCCTCAAAGGTCAGGTTCTGTTCCAGAGACCGCATTTCTTCAAACATCGTCAAATCCGGCTTGATTGCATCCCGTACCATATTACTGACCTGCAAAGCTGCTCCATCCGGGTCATCCAGGCCAACCACAGTTCCGTCATCCTGAACGCCAACTTTCCTGATAAGTCATCTGATCACCTCCCTGAAAAGATTCTAACCATTCTAACCATTCTTTTCAACAGGTGGTTAGAAAAATGGTTAGAAAAACCTGATCCGAATCTGATTCTGCACCGGATACAGGGAAACCACGTAATACAGGTCTCGGCAGCCTGGCGCTCTCTCATCCAGATACGATCCGTTTCCCGAAAAAAATACCCCGTACGGCACGAAAAGCGTCGCCTCGGAATCCGGGCGCAGGGAAAACATACGTCACGGAGGATCTGGCAGACCAGGTCTTTCTACTGAACCGTGGCCGGGAGGTTCTGCCTGCTCCCCTCCACCTTCTCCACGCCCTCACGGGTGCTGACGTAGCGGACATAGTTCTCCAGCTGTACCGGAGACGCATCCCGCAGGTAGCGAGATGTAAAAATGATTTTGGGCATAATATTCCTCCTGCAACGCAAAAAAACGCCCTTGTATGGACGCTCCCTTAAAATGTTTCATCTGTTTTCACTGATATCTATTTTTTCTATCCCTCCCCCTCCAGCTTTACCTTTTACCGCTGCCCTTTCCTATCCACTTCTGCAGCACCATTTCCGGTTTCTTGAAATCGCAGCAGCGTCTTTTCAGGATTCCACTGGCCTTGTCAGACTGCACCAGCATATACAGCTTATTAGCCTTTCTGACAATCGCATCCTGATTATGCTGGCACCAGTCCAACTGTTTTGCCGCCATCTTTTTATAGTTCCTTGTGGCAGCATCATCATTTCCACCGACCCGAAGATTCAGAGGAACAATGCAGCTTTCATATCTATGAGATATAGGTTCAGCCTTTTCTGTTCCATAGTTGTCCTTTCATGCAAAATGCTCATTCCTTTTCTCCGGGTAAAGCTTGAGGCTGCGCATGGACGCAGCCTCGGATTGATTCCACTCTCAGTAGGACTCACTGCTTTTTACGGGAGCTTAAACTCCCATAAGATAAGCCTGCGCTCATCTCTAATTAATTTATTCCGAAAAACAGAACTTATGTCAAGAAGATTTTGGATCATCTCATTTCACATGAAACGTAACCCGTGGCGTAGCTGAACAAAAAAAGAACTCGATAGTAAATATCGCCACAAAAAAGCAGAGCATATAGATTCCTCTCCACATGCT
>CANRSX010000068.1 GCA_947642555.1 uncultured Roseburia sp. | reverse complement strand
GGATGTAATGAATTTTGAGCAGATGCAGGAAACCTTTTATAACTGCATTGATTTTTGTGAAGTATATGAGCGGCTTCCATATTTTTATATTACCGGGGGAGATCCGATACTCCATAAAGATTTTTGGAAATTGCTCTCACTGCTGAAAGAATACAATATCCCATTTACAATTCTGGGGAATCCATTTCATCTCAATGATGAGGTATGCAGGAAATTAAAGGACTATGGCTGTCAAAAATATCAGCTTTCTTTGGACGGCATGAGGGAAACGCATGACTGGTTCCGTAAGCCTGGCTCATTTGACTGTACGCTGGAAAAAACAGGGTGCATAAACCGTGCGGGCATACGTTCCGTGATTATGACAACCGTATCGGGAACCAACATGAAAGAAGTGCCAGACATCATAGATACGGTTGTGGAAGCAGGCGTAAATGTTTTCGCTTTTTCACGCTACTGTCCTACAAGCGAAGAAAAGAATACGGGGATCACGCCGCAGGAATACCGAAATCTGCTTGCTGTTTGTGATAAGAAATTTAAAGAATATGAAGCAAATGGATGTAAAACATATTTTAACAGGAAAGACCATTTATGGACGCTTTATGAGTATGAAACGGGAGCGTTTAAAATCCCCGAAACAGCAGAGGACGGAATGATTTATGGGGGATGCAACTGCGGGAACTGTCATTTGACGATATTGCCGACTGGCGACGTGTATGCCTGCCGCCGGGTGCAAAGCAGCAGGGTCGCTAACGTATTTGAGGACAGGCTTGCTGATGTATGGGTATGCCAGATGGAACAATACCGTGAATACACGAAGTTTGAGAAATGTGCAAAGTGTGAGCTGCTGGCATATTGCCGTGGCTGCCCTGCTGTTGCATGTGGAAAAGATGGAAATTTTTATGCGGCAGACCCGCAGTGCTGGAAAGAAATATCATCGCAGGGAGGGATATATCATGAGTGAATTGATGGATCTTATTTTGCATCGCCGTTCGATCAGGCGTTTTGAAACAAGGCAGATTGAAGAAAATGCGCTGCAGGAAATTTTAAAGGCAGGAATGTATGCCCCAAGTGCAGGCGGGCGGCAGGGCGTGTTATTTGCAGTATGCCAGAATGAAGAAGTAAATAAACGCTTAGGACGCATGAAGCGTGTAAATTCAAATCCTAAGATGGCAACTGCTACAAGTTATGTATCAAGAGAACAGCCAAGCATTGCGGATGACCCGAATATAAAAAATGCTTTTTATGATGCCCCGACGGTCATCACCATGTTTGCGCCGAAAAATTTCCTGTTTGCTGTCGATGATTGCGCTGTTGCAGCTGAAAACATGATGTTAATGGCCGATTCGCTGGGGATAGGCTCCTGTTATATTGGCGCAGGGTGGACAGCTTTTGCAGACCCCTATGGACAGGAGATTTTACGTCAATGGGATATTCGTACAGATTATTACGCAGTCATGCAGCTTTTATTAGGTTATGCCCTTGCCGAAGATAAACATCCCTCTGCAAAACCACGCAAAGAAGGACGCATTGTCAGAGTATAAAGAAAGATTTTCACCGAAACTGTAACGAAAAGAGACAGAAAAGGACCCGCCCCATTGAAACCGGGCGAGGTCCTTTTCTGATCTTAATCAGCCGCCCAAAGTGATCCGGTAGCGCTTTTTATAGCACGCGATCCCGTATTTTAAGATCTCATCCACCCCGTCATCCAGAAGGACATCCTTTCGATTCCGATCCGCGACTTATTCCGCAGTGTCCGCCCCGTCAGATATTCCGGCCTCCACAAACTCCTCATAATAGTGGTTGTCGCTGATCAGCTCCATGATCTCCTCCGCCTGATAGCCGAAGACGGTTCCTCCGTTCGACCAGAGCAGCAGGAAACAGGCAAATAAGGCCACTGCGGCGGCCAGCTGCAGGCGGGATAAGGAAAGCTGCTGCGGCATCTCATCCGCCGCATCCTCCTCCGCAGGCTCGTCAAATGATTTCCGGATTTCCGATACATAGCGCCGTTTCCGCTCGGCATAGCTTTCCGTGTCAGTCTCTCTTCTCATTGGCATCTCCGTTTGATCTCCTTGAGAAAAGATATGAGGACAGGGGTGAAAACATGTGTGAAAAGTTCAGTTATGCTTCGCGGGATGGATAAATTTTTATGGAAAAATCTCAGTCCGTACGTCAGCCCGGCGTGTTCCTTCCTCACGCAGACATGGGGCAACACTTCGGTGAACTAACGACTAACTCCGGCTAAGGCACTTCAGGATTGCCTTCGTGCCTAAGCCTGCGTAAGTCGTGGATTTCACCTCCGCTAAAAGCGCCCCCGAAAAGTCTGCTTAGAGAAAGGAACACGCCGGGCTGCCTGTGTACTGACAGACTTTACACTGAAAAATACGAATCATTCCAGCAGAAGAAGCTGTACTGTTATTTTCGGAAATACTCTGTATAAAGCCTTATGGGGAACAGCCGCAGCAGCCTGTGCGGATCCTTTGAAAAGACGTTCAGGGGCGCTTTTAGCGGAGACGAAATCCACTGTTTACGCCGACTTAGAGTCGAAGGCAATCCTGAGACTCTTAGTCGGCGTTAATAGTTAGTTTGTCGGAGCGTTGCCCAGTCTGCTCAAAGGATCCGCACAGGCTGCTGCGGCGTCCGCGAAGCCATATATCAAAGTTTTCCGGAAAAATCTATTGACTATTCCCCTGGGTGGTAGTTTATCATATTCATGGAGGTGAAAATTATGCTGATCAATGCGGTATGTAAAGAATGCTCTGTAACAAAAAAGGCCATTGAATACTATATAGAGCAGGGACTTATTTCTCCAGCAGTGCGCGAAAACGGATATCGTGATTTTTCAGAGGATACTGTACGCCGTTTGAAAAAGATTTCCATCTTAAGAAATCTTGGGTTATCGGTTATTGAAATTCAGGATGTCCTGTCTGGCGGGACTGCTGCAGCTGCTCTGAATGAAATTTACCGCAGGAGAACTCTGCAAATGACGGTTTTACAGGAGAAGCAGAAACTGATTCAGGAACTTGCAGCAACTCATGACTGGAAACAGGTACAGGACAGATTATGCCAGCTTCAAAAAAAGCAGACCATTTTGGAACGCTTCATGAATGCATTTCCGGGTTATTATGGAACATTTCTCTGCCTGCATTTTGCGCCGTACCTCAACGAGCCTGTTTTGACAGAACGCCGGCAGGAAGCGTATGATACGATTGTTTCTTTTTTAGATAAAGCAGAGTTTGATATTCCCGCTGATTTAAGAAAATATCTTGACGGGATCGCCTTAACCCTTGATGAAAATTTTATGAAAACGATAGCCCGCAGCACAAGTGACGCTATCCATGACACGGAAAAATATATTGCGGATAACAAGGAAGAAATCGAACGCCATCTTGCCTATAAAAAATCCGGGGAATATAAAACCACGCCTGCATATCGTCTGGAACAGGCATTGTGTCAGTTCAACCGTACAAGCGGATATCATGACATATTTATTCCGGCAATGTGCCGGTTAAGCGACTCTTATCGAAAATACCATGAAGAATTACTGGCGGCAAATGAGATACTTTCGAAAAAATATCCGGGGCTGAACGGACGATAACTTTTAGACAAAAAAAGTGAGGAAAAGCTATGGACAAACATAAAATATTCAGAACAGCAGCAATACCTGTCATTTTAATGATAACAGGTTTGAAACATTGTACTCAGAATCTGGTTTTCTCAATCGTTGCCGGAACAGGTATTTATCTTATTGCTTCTTTTCTGGATAACCACATAAAAAAGAGGTAATGCAGCCAGCCCGCAATTCTCACCGCCGAAAACAGCGCCCCGTCACCCATGAAATCCCGCGCTGCAGCGGCAGGATCAGCAGCTGGTCGAGGACCATCGCGCCGGCCAGCGACAGGACAGCCGTTAGAGCAATCATGAGAAAACAGCCTCCCCAGATCCCGCCGGAGAGCACATCCACGCGCAGGATCTGCTTGACCGCCACGTGCATGACACCCCAGTGGATTAAGAGCACGGAATAGCTGTAGCGCCCGAACAGAGCCACCGGCCGCGGCGTGCGCCGGCAGCCCTCGCACAGGCGTTTTACGCCGAGAAAAACCGCGGCCGCACAAAGCATCATGGTCGGAGCGTTTAAAAACAGATAATCATAGTAGTCATTTGTCGTGAAAATCAGTGCAAAAGAGATCGCAAAAGAGACCGCGCCTCCGAGGAAAAACACCTGCTCTCCCCGCCGGCTGCAGCGGTCCGCGAGATAATGCCCCATCAGAAAAACGCCGGCAAAGGATCCCACGATCGCGGAAAAGGGGGAAGGCACCCCAAAAAGCGGCAGATACGTATCAAGGCCGCAGATGAAAAAGATCACGGCCATCACGCCGGCAAAGACACTGTCCGGAATATGCGCCAGGATCCACCGCAGAAAGGGCGTCAGCACATACAGCCCCAGGATCACATAGATCAGCCAGAAATGCGGCGCTTCCTCCGGCGGCCCTGACAGGATCCGTTTTGCCATGGGAAGCCAGTGATCCGGGCAAAGCCACACAAGCCCCTCCTTCGCGCAGACGTAGAGAATATAGTAGATGACCATGGGAAAGACCACCCTGAAAAACCGTTTGCGGTAAAAGGTGACAGCGCTCTCCCCACGCACCGGGAGAAGGAGCGCCCCGCTGATCATCAGAAAGACCACGTTCGAGACCGTAAAGACAAACCGGAACAGCTCCAGGATCCGGTATGACAGCTCCTCCTGCGGCAGCATAGAAGCAGCCAGCGCAACGACGTGTCCGCAGATGACGGACAGTGCTGCGCCGGCTCTTAAATAATCCAGATACGGCCTGCGTCCGGTATGCTGTTGTGTACGCCTGTTTTGTACATCCGTACATTCCTGTGTCATATATGCCTGTTCCTTTTCCGTTACCGCTGTGACAGTTCCTGCGTGATCTCCTCCCAGGTCACACCCTTTTCCGCCATCAGCACCATCATGTGGTACAGGAAATCGGAGATCTCGTACTTTAACTCCTCCTGATCCGGGTTTTTGGCCGCGATGATGATCTCTGTGGCCTCCTCTCCCACCTTCTTTAAGATCTTGTCGATTCCCTTGTCGAACAGATAATTCGTGTAGGAGCCCTCCTTCGGGTTCGCCCTGCGGTCTAAGATGATCCCGTAGACGTCCTCGAGCACCCTGAGCGGATTTTTCTCCATGTATTCTTTCTTCACGATCTCGTTGAAAAAGCAGCTCGGGCTGCCGGTATGGCAGGCCACGCCCACCTGGGAGACCTTCGCTAAGATCGTGTCATAGTCGCAGTCCGCGGTCAGGGATTTCACGAACTGGATGTGGCCGGAGGTCAGGCCCTTTGTCCACAGCTCCTGCCTGCTTCTGCTGTAATAGGTCATCTTCCCGATATGGATGGTGGTTTCAAACGCTTCCTCGTTCATGTAGGCGAGCATCAGCACCTCGTCCGTCCGGTAATCCTGCACGATGACGGGAATGAGACCTTCCGGATTTTTCTTTAAATCCGCCCACTTTAAGGCAGGCTCGAAGTTATCCATCTTGATGCCGGCCGCGGAAAAACGTGACTTTAACTCCATCACGTCCGTACCCGGAGCGTTGATAAAATCTCCCGCAACCCCGCGGATATTCGTGCGGTGCAGCACTTCCTCCACCGTCTTCTCGTCGTACTCGTCATAATAGACGACATAAGGAATATCGGTAATATTTTCGATCGCGTCGAGGATCTTCGGGTTTAAGACCAGAAGCTCATGGAAATTCTCATCCATCTCACTCTGATGTTTGAAGATAAAGTCAACGTTTTTGACGGAAACCAGAATACGCTCTTTCCCGAAGCGCTGGCTGGCCTCCTCCGCCAGATCCATGCTGCCCACCCGCGCGCCGTTTAAGATCACCTGAAGGCATCCCGCATAGACAAACTTCTTGATGTCCTCGAGGCGGTTAATGTTGCCGCCCGCGCAGACCTTGATCTCAACGTTGCGGTTAATGTTCCTTAACGTATGGATATTCCGCTCATGCTCCTCGTCGTCATCCGAGAGATCGAAGACGATGATTTTGTCGATTCCGCTGTCGTTGTACAGGCGCGCAAGCTCGATGACATCCAGCTCCATGGGGGTGAAATCCTTCATGCCGCGCACGGCCTGCCCGTTTTTTAGATAAATCGTTGCAACGATATTTTTCTGTTCCATTTCCGTACCTCTCTGTCATCTCACCGCCGCTTTCCCTGCGGCCGGCCAGGTTCTATCAAAAGCTGACGTCATCTCCCGGCAGCCGGGACGACACTACAGGCTGCCCTTGGTGGACAGCACGTCCGTGATGCGGGGGTCAAAGGAAACCGCCTCGTCTAACGCCCGCGCAAACGCCTTAAACATCGCCTCGATCATATGGTGGTTATTCCCGCCGGACAGCACACGGATGTGCAGGTTCATGGCTGCCGCATAGGAGACCGCGTAAAAAAATTCGCGCACCAGCTCCGTATCCATATATCCGACGCGCTCCGCCGTAAATTCGCCTTCAAAGGAAAGATACGGCCTGCCGGAGAGATCGACCGCGCACAGCACGAGCGTCTCGTCCATCGGGAGGATACAGCTGCCAAAGCGCCGGATCCCTTTTTTATCACCGAGCGCCTCTCTGATCGCAGTGCCAAGCACAATCCCCGTATCCTCGATGGTGTGATGCCCGTCCACCACCAGATCCCCCGCCGCGCTCATGACCAGATCAAAAAAGCCGTGCCTGGCAAACCCCTCCAGCATGTGGTCAAAAAACCCGATCCCGGTGTGAATGTCGCCCGTACCGCTCCCGTCGAGCTCCAGGCTTAAGGCGATATCCGTCTCCTTTGTTTTCCGTGTGATATCCGCGCATCTTCCCATGTCTGCGATCCTGCCTTTCTATCTCATGCCACCGCTGTGTACCTGCGTTTTACCTTCGTCCTCCCCGTCCTCGAACCGCACCCGGATCGAATTCGCGTGCGCGGTCAGCTGCTCGCATTCCGCGAACTGTACGATGTCCTTCCACACCGGCGCGAGCGCCTCCTTTGAATAAGAGACAATACTCGATTTTTTGATGAAATCATCCACGCCAAGCGGCGAGAAAAACTTCGCGGTGCCGTTGGTCGGAAGCACGTGGTTCGGCCCGGCAAAATAGTCGCCGAGCGGCTCGCTCGAATACTCTCCGAGGAAAATCGCACCCGCATTTTTAATCTTTGGCAGGAGGTCGAAGGGATTTTTTGTCACGATCTCAAGGTGCTCGGACGCGATCTCGTTTGCCGTGGCAACCGCCTCCTCCATCGTGTCCGCGACCAGGATATAGCCGTAATTCTCCAGCGATTTCAAAATAATCTCCCGGCGCGCGAGCGTCTCCGTAAAACGGTCGACCTCCGCGGATACCGCCTCCGCAAGCGTGCGGCTGGTCGTGATCAGAATCGCGGAGGCAAGGGCGTCATGCTCCGCCTGGGACAGCAGATCCGCCGCGACATACCGCGGGTTTGCGGTCCTGTCCGCAAGCACGAGGATCTCGCTGGGGCCTGCGATCGAATCGATGCTGACATAGCCGAATACCGCCTTTTTGGCCAGCGCGACATAGATATTTCCGGGGCCGACGATCTTGTCCACCTTCGGGATGCTCTCCGTTCCGAACGCCAGCGCCGCGATGGCCTGTGCGCCGCCCGCTTTATAGATCGCATCAACGCCGGCTTCCTTCGCGGCGACAAGTGTCGAAGAGCATACGCTTCCGTCCGCGCCCGGCGGCGTCGCCATCACGATCTCGGGAACGCCCGCCACCTTTGCCGGTAGCACATTCATCAGAACCGAGGAAGGATAGACCGCCGTGCCGCCCGGCACGTAGACGCCCACCCGCGCGAGCGGCGTCACCTTCTGCCCTAAGATGATGCCGGATTCCTCCGAGTCGAACCAGGAGAACTGCCGCTGCTTTGCGTGATAGTCCCGGATGTTCACAAGTGCCTTGCGGATCACTGCGAGAAGCTTCGGGTCGACCTCCTCGTAGGCGCGCGCGATCTCCTCGTCCGTCACGCGGACCGTCTCAGCGGAAATGTCCGCATGGTCGAACTGCTTCGTGTAATCAAAGACAGCCGCATCGCCTTCCCGGCGCACGCGCTCCACGATCGCACTGACACGCCCCTCATATTCGCCGTAGGCATTCGGGCTTCGCTTTAACAGGTTTTCTAATATATTCTTCCTTACTTCCCCGGTTAACGTTAAGATCTTCATCCTGTTTCTCATCCTTTCTGACTGTTCTGCCACACGGCCTCTTTCAGTCCCCGGATCATGTGTGTAATCCGTTCATGCTCCATCTTCATGCTCACCTGATTGACCACCATGCGCGCGGAAAGCGGACACACCTCCTCGAGGACGAGAAGGCCGTTTTCCCTTAAGGTGGAACCGGTCTCCACGATATCGCAGATGACCTCGGAAAGTCCCACGATCGGCGCGAGCTCGATCGATCCGTTTAATTTGATGATCTCCACGGTCTGATGCTTTTTGTTGTAAAAATAGTCCTTCGCGATCTGCGGATATTTCGTCGCGACCCGGATCAGCTCGTGGTGCGCCAAAAGCTCTCTGGCGCTTTCCGGCCCGCAGATGCACATCCGGCATTTCCCGAAGCCCAAGTCTAAGACCTCATAAATATTCCGGCCCTCCTCGAGGATCGTATCTCTTCCGACGATCCCGATGTCCGCGGCACCGTATTCTACATAAGTCGGCACGTCCGGCCCCTTTGAGAGGAAAAAACGAAGCTTTGACTCCTCATTGACAAAGATCAGCTTTCTCGTGCGCTTATCCTTCATCTCCTCGCAGGTGACGCCGATCTGCTCAAACAATTCCATCGCCTGGCTGGCAAGCCGCCCCTTGCCGAGGGCGATCGTAAGATATCTCTGTTCCATATAGTATCACCCTTCCGCCATAAATTCCACTTCCGCAATGTGGTGTTTTTTTGCGTATGCCGCGTAATCCTCTTTTGTCCGCGCCGCATCCCAGAGCAGCAGCTCCACATGGCGCCCGTGCTCCCGCATCCGGCGCGCCTTTCTGATCGCCTCCGTGCGGTATGCGGCCTGATAAACGAGAAGCAGCGTCTCATATGTCACCGGAATTGCGATCTGCTGTCTGGCGAGCGCAGCCATCAGCTGGTCGATGACAAAGGCGAATCCGAGCGCAGCCGCATCTCTTCCGAAATAAGAAAGCAGCCTGTCATAGCGCCCGCCCTTTACGATCGGTTCGCCGCTCCCGTAGGTGTAGCCCGAAAAAATGATTCCGGTATAATAGTGATAGCTGCTGATCATGCCCGGCTCAAAAGAGACATAGCGCGAAACGTCATATGCCTTTAACAGGGCAAGCAGAAGCTCAAGCTCTTCTAACGCGTCAAGAATCTGCGGGTACGCCGCGGCGCACTCCTTCATCTCCTGCCACTCCGCGGCGCTCGCGTAAAGCCTGCCCGGCATCTGAAACAGCCTGCGCAGATTCTCCTCTAAAGGCAGTGTCTCCACAAACTCCTCCACCCCGAAAAAGTTTTTATTGGAAAGCAGATTCCGCAGCTCTTCCTCCTGCTCTGCGGTCAGCCCCGCAGCCTCGGTCAGTCCCCGGAAAAAACCGGCGTGTCCGACGCTGATCTGAAATTCCTTTAAACCGGCAGCCTTTAAGCAGGCGACCACCATGGAGATAATCTCCGCGTCCGCGTCCACGGACGGATCGCCGATCAGCTCCGCGCCGAGCTGCGTGGTCTCCTTTAAGCGTCCCTGGTAGCGGCTGTTATTGATAAAGGTATTTCCCATATAACAGAGCCGTACCGGCAGATCCTCCTCGTCGAAGTACTTCGTCACGCAGCGCGCGATGGACGGCGTGAGATCCGGCCGGAGAACCAGCGTATTTCCCTCTTTATCAAAAAATTTATACAGATCCCGCGAGGGCGTCGTCCCGATCTCTCGACCGAAAATATCAAAAAATTCAAACGTCGGCGTCTGGATCGGATGATAGCCGTACCGGCGCAGCAGACCGTTTAACCGGTCCTGTAAGATCAGTTTTTTTTCGTATTCCTCATGGTAAATGTCCCGGACGCCTTCCGGCGTGTGCAGTAATTCTCTTTGCATCCCTGCTCCTTGTCACCTGCGCTTTATTGCATTAATGTGATGACCTGTCAGTGCATTATCAGGTCAAACTTTTCTTATTATATGGGATCCCTCTGTGCTTGTCAATCCCTCGCGAGAAGATCTTTCTGAAGCGTGTCAAGATACGGCACAAGCACACCCCGGTTCCTCGGCAGAACGTAATCCGGATCCAGTTCCTCGCGGCGGAAGCTTTTGCGCCCGCCTGCTTTCGCGCGCTCCCAGAAACCGAGCAGCTCGCGAAACCGCAGATAATAAAATTCGTCCCGGTGCGTAAAGCTGATCAGAAAAAAAGCGATCCCGCCCTGTTTCTCGAAACGCTCCATAAAGACAACCTGATGTTCATGAATGTTCTGAAGCGGAAACGTATCCGTGTGGCACTCCTTCGCGTCAAAGCACACCGGGATCCCCTGCACCGCCCCGATATAGTCCACGGTGCTCTTCTGGTCGAAATATGCCAGCGTGATATGCCTGGTCTCCTTGTCGATGCTGATCGGCGTGATCGGCGTCGGGATCTTCTGCATCATCGCAAGCCCGCTCTCCATATATTTTTCATTGGTGCGGTTGACAAATTCCTCCAGTGTCGAACCGCGCAGTCCTCTGGAATTCCAGGTCGCCATCTGTATCGCTCCGTCCGAATGATTCTCCTGCGGCCGGACGGGTACGTCATATTTTTTCGCCGGCACGCATCTATTGCCCATTATATAGTATTATGGCTGCCCGTGCAACACTATATTTGCTCACATCAGCGCCTGTGCGACAAAGGACCAGATATCGGATGCTTTGATCGCATTCGTCTCGTCACCCCCGTCATAATATCCGTCGTACGTGTGAAATTCGTCAAACTGATGATCCAGATCCAGCGCGATATATTCCGGACAAAACCCGTCCCGCAGCATTTCATAGCGCATAAATTCGCAGGAGGCATCCAGAATCGATTTCCCATCCGGAGCCTTTTTGGAAAACAGCTGATGGAACATCCGGTCAAATTCGTAAATTTCATCCGCATCTTTAAATTTTACAACCCGTCTGATCTTTTTCCGAAAGCTTTTGCTGATCATCAGAGAATGAAACCCGGTAAGCTGATAACATTCCAGCAGAATGTTTTGCAGGGTTTTTAAATCCTCCTCATAGCGGAACAGATTGTTAAACGGAGTGACATAAGAATAATACTCTCTCCGGTATCTGAGATCTTCAAATACGGCGCCGATCTCCTTCGTCAGGATATCTGTTTTTGAATTTGCATACGCACTGATAAAAATATGGATGATGTTTTTATGCGTAACATGAAGCAGCTTCTCAAAATCCGAATCGGCGTCTAAAAAAACAGCCGCATACACAGCATGAAACAATGCATAATACAGACAAAAGTAGTAAGAAGAAAAACAGCGCATCTGGAGATCCTTCCTGGCCTCGATAAAAAAGGTGGCGGATGAAAAGATCCCGCGCAGCGCTTTTCTGCACCGCAGATCCCATTCGATCACAGTCATCGTCTCATCGTCGCCGGCGAAGCGATCCCCGTATTTTTTCATCCATCTGTCATAGTATTTCTTCTGATCCGCCGGATGTTCCATCCTCTGATCCAGATACGGGAACTGAAATATGTATGACGAAAAATCGTGAAATGCCATCTCATCCTCCTGTCGTTTCGCTGTCTTCTGACCTGCGATCTGATTTTACCATATCCGCAAAAATTTTTCCATGAAGTCCTTTCAAAATAAGAGAAATGCGTTAAAATAGTGATAGAAAAAGATGGAAAGGAGGGCTGTCTTATCAGACGATATGTTACAGTGACAGTTCCGTTAACCGTCCTGGCCTTTATGCTTCTGATTCCGGGAGGCTGCGGCAGGATGGGCCAGAGGGGGTTCGCCGCGGATTCTGACGCGTCCGCCAGAACAGATGAAGCCTCCCAAAAAAAGGATATAAAACAGGATACCGGTATGGAGGAGAACTCCGAAGAGGCCGCGGAACGCGGGACGGAAACGGAGCAGGATACAGAGGAATTTCCGCCCTTAAACAGTGACGGGGTCGGATGTATCATCCTTGCGCCAGAGGAGGAGGATACCTTTGCAGACAAATGTGGTTTTGGAGGGTGCGAGCCGTTTTATTCCTACTCGCATCCGGAATATGAGTTTTCGCTTGTCCTATATCTGGACGAGGAATCCGGCCGGGGATGCGGAATCCGGAAATGGCAGGACGGAAACGGGGATGACATTCTCTCTGCCTTCAGATTTTCAGACTGCGGTGAAATCCCATGGGAGGAGCCGGATCCCTATGCGCTGGAAAGCGCCTGGGGGGATGATCTCTCGGATGCGTCGGAATATGAGACGGAATACGAATATGACAGTGCGGGCAGGATCACGCAGATCCGGGTCATGGGAATCAGCGGCTGGTACGACGAGGAGGAGTCTGTCATCGAGGAGGCGCTTTCGCTGAATTTTACCTATGATGAAAACGGGACGCTGCGAAAACGGGAATATGTCCACAACACCCATTTCTTCGCAACCACCTTCCAGAGCATGAAGACCTGGTATGATGAAAACGGGCGGCCCATCTATACGTACTCTTACATCACGCACGGCAGTCTGGAGGATTTTTATATTTATAAAGAGGATCAGGAAACGCCGGCGTACGTCCTGCGGCTGGACAATCAGTATTATGCCTGGCCTGATCTGTTCCGCTATACGCAGCCGTGAACAGACAAAAGCAGACAAAGATTTTTTGCATCCCGCTGTTTTATATGGTATACTGAAACACATAGATGCCGGGGCAGCTGATCCCGGCGTCATACAGATCAGGGTGCGGCGTGCACGTACAGGGGAGGTGTCAGGGATGGTCATGAACGAATCAACCGAAAATTATCTTGAGACGATTCTTATTTTAAGCCACAGGCTGGGAAATGTCCGCTCTGTTGATATCGCGAATGAGATGAATTTTAAGAAACCGAGCGTCAGTGTGGCGATGAAGAACCTGCGGGAGAACGGCTATATCACGGTCGATGTGAACGGGCATATTCATCTGACCGATGCCGGTCTTGAAGTGGCGGAGACGATCTATGAGCGCCATACGACGCTGGCGAACTGGCTGACCATGCTCGGCGTTGACCCCAGAGTCGCGGTGCAGGACGCCTGCAAAATCGAACATGATATCAGCGCTGAAAGCTTCGCGGCGCTGAAACGCCATATCAGCGCCGGCGGTGCAAGGTCAGATTCCCGCTGAAGCGGTCAGGCAGGCGGCGCGGGCGGCTTCATACTCCTCTGGCACCGGCGCCGTGAAGCTTCTCCCGTCCGCAAATTCCAGACGGTACGCGTGAAGCAGCTGCGACACGTCTGGAAGCGCTTTTTTCAGCCGCCGGTTTTCCGCCGGATCCCCGTATTTCGGGTCGCCGAGCACCGGATGGCCGATGGACGCTAAGTGGGCGCGGATCTGATGGGAACGGCCGGTGATTAAGTGCACCTCCAGCTCCGTATACCCGTTTCCGACGGCAATCGGACGATAGCCGGTCTCGATCCGCTGCGGCTTCTGCGATTCTGACTGCCGGGTCGGGACAGGAGCCTGCTTTAAGACCGTCACGCGGTTCGTGTCCGGATCCTTCACCAGCCAGCCGCTGATCTGCGCGGCTTTTCTCATTTCACCCAGCACGAGACATCTGTAATACTTTTGAACCGAGCGCTCCTTTAACGCCGCTGACATTTCCTGAAGTCCCTTTAAGCTTTTTCCCGCGATTAAAAGCCCCGACGTATTCCGGTCGAGACGGTTGCAGACGGAGGGCCGGAAGGTGCGAAGCTGCGCTTCCGTCAGCTCTCCCTTCTGGATGAGGTAGTTCAGGATATATTCATTTGCCGAGACGTCCTCCGGCGCTGCCTTCTGCGAGAGCATGCCCGCGGGCTTATTTATGATCAGGATGTCGGCGTCCTCATAGATGATGTCGGGCATCCCCTGCGATGCGGGGTTAAGCGTCCCGGCCAACGGCGCTCCTGCCCCCGTCACCGTATTAAGGCTCCGCAGCTTCTGATATTCCCTTGATGTTACCGCAGCGCCGGCAAACTTCTGAAAGGTCTCCTCCGAGAGAAACAGCTTCACTTCATCCTTTACCTGAAGCACTTCATCCCCCGCTGCCTTTGCACCATTTAACGTGAAGTTCTTCTTCCTTAACATCTTATAGAGGAAGCCGGAGGAAGCTTCCGGCAGCAGTTTTTTTAAATATTTGTCGAATCTCTGTCCCGCCTCCTGCGGGCCGATCTGAAATTCCTGCATGGCGTATCCTCCGTGATCCGTTTGTCGTCTGATGTCTGTCAGCCGGGATCTGCAATCTCCCTGCAATGCATCAGGTGATATCTGACCCGTGCCCTGCGATCTCGCTGCGATGCATCAGGTGAATCCCGATATGCCCGATTCCGAGCACCAGGGTCGCGACGGCAAGCAGTATGTTTTTTCCATAGATGGCAAGCAGCAGAAACGCCGCGACCGGAAGCGTTGCGCCCGCCACCGGGATTCCCAGAAGGCTGCTGTAAAAGTCGCGCATCGTCTGTTCGCTTTTAAAATACCGGATCCAGAAAACCTCATAGAGCAGCATGAGAAAAAAGGATCCTGCCAGCCACCAGGACCAGTCGGTCCACGGCCTGATGTTAAAATCAGAAAAGATCAGCGCAATGCAGGTTACAAGCACCTCTCCCGCCCGCTCGAAGCAAAGAAGGATCCTGTTTTCCTTTCCGGCGTAGCGTTCATACTCTTTCGGCTGATGCTTCGTCCAAAGAAGATTCGGCGTCATCAGCATCAGCAGATAAATCAGTCCCACATAAGAAAATCCCAAAGTCATGGTCGTACCTCCGTCAAAGCGGTCCGAAAGCCGCCGGTCTGATTGTACCACAGATTCCATGGCGGCGCAATGATCTGAATAAACAGGACCGCCAATTCGCACAGCAGAGCATTATCCACCCGCCCGCTTTTCAACAGGTCAATTATTCCGTCACTCAAACGCAGGTCTGCAAGATCGGCGTTTGGGTGACGCTTCATTTCAGACAGTCCCAGCAGATAGTCGGTAGTCACGCCGTAAAAATTCGCCAGTTTGATAAGGGCATAGTGGCTGATGTCCTTAAAATCGTCCGCTTCATAGCTGCCCAGCGCAGACTTGGAGAG
>CANRSX010000067.1 GCA_947642555.1 uncultured Roseburia sp. | reverse complement strand
ACAAAAATGGAGCCAGGAAGGCTCCATTTTCTACTTGTAAGTGGCAAACTCGGGGAATAGCACAATCTGCGGGAAAGTTCAAGAATTTTCTTCTGCCGGCGGCACTGCCCTTCGGAACTGATTGAGCCGGTCCGCCAGCTGCTGATCCTTATCCGGGTAAAGATGGGAATAGGTGTCCAGCGTGGTCTTCACGGATTCATGCCCCAGCCGGTCCGCAAACGATTATTGAAATAGCAATCAACTTATTTGAGTTTTATTTGCAAGATGATGTTGTTGCAAAATTTAGAAAAATGCTGATGATTGAACGCTATCATAATTCAGAGCTTAATGAGTTATTTGAGAATTTGTTTATGGATGGTGCAGTAAGGCACGAAGAAAAGATATTTTTCGATTTGATAGATGCAAAAATTATCAAGAAAGAAAATTCTCATATTATTGCATTACGCTTCTATACACCTATTTTCTATTTGTTACAAAAATACGATATGCACCCCGATATGGTAGAAGAAGCGAAACAGGAATTAACTTTGATGATAGAGGAATTTTGCAATACTTACGCAGCAGAGTAACATTAACGATGGGAAGAAAGGTTTGGTACAAGCGTATGTGGATATACATAACGGGTGGTATTGTACTTGTCCTTGCAATCTATCTGATTGTTCAAGGAATACGGTGTAATATGGCAGTAAGATCCAGTGGGGAGAACCTTGTTGCTTATGGCGCAAAAACAGCTCATTTGAGTTACTGTATATGACAGGGTTCAGAATATCCGGCACCGTAAAGACAAGATGGAAATAAGGTGCATCCAGGACATCTTCCCTGCGGGCATCTATCCACATTTCTTTCGGGACAGCCTGGCACATGGGACAGCAGCGATTCCGGCAGGAGTTATAATGAATCTGTTCATAAGTGCGTACCTGAGCACTCTGGAGCCGCGTTTGGACATCCTGGTGCGCCTGGCACTGTAATTGCCAGACTGATAGACAGGTTGCAAAAATGGCATTTCTGATAAGTGCAGCCAGCAGTTAATTGAATAATGCAGGAATCAGCTTCATAATTCGGCCGCCATGTTCTTCCTGTAAAGTGCATACAATCACTCCTTATAAATGTCGGAGATTTTTGCGGTAATCCCGCAATTCATCTTCGCTCACGCTTTCTATGATTTTATCCAAAACGGATAAAACTTTCTTTTTGTCGTTAGGTAATGTGCCTTGAAGCGGTATCGGATTGGAAGCCCCCAATGCTCCAAACCAGACAGGGATTTCTAAGTGTTCAACTAAGGCTTTTAATTCCTTGTATTTTTCAATCTCTGCTTCTTCCTGCCAATTCCCTTTTTGTATTTCCTTGTAAAGCTCTGAATTGGGATAAATTGTCAACATACTCGCTCCTATGATTTGAGGGTGGAGCTGGTTACATATCCGGGCGGTTGCCTTTGCTCCCTGTTCGCCTTTTCCCATGCCGGAAATACCCGTAAGGTAAAAAAAGTTATAGCCGATACCTGCTTTATCAAGCCTTGAACATTGGGTGACAATATCCTTTGAAAGATACCCTTTGTGCATAAATTCCAATGCTTCGAAATGTCTGTTACCCTTGAAAAGCAGCCAATCGTTTTATTGCCTGGAAAGTATTTTTTTATGAGGTCTGCAATTTCCATTAACCGTGAAAATTTCAGTACAAATGGGTTTGCGCCTGTCAAAAATATTCTTGAAACTCTACTGTTTTTCCATAGCTTCATCTGTGCCTTTGCGTCTTTCAAATCAGCTTCTATGTCTGCAAGCGGTGACATTTTGAATTTGAATGACAAATCAGCATACAGCGTACAAAATTTGCAGCTATGATGTGTGCAGCCTGCAGTGACTTCCAAAAGCAGTGAGGACGCTTCATAAGGCGGTCGCCATATTGTTCCTGTGTAGTGCATAATTTTATCGCTCCTTTTTCTTTCAAAATTTTCTTTGTTTGTCATACACCTAAAATATCTCATTGCTTCGTGTACTTCAAGTACTGTCTTTTTTTAGTAGTAGTACTTTTTTAGATACTAAAGACGTTAAAAGGCCGTACCTTGATTTTTCTTCATTTTTGAAATATACTTGAAGCGGAAAGGGGTGTTTCTATGTCTGAAAACAAATTCACCGATAAAAACGTAATAGCCCGCTGTGTACCTATGAGTAAATTGCAATCAGTCATAGGCGGCAAATGGAAAATCTTAATTCTGTGGTATGTTGCTTTTTATAAAGTGCAGCGGTTTGGGGAGTTAATGCGCCGTCTTGAGGGCATTACGCAATCTACACTTACAAAGCAGCTCCGGGAGTTAGAGAATGACGGTTTTCTACATAGGGAAATATACAAAGAAATTCCTCCAAAGGTTGAGTATTCCCTAACCGAATTTGGAGAAAGTTTTATCCCTGTTCTTCAAACAATGATGACTTGGAGCGAAAAGTATCTATGCCCGGATTATGTAAATCCAAAGGACAGAAATACAGAATAGAAAAATCGTTGGAACGATAAGAAATATGGGACAGGGCGGTTGCTATGCCCTATATTTTTGTGGTAAATTGTGAATGGAAGCGATATAATTGGGGAAACAAATTGGTAGGTTGAGGAGGATTATAATGGGTATAAAAGAAATGATGGATGCAAATTTTAGGGGAAATATATATATTGTTCAAAATGGTAAAATTTTATATGAAAGAGAAAATGGGTTTGCAGATTTGCAAAATGAAATTTCTAACACGATAGAAACAAAATTTGCAAGTGCTTCCGCAGGAAAAGTATTTGTTGCAGTAGGGATATTGCAGTTGATTGAACGAGGAAGCTTAAAGTTTGATGATACATTAGGTATGTTGCTTGATATACCATTAAATGATATTGATAAGGATGTTACAGTGAAACAGCTTTTAAACCATACATCGGGTGTCCCGGATTATTTTGATGAAAGTGTTATGGAGGAATATGAAGAATTATGGATTGATTACCCTAATTATAAAATCAGACATAACAGTGATTTGCTCCCACTATTTATAAACAGGCCTATGATGTATCCCAAAGGAGAAAAATTCCAGTATAATAATACAGGGTATGTCCTGCTTGCAATGATTATAGAAAAAACGACAGGCATGTATTTTGACCAATATCTACAGGAAAATATTTTTGACATATGTGGTATGAAATCAACAGGGTATTATGAGTTGGACAGGCTGCCTGCAAAGTGCGCTAATAACTATATTTATTGTGCTGATACAAAGGATTACCGCACAAATATATTTTCTGTGGATGCGAAGGGCACCGGTGCGGGTGGGGCGTTCATAACAGTAAGAGATATTGTTAGTTTTTGGACTAATTTACTGGAAGGGAATTTAATTTCAAAAGCATTTGTTTCAGATATGCTTAGTAAGCAGAGCGGAGATGGGGACGATGCAGAAGAAGGATATTATGGCTATGGTATGTGGATAATTGATAATCCGGGAGGCAAAGATTTTGCGTATTTTCAAGGCTGTGATCCGGGTGTAAGTTTTATATCCGAGTATAATCCGAATAATGGGATTATTTCTGTTTTGGTGAGCAATTATGGAGATAATGTTTGGAGGGAAATGCGAAAAGTCAGAGAAGCTCTTTACTGATGATGAATAACTGATTTTGGAGACAAATATAGATGAATGTTTTTATAAAATGAGAAAAGCGTTAGAAGATTGATTATAATGCATTATCTGAGAAAGGCGACTTTGATATGTGTACTTTGTTTGATGAAATTGCAAAAGAAAATGAAGCAAAGGGCATTGTTGAGACAGGATTTGATTTTGGGCTTTCTGAAAATGATATATTGAAAAGGTTGCAGGAGAAACTGAACCTGTCATTGCAGATGGCACAGGAATATATCAAAATGTTTGGAAAGCAGACAGTGTAAGAAACTGACCGTAAAGGCATTATGAATCCCCCAAAGTAATGGGTGTCAGAGAAGTATATCTTAGGATCGCGACTGCCTGGCTTTACGGTGATGATAAAATTTAAAATACAGGGAATGACTTTACAGGTGTTTCATGGTAGAATAAAAGACGGGAGGCATCTCTCCCTTTTGGGAACTGAGAAGCTATGTGAACGGATTCGACAGAAGCTATGAAAGGATTATAATTATGCCAAGGCAAATGCGAACTTCTGCGAGAGCAGTTATCATTCAGAATGGTAAATTGCTTGCAATAAAGTTAAATGACGGCAGGGAGGAATGGTACGCGTTGCCGGGCGGAGGCCAGGACTGTGAGGAAATACTTCCTCAGACGGTTGAAAGGGAAGTCAGGGAAGAAGCAGGAATCGAGGTTAAATGTAAAGATCTGCTTTTTGTCATAGAGGGAGTTCACGGTGAAAGTTTTCACAGAGTGGATCTGGTATTTCTATGCGATTATCTGGGAAATGCGCCTGATGCAGCACTTCAGGGTGATACGAATCAGGTTGGATTTGACTGGCTGGATCTGTCTGTATTAAATAAATTACCGTTGTTTCCGTCAAAACTCCGCCGCCCGATCATGAATTTTCATGAGGGAAAAGAATACATGAAATATCTTGGTAATGAGGAGACAGGTGATCCGGAATGCCTGGAATAGGGGAAGAATACTGACGTTCCTTTTTGTGTCTGCCAATATAGAGAGGAGGATTCAATGCTTGAAAATATACCATCTGAAGCGGTTCTGACTGAATTGCTCGGTCCGTCTTTGTTTGAAGTCTGGCAGGGGTTATGCCGGGCCATTGATGAAAAATACGAAATGGAGCGCTTATGGAACACTGGCGGCAAAAACTGGACTTACGAGTATAAATACCGCAGAGGCGGTAAAACACTTTGCTGTCTGTACGCCAAAAGTAATTGCGCTGGCTTTATGATCATTTTTGGGAAAGAGGAAAGAGCAAAATTTGAAGAGATAAGAGGAACTCTTTCCGCTGCTGTTTGCAGGCAGTATGATGAAGCGAAAACCTATCATGACGGAAAATGGGTCATGTTTGAACCGGTCAGTGCGGCCGAATTTGATGATTATATAAAGCTGCTGGCGCTTAAAAGAAAACCGAATCGGAAATAACATCCGCGGAACGCATGCGAAACATGAGGAGCTTATTCCTCATGTCCCTTTGCCAGCGGCAGCGTGAACAGAAATTCCGTGCCGACGCCTTCCGTGCTGATGCAGTTGATGTTTTCTCCGTGCGCCTGGATAATCTCTTTGACGATGGAGAGACCGAGGCCGGTACCCTTTTTATCTTTTCCGCGAGAGAGGTCTGTCTTGTAAAAACGCTCCCATATTTTTTTGATGCTGTCCTTCGGGATTCCGATCCCGGTGTCCTTTACCGAGATAAATATTTTGTCGTTCTTTGCCGTGGTTTCGACCGTGATGGAGGAGTCCGTATGACTGAATTTGATCGCGTTGTCAATGAGGTTATAGATCACCTGCTGGATTTTGCTCATATCGGCGGAGACGAAAAGCTTTTCTCCGGTCAAAATCAGGTTAAAGGAAATCCGCTTCTCTTTACAGATGCCCTCGAAGGTCTGAACCGTCATGCGGATTGTGTAATTGATGTCAAAATCCGTGATATCGAGAATGGTTCCGTGCGCGCCGAACTTGTTCAGCTCCAGAAGGCTTTTGGTCAGCTTGTTTAAGCGCTCTGTCTCGAAAAGGATAATGTTTAAATACTTATCCTGCATCTCGACAGGGATCGTACCGTCTAACATGGCCTCGACGTAGCCCTTGATGGAGGTCAGCGGCGAGCGGAAGTCGTGCGAGACGTTGGAGACAAATTTTTTCTGATCCTCCTCTAAGGTATTGAGCTCGTTTGCCATGTAGTTTAAGGATGCGGCGAGATAGCCGATCTCATCGCTGGAGTGAAGCTCGATCCGCGCGTCAAAATTGCCGGCTGCATAGGCGTCGGCTGCTTTGGTAATTTTGCGGATTGGAATATACACTACATATGTAAACAGAATTAGCACAACAAGCGCTGCCAGAAACAGCAGTGCGAGCGTCTGATAGGAGATGGTGATCAGTCCGTTTGCGTAGGAGACGAGACTGCCGGCCGGCTTGTGAATGATCACATAACCCCGCACCTTGTAATTCGCTGTAATCGGGGAAAAGACGCTGAGCTGTTCCGAGGAAAACTGGCCGTAAAAGGTCCCGGTCTGATAATATTTGTTGCCGAAATCAGTGACGCTGAAGTCGGGAATTACCTCCGGCGTATCTGCAGTCTCCGGTTTTGCCGTATTTAAGAGGACAGCCCCCCTGGTGTCCACGATCCAGATCTCGCCGGATAAATACGAGGCGAGCGCGGTCAGCGGCGCCTGTATCTCCTCTAAGCTCATGGACTGTGAAAAATAATGCTCCGCGTAGCTTGAGGAGATCAGGGCGGATTCCCGGTAGAGACCGGCGGCCTCCCGCATCTCGAGAAACCGGTAGGTCATGCGGTAGGTGAAGGTGGTAATGATAAAAAATCCGATCAGGCCGTACATCACATAACCTGCCAGGAACTTGGGATAAAGAGTGCGTTTCATAGATCGCGAACCTCGAATTTGTAGCCGATGCCCCACACGGTCGCAAGGCTCCAGTTTGCATGATCCTTAATCTTTTCGCGGAGACGTTTGACGTGCACGTCCACGGTCCGCGTGTCACCGATATATTCGTAGCCCCAGATGTGATCCAGAAGCTGTTCCCTGGTAAAGACCTGATTGGGCGAGGAGGCGAGGAAATATAAAAGCTCCAGCTCCTTTGGCGGCATATCGACCGCCTGGCCTCTGTAGATCACGGAATAATTCGAGAGATTGACGACCAGATCCGTGTATTTGACGCATTTGAGCTCCGGGACATTCTCCTCGGCCTTCACCGGCTGGTAGCGCCGGAGCACAGCCTTTACGCGGGCGACAAGCTCCTTGGAATCAAAGGGCTTGATCATGTAATCGTCCGCGCCGAGCTCTAACCCGAGCACCTTGTCAAAGATCTCTCCCTTTGCCGAGAGCATGATGATCGGGACATTCGCCTTGGCGCGCACCTCGCGGCAGACCTGATAGCCGTCGATGCCGGGAAGCATCAGATCCAGAAGAATCAGGTTCGGACTATACTGGTCAAATGCGTGCAGCGCCTCCTCCCCGTCATTGACAATCCGGGTGTCAAAGCACTCCTTGGTCAGATATAGGGAGATCAGCTCCGCAATATTGTTATCGTCGTCCACGATCAGTATTTTCTGTTTGACTGCCATTTGTAGTTCCTCCTGTATATTTCATGCGTTGCCCGGTTTAGCGGAAGGTTGCGATCGTCACGCCGGCGTCGCCCTCCCCGAATTCGCCGAGATGATATTCGTCGATATACTTCAGCCGCTTCAGATGGGAGTGCACGGCGTTTCGAAGCGCGCCGGTCCCTTTTCCGTGAACGATGCGGACGGAAGGAAGATGCGCCAGATAGGCGTCGTCCAGATACTTGTCCAAAAGGGGGATCGCCTCGGCCGTGGTCTTTCCGATCAGATTGATCTCCGTGGAGATGGTGGCCGATTTGCTCATCTTTATCTTTCCGGCGCCGGTTTTATTGAATTTTTTCCCGCCTGGCGCGGTTTCTTCCTCGATCAGAACCAGATCCCTTATATTCACCAGGGAATTTAAAATTCCCATCTGCACGTAGAGGTCGCCCTTTGCGTTGGGCAGCGTGTGCACCGTACCTTTTAAGTTCATGGAAAGAACCTTTACGCTGTCGCCGATGCGCAGTTTCCCGGGTGAAATCTGACCTGCCGCTGTCTCCTTTTTCTGATCGGACATCCGGCCTGCGGCGTCATCGAGCCTGCCGCGGAGCTTTGCCCGCTCCTGTTCCATCTGCCGGATCGGCGCGCCGGCTTTTCCGTATTTGTTGAAATTGCGGATCGTCTCGTCGGCGACGTCCTTGGCCTCTTTTATAATGTGATATGCCTGCTCGTTTGCCTCGCGCAGAATTTTTTCGCGGCTTGTATCCAGACGCTCCTGCTTCTGGGTCAGCTTTTCTTTTAGCGACTCGATCTCCTGTTTGTACTGGCTGATCTCGAGCTGTTCCTTTTCGATGGTGGAACGGCTTTTCTCCAGGTTTGCAAGAAGATCCTCGAAATTTTCCTCGCTCTCGGTCAGGCGGCCTTTGGCGTCCTCGATGACCTCCTCAGGCAGTCCGAGTTTCTTTGAGATGGCAAAGGCGTTGCTCTTGCCCGGAATCCCGATCAGGAGCCGGTAGGTCGGACTTAAGGTATCCACGTCAAATTCGCAGCAGGCATTTTCCACGCCCGGCGCGGAGAGCGCATACACCTTCAGCTCGCTGTAATGGGTCGTCGCCATGATCCGCGCGCCGTACAGGTGGAGCTTTGAGAGAATCGAGATCGCAAGCGCCGCGCCTTCCGTGGGGTCCGTACCGGCGCACAGCTCGTCAAACAAAACCAGGGAGCGGTCGTCTGCCTGCTCTAAAATGCGGATGATATTTGTCATGTGCGACGAAAAGGTGCTTAAGGACTGCTCGATGCTCTGCTCGTCCCCGATATCCGCGAATACTTCCTCAAAAATGCCGAGCTCCGAGCGGTCAGCCGCCGGGATGTGAAGCCCGGCCTGTCCCATCAGCGTGAGCAGTCCGACGGTCTTTAAGGAGACCGTCTTTCCGCCGGTATTCGGGCCGGTGACGATCAGAAGGTTAAAATCATCCCCAAGCCTTATGTCGATCGGCACAACGGAGCTTTTGTCCAAAAGCGGATGACGTCCCTTTCGGATATGGATGCGTCCGTCGTCATTGAAGACCGGCGCGACGCCGTTATACTCCTTCGCGAAAGAAGCCTTTGCAAAAATGAAGTCAAGCTCGGTCAGCACCTGATAATCGGCAAGAAGCTGCGCGGTATATCCGGCGGCCTGGCTGCTTAAGGTGGCAAGGATTACCTCGATTTCATCCTGTTCCCGCAGCAGGAGCTCTTTGTATTCATTGTTCAGATTGACGACCGCCATCGGCTCGATAAAAAGCGTGGAACCGCTGGAGGACTGGTCGTGGATCATGCCGGGCACCTGCGATTTGGCTTCCGCTTTTACCGGAAGGCAGTACCTGCCGTCCCGCATGGTGATCACCGTGTCCTGGAGATAAGACCTTGTCGTCGTATTATTGATCATGGAGTTCATCTGCGCGCGGATCTTGTCGTTCATTCCCCGCATGGAGCGCCGGATGGAGTGCAGGCGGCTGCTGGCGTCGTCCGCAATCTCATCCTCCGAGAGGATACAGCGGCGGATCTCTGTATGAAGCGGCGCCAGCGGCTCGATCTGCGCGAAAAATCCGCTTAGGGAATCGGTAAAGGTCTCCCCGCCGTCCAGAGCGTCGTCCTGTGAGGCGGCATGTGTCTGGGTCTGACGGGCGAATGCCTTTGCACGTCTGGCGGCCTCTAAGAGGGAGCAGATGCGCAGCAGCTCTGTGGTGCTTAAGGATCCGCCGATTTCCAGGCGCTTTACAGAGTCCGTGATGTCATGAATCCCCGAAAAGGAGACGGATCCGCACCGAAGGATCCGCCCGAGCGCATCCGAGGTCTGCTCCTGCAGCTGGCGGATCACTGTGATATCGGTGTATGGCCGAAGCGCACCTGCGCGCTCCTTTGCGGATCTGCTGTACGCGTATTCGGCCAGCTGTGCCGTGATTTTGTTGTATTCCAGCGTATTTAATACTTTTTCGTTCATGAGTGTATTTCCTGTTAGTAATAGCTGATTGACAGAGTCAGCGGGCAGTTATCTGTCCGATACCATTATTATATCTTATCTGAAGGGGGAAGAAAAGCCAGAATTGAAAAGATTTCAGAATACCTATTGCAAGCATATGTAAATCATTTTATAATAATTATCAGTACGGTTTTCAGAGATTCGTGTGCTTTGCACCGGGAAAAGAGGAAAATCATGCAGGAACAGGATAAAGATCAGTTCTCCTTTATCAATGAGAAGATCAAGAAAAAGCCCGTGAATAAAAAGAGATTTCTGATTCAGGCGTGCTTTGTGACCGGGATGGCGGTTGTTTTCGGCGTCGTCTCAAGCCTGACCTTTGCCTTTTTCCGCCCCAGATTTGAAGCGGCGCTTTACCCGGAGCAGCAGCCGGTTGTGACGATTCCAAAGGACGACACCGCAGATACCGGGGAGTCGGAAGCCGCGTCGGAGGATTCGGAACCGGCGGGTGAGCCTGATTCCGAAACAGAAGCGGATCCGGAACCGGGAACGGAAGGGACGGAGCCGGGAACGCAGGCCGGCCCGGACGGGATGGAGCCGGGAACGCAGATCGGTCCGGACGGGATGGAGCCGGGAACGGAAGGAGATCCGCTTGAGCTTGAGATTGCGGATTTTCAGAACCTGCAGGATAAGCTGTATGCGGTGGGACGCGAGGCGAACCGGTTTGTGGTCACTGTGACGGGAGTGAGGAGCGATACGGACTGGTTCAACAATCCATATGAGAGAAGAGGGCAGACCTCCGGCATTATCGTTGCGGATAACGGCCAGGAGCTTCTGATCTTAACGGAGCGGAAGGAGATCCAGGACGTAGAGGAGATTTACGTGACCTTTATCAACGAGCTGGAGGTGCAGGCGACGCTGAAAAAGTATGACGGGAACACCGGGATTGCGGTGCTTTCCGTGCCGCGCGCCAGCGTGGATGAGGCGACGATGAATGCGATCGCGGTGGCGCAGCTGGGCAATTCGCTGATGATACCACAGGGGATGATTGCGATTGCGGTTGGAAGCCCGCTTGGAACGAACTATTCCATTCTGACGGGTACGATTACCTCCACGACAAACAGCGTCTCCACAATAGACAGCAATTACACTGTGTTTACTACTGACATAGTCGGGAGCGCAAACGGAAGCGGCGCGATCATCAATTCCGCGGGGGAAGTGGTCGGCCTGATCATGCAGGATTATGGGAGCGGCGGAAACCGTGTGACGCTTACCGCGATATCCATTTCCGAGTTAAAGGAGCTGATCGCGATGCTGTCCAACAATCAGGATATCCCGTATCTCGGACTGGAGCTATCCACGGTGACAAACGATATCGCGAAGGAATATGAGATACCGAAGGGAACATATATTAAAGAAGTGGTAATGGATTCACCGGCCATGGCGGCCGGGCTGCAGAGCGGGGATGTCGTGACACGCGTGAACGGTGAGACGATTCTTACGGTGGACAGCTATGAGAGCGCGCTCCTTTCCCTGGAACCGGGCCAGCGCGTGGAGGTGGCGGTGCAGCGGCAGGGGATCGACGGCTACGAGGAGATCACATGCATGGTGACAGTCAGCGTACTGCAGTGGTAAATGGCAGGAGCCAAAACTAGAAATGAGGTTGGAATGAAGTATATTGAGAGCCTTCGTGAGGGCGAGAGGATTAATGAGATTTATCTGTGCAAGACGAAACAGTCTGCGGTGACGAAGGCCGGGAAACCATATGATAATCTGGTGCTGCAGGATAAGACAGGAACGCTGGACGCCAAGATCTGGGAGCCGGGTTCCGTGGGAATCGAAGAATTTGATTCCCTGGATTACATAGCGGTGATGGGGGATATCACCAGCTACCAGGGAAATCTGCAGCTGAATGTAAAGCGGGTCCGGAAAATGTCGGAGGGGGAGTACAATCCAAAGGATTATCTGCCTGTCAGTACAAGAGATGTGGACGAGATGTACGCGGAGCTTAACGGGCTGATCGCCACCGTAAGGCAGCCGCATTTACGGCAGCTTCTGGAAAGCTTTTTTGTACAGGATAAGGAATTTGAAAAGAACTTTAAGTTTCACTCTGCGGCGAAGACCGTGCATCACGGTTTCGTGGGTGGGCTGTTAGAGCATACCCTCGGCGTGGCAAAGCACTGCGATTATTTTTCTGCGGCATATCCCATGCTAAACCGCGACCTTCTGGTGGCCGCTGCGATTTTTCATGACATCGGCAAGTTAAAGGAGCTTTCGGTTTTTCCGGAAAACGATTATACGGATGAAGGACAGCTGCTCGGGCATATTATTATCGGTACGGAGATGGTGGGCGAGCGGATCCGTCAGATCCCGGGGTTTCCGCGGGGACTGGCAAATGAGTTAAAGCACTGTATTCTGGCGCACCACGGTGAGCTGGAGTACGGATCGCCGAAAAAACCGGCGCTTGCGGAGGCGCTTGCGCTCTCCTTTGCGGATAATATCGATGCAAAGATGGAGAGCTTAAGGGAAATCTTTGCAAAGGTGCCGGAAGGAAACTGTGAGTGGCAGGGGTACAGCCGCCTGTTTGAGAGTAACCTGCGCAGAGCGGGGAGAGAGTAAGGGAAGTACAGGGAAACGGTTTGGAGAAGAAAGCGATACAGAAAAATGACCGGATACCGCTTGTGATTGAGGATATGGGCGTCGGCGGTGAGGGAATCGGAAAATATGAGGGAATGACCTTTTTTGTAAAGGACGCCGTGATCGGCGATCAGATTACGGCCCGCGTCACGAAGCTCAAAAAGAACTATGGCTACGCCAGGCTGGAAGAACTTCTCACCGCATCGCCCGACCGCACAAAGCCGCGCTGCGCGCTGCACAGACGCTGCGGAGGCTGTCAGATCCAGGCGATGTCCTACCCGGCACAGCTGCGGTTTAAGCAGAACCTGATCCGCAGTCAGCTGATCCGCATCGGCGGATTTGCACCGGAGGAGATCGACGCGGCGATGCTTCCGATCGTGGGGATGGAAGAGCCGTACCGCTACCGGAACAAGGCGCAGTTTCCGATCGGAGCGGATAAGGACGGAAATCCGGTTGCGGGCTTTTACGCGTCGCGGACGCATGAGATTATTCCGGTGCGGGACTGTGTGCTCGGGGTGGAGCAGAATCGTGCTGTGCTGGACGCCGTGCTGGCCTGGATGCGGGATTACGGGGCTGCGCCTTACGATGAAACGTCCGGGACCGGGCTGGTCCGTCATGTGCTGATCCGGTATGGCTTTTCCACAGGGCAGCTCATGGTGTGCCTGATTATAAATGGTACCGGGATTCCGGCGAAAGAGCGGCTGATCGACGCGCTCTGTACCATCAGCGGTATGACGGGAATCTCTGTCAATATCAATCAGGACAGGACAAATGTAATTCTCGGAGATAAAACAAAGACGATCTGGGGACAGCCCTGTATCACGGACAGCATTTACCTCAGAGAATGTGAAACATTTCAGCGGACTTCTACGTCGGTCCGCTATCAGATTTCCCCGCAGTCGTTTTATCAGGTGAACCCGTTTCAGACGGAAAAGCTTTACAGCCTGGCGCTGGAATATGCCGGGCTTACGGGGAAGGAGACCGTGTGGGATCTGTACTGCGGGATCGGAACGATCTCGCTGTTTCTCGCGCAGAGAGCCGGGAAAGTGTACGGGGTCGAGATCGTGCCGCAGGCCGTGGAGGATGCCAGGCGGAATGCGGGGATAAATAGAATTACAAATGTGAAATTTATTGCGGGAAAGGCGGAGGAGGTTCTGCCGGAGTTTTATGCGCGGGGGACGGCCCGGCCTGACGTGATCGTGGTCGATCCGCCCCGCAGGGGCTGCGATACAGCATGCATAGAGACGATGCTGCGGATGGCGCCGGATCGGATCGTCTATGTCAGCTGTGACCCGGCGACCCTGGCGCGGGATCTTAAGGCGCTGTGTGACGGTGGTTACGAGATAAAGAAGGTGCGGGGGGTGGACCAGTTCGGGCAGACGAGGCATGTGGAGACTGTGGTGTTGATACAAAGAAAAGATACCTAGAAATCCTTGAATTTACGCACTTTGTGACATTTTTCAGTTTCAACAAAATCGGTGAAAATCATAAGGAAAAGATACTTGTGAAGAAAGTAACCGTAGTTGTGGCATTAGACCTCGATACGGGGAACACAAAAAATCCTGACAATGAAAGTGAATAGTGGACTATCAGATATATTGATAGATTATAGGGATACTTGAATGAGAGTGTCCCTATTTTTTATATTAGGGCATTCCAATAATGGAGTGCCTTTTCAATTTCAAAACAGGAGGAAAAAGAATGAGTAGTACAGCGTTAGGAGCAGAGAAAGCGAAAAAGATTATTTTTATCAGTGATGGACATGAGAAATTCTACTATGAGAAATTGAAAGAGGTCAGATATCAGGACGTGTACCACAAAGCACTTGTATATTGTCTTGGTATCAGCAATGACACAAGAAGGAACATTAAAAGCATTTATGATTTTAAGACAGGCTGTGTAAAAACGGAATGCCTGCATGAAGGCTGGCAGACCAGCGGGAGTGTAAAAGTAGTCAGGATGGCGTTCAACCTTTATTGCAATGGTACGCCGAGTGTCCTTGATTATGATGATGCGGAGGAACAGGTAGACGAGTGCAGACTTTACACAGTGGAAGAATTGTTCTGCTGTGCTTATGCACCCTATTTTTGGCAGGCGATACAGATCAGGTATCCGGAGTACGCAACCTATAACCACAGTCTGTACGCCATGTTTGGAGGACAGGATTGATGTTAAAAGTCAGGCTAATGGGAACAAGGAATGATATTAACTGGTTCGGTAAGATTTTGCGGAGAAATCCCAAAATTGAGGTAACAGAGTTTTCCGACTTGTTCTCAAATAAGGGAACAAAGAAATATTACCGGGCTTATGTGGAAGTTAAGAAAAGCAATGTAAAAGAAGAACAGTAGATTGCAAAGGAGAATGGAATCATGTGTAAAATAATCGCAATCGCAAACCAAAAAGGCGGTGTCGGCAAGACTACCACCACAAGCAATTTAGGGATAGGACTGGCAAAACAGGGAAAAAAAGTGCTGCTGATTGATGCGGACGCACAGGGCAGTCTGACAGCGAGTTTAGGATATACAGAGCCGGATACTCTGGAAGTCACGCTTGCAACCATTATGGGGGATTTAATCAATGATGAAGAAGTAGAGCCGACAGAAGGTATCCTGCACCACGAGGAAGGGATAGACCTTATGCCGGGGAACATTGAATTGTCCGGTCTGGAAGTTTCCCTTGTGAATGTTATGAGCCGGGAAATGATATTGAGGTCATACATAGAGATAGTCAGGGAGAATTACGATTATATCCTGATAGACTGTATGCCTTCGCTCGGTATGATTACCATAAATGCCCTTGCCTGTGCCGACAGCATTTTGATACCCGTACAGGCGGCGTATCTGCCCGTCAAAGGCTTACAGCAGCTCATTAAGACGGTTGGCAAGGTAAAGCGGAAGATGAACCCGAAACTGGAGATTGAGGGCATATTGCTGACAATGGTGGACAGCCGGACGAACTATGCAAAGGACATCAGCTCCATGCTGAAGGATGCCTATGGAAGCAGCGTAAGGATATTTACAAATATTATCCCCATTTCGGTAAGGGCGGCAGAGATTTCGGCGGAAGGCGTCAGCATTTATAAGCATGATCCAAAAGGGAAAGTAGCGGCGGCTTATGATTCTCTGACAAAGGAGGTGCTTGCAGATGGGCAGTAATAAGAGAGCTGGAAGCGCATCAAAAGTCAGGATAGATAAATTTGAGGATTTATTCGGCGGTTCTGCGGAACAGGAAAGCTCCGCAGAGCAGATTATCAACGCACCTCTTACAGACCTGCATACGTTCAAAGACCACCCTTTCCGGGTGGAAGATGATGAGAAGATGGAGGAAACAACGGAGAGTATCCGCCAGTACGGGGTGCTTGTTCCGGGCATTGCAAGACCGAGGGAGGGCGGCGGCTATGAAATCATAGCCGGACACCGC
>CANRSX010000066.1 GCA_947642555.1 uncultured Roseburia sp. | reverse complement strand
CTGTACTTTTTTCATGCGATTTGATTATGCCAGTATCTTATTTTCATGCAAGAAACTCACTGATTTGTTCTATATTTACATACTTCTCTTGCTGACCCCCATTGTAAATAACTTTAGAAAAACTCAGATTATGATGCATTATCTTATGAATAAAGAAGCATTCTGAATAATACTTAAAAATCCTTCAAGCGAACAATAATGATATACAACCTCTTCTTTTTCATTTTCTATTGCTTTCTTCCTCCATCTCCAATAACATACGGTCAAAATCACTCTGATACAATTGATCTTGTCTTACACGATACTTTTCAAATTCACTCAGCGCATGCTGCTCTGCTATTTTTGCTGAAATAGTTCCCGCATGTCTTTGTATTTTACCATTCGGCGAATCTTTCCATGTCTGAAGCCCCATATGCTCCTTCTCACTATCCGCTCTATGGTAAATCACCTCTGCGGCAGTTTCCCCATGAATCGCCCAGTGAAGTTGATTTTGAACTTTTGCAAAAAAACGTCTTGTTGCTTTTGATTTCGGATCATAATCTATACTTGTGGCATATATATCTGTAACCTTCTGGTAAAATCTTCGCTCTGATATCCGAATTTCACGGATTCTTTGTAATTGCTCTTCAAAATAATCCTCTGTTAAAACCGTCCCAAAATTTTTGAGCCGTTCATCATCCATTGCAAATCCCTTAATGGTAAATTCTTCTATAATCCCATTTGCCCATTTTCGAAACTGCACTGCCCGTTCTGAATCAACCTTATTCCCTACCGCAATAATCGCTTTCAAATTGTAATGATTTGTATTATAGCCTTTACCGTCCGATGCAGTTATTCGAAATTTTCGAATAACTGACGCCTCCTCCAATTCACCATCTGCAAATATCTTTTTTAAATGATAATTGATCGTATGCGTTTCTACGTTATACAGCAACCCCATTGTTTTCTGAGAAAGCCAGACGTTTTCATCAAAATATATGGCATTTACATCGCTTTCACCAGTAGCTGTAATAAATGTCAGATATTCTGCTGCCGAAGAACGCAAAATGGAGATATCTTTTTTCTTTTTCATCACTTTATCCTTTTAAAATATTTCTGCTAAAATTTCCATATAACAGTATCTTGTCCATTACACGAATCCAGGTCACAAACCCCACCCATCCGCCTGGTGTTATTTCGTTTTCACCCTGTCCCCAAACCAGGACACATCATATTGATGCAAATACTGTCTGTACCAGCTGCATTCCGCAATTTTGAGCGCATCAAAAATATTCTGCTCCCCCTTTCCTCCTGCCAAAGAAAGCAGCTATCATATGCGCGGCAACGCTTTTGCCAAAACGTCTTGGGCTGGTAATGCAGATGTACTTCTGTCAGCGCATGCTCTCCTGCCGCCGCTCCATCCCGGCCAGCACATCCATCCGCTTCTTACAGAGATGATTAAACAGGGCGATCACGCGTCCCACGCCGATCATCGCCGCCACGGTGCCGATTCCGATGCCGATCACGCGGCCGCCGACTGCCAGGCCAAGCACCAGCGTAATACACAGATTGCTGAAGTCAAAACAGTTCTTCACAAACCCGACGCCCTTTCCCGCCGCATCCGCGATCGCCTGCACCACGCCGTCCGCCGGACACGGAACCAGCCTCATATTCAGAGACATCGCGGCTCCGACTCCGGTACACACAATCGCAAGCAGCAGCACCAGAAACCTCCCGGCAAAGCTCCCCAGAAATGTGCCCGCATAAGCGGTGGCGAGGTCCGGGATCAGGGTTCCGAACAGATTGATAAACCGGGTGAACACCAGGCTCATGGGAAACTGCAGCAGATCAATGAGCAGAATCAGCCAGAGACTCCGGGTGCCGCCTGCCCCGGATGCAGAATCAGCCTGTCTCCTGCCGTAGCTTACCGTATGTACCGCCATCTCCAGCAGCATGAAAACCGAATATAAGACAAATGTCATATTTGCAAAGTTCAGATTCCAGAGCTCCGACACACAGTAGGAGACCGACACCAGCGCCGACACCCCGAATCCCGTCTTCGTGTTCAGTGTGATCCCCAGGGCCAGCACCAGAAGTCCCGTCACATAAAATAAGCCCCTCCAGAAATATGTCCTCTTCATCCCTTTCCTCCTCCGTATTTGCCGGGCCGCACCGCCGCCGCGGTGGCCGCTGCCGCCGCCACTGCAAGTCCCGCCGTGCACAAAACCGCCCCTGGCGACGCCTCATAGCAGAACGAAAGCCATCCTGTCTCCTGACGCGCGACCGCCGCCAGATTCGCGGCGATATGCGCGAGCACCGGCGCCCACACGGATCCCGTCCGCTCCAGAAGGTATGCCAGCAGGAGCCCGAGCAGTCCCGCATAGAGAAACTGCACAAGATTCCCGTGCATCAGGCCAAAGAGCAGAGCCGAGAGGATGATCGCCAGACGCACGCCAAATACTGCCCGCATCCTTTTGTACACCACGCCGCGGTACAAAAGCTCCTCCGCAACCGGGATCAGCAGGCAGGAGCCGAGCAGCTCATAAATCAGCTTCCCCGCAAAAAAAGCCTCGTTCGCCTCCTGAAAGCCGGCGGAAACCTGTGTGAGCCGCGCCATGGCGATCAGATTATTTAACGCGATCCCTGCCGTCCCTCCGGCGATGGCGGACAGCGCCAGCGACAACAGAAGACGCTTCCGGTGGAACGTCGCTTCCGGATCCGGGATCACATCGCGGCTCCGTCCCACTCCTCCCTTCGGCAGCTGCTCTGCCCTCCGGTCCTCTTTATAAAAGGTCCAGAGAAAGGGCAGCGTCGCCGCGGCGCAGATCATCTGTCGCAGCATATAATCCGAACCCGCCGGACCCATCACGGCCTCCAGCCCGAAATACACCAGGCCCGACACCACATAATAGATGCCCACCGGGTAGATCATCTGCCACACTTTATAAACATTTGTCGTTTTCAATATATCTCTCCACTTCCCCGATCCGGTCAAACACCGCCTCCGCACCGGCGGCAAGCTGCTCTTCCCTTGTCCCGAAGCCATAGCTGACGCCGATTGGGCGGATCCCGTACTCCTTCGCTCCGGCGGCATCGTACTTCGTATCGCCGATGAGGCAGATCTCCTGCTTTGAAAACTCGCGATCCTTCAGGCGCCTTCCCAACTCTTCTAAAACCTCCCGCTTCGTGCTGATCGAACCGTCCAGCGTCGCCCCCACAATCTCGTCAAAATATTCCGTGAGGCCGAAATGTGCGAGAATCCTGCGACAGGCAGTCTCAGGCTTTGAGGATGCCAGCGCCTGGAAATACCCTTTTTTCTTTAAGGAGATGATCGTCTCCTTCACGCCGTCATACAGACAGCACTCAAAAATCCCCGCCACGTCAAACCGCTCCCTGTAGTGGATCACCGCCTGCCAGGCCTCTTCCTCTGACATATGATATTTTTCCCGGTACATCACCCCGAGCGGCGGCCCGATAAAGCACTTCAGCTTCTCCAGATCCGGCTCGTCAATCCCATGTGCGCGCAGCGCATACTGCACGCATTTTGTGACTCCTTCCTCTGAATTGATGATCGTTCCGTCCAGATCCCACAGTATGGCCTTCATCGCATCTCCTCTCTGTTCTCCCCGCAGGTTATTTCTTTGTCCCCTTTGTATCGCGGTTTCCGATGTGCAGACGGTGAAGAGCGATCTCCCTGCCCTTCACCTCCACGCTCTTCGTCTCATTCTCCTTAAGCAGATGAAGCTCGCACAGTGCGTCGCCCGCGCCGAGCTTCATGCCCCGCACGCCCACGGCTCCCTTCTTCTTCTCCGGGATCACCGCAGCCTCGATGCGCAGGAAGAAATCTTTCTGTGACTGCATGACAAGTGTCTCATTTCCCGAAAAAGATTTCGCCAGAAGCAGCTCGTCTCCCTCTGTGAGCTTCGTCGCCGCTGTCGTGCGCTTTGCCACGTCGAACTCGCTGCCGTCCACCACCTTAAGCATCGCTGTCTTTGTCCCGAACAAAAGCTTCCCGCTGCGGATCGAAGCCAGATTTGTGAGCAGAACGATCGACTCCCTGTTGCTGTCGTAGTTGCTCAGATTATCGATCGGCGTTCCCTTATCGCGGAACTTTCCAAACGGCAGATCCGACACCCGGATCAGATGCAGCTGTCCCCGGTTGGTAAAAATGCAGATCCTATCCGTATTCTTACACTGGATCACAGAACGGTTTTCCGCATCCGCCGCCTCCTTATTCCGCTCATAGGTGCTGACGTCGATCGTTTTCCCATAGCCGAAGCGGTCCATCAGAAAGACAACGTCCATCTCCTCCGGCTTTTTCTCCTCGACCACAACCTCGCCCAGGTTTTCAAGCGCAGTCCGGCGCGGTCTCTGGTATTCTTTTTTAAACCGCTGCAGCTCCCGGATGATCACGCGCGCCATCGCCCCGCGGTTTCCCAGGATCTCCTCATACTCCGCGATACTGGCCAGCGTCTTTTCATGATCGCGCATCAGCGCCTCGATCTCAAGTCCGATCAGGCGGTAGAGACGCATCTCTAAAATCGCGTCCGCCTGGCGCTCCGTAAAGCGGAGCTTCGCGGCATCCTTTTTCGACTGCGCCGTCTTAAAACGGATCCCCTCTGTGATCCCCTCCGTCAGACACGCCTTCGCGGTCTTTACATTCGCGCTTCCCCGCAGGATCTCAATGATCAGGTCAATCACGTCGCACGCGCGGATCAGTCCCTCCTGGATCTCTTTTTTGTCCTGCTCCTTTGCCAGAAGCGTCCGATATTTTCGCGTTGCCAGCTCAAACTGGAAGCTGACATGATGGCGGATCATCGGGACGATCCCCATGGTCTCCGGCTTTTTATCCGCAACGGCAAGCATATTCACGCCAAAGGTATCCTCCAGCTTCGTCTTCTTATAGAGAAGATTTTTCAGATTCTCCGCATCCGCGCCGCGCCGCAGCTCGATGACAATACGGATCCCCTCTTTGGAAGACTGGTTGGTGATATCCATGATATCGGACGTCTTTTTTGTCTCCACCAAACTGTAAACATCATTTAAAAACTTCCCGATATTGGCGCCGATCATCGTGTAGGGGATCTCCGTGATGACCAGCCGGTCCCGGCCCCCTTTGCCGTGCTCGATCTCCACTTTTCCGCGGATCCTGATCTTTCCGGTCCCGGTTGAGTAGATGGCAAGCAGCTCGTCCTTATTCGCGACGATCCCGCCGGTCGGGAAATCCGGTCCGGGAATATACTTCATCATCTGTTCCGTATTGATATCCGGATCCTTCATGTAGGCGATGACCCCGTCGATCACCTCCGCAAAATTGTGCGGCGGAATGCTCGTCGTCATCCCCACCGCGATCCCTTCCGCGCCGTTGATCAGAAGATTCGGCACCTTCACCGGCAGCACCGCCGGCTCCTTCTCCGTCTCGTCAAAGTTCGGGACAAAATCCACCACATCCTTGTCAAGATCCGCGAGATACGCCTCCTGGGTCAGCTTCTGAAGTCTGGCCTCCGTATAACGCATCGCCGCAGCGCCGTCCCCCTCGATGGATCCGAAATTGCCGTGGCCGTCCACCAGCGGCATCCCCATCTTAAAATCCTGTGCCATGACGACAAGCGCGCCGTAAATCGAGCTGTCGCCGTGCGGGTGATACTTACCCATCGTATCCCCCACGATACGCGCGCTCTTCCGGTACGGCCTGTCGTAGCGGATCCCAAGCTCGTGCATATCGTAGAGCGTGCGCCTCTGCACCGGCTTTAACCCGTCGCGCACATCCGGCAGGGCGCGCGCGACAATGACGCTCATCGCATAGTCAATATAGGATTTCTGCATCAGCTCCGCATATTCCGTGCGGATAATCTGTTCTTCCTGTCTCATGGTTCCCTCTTTCTAATACCGCTTTCACCGCGCAGTGCCGGCTATATGTCTAAGTCCGCGTCCTCCGCGTGGTTATAGATGAACAGCTTGCGCGGCGGAACATCATTGCCCATCAGAAGCTCCGTGATATCGGAGGCCATACGCCCGTCCTCAATCTCGATCCGCTTTAACAGCCGCCTCTCTGGGTCAAGCGTGGTCTCCCACAGCTGCTCCGCATCCATCTCCCCGAGTCCCTTATACCGCTGAAGCGTGAAGCTCCCCTTGTGCTTCCTGCGGTAGCGGGAAAGCGCCTCGTCATCGTAGAGATACTCCTCCTCGCCCCGCGCCGGGATCGCCTTATAAAGCGGCGGCATCGCCACATAGACATGTCCCTCATAAATCAGCTCCGGCATAAAGCGGTAAAACAGCGTCAGAAGCAGCGTGGAGATATGCGCGCCGTCCACATCGGCATCCGCCATAATAATAATCTTGTCATATCGCAGCTTTGAGATGTCAAAATCATTGCCGTATCCTTCCGAAAAACCACAGCCGAAGGCATTGATCATGGTCTTGATCTCCGCGTTTGCCAGAACCTTATCGATACTGGCCTTCTCGACATTTAAAATCTTGCCGCGGATCGGTAAGATCGCCTGGAAGCTGCGGTCTCGCGCCGTCTTCGCAGAACCGCCGGCGGAGTCTCCCTCCACGATAAAAATCTCGCAGATCGAAGCGTCCCTGCTCTCGCAGTTCGCCAGCTTTCCGTTCGAATCAAACGAAAACTTCTGCTTTGTCAGAAGATTCGTCTTCGCCTTTTCCTCGGATTTGCGGATCTTCGCCGCCTTCTCCGCGCAGGAAATCACGGTCTTTAACACCTCAAGATTCTTGTCAAAATACAGCTGGATCTCATCGCCCGTCACCTTTGACGTCGCCCGCGCGGCATCCTGATTGTCCAGCTTCGTCTTCGTCTGTCCCTCGAAACGCGGATCCGGGTGTTTCACAGATATCACAGCCGTCATTCCGTTTCTGACGTCCGTACCGGTAAAATTCGCGTCCTTCTCCTTTAAAATACCAAGCTCTCTCGCGTAAGAATTGATCACCGTGGTCATCACGGTCTTAAACCCGGTGATGTGCGTGCCGCCCTCCGCGTTAAAGATATTATTACAGAATCCCAGAATATTCTCATGAAACTCATTTGTATACTGAAACGCCGCCTCGACCGTGATCCCCTCATTCTCGCCCTTAAAATAAATCACGTCGTGGAGCACCTCGTTATTTTTATTCAGATCTTTCACAAAGCCGAGAATCCCCTCCTCCTCGTGGTAGGTGATGCGCTCGTCCCTGCCGTCCCTGAAATCCTCATAGATGATGGTGAGCTCCGGGTTCAGATAGGCCGTCTCATGCATCCGGCTCTTCACGTCCTCCCCCTTAAACCGCGTCTTCTCAAAAATCTCCGGGTCAGGAAGAAAATTGATCTTCGTCCCTGTCTTTTTCGTCTTTCCAAGCTTCGGCAGAAGGCCGTTCTCCAGCTCGATCACCGGCACGCCCCGCTCATAGCGGTCATGATGGATATACCCGTCCCTGCTCACCTGCACGTCCATATAAGTCGAAAGCGCGTTGACGACCGAGGAACCCACACCGTGAAGACCGCCGCTCGTCTTATACGCCGAATCGTCGAACTTTCCTCCGGCATGAAGCGTCGTGTACACGACACGCTCCGCCGATACCCCCTTCGCATGCATCCCAACCGGCACGCCGCGTCCGTTATCGATCACCGTACAGGAGCCGTCCGCTTCCAGCGTCACCACAATCGTATCGCATGCGCCGGCCAGATGCTCGTCCACCGCATTATCCACAATCTCATAAATCAGATGATTCAGCCCTTTCCTGGACACGCTCCCGATATACATCCCGGGCCGTTTCCGTACGGCCTCAAGCCCCTCCAGGACAGATATACTGCTCTCATCATAAGCTGCGCTTTTTCCCATGTCGTTCATCCTTTCCGTTCCTGTCCGCAACCGCGGCAGCGCCGCGTCACAATGCATCATATCACACTACCCGTTTCCACGCAAGCAACAGAACATATGTTTTGTATTTTTTTACATTTTGCACAAAAAGATCGGGCAGCACGCTTTGCGAACTGCCCTCATTTGTCTATAGCTCCTGTTCCTTTGCCTTCGTATACTGCATATGTGAGATGACCATCATCGCGATCTTGAAGGTCATCGCGTCGTCAAACCGGCGGATATCCAGCCCGATCGTCTTTTCCAGCCGCTCAAGCCGGTACACCAGCGTATTCCGGTGGACGTAGAGCTGTCTCGCCGTCTCGGAAATATTCAGGTTGTTCTCGAAGAACTTCTGGATCGTCGTCGTGGTCTCCTCATTGAACACCTCCGGAATCCCCTCTCCGAACACCTCATGGAGAAACATCTCACAGAGCGACATCGGAAGCTGATAGATCAGCCGCCCGATCCCCAGATAACGGTACGCGATCGTCTCCTTCTGCGCGTAGAAGATCCTGCCCACCTCGAGCGCCATCCTGGCCTCCTGGTACGATCTCGCAATATCCTGCAGATTGTCGACGCGGTTGCCGTATCCGACGCGCACGCGGACCATCACCTCCGCGTGGACGCTGTCCACAATCGTGGAAGCCAGCGACTGCAGATCTTCCTCGCTGCCCATCTCACTGGTATCCTTGATCAGAATAATGCTCTGCTCGTCCACCTCCGTGACAAAATCCTTTGTCTTCGTCACAAAGAGATTCCGGGCCAGCTCCATCACCGCCGGATCCTTTTTCCCCTCCAGCTCAACGATGAATACCACGCGCTCCGCCTGATCGATGTGGAGCTTCTGCGCCTTATTGTACATATCCACAACCAGCATATTTCCAAGCAGGATATTCTGCATAAAATTATTCCGGTCAAACTGCTCCATGTAGGCAGACACGAGATTCCTGATCTGACAGACTGCAAGCCTGCCCACCATGTAGGCATCCTCCGCGGTGGATCTGGTCAGAAGCACATACTCCAGCTCGCCGTCCACAATCACCTTAAAAAAATGGTAGCCTCCGAGCATCTGGCTCTCCGCCATGGAATCCGCAAAGGAAACCACCGCTTCCCTCATATCCTCCTCCGGCTCAAAGGTTGCTGCCGTCTGCCTTCCGGTCTCCGTATAAAGCGCCAGATCGGTCTTGGAAATCTCCCGGATCTCGTCTAACGCTGCCTGCATTTTGTGATTTGAGATCATTGACATCTACCTTCTTTCCTCTGCAACTCATCGTTTCATCCAGCTTTATTTTATCGGATTCATCTGCTATTGTCAATTGCAGGATCTGTATCAGTCAGAGTTCCCTCAATATCAGAAACGGTTTGTTTATCCCTGGCTCATTTCCTCCTTCATGCCCTGTTTTTTTAAGTGGCGTATTACCCTGCAGGGATTTCCCGCCGCAACACAATCTGCAGGGATAGAACGATTTACCACGCTTCCAGCTCCAATCACACTATTCTCCCCGATTGTGACTCCCGGTAAAATAATGCTTCCGCCTCCAATCCAGACATGATCCTGAATTTCAACCGAAAGGGCATACGTCCTGAAAAAAGTGGTTCCTTTTTCTTTCCAGTTCTGAACGAATCGTTCCTCCGCAGAAGTCGGATGGGCAGATGTATAAATCTGTACGTTAGAGGCAATCAGTACCTGATTGCCGATACGAATCGGTCTGTTATCCACAAACGTACAATTTATATTGATAATCACATCGTCACCTATAAAAATATTTTTTCCATAGTCGCAGTGAAACGGTGTGTCGATCGCCACATTTTCACCCACACTTCCCAATAATTCTCTGAGAATTGCCCTCCGCTTATCCATGTCCTTATAATCTGAATTATAATATTCCCTTGTCAACTCCCTTGCACGGGCAATTCCATCCAGAATATCCTGCGTAGCCGTTTCTAAAAAGTCTGTATGTTCATATTTCATCTTATTGCGCATCCTCCTTTCCCACAGGCGACTGTCCAGGCATCTCCTATCGCCCTGCAGGTATCATTATAGCGCAATATTTCCTGAATAAATATCTTATCTCTGTCTTTATATATCACTATTCTGCCATTTGCAACGATATTGTAATGGAGTGCATCCCATATATTCCCGAAATATTTTTCCAAAATAACTACTGCTGCCCAAACCACACGTATGACTGATACAGGTAATCGGTTCATCTCCCTTTGCCAGCATCTGACATGCCATTTGCAGCCTGTAACTCCGCATATACTCTGTCGGTGTCATATGGAGACAGTCGTGAAATACCCGAAAGCATTCCCGTTCACTCAGAAAAGCTGTTGCAGCAAGTTCCCGAATTGAAATTTTATCTGCAAAATGTTCATGTATATATATCATCATCAGCCTGATTTTATCATTTCGTTTATCATATCCCTCTTTTTCATCTATCACTGGCTGTGACAATTCAAAAAGTGAAAGCCATATATCTGACAATGCTTCCCGCAGTCTGATTTCATATCCAAATTCCCGCTTAGATAAACGAAATGCTTTATGAATACGTTCCAGCACACTCCCATGTGCCGGATTATCTGGATATAATGCAAGCAGCTGAAGCTGTGGAGCTGTAATAATCGGCATAATATATTTCTGCTCTATTAAATTCCCCTGCTCTCCCGCGATAAAAGTCGTATCAAAAATATGCAGAAGCTGAATATTATTATCACTCTTTATATTTGGTTTTGTCATGTGAAGTACATTTGAATTGACCATACCCCCAGAGCCTGCCGGAAACACGAGCTTCTCTTTCGGAGTATAATATTCCACTGCACCACTCTCCATATAAAATAGTTCTATTGCTTTATGCCAGTGCCACGGAACAATCCCGCCTGCATATCTGTCTAATTCCGCACGGGAAGCAATGTACGGAAAATCGCTTGAAAAATCAGGTAACTTTTCTTCTTTGCTTCCGGAACGAAACTCTATATTATGAATCGTCTTCATTATTTTTCCTCCATGCAGTATATCGACAGGGGAATGGTTTACGGTTACCAAACAATCTTTATAGTTATATTGATTTTGCCCATTGCTTCTGTTATGCTTTTCCCGGAGGTAACAGACTATGGAGCTTCGGGTACTGAATTATTTTTTAGCGATCGCAAGGGAAGAAAGTTTTACAAGGGCAGCGGAGCAGCTTCACTTAACACAGCCTACTTTATCAAGACAAATAGCACAGCTTGAAGAAGAACTTGGCGTAAAACTTTTTGTACGGAGCAATCATAACATCATTCTGACCGAGGACGGAATGATATTAAAACGCAGAGCACAGGAAATCTTATCCCTGGCCGATAAAACAAAACGGGATTTTCTGCACAGGGATGAAAATCTGGAGGGCATTATTTCGATCGGCAGCGGAGAATTTTTATCTACACGATACTTAACGGATTGTATTGCAGCGTTTAGGAAAAAGCACCCGCTTGTACGCTATGAATTTTACAGTGGAAATGCAGGTAATGTCCAGAATTATATTGAACGGGGTCTGCTGGATTTAGGACTGATGTCAGAGCCGATTGATATCAGAAAATACGATTTTATCTCTATGCCCGTAAAAGAACAATGGGGAGCATTGGTGCAGTCTGATTCTCCCCTGGCAAAAAAAGATTTTATAACCCCGCAGGATCTGCTCGGCATTCCAATTATATCAACATCGGGGGAATTTACAGAAAGCAGCATAGGTAAATGGTTCGGGGAATATGCGAAACAGATCACTATTATTGCCAGAGGTAATTTGCTGTATAACGAAGCAATGATGGCACAAAGCAACATCGGGGCAGTCATCGGCATCAGGCTGAATTGTAACTATGAGGGGCTTCGATTTATACCGCTCTTCCCAACACTGGAAATTGCTACTGCATTGGCGTGGAAAAAAGAGCAGATCTTTTCTTCTGCCACATCTGCTTTTATAGAATTTTCAGCCAAATACTTAAAAGGCATAACTTGTAATAAAATATAGGTATTAGACATTTTTCTTCAGGGCTTTTATAATAAAGGTGTTCCAAAGCGGAGCACCCTTATTTTTTATGTCGGCGAAAATGATTATAATTTGGAAGGAACTTTTCAAAATGAAAAAAACGGTATCTGTTCTTATGGTCTTTCCCCTGCTGTTCTCTCTGGCAGCGTGCAGCAGTAACACAAACAGCGAGGAATCTTCTTCTCCTGCGCCGCAGAGCACGGAGTCGAGTTCTTCCCCAACCGGGGAGACGGATAATTCAGTCAGCAATTCCGAAGTCTCCGCCCCGGAATCCGAGTCTGCGGAGGCTGGCTTGAAATCCCTGGTTGTCTATTTTTCGTGGTCGGGCAACACCGAACATGTTGCAAAGTCGATTCAGAGTCAAACGGATTCCGACATTTTTGAAATCGTACCCGCCACGCCGTACAGCGACGATTATGATACAGTTTTAGATATTGCACAGCAGGAACAGAGAGATAATGCCCGTCCTGCCATTGCGAACAGCATTGAAAACATTGCAGACTACGATGTGATCTATGTAGGCTATCCGAATTGGTGGGGCGATATGCCGATGATTCTCTATACATTCTTCGACAGTTACGATTTGTCCGGCAAAACGATTGCTCCGTTTTGTACCAGCGGCGGCAGCGGTCTTTCCAATACCGTGAATGAAATAAAAGATCTTGAGCTGAACGGAACAGTAACAAACGGTCTGCATATTGGCAGCGGATCTTCCTCTAATCCGGATAGTGCGGTAAGCGAATGGCTTTCTGAAATCGGATCTGCAGAATAGGAGGCGGTGATTGGCACCGGAAGCGTAGTCACGAAAGAAATTCCTGCAAATATCGCTGCCTGCAAAAATCCCTGCACTGTAAAAAAATAATAAGCAGCAGATCAAAAAATCTGAAAGGAGATCTTAAAATGGATTTGCATAAAACCGACCCCGAATTTATAGAACGCTTTGAACATTTTGCTTTTCTTGAAGTGCCAAATGAAGAAAATCAGCAGTTAGAGGGAAAAACACGCTATATGGCGATTTTAGCAGCCCTTATCGGCTGTGGCGGCGTGGACGCATACAAAGAAATGCTCCCCAAAGCACTTGAAAATGATGTTACGCCGATAATGGTAAAGGAAATTGTGTATCAGGCAGCCGATTATTCAGGCTATGGCAGAATGTTGCCGTTTCTAACCTGCACAAACGAAATCTTTGCAGAAATGGGGATCGTGCTGCCCCTTGACGGACAGGCAACGACTACTCCTGAAAACAGGCTTGAAAAAGGGATTGAGGCACAGGCTGAAATCTTCGGCAATCATATGAAAGAAGCGTGGAAAGCAGGACATATCAATCGCTGGCTTGCCGCTAACTGCTTTGGAGATTATTATACCCGGAAAGGGCTTACCCTTTCGGAGCGTGAACTGATTACGTTCTGTTTCCTTATGGCGCAGGGTGGCTGCGAACCACAGCTGATCGCTCATACCAAAGGGAATATAAATATGGGAAATGGCAGGGAGTTTTTGATTCGTGTTGTTTCGGGGTGTCTGCCTTATATCGGTTATCCCCGCAGTCTGAATGCGATTGCCTGCATTAACAGGGCGGTGGAGGAATGAAGCCGAGAATCATCGCAAAATTAGCGGCTGATATTCTGATGACCGTTCTGCTTTTGCTGTTAATGGGCTATCAGTTTTGGGGAGAAGCGGCTCACGAGTGGATCGGTTCGGGAATGTTCGCCCTTTTCATTACTCATCACCTGCTCAATCTGAACTGGCATAAAAACATTTTCAAAGGGAACTATACCGTTTTTCGCACTCTCTCACTTTGCGTTGATGTGCTGATACTGGTTGCAATGCTGGCGCAGATGTACAGCGGCATTGTAATGTCCCGCTATGTTTTCAGCTTCCTGCAGATAAAGGGAGGTATGTCTTTCGCACGCAGACTTCACATACTCGGCTCGTACTGGGGTTTCCTTTTGATGAGCCTGCATTTGGGTCTGCACTGGAATATGATAATCAGTATGCTGCGAAAAAACCTTGCATTTCTCAAATTTTCAAACGTCGGCAAAATGCTTTTGCACGTAATTGTGCTGACGATTGCGGGATATGGTGTATATGCTTTTATCAGGAGAGATTTTTTCACTTATCTTTTTTTGAAAAGTGAATTTGTGTTTTTGGATTACAGCGAGCCGAAGATCCTGTTTTATACAGACTATTCTGCTCTAATGGGACTTTGTATTATTATCGCCTGTTATGGCTCAAAGTTATTGAAAGCAAAAAAGAAAAATAATAAGAAATAATGAAACCTTTTGGGCAGGGTGTGCCGGACATACAGAACCAACAGCACAACAGGCAACACCACAGGACTAAGCGGAGGGCGGAAGAAATTTAATGAAAATTTGATGAAAATCTGATAGAAAAAAGAGTGTGATTGTGGTATTCTGTTAAAGGTACAAATCCTGATTTGTAAGTGAGGTGTGTTATGGCAAAATTACTTTGTATATGTGGAAAGATTGGTTGTGGTAAAACATATTATGCTAATCGATTAAAAGAACAAGAGCATGCTGTGATTTTATCTACAGATGAAGTAACCTATGATTTAACAAATAATCAGCAAGGTGAAGGTTATGATGAATTTGCCAGAAGAGTTAATTTATATTTAAGAAAAAAAGCAGTGGAAATTGTAAATGCAGGATGCACTGTAATTTTAGACTGGGGTTTTTGGACAAAAGAAAATAGGAAAGAAATAAAAAGATATGGAGAAAATAATGGGGTTTTGGTAGAAATGCATTATATTGATATTGATGATAAGACCTGGTATGAAAATATTGAAAAAAGAAATAATGAAGTCATATCTGGAAATGGCGGATCAAGTTTTTATGTTGATGAGGGATTACTAAATAAAGTTTCTTCTCTGTTTGAAATTCCAGAAAAAGAAGAAATAGATATTTGGTATAAACCACGCCAATAAATTACAATCATCTTTATCTGCTTTTTAGAAATATCTCCTTGAGAAAGTTTTTCTCTCACTTTTTTGTTTACATTGACTCCAAAAAAGCAGGCATAATAACCTATCAGAAACACAAACGGATTAACAAAAAATTCACCGCCACAAATGACAGCTACTATTAGTACAATTCCAATAAGAATCAACCATAAACCACATTGTTTTTTGTGGTTAAATTCCAATATTTCTTTCATTTCGTTCCTCCTGTAAATTTCGATTTGTATCAGCTTTTTAGATATTCAATCAGCTTATTTGCATATTCATCGCTATGTTCGTGTAAATACTGCCCATGTCCCATATATTCAATCTCTATATCTATTACAGTGGGTAAATATTTCTTTAACAAAGTAACGCTTTTCCTTGGATATTGCTCATTTGAGCCTCTCCAGAACAAAATAACTCCCTTGTAATTTCTTATACTTTCAGGAATATGATACCTATACACAAATTCACACGCATTTTTTATAGTATTTGAAGTGATGCCCGTATAAAGCATTTCGATAATGCTGTTGTTATCTTTACCCATAACGGCGTCCATCATAAATTTAGGGATTGCTTTTCCGTTTCGAATCCGCTTGATTGCTTTGCAGAACATATATTCATATGGCTTTGTCAACAAGCCCATCTTTGTCAGAAACGCCGCATCCAAATGTGTTTTAGCGACATTAACATTGCCTCTTCCAATAATTTCAACAGCCATTGTTGCTCCCATAGAAAATCCAGACAGACAATACAAATTACCAGATAGATTATTTATTATGTAATTTTCTATCTCATCGCAATTGTTCTTAAGACTGACAAGTTCATCTGTTCTTTCACTGTGACCATCCACTTCTGCCAATATCACAAAATAATCTGATAAATGTTTTAAAATTGGTTCATAGCAAAGCATTGCTGTGGAAGCCATTCCATGTATAAATAGTATTGACTTATTATTTTTATCGCCAAAACATAAAAAATTCATTACATCATCCCCCATAAATGGAAATTTATTTCTCTTTTTTGCTCATAAGAGAACAACTGATAGCTACAAATAAACCAATTAAAATCCACGGAATTGATTCTGCTCTTAGTATATCGTTTGGCGCAGGGATAGCAAACCAAATAAAATTCGGTATCATAACAATCAAGAATAGCAGCAATCCCCAAATTTCAAAACTTAACTTATAGTTTTTTAACATCTAATCCTCCCTAAAACTGGAATTTAGCGTTTTTCCGTTTTCATCAGAGCAATGCTATATATACCTAATAGCATATATATGATAACAAGTCCGATTAGGCTTATTGTTTTATATCCGCTGAATGTAGTAAAGCAGTACGGCAGGGCGCATATATCAATAAAGCCATGCAGGATAATTGGCACCCACAGATTATTCGTCCTTGTGTATATCGCCCCAAAATACAAGCCCATTCCGATAGTCGAAATTACTTTAAATAGGATTTCTATTGGTTCCATGCCAATCATACCAGGAATATGTCCCAATCCGAAAACGACTGATGATACCCATATGGCAATGACCGCATGATGCTCCTTTTTGTGAGCAATTCTATCAACAATGTTAAGGAACAATCCTCTGACATATAGCTCCTCGATAATCGCTACACCGAAATAATATAAAACGCCTTCAATCAGGATTTTCCAAACACTTGGCTTATAGTCAAAAGGGGCAAGCCCAATGATAAATGCAACACAAGAAAAAATACCCGCTGCAACGCCCGCAAAAGCGTACTTTTTTAATCCCTCTACCAAGCCGGAAGTGTGAAATCCAAGCGGCCAACCTTTTCCAAATGATTTCAGGACAAACCACGCGAGAAATCCTATGATTAGAAAATTTGCCAGCAGACTAATGATATATGGCGTCACATCGGATAAACTGAAATGTACAAACAATACCGCAGGCAGGCCGGATATGTCCATAAAAGCTAAAACCAATGTTAAGATTGCCATGACAGTTATTTG
>CANRSX010000065.1 GCA_947642555.1 uncultured Roseburia sp. | reverse complement strand
ATCAGATTCGCCTGTGCCGTCCGTGTCCGCAGCGTCGGCCGTGCCCGCCGCACCGGCATCGGAGCCGTTTTCCGGAGTGCCGCATCCGCCGATGACGGCTGCGTACAGAAGGCCGATTGTGATACATAAAATAATTCGTTGTTTCATATATTCTCCTTACATACATTTGTCTGTGTGACTGCTTTTCAGGCAAAGTATACCACGAATCGGCGGGACAGGCAAGAGCGGGACGGCCGACAGGTAAAGAAGGTCAATGGCTTTGCGCGGCGGGAGCCCCCTTTGAAACCGCGTCATACAATGGCAGCGTGAGCTCAACGGAGAAGAGCCGCCCGTTTTTTGGAACAGAAGAATCGTCTGCAAAGCGCGCTGTCTGCTGCTCGGCGGAGACTGTCCCGTGATGCAGATCGATTATTTTCTGGACGCTCTTTAAGCCGATCTGATTGCTGGCGATCCCGGAGCGGTCTTCCCGGATCCCGTTTGAAATCCGGATCCTTATCACAGATTCACCCGGGGACAGCTCCAGGTGTACCGCGGTCTGTTTTTTTCCGTATTTTAAAACATTTGAGAATAAATTTGTAAAAACACGTTTTAACATTGTTTCATCTCCGTAAATAATTCCGGATTGCGGAAATAAGGGCGTATCCGCTGTAAACCCGGCCAGCCGGATGTAATCCAGGTTCTCCGTCAGGCACTGCTCCAGAAAAGATACCGGCAGCTCTGTAAATTCCGGCGTCTCATCCACCTCATAGACAAGCGCATATTCAAACATCCGGTCGGTCAGCGCGCGGATGTCCGCAACCTTACGGATGCAGCGGCTGATATAGTCCTCCCGGCCTTCCTGTGTCTGCCTGCCCATTTTCATCACTTCGAGATAGCCGTTTAAAATGGTCAGCGGTGTGCGCAGATCATGTGACATGGATGTGATTAAATCCTGATTTGATTTTCTTGTCTCCTCTTCCTGCCGGAAATTGGAGGAGAGGGCGAGGCGCAGCTGATCGAGCGAGGCGCCCAGGCTGCCGATTTCGTCCCGGCCGGTCGGGGGAACCGGGTGGGAAAGATCGCCGGATGCCATCAGGGTGATCTCGCGGTTGAGCAGATGAATATGGCGGATCCGTGAACTGATATAGAGAAGAACCGGCGCTAAGAAGACGGCGATACACAGCAGTGTACTGACGGCAATATAGGGATAAATGAAGGCGATACAGTGGTAATCGATCAGATACAGGCTGGCGGTTTCGCCGTTCCCGAAGCGGACTGTCTGCGGCGGATCCTGGATGGAGGGGATCGATGCGATTTCCAAAGCATGCTGCAGGACGGAGCCATACTGATGACTGATCAGGTCTTCCGGGTAAAAGCTCATGCGGTAGTAGCCGTCTTCTTCCCCGTAGAAAGAAATCCCTGTCTTGTTGTCGATCAGCGTGAGAATGGTGGAAAAATCCTCAGGATTCACATCTTCCCCGTAAGCGGGGAGATCATAGTTTAAGGCTTCGATGCGGATCTGCTCGATCAGGGCGTCCTTTCCCCAGTCAAAGAGCGGCAGATGCTGCGCCACCTTCCAGGCATCCCACATATGATTCCACAGGAAAATAAACAGCGGGACGGCGATGGAGGCGGAACAGATCAGAATCAGTGAAAATACGGTGCGCATCCGGAATATGGTGTCCGGTACGCGGAATTTCTCAGACAATGCGGTACCCCTTTCCCCAGACAGTCTGGATCAGCACAGGATTCTGCGGGTCTTTTTCGATCTTTTTGCGCAGGTTGCGGATATGCACCATCACGGTGTTGGACGCGCCGTAATAATAGGGCTCGTTCCACACCGATTCATAGAGGTGCTGTGCGGAAAAAACCTGCTTCCGGTGCGTGGCGAGCAGGATCAGCAGCTCGTATTCCGTATCGGTGAGCTCAACGGGGACCCCGTCGGAAGATACGGTGCGGCTGCCGGTGTGGATGACAAGGTGCCGGATAGAGATTTCCGGATCCGCTTCGGCAGGCTTTGCCTGCTCTTTTACCGTCTTGCCCTGGTAGACCTGATACCGCCGGATCAGAGCGCGGGCACGTCCCACAAGCTCGCTGTGGGAAAAGGGTTTGGCGAGGTAGTCATCCCCGCCGCAGGAAAATCCAAGCGTCTTGTCATTGTCTGTCGTGCGTGCGCTTAAGAAAAGGATCGGCGCGTTGGTGAGTTCGCGAAGCTGCCGGCAGGTCTGGTAACCGTTTGCTCCCGGCATCATAATATCTAAAATGATCAGATCGAAATCCTGCTTCCCCGCGTTACCGACCGCATCCGCGCCGTCGGCGGCTTCTGTCACGGAAAATCCCTCAGCCTCCAGCAGAATCCGTATAATTTCCCGGATTTCCGGGTTGTCGTCCACAACGAGAATGGATGTCCCTGGTTTCATGTCCGTCGCTCCCTGATGATAAAAATTTCTGAACATGAGTATACCATTTTTAAAGAAGAAATGCTGTGATCTTAAGAAATCTTTAGAATCTCTTTTGACGAATTTTAAGAAATGACTGATATAACTGATTCTGCGCGGTGAACGGCGGCTGGGAGGACGCGGGATCCGGCGCGGTGAAAAAAAGAAAAAGGGAGTGCCTGTGATGAGACAGAATATGTGTGGCAGAATGATTGAGACAGTAAAAAAGAAGACCGACAAAAAATGGGCATATCCGGCGCTGCTTGCGCTTGCGGTGCTGTTTGTGACGGGGCTGTCCGTGCCGCCGGGGTCGGTATACGGCTCGACGACGGACTGGTTTTCCCAGCATGTGGCACTGGCGGAAACGATACGGACGGAGTGTCTGCGGCAGGGGACGCTGCTGCCGGAATACGTTTCGTTAGGCGGCGGAAGCAATGGCTTTATGTTTTCTTATTACGGTTTTCTGCGTCCGGACATCCTGGCGGGCTGCGTGCTGGCCGATGTCCCGATGCTGTATCTGGTGATAAGTTATATGCTGATTGAATATCTTGTTTCCGTACAGCTGTTTTACAGACTGTTGAGAAGCGATGGGAAAAGCCGCTTTGTGTCGTTTTGGGGGAGCATGCTGTTTTTGTTTGCCGGCTGCTTTTTCCACACGCACCGGCAGGTGATGTTTATCAACTATATGCCATACCTGCTTGCGGCCCTTCTTCTGGTGAAAAAGAAACGGTATGCGTGGGTGTGCGTGTGTCTGACGCTTGCTTACTGCAACAGCTTTTACTATGCGCCGGCAGTGCTTGCGGCGCTCGGATGGTACTGGCTTCGGGAAGAGGGGCTCTCTTTTTTGAAAAACTATGTGAAAGCGGCGGCGCTCTCGGTCGGGATGGCGGCGGCGCTTCTGATTCCGACCGGCCTTGTGATCTTAGAGCATAAAAGAGGCGGCGCCGGAGCAGGGATGGATGCGCTGCTGGGGTTTCAGTGGGATTTTACGTCGCTTCTGTATACGCCTTACGGGATGGGACTGACGCTGGTGTGTCTGTACGCGCTGTTTCTGGGACTTTTTGGACGGAAATTCCGGGCGGACAGCATCTGCTATCTGTGCGTCTGCGGATTTGCCGTGGTTCCCTGGATTTTAAATGCGACGCTGTATACGAGGAGCAAGATCCTGATCCCCTTTGTGCCGCTGGTGGTACTGCATGCTGTGCGCGTCCTGGAGGGGATGACGGAGGAAAAATGGTATGTGAGGCTGACTCCTTTTATCCCGCTGTCTGCTGTGGCGGCAGGTTATCTGGGGAAAAAGAAATTCGCATGGATTGCAGCGGAAGCGGCGGTGCTGTTTGTGCTGATCGCGATCACCGCGGTTCGAAGGACACGTTTTTCACGGCCGTATTACCTGGCGCTTCTGATCCTGCCGGCGGCCTTCTGCTTACAGACGGCGTGGACGGAGCAGTATGTGAGCGGGGAGGACGCGACGGATCCGTCCATCATCCAGGCCGGGAATCGTCACTGGGAGGTGGCGTCCATGGGGCAGATGGCGGCGTCCGTGTCGTCGGGAAGTGTGTCGACAGATGTCAGTTCCCGGGCGTGTATTTCTGACGAAACAGTGTCGTCGGAGAAAACCGGTGCGCAGGGAACAGCGGAGGCGTCCTGGTACCGCACGGAAAGCCTTTATGAGCCGCTCGATACCGCAAACCGGTACATAGACTGCCCTGCGGGTCAGGGGTCTGCCATCGGGCAGGGTGCGTCCGGCGTACAGGAAGCATCGGACGGGGAGGGACTGTCCGCCGCATCGCAGCGGGGCTCGATGTACTCCTCGGTCACAAACGCAGCCTATTCGAATGTGTGGTACAATCTGCTGCTGACGCCGATCCGGATCAATAACCGTGTGGCGCTGCTCGCGTCCGAAAATCCGTTTCTGCTTCAGTTCATGGGTGTCCGGACAGTGCAGACCGCGCCGGATCAGGTGCCGGACGGATACCGCGTCACGGAGCTTGGCGAAAACACCGTGATTGCAGAAAACGACCGGGTGCTCCCGATGGCTTATCTTGTCACGGACTGCATGGAGGAAGCGGAGTTTGAGGCACTGGATGCTTATGGGAAGCTCGATGCCCTGATGAAGACTACAATAGTAGAGGGTTCGCCTGAATCTGCCGGCGGGATGCCGGGTGGTGCAGAATCCGAATGCGCCGGTGAAATGCGGATATACGAGCCGGAATTTTCGTCCTGCGTCACGGAGGGCGTCACGATCGAGGAGGACGGCCCGGGCGCCTGGGTGATCACGGCGGGAAAGGACGCCTCCATGGCCCTCACCCTCTCCCGGCCGCTGACGGAGGAGATCCTGCTGCTGTCCTTTACGGTGGAGCGGAAGGGCGCGGATGCCGTGGTGATCGATATCAATCAGATCCGCAATAAGCTGTCCGGTAAAAACGCGGCTTATCCCAATCAGAATAACGAGTTTCACTATCAGTTTGCGGAAGCGGATGCGGACGGGGTGTCAGAGCTTACGGTGGAATTGTCCGCCGGCAGATACCGGATCTCAGATGTGCAGTGGCGCTGCTATGCGAAGAAAAACCTGTATCAGAAAACATATCTTCCGGTAAAGCCGCAGGAGACGAAGGGGAATGAGATCCTCGTCTGCTCCTCCGATGCGGATCAGGATACTTTGTTTGTGACCTCCATCCCCAGACAGCGCGGCATGCAGCTTCTGGTGGACGGGAAGGCGGTTCCGATGCAGACGGTAAACACTGCCTTTGCCGGGGGTGTGCTTCCGGCAGGCCGCCATGAGATCTGTCTCATCTTCCGTGCGCCGGGACTGCGCGCGGGGCTCATCATCAGCGCGGTGTCCGTGTGCCTTGCGGGGTGGTATCTTCTGCGGGAACACAGGCGCAGAAGAAGGTGACCGAAAGCAATTTGATCTTTCTGCGGAATCATGGTACAATACGTGAAAATCAGCACAAAAACGGAGGTGCCTATGATACCAGCAGTGAATGGCGTCTGTACGCCGGGGGAAGGAAGCTTCTTCCTGCCGCAGTCCATCGGGATCGGACTTGCAGGAATGGAGGAGTCATGTATATCTGCATTTCTGGATCGGACGGGGAGGACGAGGAGCAGGGAGGAAAAACTGCGCCTGCGAATTCGCAGAGATGAGGCGCTGGCGCCGGAGGAATACCGGATGCGCATCACTTCTGAGGACATCCGCATCCGGGCGGGCAGCGAGCGGGGCGCGATATGGGCACTGACTACGATTGTAAATAAAATGAGAAATAACCGGATTCCCTGTGCTACGATTGCGGATCAGCCGAAGCTGCGCCACAGGGGACTGATGGTGGACTGCGCCAGACATTTTTTCCCGGCGGAGGAGATAAAGCGGATCATCGAGCAGATCGCCCGTGCAAAGATGAACGTCCTGCACTGGCACCTGGCGGACGACCAGGGCTGGCGGATCCAGAGCGACCGGTTCCCGCTGCTGCATGAGACCAGCGGACAGTATTATACGAAAGAGGAGATCCGCGACGTCGTGCGTTTTGCAGGGGAGCGCGGCGTGGAGGTCATTCCGGAGATCGACCTGCCGGGCCATACGCTGGGAATCCTCGCGGCATATCCGGAGCACAGCTGCGGCGGGAAGCCGGTGCGGCTGGCGGACCGGGGCGGGATCTATAAGACGATTCTCTGCGCCGGAAAGGAGAGCACCTACGGGTTTTTAGAGGAACTGCTGGGCGAGGTGTGCGAACTTTTTCCGTCGGAATATTTCCATATCGGAGGCGACGAGGCGCCGAAGAGCGAGTGGAAGACATGCCCGGACTGTCAGAAGAAAAAGGAGGAGCTGGGGCTTGCCGGCTGGGAGGATCTGCAGGGATACTTTGCCGGCCGCGTGGCGGATCTTCTGAAAAAATACGGCAAAAAGCCGGTGTGCTGGAATGATCTCCTGCAGACGAAGAATGTGCCGGAGGGCATGCGCTGCCAGTACTGGACGGTGGAATATGCAGAACAGACCGCGGAATTTGCACGGCGGGGCGGCGAGTGGATCTACTCGGATATGTTTGAGATCTACTTTGATTATCCCTACAGCATGAGCCCCCTGAAAAAGGTTTATGAGACCACGCCCCATTTCGGGAAAAAGCCCTGCGGGAAGGACGAAGGGCCGGTGGGGATGGAGGCCTGTGTCTGGACGGAGCAGATCCGTGAGAGCGAAAACCTGGAGGAGCGGATCTTCCCGCGCATCTATGCGGTGGCGGAGCTGGCCTGGAGCGGAAGAGGGAAATACCGTGAGTTTGAAAAACGGATTGAGGATGAGGTGCTGCGGCTGCGCCAGGACGCGATTCATGTGATGCCAAAAGAACGCTGGAATCCAGGGGGAAAGGAGCGGCGAGAGGAGGCTTTTGCATTTCTGAAAGCCATGGGCGGAACCCCCGACGATGCCGCCTGGGCGGAGTCCGTCGAGATGCCGGAGCCGGGAAAGGAATTTGTTTATAATATGGCGACGAAGTTTTTCCGGCCCTCCGACCTGCCGGCGCTGATGAAGATGTACCGACGTTAACTCTGTGAGGATCAAAAGCCCGACGGCTGCGAGGAAAGGGAGACAGATATGAACGCGGTAATCCGGGATATTTTTCGTGCGGTTCACGAGGGAAAATGGCTGAGCATCGAATACCGCAACCGGGAGGAGCAGGTGACGCGATACTGGATCGGCATCCGGGATCTGAATGTGAGAAAGCGCACCCTGGCGGTGGAGGGGCTTCATCTTGGCATGTACACGGTGGAGGCCTACGACCGGATCCGGATCGACGGGATCCTCTCCTCCGAGGTGATCGAGGGCTCCTATTATCCGGTGAATGATTCCCTGGTGCAGGACATCGGTATAAACCCGCACCGATACCAGCCCCTGTTTGACAATACGGCAAATCTGAAAATCCTGACTTATCTTGAGATGTGCAGCCGGCTGGATGTGGTGCCCTACCAGTCGGATTTTGCACTGATCCGGTATCTGGATTACGAGACCTTTACCGGGGAATTATACCGGCTTTCGGAGGAACAGTTCCGGGAGATCGTAAAAAATTTTCAGTACCAGGTGGAAGGGACAAAACGCGCCGACACGGGCATTTTAATCCGGCAGCTGGCGATGAATGTCCTGAGCGTCCACACGGCGAAAGGGCTCTGTGTCCTGGCTTACCGGAGGCTGAAGCTGGATATTAAGCAGCGCGCCTTAAAACCGGATGAGGAGATCACGGTCTGCACGGAATTTACAATTGACGGGAAAAAGCAGAGTATCCGCAGATTTTTAGACGGGGACGAATACGCGCTTCTGTCCGATTTTGAGAAACACCAGGAGACGATCAAGGACTGTATCACGGAGCGGCTGCCCCGGGGCGGCGGTGTGGATGATATGCCCTACATCATCGGCCTTGCCGCGGAGATTCCGCTGGATCTGCACGCCGAGTATCAGGCGCTGATGAAGCTGTATCAGAGCGGGGAAGCGCCGGTGCCGCTGCGCGCTTTTTTCGGGGATCTTTTAGAGCGGCCGAGGCGGACGGCTGTCTGGCCCATCGCGCTGGTCAGTCACAGGGTGAATCTGGATCAGCTGCTGGCGATCCACAACGCGATGAAATACCCGGTGGCCTATATTCAGGGACCGCCCGGCACGGGAAAGACAAACACGATCCTCCACACCATCGTGACGGCCTTTTTTAACGAGCGCACGGTGCTGTTCACCTCCTACAATAATCATCCGATCAACGGCGTGTGTGAGAAGCTTTCCTCCATGGAGTATCAGGGGCGGACGATCCCTTTTCCGATCCTGCGCCTGGGAAATCAGGAAAAGGTAAAAGAAGCGCTTCGGGAGATAAAGAGGCTGTATGAGAGCGTGCAGGATGTGAAGATATTTGAGGGAACCCTCGAGAGCAACCGGGACGACCGGAAGCGGCGTGCGAGACGTCTGTCGGAACTGCTGAGACGCTATGAGGAGCTGCTTGATTTAAAGGAGCGGGGAGAGACAATCGAGCGGATGCTCTCTTACCGGGAGAAAAACGGGATCTCCTTTCAGACCATGTCCTTTGAGGAGGATCTCCGCGGCCGCCAGCGGGGGCAGATTGACCGGAAAATCCGGGCTACCGGGGAGGTATCGGAGGAGGAGGCGCTGCTGCTTCTGGACGATGACACGGAAGAGCTGAAAAAATACCTTTACTATACCTCAGCGGGCTATCTGAAAAAGCTCGGACGGCCGGGAAACGCGAAGCTGTTGGAGATCATAGAGATGGAGGACGAGAAAAAACGGCTGGAGGCTTTTTCAAAATATCTCGGAAAAAAAGAAAATATCGCGAAGCTCCAGAAGATTTTCCCGATCATCGCCACGACCTGCATCTCCGCCCACCGCATCGGGGAGCCGGAGCCGATGTTTGACATGGTGATCATGGACGAGGCCAGCCAGTGCAATCTCGCGGTCTCCCTGGTCCCGATCCTGCGGGGGAGGAATCTGATGCTGGTGGGGGATCCCCAGCAGTTAGCGCCCGTGATTCTGCTCGACGAGATCACCAATGAGAAATTAAAAAAGCGCTATCAGGTGTCGGAGGAGTATGACTACCGGAAAAATTCGATTTACAAGACCTTCCTGGCCTGCGACGCGGTCAGCGACGAGACGCTGCTACACAATCACTACAGATGTCATAAAGATATCATCGGATTTAACAACCGGAAATACTACAATTCACAGCTGAATATTCTCTCGGAAAGCGGGGGGGAGGAGCCCCTCGTCTACCTGGACATGCCGGATTCGGCCGCGGATCTGCGCAATACGGCGCCCGCCGAGGCATTTGAGATCGCCCGTTATGCTGCGGCGCACCCGGGTAAGGAGATCGGGGTTATCACGCCCTTTGTCAATCAGAGAAAGCGGATCGAGGAGGAGCTGGCGCGGGCCGGGGTGACCGGGGTGACCTGCGGGACGGTGCACGCGTTTCAGGGGGACGAGAAGGATATCATCTTATTTTCCACCGCCATCACGGGACAGACCCGGGCGGGAACCTATGAGTGGCTGAAAAACAACAAGGAGCTGATCAATGTGGCGACCTCCCGGGCAAAGGATCAGCTGGTCATCTTATCCAGCAGAAAGGATCTGGAGCGGCTGCACGGGAGCGACGGGGAGGACGACCTCTACGAGCTGGCGCAGTATGTGTGGTCAAAGGGGACGACGGAGGTCACGCCCCGGCACACGGCCTCCCGGGCGCTGGGGATAAAGCCCTTTTCCTCCGCCACGGAGGAGGCATTTCTCGCGAGCTTAAATCATGCGCTGGAAAATATCTGGCTGACCCAGAGCCGCTATACGGTGCACAAGGAGGTCGCGATCCCCCATGTGTTTTTGGAAAACGAGAGCGGCAGCGACCTGTTCTACAACGGACGTTTTGATTTTGTGGTCTATGAAAAGCTGGGACAGCAGGAAATGCCGGTACTGGCCATCGAGCTGGACGGCATGGAGCACTATGAGGACGAGGTGGTGAAGCGACGGGATGCGAAGAAAAAGGAGATCTGCGAGGCCCATGGCCTTCAGCTGATCCGCGTGGAGAATTCCTACGCGAGACGGTATCACCATATCAAGGAGATCCTGATGAACTTCTTCTCGGTGCGGCATTAGACGGCTGTCATTTCATTGAGACAAAAAAGTGCATGGAACGTAAGCATTTTTACGGTCCATGCACTTATCAGCCGCTCGTTCAGCAGACTCGTTTCTGTTTTTCTCCGAAACGTCTCAGCACGTCTCCGGCTCCGGATACTCCGCTCCGAACGTCTCCACGGTCACTTTTTTCATCCGCTGGGTCTCCATCGGGCGGTCGGAATAATCGGTCACGACCGTGGCGATCTGATTCACCACGTCCATCCCCTCCGTCACCTTGCCGAAGGCAGCGTAGGCGCCGTCTAAGTGCGGGCTGTTTTTGTGCATGATGAAGAACTGGCTTCCCGCGGAATCCGGGTGCATCGCGCGGGCCATGGAGAGCACCCCCTCCGTGTGGGCCAGGTTATTCTCAAAGCCGTTCTGTGCGAACTCGCCGCGGATCCCGTAGCCCGGGCCGCCTGTGCCGTTTCCGTCCGGGCAGCCGCCCTGGATCATGAAGCCTTCGATGACGCGGTGGAAGATCAGCCCGTCGTAAAAGCCCTTATGGATCAGGCTGATAAAGTTATTCACCGTGTTCGGGGCGATATCGGGATAAAGCTCCGCTTTGATGAGATCACCGTTTTCCATCTCAATGGTTACAATAGGATTTTCCATAATTTTACCTCTTTCCAATTTGATCGTTTTTATTGTATATTAAAAAGAATCGATCGTAAAGAGGAAAATGCAAGGGGGTATCGTGTGGACAGAGAAAGAAAAGCCGGACAGGCCCTGCTCATCGCCGGGCTGCTTGTCCTTCTGACTGTGGAGAGCATGGCGGCGCCGGCGTCGCGGGAGGCCGGGATGGCGAAGCCGGTGAATGCGTCGGAAAAACCACAGGGTCTTTCTGCCGGCGCGTCGGCAGAGCCTTTTTCCTATGGCGGCATGCCGGCGGGCGCGCCGCAGGATGCGGCGGAGACGATGGCACAGGCGGATCCCGCCGCGTGGGTCTATACCTTTTTGCAGGGGCCGAAATCCTGGGGAGAGGGCAGGGCCTGGTCCGGGGAATGGTCGGAGACCTATGTAAACGGAAACTATTTTGGCAATTTCGGCTGCGGGCTCTGCTGCATGGCGAATATCTATTCCTCCCTGACGGAGTACACCTGCTCGCCCTGGGATATGTACGAGCATGCCCGGGCGGTCTCTGGCTATTCGCCGACGAGAAAGATCGGGGCCATCGGCTGGGCGGACATGAAGGTGACGCTGCGCAAAAGCGGTTTTGACTGTTCGCTGGAGAATAAACCGGAGGGCTATGAACAGTTTCAGGAGCAGATGCGGGAGACGCCGATGGCGGTGGTGCTGGTCTGCAGTGCCGATGACGATACCTTTTGGGAAAATACGGGCGGTCATTACGTTAATATCTCGCTGTACAACCCGGACAAGGACGAGGTGTTTCTCGCGGATCCCGGCGGGCCGGACCGCAACCGCACCTGGATCCCGCTGCGCTATGTCTATGACGCGCTAAAGACCTCAAGTCAGTATCAGTATCTGCTGGTGAGGGGCTACGAGGAGGAGAACAATCTGTGGAAGCAGGACGGGATCGATGAGGCGTGGGTGGAGCCTGCGGGGTGAAGGTTTTTGCTTTTCAGGCAACTAAAAATAGTTGCACATTCTCTCAAAACTGATATAATATGTATGGGAGAGATTATAAATGAGCAGAAATGGTATATGAAAGCGTTATGTCCTGGATCAGGTGATAGAGAAATTAAGAAAGGATGGCCTGTTATGAGTAATTTGTTATCCTATAAAAATTACAATGGAACAGTGGAATACTCGAAAGAAGACGGCTGTCTGTTTGGAAAAGTTGTCGGAATAAAGTCCCTGCTGTCCTATGAAGGAGAGTCTGTCAGGGAGCTCGAAGAAGATTTCAGAAATGTGATTGATGAATATCTGGAGGAGTGTTCGGAACGAAATGTGGAACCAGAACAACCTTATAAGGGATCGTTTAATGTCAGAATCAGTCCTGAACTGCATCGAAATATTGCAATATATGCGATTGAACATGGGAAGAGTCTGAATGCTGTTGTGGAAGAAGCGATCGGAAAAATGGTGGGGTAAGCTTTTTTATAATGGGATTAAAATGACAAATAAATGTTTCGATCATTTTCAACGAAGCAGAAAAAGCCATACACAGTAAAAACGGACAAAGGAGGAATCAGCAAAATGAAAACATGTCTCAACTGCGGGGAATTAATCGGGGACAATGCGGACGAGTGTTTTAAATGTCATTACAACTACAAATACAGGAGAGTGATAACGCCGCAGGAGATCCGGGAAAAGCGGGAGCGGGAGGAACGAGAGCGGCAGGAAGAGTCTGAGCGGAGAAAAAAGGCCGAGCAGGTGAAGATCGAGCAGCTCGCAAAAAACGGAGGATATGAATACAAAATCGAGGTGGTGAGGGATCAGGATGATTCCGCGGGAACGATACAGGCCATCCTGACGCGGTATGCGTCCGATGGATGGAGGCTGCACACCATGTTTTCCAATGAGATCGGAAGGGAGTGGGTGCGTCCTGACACATCCCTCAGCTCTTCCAGAATGCTTGCGACGTATAATCAGATTGTCATGGTGTTTGAGAGGATAATTAAACCGCAGCAGAATTAATGTGCTGTCATATGGTTGCGACGACTGAGAATAATATGTTAAGTCTGAATTATATTTTGATTGGAACGCTTCCAAAGAAGGAACGCATATACCTGGAGGAAAATCTGAAGAGGGACGGGTTTATGTCTGTCCGCTCCTTTGAATCTTCCACGCTGCCCGTGGAAGACGGGATCCTGGTCTCCGGTGACGCGGGAGAGCTTCGCCGGGCGAAGGAACGGGGGATGGCGGCGCTCGGATATATCGGCGATACAGAAAGACGGCTGGAGGACAGATGCACAGAAGAGCAGCAGGCGGAGACGCGCGTGGAGGGACAGCAGGCGGACATGTACGCGGAGGGCCTCGAGGAGGTTGATTTTCGGTTCCTCACGCGCGTCTGGCAGCGCTGCCATCATCTTCCGTGGACGATCCTCACCACAGAGCGCTGTGTGGTGAAGGAGTTTTCCATGGATTACCTGGACGCGCTCTTTGAGCTCTACGCGGGGGAGGGGATGACGGATTACATTGCGCCGCTTTACCCGTACGAGCAGGAGCGGGAATACCAGCAGTCCTATATCGAGTGTATGTACGGGTTTTACGGCTACGGCATGTGGATCGTGTGTGACAGAAAGACAGGACAGCTGATCGGCCGGGCCGGGGTCGAGTGCCGGGAGGAGCTTAACGGCGAGCCGGAGCTTGGGTATGTGATCGGCGTGCCGTATCAGCGGAAGGGCTACGCGACGGAGGTCTGCACCGCAATCCTCGATTATGCCAGGGAGGAGCTCTCGCTGCCCTTTGTAAACTGTCTGATCGAGGAGGGAAACCTGGTGTCGGAGCATGTGGCCGGCCGCCTTGGCTTTGCGTATGAGGAGACGCTTTTGGTGGATGGAAAGCGCATGAAAAAGTACAGATATCGTTTATTTTGAATATGAAGCAGGCCTCCGACGGAGGTCTTTTTGTGTGGTTTATGCGTTGCATTTCATAAGGAAATAAAATATAATATTAAAATAAAAGTTCAGCCATCCTCTGTGAAACGGGCGAATCATGCCTGCATGAATGAGCATGTTTTGCAGAGGATGAGCGGAGCGCCATGCGCTGCAAAATGCCGAATGGCGCGGGCTGGACGACAACTTTTTTATAATCCAGGAAGAATAAAGCGGGTGATGTACATGGCAGAGCATCTCACAGAGGCAGTGAGTACAGAGGAGCCTGAGTGGGCGACAAACATGAATATGGACCAGGAACTGATAAGGCCGACGAAGGATTTTGAGAGTCCGGATCAGCTTTACGGGGAGCTTATTGCGCGTGTGCGCAGGTATCATCCGTCCGCGGATATTTCACTGATCGAGAAAGCGTATACGATTGCCAGGAATGCGCATGAAGGACAGGCGAGGAAGTCGGGAGAGCCGTATATCATTCATCCGCTGTGCGTTTCAAGTATTCTGGCGGATCTGGAGATGGATAAGGAGACGATTGTAGCCGGGCTTTTGCATGACGTGGTGGAGGATACCGTCATGACAGACGAGCAGATCGCGCAGGAGTTCGGCAGCGAGGTTGCGCTTCTGGTGGACGGCGTGACGAAGTTAGGCCAGCTTTCCTACGACGCCGATAAGGTGGAGGTACAGGCGGAGAATCTGCGCAAGATGTTTCTGGCCATGGCAAAGGATATCCGCGTGATTTTAATCAAGCTTGCTGACCGTCTGCACAATATGCGGACGCTGAAATATATGAAGCCCGAGAAGCAGAAGGAAAAGGCGCGGGAGACGATGGACATCTATGCGCCGATCGCACAGCGTCTCGGGATTTCCTGCATCAAGATCGAGCTCGACGACCTCTCCTTAAAATATCTGGAGCCAGACGCCTATTATGATCTGGTGCGGCAGATCGACCAGCGCAAGAGCGTGCGTGAGGACTATGTGCAGAGCCTTGTGGATGAGGTGAAGGAGCATATCCGGGAAGCGGGGATCACGGCTCAGATCGAGGGGCGGGCCAAGCATTTCTTCAGCATTTACAAAAAGATGGTCAATCAGAACAAGACGCTTGACCAGATTTATGATCTGTTTGCGATCCGCATTATCGTGGATTCGCTGAAGGACTGCTACGCGGCGCTCGGCGTGATCCATGAGATGTATAAGCCGATTCCGGGGCGTTTTAAGGATTATATCGCGATGCCGAAGCCGAATATGTACCAGTCGCTTCACACGACCTTAATCGGGCCGACCGGACAGCCGTTTGAGATTCAGATCCGCACCTATGAGATGCACCGGACCGCAGAATACGGGATCGCAGCTCACTGGAAGTACAAGGAGGCGGGGAATAACGGCGGTATCGCGCAGCCGATGACCGTGACGGAGGAGGAGAAGTTAAGCTGGCTGCGCCAGATCTTAGAGTGGCAGCGCGACATGTCCGACAACCGGGAGTTTATGAGTCTGCTAAAGAGCGATCTGGACCTGTTTTCGGATACGGTGTTCTGTTTTACGCCGACCGGTGACGTCAAAAACCTGCCGAAGGGATCCACGCCGATTGACTTTGCATACGCGATCCATTCCGCAGTCGGAAATAAAATGGTCGGTGCGCAGGTCAACGGAAAGCTGGTGCCGATCGACTACGAGATTCAGAACGGCGACCGGATTGAGGTTCTCACCTCGCAGAATTCCAAGGGACCCAGCCGCGACTGGCTGAATATCGTCAGAAGCACCCAGGCAAAAAATAAGATCAATCAGTGGTTCCGCAGCGAGTTCAAGGAAGAAAACATACAGCGCGGCAAGGATCTTCTGATTGCCTCCGCAAAGGCGAAGGGACTGAATTTTCACGAGATCAACCGCCCGGAGTATCAGCAGAAGATCCTGCGCAAATACGGATTCCACGACTGGAATTCCTGTCTGGCGACGATCGGGCACGGCGGCTTGAAGGAAGGGCAGATCGTCAACCGGATGTACGAGGAGTACAAGAAGGATCATCTGACGCAGATCACGGACGCCGAGGTGCTTGACACGATCCGGACGGAGAACCGGGACAGGATGCCGGAAAAGCGCTCAAAGAGCGGGATTATCGTAAAAGGTCTCTATGACGTCGCGGTTCATTTTTCCAAATGCTGCAGCCCGGTGCCCGGTGACGAGATCGTGGGATTTGTCACGAGAGGGCGCGGGGTATCCATCCATCGGACCGACTGTATCAATATGATCAATCTCTCCGAGATGGAGAGGGAGCGTCTGATTGATGCGGAATGGCAGCAGGATGTTGAGAATGGAAACAACGGGCTTTACCGCGCGGAGATCAAGATTTTCGGGAACAACCGCACCGGACTTCTCGTGGATATCTCAAAGATTTTTACGGAGCGTGAGATCGATATCAGGTCGATTCATTCGACGACAAGCAAGCAGGGAATTGCGACGATTGACGTTTCGTTCCACACGAAAAACCGGGAAGAATTAAACAGCCTGATCGAAAAGCTCAGGCAGGTGATGAGCGTGATTGACATAGAGCGGACGACAGGCTGAGGAAGCGTCCTGTGTCCGACAGACGATATCGGAAAACGGAGGAGAAGCGATGGCGCCTTTAACGGTGGAACAGTATGTGGTGGGGGCAGTGCAGACCAACTGCTATTTTGCGATCAATGACGACATGAAGGAGACGCTGGTGATCGATCCGGGGGCTTCCGCTGCGAAGCTGGCGGAGCTGCTTCGGGAGAAAAAATTAAATCCTGTTGCAATTTTACTGACACACGGCCATTTTGACCATGCCGGAGGGGCGGCAGAGCTTGCAGCACAGTTTCAGATCCCGGTGTATGCGCATGAGAAGGAGCAGGAGACCCTGGAGAATCCGGCGCTCAATTTAAGCGGCTGGGATGGAAGGCAGACGGCGTATCACGCGGATGTGTTTGTGCGGGATGAGCAGGAGTATGATCTTGCGGGGTTTCATATCCGGGTACTGTTTACGCCGGGACATACGGTGGGCGGCTGCTGTTATTATTTTTCTTATCAGAACGCAGTATTTTCCGGGGATACCCTGTTCGCACAGTCGATCGGGCGGACGGATTTTCCGAAGGGGAGCGCGTCGACGCTCATCTTTGGCATTAAGGAAAAGCTGATGACACTGCCGGATGACGTGACGGTTTATCCGGGACATAATGAGATCACGACGATCGGCACGGAGAGAATGTATAATCCATATCTGTAATGCGTTTCTGAAAACCGTGTTTGTTAAAGGAAGATTTTATAAATATGATTCACGTCAGACTAAACAGCTCAGGGTATGAATACGATATTCATTCCCTGATAAAGGCGTTTTATTCCGAAGAGGAAGTAAAGGTGAGGGTATGCGCACCAGCGGATGAGCCGGAGGGGGAAGCACTCGCACGGATCCTTAAGATCGACTATCTGAACGACCACATCCGCATCCGGACGGACAAAGCCGGGGCGGGAGCGCAGGCCGGTCCGAATGCCGCGGGTTTTAAAGAGACCGGGTCAGACCAGGGCGGGGTGTCCGAATTCCCGGTGGATTTTTCGGATCGGGTGGAGACGAAGAACCGTTTGAAACGACACCTGTATGAACTGCTTTCCGCAGATACAGGGAAAACGCTTCCCTGGGGGACACTGACCGGGATCCGCCCGGTGAAGCTGCCGATGAAGCTTCTGGAGGAAGGAAAGAGCCGGGAGGAGATTTTCGATTTTATGCGGCGGACCTATCTCACCTCAGAGGAGAAAACCGGGCTCGCCATGGACATCGCACAGCGGGAGCGTGCGATTTTAGGCAGGATTGATTATGTGAACGGATACAGCCTCTACATCGGCATTCCGTTCTGCCCAACGACCTGCCTGTACTGTTCGTTTACCTCCTTTCCGTTATCCGCGTGGAGGGAGCGTGTGGATGCCTGTCTGGACGCGCTGGAACGAGAGCTTCTCTTTGTGGCGGACCGGTTTGCAGGCCGGAGCTTAAATGCGGTTTACATTGGAGGCGGCACGCCCACGACACTGGAACCGTCACAGCTGGAGCGACTGATTTCCTTTATTAAAAGAAGATTTGATTTATCACACTGTTTGGAGTTCACGGTGGAGGCCGGGCGGCCGGACAGCATTACAGAGGAGAAGCTTGCTGTGCTGCGGGAGCAGGGCGTCACCCGGATTTCCATCAACCCTCAGACCATGAACCAGAAGACGCTGGATCTGATCGGCCGCCGCCATACAGTGGAGCAGACAACAGAGAGTTTCTGGCTGGCCAGGGAGATGGGTTTTGACAATATTAATATGGATCTGATTATGGGCCTGCCCGGGGAGACGCTTGATGATGTGAGAAACACCCTCTCGCGGATCCGCGAATTAAAACCGGACAATCTCACTGTGCATTCTCTCGCGCTGAAGCGTGCGGCGCGGCTGAATCTGGAGCGCGAGGCGTACCGGGAATTTCAGATGGTGAACACGCAGGAGCATATGGATCTGGCCGCCGCCCGCGCGGATGAGATGGGACTTCTCCCGTATTATCTCTATCGTCAGAAGAGCATGGCGGGAAATCTCGAGAATGTGGGATACGCCGCGCCCGGGAAGGCGGGGATATATAATGTACTGATCATGGAGGAAGTGCAGACCATTATCGCTGTCGGAGCGGGGAGTATCTCAAAGAGGGTATACCCGGATGGGCTGATCAAGCGGTGTGAGAATGTGAAGGACGTTTCCCAATATATCGAGAGAATCGGGGAAATGATAGAAAGAAAACGTGTGTTATTAGAAGATTAACAATTCAAAATTCAGAGTAAAATTGCCCCGTGTGATGCGGATTTTGGGTACAACAAAAATACCGGAAGTCCAACAAAAGTCCAACAATATTTTTTGCGTTGGTACATCATAATATGCCATAATGCAATTTTCATCTCGGAGTCCAACAAAATCAGTGTAAATCCACAGATTCCTAAGGAGCGTTTCGGAAATAA
>CANRSX010000064.1 GCA_947642555.1 uncultured Roseburia sp. | reverse complement strand
TGAAAAGTTCAGCCATGCATCGCAAAATGGGCGAATCATGCTCGCATGAATGAGCACATTCTGCGATACATGAGCGGAGCGCCCGTATATGAGCAAAAAGCAGCCGTGAAACGGCAAAGAGTGCCGTCAGGCACGGTTTTGCGAATGGCGCGGGCTGAACTTTTCACGCGTATGTTCATCAGATCCTAACGCTTTCTTTAGAAATTCTTTTCTTTTTTCTGAAGCCGGTTTTTGGTTTCCGCGGGTATCATAAGAGCAACAACAGACGAGGGGGAATCAGAACATGGAATTAGAGACCATCATGCAGTATTTTGTGACATACGGGCCGATTGCGATTTATGTGATCGTCCTGCTGGAATACATGAACCTGCCGGGGTTCCCCGCGGGCGTGATCATGCCGCTCGCGGGAATCTGGGCGGCGCGCGGGGGCTTAAGCTTTTTTGTGACAATGCTGATCACGGTCGCGGCGGGACTGACGGGGAGCATCATTCTCTATGCGCTTGGCAGGGGCGGCGGCGAGCTCTTTTTGAAAAAATATTATAAGAGGTTTCCGTCGCAGAAGGAGCTGATCGAGGGAAAGATGCAGTACCTGCGGGAGCGGGGCGGCATGGGCGTCTTTGTCAGCAAGCTGCTGCCCATGGTGCGGACGATCATCTCGATCCCGGCGGGGATGATCCGCATGGATTTTCGGAAATATGTGGTCAGCTCCACGCTCGGGATCGCGATCTGGAACCTGGTCTTTGTCGGAGCCGGATATCTGTTCGGGGATTCCGTGATCGCACTGTTTGCATAGGAGGGAGTCAGTTATGAGAATCGCAATGTTTACCAACAATTATAAGCCGTACATCGGGGGCGTCCCCGTTTCCATTGAACATCTCGCCGCGGCATTAAGGGGGCGGGGACACACGGTATATGTCTTTGCACCGAGCTACGAGGGACAGGAGGAAGAGCCGTTTGTGGTGCGCTATCCGTCCTTTCCGATGAAAATCGTGGGAGCGCCGGTTCCGAATGTCCTGACCGGTCTGATGCAGCGTATGGTAAAAGAGCTTGAGATCGACGTCATCCATGTACATCATCCTGCAATTGTAGGGAATGTCGCGCTGCAGATCCGGAAAAAGACCGGGATCCCGGTGGTATTTACCTATCACACGCGCTATGAGGAATATCTGCATTATATCGCGGGCCTGGAAACCATCGAGCGGTGCACGGGAGCGCTCGATAAGTATCTGCGCTGGTTCTGTGAGAGGTGCGATCTTCTGATCGCGCCGACGCCCGGGATGCAGTCATATCTGGATCAGAAGGAGTTCGGGACGCCGGTGGAGGTCATGCCGACGGGAATCCCAAAGGAGAGCTTCTGTCCGGACCGGGAACGTGCGGCTGCGCTGCGTCACCGGTATCTGGGCGATGCGGATTATCTGTTCTGCACGGTCTCAAGGCTGGCAAAGGAGAAGAACCTGGAATTTCAGCTGCACGGCCTTGCCTGCGTCAAAGAGCTGCTGGCGGAAAAAGGAAAGCGGTTCCGGCATCTGATGATCGGGGACGGCCCGGACCGGGAGGCGCTGCAGAAAAAGATTGCAAAGCTTGGCCTTACGGAGGAGGTGATACTGGCGGGAAGGGTGGAAAACCGTGAGATCTGCAATTATCAGGCCGCGGCGGATGCGTTTTTATTTACCTCCCGGTCGGAGACCCAGGGGATCGTCCTCCTCGAGGCCATGGCAGTGGGAAATCCGGTTGTCGCAGTGGATGCCACAGGGGTGTGCGATGTGGTGGAAGACGGCGTAAACGGTTATCTCACCGGGGAAGATGTGCGTGAGTGGGCCGGGCGTATCGCACAGCTGATGGAGGATGATGCGCGCTACGGAAGGATGAGCAGGGCCGCGGAACATACCGCTATGGCATATTCCGAGGATGAGGTGGCCGGGATCGCGGAGCGGTGCTACCAAAAGGTCTGTGCGGGACGCATTGCGGCGGAAGATATGCTTTTCATACCTCACCGCTATGTGATATGATGGAGAAACCAAACAGACAAAGGAGCGCATCATGGAACAGCAGACGTACAATATTCTTATCGTGGAAGATGACAAAGAGATCCGGGACGGGATCGAGATTTTTTTAAGGAGCCAGAATTATAATGTGTTTAAGGCCGCGGACGGGATCGAGGGCTTAGAGGTGATCGAAAGAGAGACGATCCACCTGGCGATCGTGGATATCATGATGCCGCGGATGGACGGGGTCACGATGACGATGAAGCTGCGGCAGACCCATGAATTTCCGGTGATTATGCTCTCGGCAAAGTCCGAGGAGACAGACAAGGTGATCGGGTTAAATATCGGGGCGGACGATTATGTGACAAAGCCGTTCACGCCGCTGGAGCTGATGGCGCGGGTAAACTCCCAGCTGCGGAGGTATTTAAAATTTACAAACAAAAACGGCCGGCAGGAGACGAACGACAGGGTGCATACGATCGGCGGCCTTGAGCTCAACGAGGACACGGTGGAGGTGTTTGTGGACGGAAAGCCGGTGAAGATGACGCCGATCGAATTTAAGATTCTGGCGCTTCTGATCAAAAGCCCGGGCAGGGTCTACTCCGCGGAGGAGATTTACGAGCGGGTGTGGAACGAGAAGGCCATCAATACGGACACGATTATGGTGCATGTGAGAAATATCAGGGACAAGATTGAGATCAATCCGAAGGATCCAAAATATTTAAAGGTGGTGTGGGGTGTTGGATACAAAATTGAAAAACAACCGTAAAATAAGAGGTATCGTAACCGTCATAGCACTTGTCCTCATCTCAGTGGCGACGGTGTTTCTGTACCCTGAGATCTGCGGCAGGGCGGACCGGCAGCTGGAAGAGTGGGGTGAGGAGCGGGAGAGCGAGTTTATCAACGGGGAGGTAATAGACGGGCTCTGTCAGGGCGCCTATGTGCTTTTTTATGAGCAGGCGCAGCGCGAGGGAACGATTTCCGCGGCAGACCTCTTTTTTGTGCCGCAGTATGAGGAAAATACCCTTGCGATGGAGACGGTGGGGCAGATCAATGCATTAAAAGAAGAGATCAATTCCAAAATGGAGCAGGCCACCAGCGAATTTGACCAGTATCGCATGGATATCGATTACTGTGTCATACTCGGAAAAGGAAAATATGAAAAAAACACGGGCCAGGCGCTTGAGGCCGTGTATGAAAATCCCTCTGACGCGAAGACGATCGGGGAGCTGCGGGAATATTATAACAATTATTTTGTGCTGCAGTACGACGGAAACGGGATTCTGACCGTGAGCTCGGTGTACAGCCAGAATCTGGACGCCGGCATGATGATCAAGACCCTGGGTCAGTACGACAGGGGAAATACTTTCTGGGAGGAACTGAAGCAGCACTATCAGTACCTGCTGGGTGAGACGGACGGCCTGGTGTGCGAGTGGAAAAAGCCGGCGGATTTTACCGTGGTATACGGCATTCCGAAGACCGCGTCCAGCCAGCTGATCTGGCAGGATGGCATTTATGAATACGGATCGGATTATTATATGATGGTATCCGCGTACTCAGAGGCCGGCGGCGGTATCCTGTTTGCCTGCGGGCTGCTGGCGGCGGCTGTGCTGATGTTTGTGATGACCAGCCGCAGGATCTGGCGGTGTGAGATCCCGATGAACCGGCCAGGGAACTGGTATCTGATGGAGGCCGCGCTGCTGGGGGTTGTCGTGGTGTTAAACCAGGGGTCGTATTTTATGCAGCAGATCTGGAGCCATAAGTCCTTCGGCAGCTATGACACGCTGTTTGAAAATCTCATTTACCGGGAACCGCTGCTCACCTTCTGGCAGCTGATCACGGCCGCTGCCGGGGTATGGATCCTCTATGCGCTCTGGTATGCGTCCATACGGGCCCTCCGGCCGGCAGTCACGCTGGGAGTCCGGGAGTACATTCACCAGTACAGCCTGATCTATCAGGTATTCCCGTGGGTGAAGGCGCGCTGGGAGGAATTCACAGACGAGCTGCACCATATTAATTTCAGTGATAAATCGACAAAAGTAATCTTTAAGATTGTGGCCCTCAATTATGTGGTGCTTGCCGTGATTTCCATGTTCTGGTTTTTCGGGATCGGCGTGCTGCTCATCTATTCCGTGGTTCTGTTTTACCTGATCAAAAAAAATTATGACAGGGCGGGCCGCGATTATCAGACGCTGCTCTCGGGCGTGGGTCAGATCGCACAGGGAAACCTGGACGCGGAGATTGAGGGAGATATCGGGATTTTCGAGCCGTTCCGGGAACAGCTGGCGATGATCCGCTTCGGGTTTAAAAAGGCGGTGGATGAGGAGGTAAAAAGCCAGCGCATGAAGACCGAGCTGATCACGAATGTCTCCCACGATTTAAAAACGCCGCTGACTGCAATCACTACTTACGTAGAACTTCTGAAAAAAGAAGATATCACGGAGGAGGAGCGGCGTTCCTACATCGAGACGCTTGAGCGGAAGTCGCTGCGCTTAAAGGTGCTGATCGAGGATCTGTTCGAGGTGAGCAAGGCGACCAGCAACAGCATTACCTTAGATCTCATGAAGGTGGACGTGGTGAAGCTGATGAAGCAGGTCAGTGTAGAGCACGCGGATAAATTTGCGGCGTCGTCGCTGGAGCTGCGCTGGAACGTGCCGGAGGAAAAGGTGCTTCTGATGCTGGACAATCAGAAGACATACCGCATTTTTGAGAATCTGTTCGTCAATATCCAGAAATACGCGATGCCTGGCAGCCGGGTCTATGTGGAGGTAAAATGTATTCCGGATCCGGTGGCGCAGGACCCCGCAGCGTCGGACGGGAAGCAGACCGTGGAGATCGCGCTGAAAAATATGTCCGCAGAGGAGCTTACCTTCCGGCCGGACGAGATCACGGAGCGGTTTGTCCGCGGGGACGCCTCGAGAAATACGGAAGGCTCCGGCCTTGGCCTTGCGATCGCCAAGAGCTTTGTGGAAGCGCAGGGCGGTACGCTTCACGTCGAAGTGGACGGAGATTTATTCAAGGTTGTCATTCGGTGGAGAAGTGTGGTATACTGCACGTAAGCAATGAGCAGTGCCAAAATGCGGACTGCAGACCGGCTGCGTGCAGACGGGGCTGACAGAATGCATTTTGACAGGGCGACTGCCCGTGAGCGAGAAGAAGCAGGCTGTCGCAGACGGACTGCGGATTCGAGCTGCACTGCGGGGCGAAGACTCGCTCCACAATCAAATTACGGGAGGTAAACACACATTATGGAAACCATGGACGATTTTAAGAACGAGCTGGAAGCTTCCTTCCGCCGTATTAACGAGGGCGATATCATTTCGGGTACCGTGATCGACGTCAGCGAGGAGGAAGTGACCCTGGACCTGAAGTATTATGCGCAGGGAATCATCAAAGCGGCGGATTTAAGCAATGATCCTGACTTTGCGGTGATGGAGCAGGTGCATAAGGGCGACGTCATCGAGGCGACAGTGGTAAAGACCGACGACGGACAGGGCAATATCCTTCTCTCCAAAAAGGAAGCGAACGATATGCTTGCCTGGGAAAAATTCAAAACCATGCTGGACGAGAAGACGACAGTGACCGTGCGCATCAAGGAAAGCGTCAAAAGCGGCGTGGTGGCCTACTTAGAGGGGATCCGCGCCTTTATTCCGGCTTCCCAGCTGTCGCTTGACTATGTCGAAGACACCAAGCCGTGGATCGGGAAGGAGCTTCCCGTTCGCGTGATCACGGTGGATCCGGAAAAGAAAAAACTGGTGCTCTCCGGCAAGGCGGTCGCGCGCGAGGCGGAGATCTTAGAGCGCAACCACAGGATCTCGATGCTGGTGCCGGGAACCGTGGTGGAGGGAACCGTGGAGTCCCTGATGCCGTACGGCGCATTTGTAAACCTTGGCAACGGCTTAAGCGGGCTGGTACATGTCTCGCAGATCAGCAGCCGCCGCATCGGCAAGCCGTCCGAGGTGTTAAAGGAAGGACAGAAGGTAAAAGCAAAGATTTTAAACACGAACGATAACAAGATCAGCCTGAGCATGAAAGCGCTCGACGAGGAGATGGTGGACACCGGAACAGCGGCGAACATGGAGAACTACACCAGTCGCGAAGCGCTTGGGACCAGCCTGGGATCGCTTCTCTCGGGACTGAAGCTGGATTAGTCCGACAGAAAAAGGCAGGAGATACAGCGGGTACAGAGCTGCATTTCCTGCCTTACGTTTAATTCTTATCTTCGTCTGAGCCCTTGAGAATGGTCAGACTGTCAATTTTTTTCAATGCGTCTTCTTTGTCTTTGCTTCCATCGATAATCATTCGTACCATTTCCATGATTGTTCTGAATTCTTCCCGTGTCATGCTTTGTTTACCTCCGTTTTTTATGATCGGTTTTCATTACAGTAGCAAAATCCCGGCTTTCTCACACTCCGCCGCGATTTCCTCCGGCCAAAGGGAGGACTGCACCTCGCCGATATGCGCTTTCCTTAAATAAAACATACAGATCCTCGACTGGCCGATCCCGCCGCCGATCGTATAGGGCAGCTCCCCGTCGATGACCGCCTTCTGGAACGGAAGCTCTGCGCGCTCCGGACAGCCGGCTTTCTTAAGCTGGGAGAGCAGCGCATCGCGGTCCACGCGGATCCCCATGGAGGAGAGCTCAAGGGCGATGTCAAGGATGGGATAATAGACCAGGATATCCGCGTTTAACGCCCAGTCGTCATAGTCCGGCGCGCGCCCGTCGTGCGGCTTGCCGTCGCCAAGGGTATCGCCGATCTGCATCAGGCAGACCGCGCCCTTTTCCTTTGTGATCCGGTATTCGCGCTCGTGCGGCGTGAGATCCGGGTAGAGCTCCAGAAGCTCCTGTGTGGTGAGAAAGAAAATTTCCTTTGGCAGGAATTCCTCTATGTAATCATACTGGATCGACATGTATTTCTCGGTCTTTCTGAGACATTTGTAAACGGTTCGCACGGTCTCCATCAGCGTATCGAGCGTGCGGTCCTCTTTCCGGATGATTTTTTCCCAGTCCCACTGATCCACAAAAACAGAATGGATATTATCTGTGATCTCGTCCCTGCGGATCGCGTTCATGTCCGTGTAAATTCCTTCCCCGCAGGAAAAACCGTATTTCTTCAGCGCGTAGCGCTTCCATTTGGCGAGGGACTGCACGACCTCGGCATTTCTTGCGCCCTGTTCTCTGATGTCAAAGGCAACCGGGCGTTCCACCCCGTTTAGATTGTCGTTGAGCCCGGAGAGGGGATCGACAAACAGCGGCGCGGAGACGCGGGATAAATTCAGACGAAGTCCGAGAATCCCCTGAAAAAAGTCTTTGAGCGTCTTGATTGCGATCTGTGTATCGTGCAGATTCAGCTTTGGCTGGTAATCTTTTGGAATGATCAGATGATCCATGTGAATAATCTCCTTTCAATTGTCGGTAACGTCTGCGGGCAGTCTTCGCCATGCAGCGACATTCGCAGTGCCAAACGAGAAAAACCTTTGGTTTTTCTCGTTCACGGGCATTCGCCATGCAGCGACATTCGCAGTGCCAAACGAGAAAAACCTTTGGTTTTCCTCGTTCACGGGCATTCGCCCTATCACTCCGTAAGATGTCATATCCGTCTGTAAACAGCCGGTCTGACATCTTCCTTCGTGGCACTGCTCATTGTCTGCGCGTACATTATAACACAGTCTGGCGGAATTTCAAAAATAAATTTGAAATGATTGATCTTGGCAGTGGAGAGGGATATAATGATAGCAGAGGCAAAAGCGCCTGGCATTATATAACAGAACCAGTAAAAGCGCCGGAATGAGCGGAAATAAGGGAGCGGGAGTACGAAGGATGTGCGAGGCAGAAAGAGAAAAAACAGTGGAATACGGTGTGACGGAGCGAAGCCTGATCGGTGAGATGGGACTCGACAGCTTAACGGGGGTGCTGAACTGGCAGGCCGCGAGAGCAAGGATCACGGAGCTGTTAAGCGGAAACGGAGCGCTGCTGATCTGCGATATCGATCATTTTAAGCGGATCAACGAGCGGTTCGGGCACCGTGCGGGAGACGAGTGTCTGCAGGCAGCGGCGCAGACGCTGGGGCGTCTGATCGGTGAGCGCGATATATTAGGACGATCCGGCGGCGACGAATTTGTGATCTTTATGCCGGAGTGTCAGGGGGAAAAGGCGGCGTATCAGGCCATGGAACGGCTGACGGAACGGTTCGCGGCATATCAGAAGCGCAGGGCGGGGGAAATTTCGCTCTCGGTGACTGCGGGATGTGCCGTGTACGGGGAAGAGGATACCTGTGAGGCGATGTTTCTGCGCGCAAAGAAGGACCTGTTCGAAAAAAGAAGAGGTGCAAAGGATGGCGCAGAGGAGGCGCCTGCCGTGGCGGACAGCTACCGGAAGGACGCCGGGCGGATCCGGGAGGATCTGATGGAGGAGATCAGCACGCCCGGGGCATACTGCAGGGATTATGAGACCTTTAAGAGCATTTATCGTTTCCTGGAGCGCGGGATCATCCGCAACGGGCAGAAGGCCTGTGTGATCCTGATGACTGTGGTGGACGAGGACGGGCGGAGCGTTGCGCCGGATGAGAAGGATTTTCTGATGGAGCTGCTCGGCGAATCGATCCGGACGACGCTGCGGATCGGCGACGTCTACACGCGCTACACCAGCAGTCAGTACCTGGTGCTGGCGATCGACACGTCGCAGAAGCTCGCGGACATGATCGCGGACCGCGTGAAGGAAAAGTTTTTAAGCGACAGCGGAAAGAAAAATCTGCTGGTGCACTGCTGCTATGAGCTTAAGCCGGCCAGGTATCGGAGATAAAGGTAAGATCAGAATGAAATATACACATGTAGTCCATACGTTCGGCCCGGTATATGACGCGGACTCGAAGATCCTGATCTTGGGCTCCTTCCCGTCGGTAAAATCGCGGGAGATCCGTTTTTACTACGGGCATCCGCAGAACCGGTTCTGGAAGGTGACGGCCGGGATATTCGGCGAGAACGCGCCGGAGACGGTGGAGGAGAGACGGGCGTTTCTGCTGCGCAGGAAGCTTGCCGTGTGGGATGTGATCGCATCCTGCGATATCGCGGGCTCCTCCGACAGCTCGATCCGGAATGTGACGGCGAACGATATGGATGTGATTTTAAAAGAGGCGAAGATCCGGGCGATTTTTGCAAACGGCGGTACGGCATACCGCCTTTTTCTGAAATACTGCGGGAAAGAGCATCAGCCGCCGGTGTATCAGCTTCCGTCCACGAGCCCGGCGAATGCGGCGTGGAGCTTAGAGCGGCTGACAGCGGCCTGGGGAGAGCGGATTCTGAAAGCTCTGACACAGGAAGCGCCGGCGCTGCGGCAGCTGTGACAGGCCGGAGGGAAAGCTGCGGCAGGGAAGGAAAACGGCGGGAGAATGTATCTGGCCGGCAGGAAACAGGAGGAATTTTGTGAAAAAAAATGAACTGACACAGGCGGCCATGCTGGCGGAGGCGGTGGGGATCGTCGCAGGGCTTGTCTATGTAGGACTTCAGATCGCTTACGGGATCGCCTATCACGCGAATCTGATTACCGTGCTCATGAATGTGGCGGTTCTGCTGCTGGTGTACGCCGGGCTGACCATGCTCGCCGTGTACCCGGAGCGGGTCAACGGGCTGTCCGCGGAGCAGTGTACCGGCGACGTGAGAAAATATACGGTCAGGATGGTCCGCGTCTGTAAGCTGATCTTTGTGGGAGGACTCTGCTTCACCAGCATCTGCGATGTGCTGGGGAAGCAGATCAATGCGGGCTACAGCCTGATTGTCGTGGTGCTGATGGTTGCAGCCGCGGTTTTTTACGAATACCGCATCATTAAGATCCTGCGGAGCAGAAAAAAGAAATGACCGCCGTTACGCCGTGTACCGTGCGATCAGCGCGTCAAGCTGATCCCGGTTTTCCGTGATCCAGTCCGCGTAGGTCGTGTGCGCTGCGGCGACCAGGCGTCCAAGCTCCACGAAAAACTGCGGGATCTCGTCCGCGGCGATCGCCTTTCCGGTATCCGCGAGGGCTTCTTTTCCCTGGAGCGGGCATCCGCCGGTAAAGACCGCAAAGGCCGGCTTCGGGCCGTCGGGCGTCTGCTTCATGGCGCCGCGGAAGCCGATGTCCGCGATCTGATGCGTGCCGCAGGAGGACGGGCAGCCGGAGATGTGGATCTTCGGAAGAACGCCGTCCGCAAACGATTCCGCGCGCACTGCCTTTATGCAGTCGGAAAGCAGCGCCTGGGAATTGCCGATGCCCACCTGGCAGGTGGCTGCCCCGATGCAGGCGACGGAGGTCTCAAACAATGTATTGGCGCCGTCCGCCGTCGCGTCGAGAACCTGCGCGGCCTCCGCGGAGGTACAGTTGATGACATAGAGCCCTTCCTGCGGGGTGAGGCGCAGCTCCACGTCCTCCATTTCCCGGATCAGCGAGGAGAGCTCTTTTAATTTTGCCGGTGAGAGCATACCGCCGACGGGCTGGTAGAAGACGGCGTAAAGCCCGGCCTGCTTCTGCGGCAGGACGCGCCGGTGTGAGATCGTGCCGCGGTCGCCGGCTTTGGTGACGGCCTGCGGATGTACCGTAACGGTGAGCTGCTCCTCTTCAAATACTCTGGCCAGAGTTTCCCGATAGACCCGGATAAAGCCGTCCGTGCCGAGCGTATCCTGCAGATAGCGCGTCCTGGCGCGTCCGCGGTTCTCATAATTACCGTATGTGACAAACGTAGTAACCATGGCTTTGATATAATACAGAATCTGCTCCGGGGCGATCCCTTTTGCCACGCGCGCGCCCAGACGCGGGTTGCTGCCGAGCCCGCCGGCGGCGTAGACGTCAAAGGTGTGATCCGCGTTTGCGGTAAAACCGAGGTCGCGGAAGGTCGCGTGCGGCTCGTTTGCCGGCGTGGAGGAGAAGCAGACCTTCAGCTTGCGCGGAAATTTTACGGCTTTGATAAAACCCATCAGATATTCCCCGGCTGCTTTTGCGTAGGGGAGCACGTCAAAATATTCCCCCGTTTCAACGCCGGAGAGCGGCGTCGCCATGATATTGCGCGGAAAATCCCCGCCGCCGCCCCGGGAGATCATGCCGGCCCTCCAGGTCTCTTCGATCATTTCGCACAGATCCTCCGCTTTCAGGTGATGCAGCTGGATCGACTGGCAGGTGGTGAGCTTTAACTGCGGGATCGGATAGCGGTCGCACAGATCCGTGATAAACGCAAGCTGTTCTTTTGTGACCTGGCCGCCCGGCAGGCGGAGCCGCAGCATATGCGTTTTTCCGCCGCGCTCCGCGTAGCTGCCGAAGCCGCCGGAAAATCCTTTATACTGTGGGACGGTAAGCTCCCCGTTATGGAACGCCATGGTTTTTTCCCGAAATTCCGCGAGGTCGGGAAGAAATTCGTTCAGGTAATCATCTGACATGGTAAACCCCTCCGTTTCTGGATAATTCACACTTGACTATGTGCGAACATAAAGTATAATAGTTAGCGTGCACCTTGAAAACCAAATAGTGTTGTCATTTCAGATACGCAGTCCGGCAGAAGGCGGTTTTTCTGCCTTCGTCTGTTCCATGGAGCAAAGAAAGAATCAGTGAAAGGATGCCCTGCGGGGCGTTTGTTTATACAAAAGGAGTAAATGGGATTTCACAAAACAGATCCCATAGCGCCAGCACCTGCCGCAGCGCAGGTTGACGAGGAGAAGGGTGATCGAAAATTCGGCGGATGCCCTTCCGCACCATTCCGATGCGAGACACACCGGCAAATATGTGGGTAACCGCAAAACAAATACGGTGTGACGGAAATCCAAAATGGAAAGACGGAAAGGAACGATTATGTGTGGAATTATCGGATATACAGGCAGTGAAAATGTAAAAGAAATCCTGCTGGACGCGTTAGAGCTGTTAGAATACCGGGGCTATGACAGCGCCGGGATCGCGGTGAGAAGCCGCGGAATGCAGCAGGTAAGCGTTTATAAATGTGCAGGCAGGGTGAGCGATTTAAGAGAGGTGTGCGCGCAGGCAGGATCGGGAACGGAACGCGTCCCGGGCAGTCCGGGGCAAAACGATGGGGCTTTCGCGCGCACGGCCGGCTGCGGCATCGGGCATACCAGGTGGGCGACGCACGGAGGCGTCTCCGACGCAAACGCCCATCCGCACCAGGTCGGAGCGGTCACGCTGGTGCACAACGGAATCATTGAGAATTACAGGGAGCTGATCGCGGATTATGATCTGGAGGGCGATCTGGTGTCGGATACGGATACCGAGGTGGCGGCGGCGCTGCTGAATCGTTTTTATGAGGGGGATCCGCACGAGGCGATCAGAAAAACGGTTGCAAAGCTGCGCGGAACGTTTGCGCTGGTGGTGATGTTTGCGGACCAGGGCGATGTGATCTATACGACCCGCAATGTCAGTCCGGTGGTGGCCACGCTCTGCGACCAGGGAGCGATGCTCGCGTCGGATCTGACCGCGCTCTGCCGGTTTACCAACCGCTACTTCGTCGTGCCGGAGTATCATATCTTAGAGCTTCGCAGCGACGCGGTGCGGCTTACCGATTTTGACGGAAACGAGGTGGAGCCGGAGTATCTGACCGCGGACTGGGAGTTAAACAGCGCCGGGAAGAACGGGTATCCGTTTTATATGGAAAAAGAGATCATGGAGCAGCCGCAGGCGATCGCGGATACGATAGAGGAGCGCGTGCTGGGCGGTCTGCCGGATTTTTCGGCGGACGGCGTGCCGGATGAGCTGTTTACCGACTGCGAGCGGATCTGCATCATCGCCTGCGGGACGGCAAGACACGCGGGGCTGGTGGCGCAGGCGCTGGTAAAATCGATCCTCCACATGCACATCGAGGTGGAGATGGCGTCCGAATTTATGTATTCGGATCCTGTGATCGATCAGAAGACGCTGGTTCTGGCCGTCTCGCAGTCCGGGGAGACGATCGATACCTTAGAGGCGGTAAAATACGCGAGAAGGCGCGGGGCGAAATGCCTCTCCGTGATCAACGTGCGCGGATCCTCGATCGCGCGGGAGAGCGATTATGTGCTCTATACCAACGCGGGGCCGGAGATCGCCGTGGCGAGCACCAAGGCGTATACGACCCAGCTGGCGGTCTTTTACCTGATCGTGGCGCGGATGGCGCTGCTTCGCGGCGTGTTTACCACGGAGGAGACGCAGAGCTACATCCGCGAGCTGCAGCGCACGCCGGACGCCATCGGAGAAGTGCTGAAAAAGAAGCGCGACATCCACGTGGTGGCGGGAAAGCTGCTCGGCGCGAAGGATTTATTTATGGTCGGGAGAGGGCTGGACTATTCCATCCTGTTAGAGGGATCGTTAAAATTAAAGGAGGTCTCCTATATCCATTCGGAGGCCTATGCGTCCGGGGAATTAAAGCACGGACCGATCGCGCTCATCACGCAGGATACGCCGGTCGTGGCGTCCGTGACGCAGGAGAAGCTGATGTCAAAGGAGCTCTCGAATATCAAAGAAGTGCGCTCGCGCGGCGCAGACGTCGTTATTTTTATCAAGGAGAGCATTGCAGGGAGTCTTGAGGAGGAATACGAGCTGATAAAGCTACCGGATATGCGGGACGAATTTATGGTGATGCCCGCATCGGCGGCGCTGCAGCTTTTGGCTTATTATGTGTCGTCGGATAAGGGATTCGACGTGGATAAGCCGAGAAATCTCGCGAAGGTTGTGACAGTGGAATAGCAGTGGGGAACAGGCCGGACTGCGGATCTGAGATGACGCGTTTTGCGAATGGCGCGGGCAAGACGTAAACTTTTACAGGAAACCTGCATAGAATATACGAAGAGAAGCTATGAGGTTTTCTATGCCAGAAGTAAGAATCGCACAAAATCAGGTGGATCAGGGCGAACTGCAGGTACAGGTGATCGCGAAAAATGCCGGCAGACCGATCCAGAATGCAAAGATTACCATATCCTATACCGGGGACCCGGAGTCAGCGCTCGAGGAGGTGAGTACGGATGATTCCGGGATGTCAGAACAGTTATCGCTTGCTGCGCCTCCGCTGGAGTATTCTATGGAATCAGGTGAGATGCAGCCCTACGCAGAGTACACGATTGAAGTCTCTGCCGAGGGATACCGTCCGGTTAATATCTCCGGAATTGAGGTCATGTCTGGTCAGGTTTCGCTGCAGGAGGTCCGAATGGATCCGGAGGAAGCCACGGAAAACATGACGGATAATATCGTGATCCCGGCGCACACGCTGTATGCGGAATATCCGCCGAAGATTGCGGAATCGGAGATCAAGCCGGTGTCGGAGACGGGCGAGATCGTCTTAAGCCGTGTGGTGATCCCGGAATACGTGGTGGTGCACGACGGCGCGCCCTCTGACCCGACGGCGCGGGAGTATTACATCCGCTACCGCGATTATATTAAAAATGTCGCGTCGAGCGAGATTTACGCGACCTGGCCGGATGCGACGATCCGCGCAAACGTGCTGGCCATCATGTCCTTTACCTTAAACCGCGTCTATACCGAGTGGTACCGCAATCAGGGATACGCGTTTACGATCACCTCCTCCACTGCATACGACCAGAAATTTATGTACGGGAGAAATGTCTTTGCGAGTATTTCCGCTGTGGTGGATGAGATGTTTCAGAATTATCTCTCCAGGCCGAATGTCAGGCAGCCGATTTTAACGCAGTACTGCGACGGGCAGCGCGTGACCTGCAGCAACTGGCTGAGCCAGTGGGGCAGCAAATACCTGGGAGACCAGAATTACAGCGCGATCGAGATCCTGCGCTATTACTATGGAAATAACATGTTTATCAACACGGCCCAGGAGGTATCCGGCGTGCCGGCGTCCTGGCCGAGGATGGATCTGACCGTGGGCTCCACGGGCGATAAGGTGCGGCAGATCCAGGAGGAGCTTGCGCGGATTTCACAGTCCTATCCTGCGATCCCCACCGTGGCGGCGGATGGGATTTTCGGCCCGGCCACGCGTGCGGCGGTGGAAAAGTTTCAGCAGGTGTTCGGGCTGCCGGTGACAGGCGTGATCGACTACCGGACCTGGTATAAGATTTCGGAGATTTATGTCGCGGTGACGCGGATGGCGGAGCTGGTGTAAGACCGGCGGATCCGGGCGAAAGACGGCGGGAACGGAAGACGGTGAGACACAATGGATGAAAACGAGGGAAAAAGATATGACGGAGAAGTGGCTGGAGATCAGAAAAGGCGGGGATTTTTCAGGGATTGCAAAGCGGTTTGGCATCAGCCCGGTGACGGCGCGGCTGATCCGCAACCGTGAGATCATCGGGGAGGAACAGGTGGAAAAATACCTGCACGGGGGCATAAAGGATCTGTATGACCCGCACCTGCTCGCGGGAGCAAAGCGGCTGGTCACGATTCTCATGGAGAAGATACGGGAACAGTCACAGATCCGCATCATCGGGGACTATGATATTGACGGGGTGATGTCCACCTGCATCCTGTATCAGGGACTGTCACGGTGCGGCGCACGGGTGGATACCAGGATACCGGACCGGATAAAGGACGGCTACGGGATCAACGAGCATCTGATCGACGAGGCATACCGGGAAGGGACGGACACGATCGTAACCTGCGACAACGGGATCGCGGCCATCCCGGAGATCGCCCATGCGAAGGAGCTCGGCATGACCGTGCTCGTGACGGATCACCATGAGATCCCGTATGTGGAGGAGGACGGGGTGCGGCGGTATTTAAGGAGCGAGGCGGACGCCATCGTCAATCCGAAGCAGCAGGAATGCGCCTACCCGTACAAACAGCTCTGCGGCGCCGCCGTGGCCTGGAAGGTGATCCTGCTGCTGTACGAAAGCTGCGGGATTCCGGCGGAGGAGGGGCTTTTCTTTCTGGAGCATGTCGCGTTTGCCACGGTGGGGGATGTGATGGACCTGACGGATGAGAACCGGATTCTCGTGCGCGAGGGCTTAAAGCGGCTGAACCGGACCGAAAACCCCGGAATGCGGGCGCTGATCGCAAAAAATAAACTCGCGCCGGGACAGATTACGGCTTATCATATCGGCTTTGTCTTAGGCCCCTGCGTCAATGCCAGCGGACGTCTCGAGACGGCGCGGATGGCGCTCCAGCTGTTTTTGCAGGAGGACGCGCGGGAGGCGGAGCGGATGGCGGAGGAGCTGGTCGAATTAAACATCCGGCGCAAGGATATGACGGAGCAGGGCGTGGAGGCGGCAAAGCGCGCGATGGAGGAAGGGCACGCCGGGGAAAAGGTGCTGGTCATTTATCTGCCGGACGTCCATGAGAGCCTGGCCGGGATTATCGCGGGACGGATCCGGGAGAGCTGCTATAAGCCGGTGTTTGTGCTGACAGGGTCGGAGGACGGCGTGAAGGGCTCCGGGCGCTCGATCGGGGAATATTCCATGTATGACGAGCTCTGCAAATGCCGGGAATGCTTCACAAAATTCGGAGGCCATCCGATGGCGGCCGGAATTTCGCTAAAAGAGGATATGGTCGGTGAGTTCCGGGAGAAAATAAATACATACTGTCAATTGACAGATGAGGATTTTATCCCTAAGATAAAGATAGACATTGCGATGCCTGCGGGATATCCGACGGCGGAGCTGATCCGTGAATTCGAGCTGCTGGCTCCCTTCGGGAAAGGGAATGTCCACCCGCAGTTTGCGGACCGGGATCTTGCCGTTTTGCGCGCGGTGATTGCGGGGCGAAATCAGAACGTGCTGCGCCTGTCCCTCGGGACAAAGCAGGGCGGGACGGTGAACGCGGTTTATTTCGGGGATATCGCGGCATGGCAGGCTTATTATGTGGAAAAGTACGGGGAGCGCGCCGTGCAGGCGGCGTTTCGCGGGCAGGAGAATGCAGTCCGGATGTCGGTGGTGTACGATCCGCAGATCAATGAATATCAGGGGGCGGAAAGCGTACAGCTTGTGATCCGCAACTACCGCTGACGATTTCCGCGGAAGGAGAGATTATGTTTGGTGGGAAACGCGAAAAGGCACTGGAAGAAGAGCTGGCCGCAGTCAGCGGGGAGAACGCGCATGCACAGGCGCTCCTGACGGAGATTGCGGGAAAAAAGGACGATATACAGGAGGAATTTGCGCGCATGACAGCCTCCCACGCGCAGATGAGCGGGAAGCTCGGGCAGATGAGCGGGCAGTCGGATCAGCTGTTTGCGCTGACGGAAGAGAGCGTGTCGGCGGCAGGCGCGGTGAGTCAGGCGGTGGGAGAGATTGACCGTGAGATGCGGGGGTTTGCCGGCAGGCATGCGGATTTCCTTCAGCGGATCAGGGAGCAGAACGGGAAGATCGAGCATGTGGTGGAGAGCAATAAGCATTTTACCACGCCGATGAAGTATATCTCGGAGCTGCCGGCAGCGCTGCGGGAATGGCAGCAGGCGCTCTCAGCGCGCGGGATGCGCATGGCGGAGCTGTCGAGAAATATGAGCGTGCTCTCGCTGAACACCGCGATCGAGGCGGGGAGAATGGGGGAGAGCGCGAGGAACTTTATCGCAGCGGCGGAGGAGGTGCGCGCGTTTTCCGAGCAGTACGAGCAGGAGGCGGCAGGGCTTCTGGACGAGCTTCTGGCGGAAAAAAAGCGCGTGATGGAGCTTGAGGAGCAGGTGCACCGGTTAAATGAGCTGCTAAAGGAGAATAATATCTCGATGGGAAAGCTCTACAAAGACTCGCAGAAAACGTTTGCCTCCTATGAGGAAGCGCAGTCGGATCCCGGCGCGCTGATCCCGGATGAGCTGGCAGGGAGGGCGGACGCCCTGCGGCAGTTCCAGGAGGAGAGCCTTCACACGCAGAAACGCACACTGCGGCTTTTAGAGAGCGCGCAGAAGGAGCTGGAGGAATATAAGAGCTGTACGGATGAGCTTGAGACGGTCTGCAAGGAGATTCAGAAGACGGCGGAAGGGAGGGTATGATGACAAAGGAAAAGACATTCGGATTTTTATCGAAGGACGGGAAGACGACGATCCACGCCGTGAAGTGGATCCCGGAGGACGGCGCGTACCGGGCGGTCCTTCAGATCACGCACGGCATGGTGGAATATATCGGACGATACCGCGAGTTTGCGGAATACTTAAACGATCAGGGATTTCTGGTCGTAGGTCACGACCACTTAGGACACGGGGCGTCCGTTGGGAGCAGATCGGACTGGGGATATTTTTCCCATCCCGATCCCAGCGATACGCTGGTGGAGGACATGCACACCCTCCGCGTCACGGTGCAGAAGGAGAATCCGGGGATCCCGTATTTTATGCTGGGACACAGTATGGGCTCCTACATGCTGCGGAAATACCTGTGCATCCACCCGGATGGCGTGAGCGGGGCGGTGATCATGGGGACGGGCAGCGTGCCGGATGCGACGACACGGGCCGGGCTTTTCCTGTGTAAGCTTCTCGCGGTGTTCCGGGGCTGGCATTTCCGCAGCCGTCTGCTGCAGTCCATGTCCTACAGCAAGCCCTACCGGAAGTTTGACTTAACCGGCGATGACCTGAACAACAGCTGGCTCTCCCAAAACCAGGAGAATTTAAAGGCGTATTACGGGGATCCGCGCTGTACCTTTGTCTTTACCTTAAACGGATACCGCGGCCTGCTCGAGGCGGTGCTCTACGACAATCAGAAGGAGCATATCGCAAAAATGCCGAAGGAGCTGCCGCTTTTTCTGGTCTCCGGGGAGGAGGATCCGGTGGGAGATCTCGGCGAGGGCGTAAAGCGCGTGTACCGGATGTTTCAGGAGGCCGGGATCCGGGATGTCACCTGTAAGCTCTATGCGGGCGACCGGCACGAGATTTTAAACGAGACAGACCGGACGCAGGTGTATGCGGATATCGCGGGGTGGCTTGGGAAGCATATTTCTTAAGAATATATGAAATAAATATGAAACCGTGCGCCGCCGGGTTGTTTTTCATGCCGATTCGATGTAAAATGAAACCCTGTTTTGTGGAGGTGATTTCTGTAAAGCATTCTGGTGATATGTCAAGAACTTTTTGAAAAAGATTTTGATATGATTTAC
>CANRSX010000063.1 GCA_947642555.1 uncultured Roseburia sp. | reverse complement strand
CCCTCAAAAGTAGTAAATTGGTAGTAAATTCAGCTTGAAATCCTGCTTGTATGCCTGTAAATCAAGGCTTTTTTGAGATAATCAACCATTTTGAGGTCAAAAGAACGGCATCCCCGGCAACAGTCTGTCAGGGACGCCGTTTTTTCATAAGAATATCAGATGCAGGCCGGCATCCGTTTCCAGTCGGCACACATCTTACAGCGGGGACATCAGGATCTTACCGCTTCCGCGGAAGACGTTGACGAGTCCTTCGCCGGAGACGGCGGAGCCGATTAAGCTCTTTGAGGAGCGCTCCACGGTAAACTGCAGTGAGCTGCTCCAGGCGATCGCCATATTTCCGTCGATCTTGATCACATCGTTGTCCACCTCAAACATAATCAGCTCCTCCATCGGCACCGGGCTCTCTAAGACGGCGACGCCGCTCCCGCTTAAACAGAGGTTAAACAGTCCCTCGCCGCCGAGCGCTGCGGAGGAAAGATTGCTGCGCGCCACGATACTGTGTTTAATGCGGCCGTCGCAGGCTAAGAACAAGCCGTCCTCGAGCACAAGGCCGCCCCATTCCTCGACATTGACGAGCAGGATGTGCTTGTAGGTGGGCTCTAACATCAGAAGGCCGTAGCCGTTGTATTCCGGCTTGGCGGTGCTCTCCTTTGTCACTTTGGCGGAGATCGCCTTGCCGAGAAAATCGCCGACGCCCTTTACGCCGGAGCTCATCTGGACATTTCCGCCCATCCACTGCATGGCGCCCGCCTGGAGAACCCACGGGGTTCCGTTTAACTCGATTAAGACCTGACGCTGGCGCAGGTTCATCTCAGAAGCATAGTAAGCGGCGACCGCGGTCTGCGGGGTCACGCTTAAATCGCGCTGGTACTCAAATACCTTTACATTGCCGGCAGCGGCGATCTGCTTCATGTTCGGATTGTCAAACAGGTTTTTACATTTAAACATGTCGTCCCTCTCTTTCGTGTTTTTCATAGATCCAGTATATAAAAAAACGACGGAGAATACAAGATGAAATGCGCTGTATATGGTACGGGATCCGGGCAATATGCAAAGATTATACTTTATTTTATAAAAATATCAGATTTTTCCAGCGGTGTTTTATGGTATACTGTTTTTATCTATGAAAGAAAGGGGAAGGAGCATGAGGGAAACAGTAAATTTTAATTTCAAATGGGCGTTTACCAAGGAGGCGGGGGAGATCCCGAAGGAGATGCCGGACAAGTGGTACTGGGTGAATCTGCCGCATACCTGGAACGCGATCGACGGGATGGACGGCGGCAACGATTTTTACCGGGGGACCTGCTATTACGCAAAGTCTTTTGAGAAGAGCGGACTGCCGGAGGCGGAGCAGTATTTCCTGGAGCTGCGCGGGGCAAATTCTTCCGCGGACGTCTGGGTCAACGGGCAGAAGCTAAAGCACCATGACGGCGGCTATGCGACCTGGCGCGTCAATATGACGGATGCGCTCTGCGACGGGACCAACCTCATCGTAATTGCGGTGGACAACAGCCCGAATCAGACCGTGTACCCGCAGATGGCAGACTTTACGTTTTACGGCGGACTCTACCGGAGCGTGAACGTGATCGCGGTGGGCGAATCCCACTTTGACCTGGAATACTACGGCGGGCCGGGGCTTAAGGTGACGCCGAATCTCACGGATGACAGCGCGGATGCTAAGGTGGAGATCGAAGTTTATCTGACAAATGGAAAAGACGGGCAGCAGTTAAACTATACGATAAAGGATGCTGCCGGGGCGGTCGTGGCGGAAAAACAGGCGGCCGCGTCGGAGAGGAAAGTTACCTTTGACATCCCGAATGTACACCGCTGGAACGGAAAAAAGGATCCGTATCTCTACACCGCGGAGGTTGCGCTGACGGACGGGGATGAGACGCTTGATATGGTGAGCACGCGGTTTGGCTGCCGCACATACCAGATTGACCCGGAGCGCGGATTTATTTTAAATGGAAAAGAATACCCGCTGCGCGGCGTTTCACGTCATCAGGACCGCATCGGATTCGGCAATGCGCTGCTTCCGGAGCACCATGAGGAAGACATTGCGCTGATCTGTGAGGTCGGGGCGACGACGATCCGTCTGGCGCACTATCAGCATGACCAGTATTTCTACGATCTGTGCGATGAGAAGGGGCTTGTGATCTGGGCGGAGATCCCGTACATTTCCGCGCATATGCCGGGCGGCCGCGAGAATACCGTCTCCCAGATGAAGGAGCTGATCACACAGAACTACAATCATCCGTGCATCGTGGTATGGGGACTTTCCAATGAGATCACAATGTCGGGAGCGTCCTCGGACGATCTGCGGGAGAACCACAATATTTTAAATGATCTGGTGCATGAATGGGATCCGACGAGGAAGACGACGATGGCGATCGTGTCGATGTGCGATATCCATGATCCGTACGTGCAGATCCCGGACTGCGTCTCCTACAACCACTACTTCGGATGGTATGGCGGAGAGGTTTCCATGAACGGGCCGTGGTTTGACAATTTCCACAGGGAATTCCCGGAGATCCCGGTCGGAATCAGCGAGTACGGCTGTGAGGCGTTAAACTGGCATACCTCGGATCCGCAGCAGGGAGACTACACGGAAGAGTATCAGGCCTATTATCACGAGGAGCTGATTAAGCAGATCTGGGCGAGACCGTATCTGTGGGCGACGCATGTGTGGAATATGTTTGACTTCGGCGCGGACTCCAGGAACGAAGGCGGCGAGAACGGCCAGAACCACAAGGGTCTGGTGACGATTGACCGGAAATATAAAAAGGACGCATTTTATGCCTACAAGGCATGGCTGTCCGACGAGCCGTTCGTGCACATCTGCGGAAAGCGCTATGTGGACCGCGTGGAGGACACCACAAAGGTGACCGTGTACTCCAATCTTCCGGAGGTGGAACTGTTTGCCAACGGGACGAGCCTCGGAAAGAAGAGCGCGCCGGAGCATTTCTTCTACTTTGAGGTGCCGAATGCGGGGGAGACGACGCTGACGGCGGTTGCGGGCGACTGTAAGGACGAGAGCCGTATCCGCAAAGTGGACACGTTTAACGAAGCATACCGCTTAAGAGAAGTCGGCGCAGTGCTCAACTGGTTTGATATCACGGCCCCGGAGGGATATTTCTCGCTGAACGATAAGCTGTCGGAGATCATGGCGTCAGAGGAAGGAAAAAAACTGTTTCTGACTGTGCTCGGACAGCTTGCCGGAGCGGGTGGAAAGGGAGATAAAAGCGGCGCGGCAGGCGCGGCGCTCGGCAATCCGAAGATGATGGAGATGCTGGGAAGCTTTACGGTCATGCGCCTGATCGGCCTGATGGGAGCCGGAGGCATAAAGCCGACAAAGGAACAGCTGCTGGCGTTTAACGCGCAGTTAAACCAGATCAGAAAGCCGGAATAAAATGAAACAGAATCAGAATAAAACAGCGGTGTCGGGGAAGACGCAGGACCGGACCGTGATTTTTGAACAGATGCCGATACCGAAGGCAGTGATGACCCTGTCGATTCCTACGATCGTAAGCTCTTTGGTTATGGTGATTTACAATCTCGCGGACACTTATTTTGTCGGGATGGTCAACGAGCCGGTGCAGAACGCGGCCGTCGCGCTTGCGGCGCCGGTTCTGCTGGCATTTAACGCGGTGAATAATCTGTTCGGCGTGGGTACCTCAAGCATGATGAGCCGTGCGCTCGGGAGAAAGGATTACGATACGGTTTACCGCAGCAGCGTGTTCGGGTTCTACTGTTCGCTGCTCTGCGGGGTATTGTTTTCCGTGCTTTACACGGTGTTTCAGGTGCCGCTGCTGGCGCTGCTCGGCGCGGATGCGACGACGGTGGGAGCGACCGGGGAATATCTGAAATGGACGGTTACCTGCGGGGCGGCCCCCGCGATCTTAAACGTCGTGATGGCCTATCTGGTGCGCGCGGAGGGCTCGTCCCTCCACGCGAGCATCGGCACGATGAGCGGATGCCTGCTCAATATTATCCTGGATCCCATCTTTATCCTGCCATGGGGGTTTGGCATGGGAGCGGCGGGCGCGGGGCTTGCCACGTTTCTCTCGAACTGCGTGGCCTGCCTGTACTTCTTTGTCCTGCTGTTTGTGAGGAAAAATAACACTTACGTCTGTATCCGTCCGTCGCTGTTCCGGTTCCGCCGCGCGATCGTGCTCGGCGTGTGCGGCGTGGGGATACCGGCGTCGATTCAGAACCTGTTAAACGTGACCGGGATGACGGTGCTCAACAATTTCACTTCGTCCTACGGGTCGGATGTGGTGGCCGCGATGGGAATCGCCCAGAAGATCAATATGGTACCGATGTATGTCGCGATGGGAATTTCCCAGGGGATCATGCCGTTAATCAGCTACAATTATGCGAGCGGCAACACGGACCGCATGAAAAAGACGGTTCTTTTTGCGGGAAAGGCGTCCGTCGGTTTCCTGCTTGTGATGGCAGGAATCTACTACATATTTGCGGGGGGCCTGATCTCGCTGTTTATGAAAAACGGGAGTGTGGTTTCCTACGGAACGCCGTTTTTGCGCGGAATGTGTTTTGCCCTTCCCTTTATGTGTCTGGACTTCCTGGCGGTCGGCGTGTTCCAGGCGTGCGGTATGGGGACAAAAGCGCTTATTTTCGCGATTCTGCGAAAGATTGTGCTGGAGATCCCTGCGCTGTATCTGCTAAACGGACTGTTTCCGATCTACGGGCTTGCGTACGCGCAGCCCCTGGCGGAATTCGTGCTTGCCGTAGCCGCAATATGGAACCTGGTGCGAATCTTCCGGGAGCTTGGGAAGAAAAAACAGGTCGGAGAGTAGATGTGATGAAAAAAAGAGTGCCGGTAAAACCGACACTCTTTTCTAATCCATTGTTTACAATATCTTTTCTGCCAAATAAAACGAATTCTATTTAAAGAAAAAGGTACCTGAAACGACTGATTAAAGCGGCATCACTGCCCGTCTGGTAGTAATTATCTTACTACGGTTACATTGGTTGCCTGCGGTCCCTTGGATCCGTCCACAACATCAAACTCCACTGCAGCGCCTTCGTCGAGGGATTTGAATCCTTCCATGTTCAGCCCTGAGTAGTGCACGAATACGTCATTTCCGGTTTCATCGGAAATAAAACCGTATCCCTTCTGGTTATTAAACCACTTCACTGTACCTTTCATCAAAAAGTACCTCCAAAAAATAATACTGGCCGTCTGAAAACAGCTAATGTTAGTGTATCATATGCATTTATAAATGTAAAGCGAAAAAGTACAAAATCTTAGAGATTTTCAAACGAAATTCCGTGATTTTTTAAAAACTTCCCCATCAGCGTATCCCATTCCGCTTCCAGGCTCTTATCCGCGGAAAAAATGCGGTAAGAAATCCCCGTGGTGAGCATCAGCTTTCCCTGCCGGAAAATCAGGTTAAAAAACATGCCGGTGATATCCTCTGCGGTGAAAGAGCTGTGCGTCTGTTCTAATGTGCGCGCGAGCGCATCCGGGGCGAGCAGGAAGACGAATTTAAAATAAGAAGGCGTCCGCTTTCCCTTAATCAGCTGATAACATGCGGGGCGGATCTGACCAAACGGCAGAAAGGACAGCCCGCTTATGCCAAGCGCCTCCGCCTCGTCGGCCGAATAAAAATCCGGGGTGATGCTGCCGTCTAAGCTCCAGGTGACATTTCCCTGAATCATGGCCTCCCGCAGAAGAAAATTGTCAAATGTGCCGGTGCAGAGCAGCTGGTTCATAAAGTTTCTGATTTCAGGCAGATTGAGTGCGACCATAGTCAGTATTCCTCTCCTCGTATAGAATGCCGGCGACCAGACCCGCATCCTGCCGGAGGAGCCCGTGTCCGCGTACATTATACAATATATATTACCGGCAATTCAATGTATTTGGTAAAATTTTACATTTTTGGAAAAATATGGTATGATCGTCCGGGGGTGATAGAAAGATGCCACGGATTATTACAGTAGGCCGGGAATTCGGAAGCGGCGGGAGAGAGCTGGGAAGGCGGATCGCGGACGATCTTAAGATCGCTTACTATGACAATGAGATTATTACGCGGATTGCGGAGCGCACAGAGCTCTCGGAGGAGTATGTGAAGCATGTGATGGAGAGCGAGCCGTCCGCACTGCTTCCGATCACGGTCGGCAGGAGCTTTTACATGCGGGCGGATCCGGTGATGGAGCAGAACAATACCATTTACCGCGAGCAGAGCCGTCTGATTCTGGAGCTGGCCGAAAAGTCGGACTGCGTGATCGTTGGGAGAAGCGCGGACTATATCCTGCGGCAGATGCAGCCGTTTAAACTGTTTGTCTACGCGCAGAAGGAGCACAAGCTGGAACGCTGCCGGAAGCGCACCGCACAGCAGGAGCATTTTACGGATAAGGAATTATGGCGTCATATCAGAGAGATCGACAGACGCCGCGCAAAGTACTATCAGTTTTTTACCGGGCAGACCTGGGGGGACCGACTGAATTTCGACCTCTGCGTCAACACCTCAAATGCCGGGATAAAGGAGCTGGCGGAGGCCATCGCGCGGCTGGTGGGATAAGCCTTCTGGCCCGTCTGTGCGGGGGCGGATGTTCTTTTTAAAGAAGGGAGCCCATATACTGTACGAAACCGAACGTACAGGATGGTACGATGAAAACAGCTGAATGGTTTGTAAATACGCCGCTTTTGTTTCTGCTGGTCGGGACACATCTTTATTTTACTGTCCGCCTGCGTCTGATCCAGCGAAAAATCCCGCAGGGGATCCGCCTTAGCGTGGCGGGGGCAAAATCGCAGTCGAAGGAAGGACAGATCACGGCGTATTCCGCGCTCGCGACGGCGCTTGCCGCAACCATCGGAACCGGTAATATCATCGGGATATCCGCGGCGATCGCAATCGGAGGACCGGGAGCCGTATTCTGGTGCTGGCTGACCGGCGTCTTCGGGATTGCAACCTGCTATGCGGAGTGTTTTCTGTCGGTAGCGTATAAGCGGACGGGCAGGGGAGGAGAGAGCTTCGGCGGGCCGATGTATGTGCTTGGGCGCCGGCTTTCGATGCCCCGCCTTGCGTCGGCGTTTGCGCTCTTTGCGGTGCTCGCCTCCTTCGGGATCGGGAGCAGCGTGCAGGCGCACTCGATCCGCACGGCGGCGGACCGGCTGGTATCCGCGCCCGCGGAGGTGACGGGCATTCTCATAGCGGCGCTCGCCGGGCTCGTGATCATCGGCGGGAACCGGCAGATCGCGAAGGTGTGCAACTGGCTGGTGCCGGTGATGAGCGCCGTCTATCTCGGCGGCTGTCTGTGGATTCTGATACAGAATCTGCCCCTGCTGCCGGACGCCCTGCGGCTGATCGTCCGCTCCGCCTTATCCGGGCGCGCCGCCCTGGGAGGGCTTGCCGGGCGCGCGGTGCTGACCGGGATGCGCGTGGGGATTCAGAAAGGGTTATTTACGAATGAAGCGGGGCTCGGATCCGTGCCGATGGCGGCGGCAGCGGCGCAGACAAAGGATCCGGTGATGCAGGGGCTCGTCTCGATGACGGGACCGTTCTGGGACACGGTGGTTATGTGCGCTGTTACCGGACTGGCGATCATAAGCAGCATGCTGCGCCACCCCGGGCGCTATGCCTGCGCCGCGCCGGAGCAGCTGTGCTTTCTCGCGTTTGAGGAGCTGCCCTGGGGCGAAGGTTTACTGTCGGTTTCGCTGGCATTGTTTGCGTTTGCCACGATCATCGGCTGGAATGTCTATGGTACCTCCGCAGTCCGTTATCTGTGGGGAGAGCGGGGGATTCTGGTATATCAGGTGTGCTATCTGTGCTTTGTCTGGCTGGGCGCAGTGCTCTCGATGGAACTGGTATGGGGATGTTCGGATCTGTTAAATTCGCTGATGGCGTTTCCGAATCTGCTTGCACTATGGCTGCTGAGGAAGGAAATTCACACATAATATTGCATATGGCGGGTGTCTGTGCTACATTACATTGTGATGTATTACGAAAGAAAGCCGTGACGGCTGATCTGCATAAGAGAAACCCGCCTGAATGACAGGTGAGATAAAATGGTACGGGAATATTTAGAGCAGAATGTTTATGAGGCGCTTCAGGAGCGGCTTGCCTTTCTTTTCGCGGAGTTTGATAATATCTACGTTTCCTTTTCGGGCGGAAAGGACAGCGGGCTTTTGTTAGAGCTTGTGATGGAGTACCGGAGGAAGCACGATCCCCAAAAGCGCATCGGGCTGTTCCATCAGGATTTCGAGGCGCAGTACACGGTGACGACGGAGTATGTGGAGCGGACGTTTGAGCGCTATAAGGACGAGGCGGAGCCCTACTGGGTATGCCTTCCGATGGCGACGAGGACGGCCCTAAGCAGCTATCAGATGTACTGGTATCCCTGGGACGACCAGAAAAAGGAAGCCTGGGTGCGCCCCATGCCGGATAAGGAGTATGTGATCAGTCTGGAGAACAATCCGATCAGCACGTATCACTACCGGATGCACCAGGAGGATCTGGCGAAGCAGTTCGGCCGCTGGTACCGCCTGTCGCATGGAAAGAAACGGACGGTCTGCCTGCTCGGGATGCGCGCGGACGAGTCGCTTCAGCGCTACAGCGGGTTTGTGAACAAGAAATACGGCTACAAGGAGCAGTGCTGGATCAGCCGTACCTTCAAGGATGTCTGGTGCGCTTCGCCGCTCTACGACTGGTCCTCCGAGGACGTCTGGCACGCGAATTACCGGTTTGGATTCGACTACAACCATCTGTATGACATGTATTACATGGCGGGGCTTAAGGTGTCCCAGATGCGCGTGGCGTCGCCGTTTAACGATTATTCGAAGGAGGCGTTAAACCTCTACCGCGTGATCGATCCGCAGATCTGGGTGAAGCTGGTCGGCCGGGTGCAGGGAGCGAATTTTACCGCGATCTACGCAAAGACGAAGGCCATGGGCTACCGGAATATCCGGCTGCCCGAGGGGCATACCTGGAAGTCCTACACGCTGTTTCTGCTCGATACGCTGCCCGCCAGGCTGCGGAATAATTATGCGAAAAAGTTCAATACTTCTATTGAGTTCTGGCATCGGACCGGAGGCGGGCTTGACGAGGAGACGATTCAGGAGCTGGAGGAGTGCGGCTATAAGATTAAGCGCAACGGAGTGTCGAATTATACGCTGAGCAAAAAGACGCGGGTGATTTTTATGGAAAAAATACCGGATGATACCGATGATATCCATTCCTCGAAGGATATCCCGAGCTGGAAGCGGATGTGCTACTGTATTTTAAAAAACGACCACGTCTGCCGGTTTATGGGATTTTCCCTCTCCAAGGAGCAGAAGAGACGCATTGAGGTTATCCGTAAAAAGTACAAAGGAGTGGAGGAGATCAACGTATGACAAGATACAGAAGTCCGGTGTATCAGGTGATTCCGGTACCGATCACGCAGATAAAGCCAAACACGTATAATCCGAATTCCGTGGCGCCGCCGGAGATGAAGCTGCTCTATGAGAGCATCCGTGAGGACGGCTATACGATGCCGATCGTCTGCTACCACGATAAGGAGGAGGATACCTATATTATCGTGGACGGCTTTCACCGTTACCGCGTGATGCTCGAGCACCACGACATCTATGAGCGGGAAAGAGGGCTTCTGCCGGTATCCGTGATCGACAAGCCGATCGACCAGAGGATGGCGAGCACGATCCGGCACAACCGGGCCAGGGGCAGCCATTCGGTGGATCTGATGAGCAATATCGTAAAAGAGCTGCATGACCTGGGGCGGTCCGATGCGTGGATCTCGAAGCATCTTGGCATGGACCGGGACGAGATTCTGCGGTTAAAGCAGATCACAGGGCTGGCGGAGCTGTTTGCGGATGTGGAGTTTGGCAGAGCCTGGCGCCCGGTGGAGCAGATCGGGGTGGAAGAGCTCGAGGTGCCCTATGAGGAGCAGTACGAAGATGTGGTTTTGGAAGAGGAGGATGAGTAGTGTTTATCATACAGTTTATCAGAGGATTCAGCATGGCGTTAGCGGACAGCGTTCCCGGCGTGTCGGGCGGCACGGTTGCGTTTCTGCTCGGCTTTTATGACCAGTTTATCGGCTCGGTCGACGACCTGATCACCGGGGATATGCAGAAGAAGAAAGCTGCGCTTCTGTTTCTCATAAAGCTTGGTATCGGCTGGGTCTGCGGTATGATACTGGCGATTCTCGTGCTGGCGAGCGTGTTTGAGTCCCATATTTACGCGGTCAGCTCCATGTTTATCGGCTTTATTATTTTTGCGATCCCGCTCGTGGTGACAGAGGAGAAGGAGACGCTGCAGAAAGGCTGGAAGGGCGCGCCGTTTATCCCGGTCGGCGTGGTGATCGTGGCGGCGATCACATATTTTAATCCGGTGTCGGGAGGGGAGGGCGTGAGCCTTGTGCACCTTGATTTCCGGCTCGGCGCGTTTGTGTTCCTTGCCGGGGTGATCACGATATCGGCGATGGTGCTGCCCGGGATTTCAGGGTCGACGCTGCTCCTTATCATGGGACTTTATCTGCCGATCGTGGCGGCGATCAAGGACATTCTGCATTTTGATTTTTCCGCGTTTCCGACCGTGTTTCTGTTCGGGTGCGGACTTCTGGTGGGAATCTTCGGGGTGGTGAAGCTGATCCGCAAAGCGTTAGACCGCTTCCGCGCGCAGACGATCTACCTGATCTTAGGGCTGATGCTCGGCTCGATCTACGCGATTGTAATGGGGCCCGCGACGCTTGAGACGCCGCAGCCGGCCATGACGCTCTCACTGTTTGAGCCGCTGTTTTTTGTGATTGGCGGGGCCGTAATCTTCGGGCTGCAGAAGCTGAAGGGGATCAAAAAATAATTACGACGGATGCAGGAGCAATGAGATGAGAAAAATACTGGTATTTTTAAAGGATTATAAAAAGGAAAGCGTGCTGGGGCCGCTGTTTAAGCTGTTAGAGGCGTCCTTTGAGCTGATCGTGCCGCTTGTCATGGCATCGATTATCGACGTGGGCGTGGCCTCGTCCGACCGGTCCTATATCATGAAAATGTGTATGGTGCTGGTGATGCTCGCTGTCATCGGCCTGGTCTGCGCCATCACGGCGCAGTATTTTGCGGCGAAGGCGGCGGTCGGGTGCGCGGCCGGTCTGCGTCATGCGCTGTTTGAGCACATCGGGACGCTCTCGTTCACCGAGATGGATACGGTCGGGACCTCGACGCTGATCACGCGCATGACAAGCGACGTCAATCAGGTGCAGAACGGGGTGAACCTGGTGCTGCGCCTGTTTCTGCGCTCCCCGTTTATCGTGTTCGGATCCATGATCATGGCGTTTACAATTGACGTGAAGGCGGCGCTGGTCTTTGTCGTGACGATCCCGCTTCTCTCGGTGGTGGTGTTCGGCATTATGCTGATCAGCATCCCGCTCTACCGGAAGGTGCAGTCCGCGCTCGATACGGTGCTTGGCATCACGAGGGAAAATCTGACGGGCAGCCGTGTGATCCGCGCCTTCAATCAGGAGGAGGACGAGACGGAGAAGTTTCAGGAGAAAAACGAGGTCTTAACGCGCATTCAGCTGTATGTGGGGAAAATTTCCGCCCTGATGAACCCGCTGACCTACATCCTGATCAATGCCGGCATCGTCGTGCTGGTCTGGGTCGGAGCGATCCGTGTGGAGAGCGGCGTGATCACGCAGGGCGAGGTGGTTGCGCTCGTGAGCTATATGTCCCAGATCCTCGTGGAGCTGGTAAAGCTCGCCAACCTGATCATCAACATCAACAAATCGATCGCCTGCGGTAACCGGATCGGAACGATCTTAGCGCTTGAGCCGTCGATTCGCGACGGGGCCGGCGTGGATGTACGGTCAGAAAGTATGACCGCGGCAGCGGGACGGGATACCGGTGCGGCGCAGGATACGGCTCCCGCCGTGGAATTCTCCCATGTCGGTCTGACCTATGCCGGGGCCGGCGAGGAGGCGCTGACCGACATTGATTTTACGGCGATGCGCGGCGAGACGATCGGCATCATCGGCGGTACCGGATCGGGAAAATCCTCCGTCGTCAATCTGATTCCGCGTTTTTATGAGGCGACGAGCGGCGCGGTCCGTGTAAACGGCCGGGATGTGCGGGAATACACGTTAGAGGAGCTCCGGGAAAAGACGGGCGTCGTGCTTCAGAAGGCAGTCCTCTTTGCGGGAACGATCCGTGAAAATATGCGCTGGGGAAATCCGGACGCGACGGACGCGGAAATCTACGAGGCGCTCGACCTCGCGCAGGCGAGAGAGTTCGTGGACACAAAGGAGGGCGGACTTGATTTTAAGATCGGGCAGGGCGGAAAGAATCTGTCCGGCGGCCAGAGACAGCGGCTTACGATTGCCCGCGCGCTTGTGAAAAAGCCCCAGATCCTGATCCTGGACGACAGTGCGTCAGCGCTTGATTTCGCGACGGACGCAAAGCTTCGATCCGCGATTGCGGGGATAAAGCGCCAGATGACGGTCTTTATCGTTTCCCAGCGGGCCGCGTCCATCCGGCACGCGGATCAGATCCTGGTGTTAGACGACGGGATGATCGTGGGAAGGGGAACCCATGAAACGCTGCTTGCCTCCTGCGGGGTTTACCAGGAGATTTATGAGTCGCAGTTTCAGAAGACCGGCGAAGGCTGACGTTTGAAAGGAATAGGATTAAGATGAAAAAAGTGATGAGCAGCCAGCAGAAGGCGACGCTGGCAAAGGTTCTGAATTATATCCGGACATACTGGTTTTATCTCGGCTGTTCCATCGTGCTCGCCGCGGTGACGGTGGCGCTGACGCTTTACCTGCCGATTCTGACCGGACAGGCCATCGACCGCATCACCGGAGCGGGACAGGTGGATTTTACCGGTATTTTCCTGATTTTAAGAAAGATGGCGGTGATCATTCTGCTCACGGCGGCTGCGCAGTGGATCATGAATGCCTGCAATAACAAGATCACCTACAACGTGATCCGCGACATCCGCATGGAGGCGTTTCAGAAGATTGAACACCTCCCGTTAAAATACCTGGACGCGCATTCCTACGGGGAGGTGGTCAGCCGGGTGATCGCGGACGTCGATCAGTTCGCGGACGGCCTTCTGATGGGCTTCACGCAGTTTTTTACCGGGATCGTGACGATCCTTGGCACGCTGGTCTTTATGCTGACGATCAGCGTCCGCATCACCATCGCGGTGGTGGTGATCACGCCGGTCTCACTGTTTGTCGCGAGCTATATCGCAAAAAAGACGTTTTCCATGTTTCAGCTTCAGTCGGAGACCAGGGGGGAGCAGACGGCCTTTATCGAGGAGATGGTCGGAAACCAGAAGGTGGTGCAGGCGTTTTCACACGAGGATGAGGCGCTGGAGCAGTTTGACGAGATCAACGGGCGCCTTCAGCGCTATTCGCTGCGCGCGATCTTTTTCTCGAGCATCACGAACCCCGCGACGCGGTTTGTCAACAGCCTTGTGTACGCCACGGTCGGCGTGGTCGGCGCGTTTACGGCGATTGCCGGCGGGATCAGCGTGGGACAGCTCTCGAGCCTGTTAAGCTATGCCAATCAGTACACAAAACCGTTTAACGAGATATCGGGCGTGATCACGGAGCTGCAGAATGCGCTCGCCTGCGCGGGGCGTGTCTTTGCGCTGATCGACGAGCCGTCCGAGACGCCGGATGCCGCGGATGCGAAGACGCTTGACGAAGCGGACGGCAGGGTGGAGCTGGATCACGTGTGGTTTTCCTACACGCCAGAGCAGAGGCTGATCGAGGATTTCAATCTTTCGGTTACGCCCGGGCAGCGCGTGGCCATCGTCGGGCCGACGGGCTGCGGCAAGACGACGCTGATCAACCTTCTGATGCGTTTCTATGACGTGGGCAGCGGGACGATCCGTGTCAGCGGGATCCCGGTAAAGGAGCTGACAAGAAAGAGTCTGCGGGACAATTACGGTATGGTGCTGCAGGAGACCTGGCTGCGCAGCGGCACAGTCCATGAGAATATCGCGATGGGACGGCCGGATGCCACGAGGGAGGAGGTCGTCGCGGCGGCGAAGGCGTCCCATGCGCACAGCTTTATCAAGCGTCTGCCGGACGGCTACGACACGGTGATCACCGAGGACGGCGGCAATCTCTCCCAGGGACAGAAGCAGCTCTTGTGTATCGCGCGCGTGATGCTCTGCCTGCCGCCGATGCTGATCTTAGACGAGGCGACCAGCTCGATCGACACGCGCACGGAGATCCGGATTCAGAAGGCGTTTGCGAAGATGATGCAGGGGAGGACCAGCTTTATCGTGGCCCATCGCCTCTCGACGATCCGCGAGGCGGATATCATTCTGGTCATGAAGGACGGAAGCATTATCGAGCAGGGGAATCACGAGGAGCTGCTGGCGCAGGGCGGATTTTACGCGACGCTCTACAACAGTCAGTTTGCAGCAGGTTAAGAAAGTGCGCTTATGAAGAAAAAGAAGAATGGGATTCCCGCAGAGGAACTCACAGAAGAACAGAATAAGAAAAAAGGCGGGCGGTATCTGAATAAAGATATCCGCTGGGATCATCTGGACAATACCGCGCACCTGTTTCCGGTGATTGCCGGTGAGAGCATGAGCAACGTATACCGGATCAGCGTTACGCTGACCGAGCTCGTGCAGCCGGAATATCTGCAGCAGGCGTTAGATATCGTCCTGCCCAAATTTGACGGGTTTAACCTGAGGCTGCGCCAGGGGGTCTTCTGGTATTATTTTGAGGAAAACGGAAAGCCCGCGCCGCGCGTGCGCAAAGAGAGCACGTTTCCCTGCCGCTTTATCCGGCAGAATAAAAACCGTAGCTATATGTTCCGCGTGAGCTACTACAGATATCGTATCAATCTCGAGGTATTTCATGTCTTAACGGACGGCATGGGCGGGATCAATTTTTTAAAGGAGCTGACCTATCAGTATCTGCGTCTCGTGCACGAGGAGTTAAAGGACAGGGTCGGTGATTATTTAAACAGCGGCACCTCCTTAAACCGCGAAGACAGCTTCCTGAAAAATTATAAAAAGAGCCATGAGAAGGGCTATCAGACGAAGAAGGCCTACCTGATCCGGGGAGAGAAGCTGCCGGCGGGAGAGTTCGGGGTGATGCACGGATATATGCAGATCCCGGAATTAAAGAAGGTCTGTCATTCCTACGGCGTCAGCATCAACGAATATCTGGTGGGCGTCTATATCTGGAGCGTGTACACGGAATGTATGCACGGCATGCCCTCGGAGCGCCCGATCCGGGTGGCGGTTCCGGTGAATCTGCGGCCGTTTTTTAATTCGATCACGACGAAAAACTTTTTCGTGATGGTCTCCGCGGAATTTCATCCGGTGCAGGAGATCTACACCTTTGAGGAAGTGCTTGGCACTGTCCGTGAAAGCCTGCGCAGCCAGATCAGCAGGGAGCATCTGGAGGAGCTGTTTTCCTACAATGTGTCGAATGAGAAGCTTCTGATTGCGAGGGCCGCGCCGCTGATCTTTAAAAATATCGCGATGCGCGTGATCTATACGTCCTCCGCGCTTGCCAATACGGCGACGGTGACGAATATCGGCAATATCACGGTCGAGGAGGAGTACCGGCCTTATGTGGAGCTGTTTCACGCGTATCTGGCGATGTCGAAGGGGCAGCATTTAAAGGGGACAATCTGTTCCTACGGCGATACGCTGGTCTTCAGCTTCAGCTATGATCTGAAAGATACGTCGGTGCAGCGGGGATTTTTCCGAAAGCTTTCGTCCGACGGCCTTTCGGTGGAAGTGGAAAGTAACGGGGTGAATTATGAGTAGATGCAGACAGTGCAATGTGGAGATTCTGGATGAGACCGAGCGCTGTCCGCTCTGCAATTCGGTGTTAGAGCAGACGGTGGAGCTGGAAAATATGTATCCGGATGTCCGGATGATCACGAGGAAGCTGATGCTGATCAGCCGGATTTACCTGCTCTGCGCGATCATTGCCGAGGTGGTGCTCGTCTATATCAACGCGGTGACGGAATCCGAGATGTGGTGGAGCGCGATCACAGGGCTTGGGCTCGTATATGGATATATGCTGATCCGCTATGCGATTCTCGGGAAATCCGGCTATGTGAGCAAGACGATTATCCTGACGCTGATGGCGGTGCTCATGCTGATTGCGGCGGATTTTGTGACCGGGTATGAGGGCTGGTCGCTCGATTATTTTCTGCCGGCCGGGATCCTTCTGATGGACGCTGGAATTCTGGTGCTGATGATCACAAACCGCAGAAACTGGCAGAGCTATATGATGTGGCAGATTTTTACGATCCTTTTAAGCCTGGTCTCCATCGTGCTCTCGTTCCCGGGAATCGTGAAGTCGCCGCTTCCCGGCAGGATCGCGCTCGCGGCGTCCGTGTTTTTGTTTTTAGGGACGCTGATCATCGGGGACCGGAAGGCGCGCACGGAGCTAAAGAGGAGATTTCATATCCGGTAGAAGGGCCGGGGAGGGTTGCATGCGGGAAAATGAGGCAAGTGTACAGGGAAGGGTCATGCGGGACCTGATTGCCCATGTGACGAATGATCATCTGATCGGGAAGAAAATTAAAAACGGGGAGCTGCGCAAAAAAATCGGCGAGAGCGAACCGCCCTGGAAATGTCCGGAGCGCTTTACGCTGACGGAGATTCCGACGGAACTCTTTACAATGGAGCTTCTGGAGCAGAAGGAGGAGCCGAACTGCGATAAGATTATTTTACAGCTGCACGGAGGCGGTTATGTGGGGGCCATGCGCAACGCTTACCGCATGTTTGCCGGGCTCTATGCGGAGGTCAGCCGCGGGATGAGCGTGCTGACGATCGATTACCGCGTCGCGCCGGAGAATCCCTACCCGGCGGCGTTAGAGGACGCGTACGCGGCGTATCTCTGGCTGTTAGAGCAGGGATGGTACTCGGAGCAGATCATCCTTGCGGGCGATTCCGCGGGCGGCGGGCTGGCGATGGCCCTCTGCCATTATCTGCGGGATCAGGGAAAGGAGCTGCCCTGCGGGATTGTGGCCATGTCCCCGTGGACGGATCTGACGGCCAGTGGGGAATCCTATGACACCAATTATGAGAAGGATCCGCTGTTCGGAAAGACGAGGGACAGCCTGATTTACAACAAAGAATACGTGGGAGACCATGATCCGATGGATGCGTATATCTCGCCGATGTTCGGGGATTTCCGGGGATTTCCGCCGATGCTGATCCAGGTCGGCTCCTACGAGATGCTGCTCTCCGATTCGGTGGATGTCGCCGCGAAGGCCAGAGGACAGGGCGTGAAGGTGCGCTTAAGCATTTATGAGGGGATGTTTCATATTTTTCAGATGGCGGCAAAGCTGCTGCCCGAATCCAGGAAGGCATGGGCGGAGATCGGCAGATTTCTCGATGTGCTGATGCGGGAGTGAGAGGACGGAGGAAAAAATGTGCGGGAGGGATAACCGGAAAACAGGGGATGAGACAGGCTGTATGCTCTGCCCGAGAAGCTGCGGTGCGAGACGGGATCAGGGAGAGACCGGGGCCTGCGGCCAGACAGATGTAGTGAGAGTGGCGCGGGCAGCGCTTCATTACTGGGAAGAGCCCTGCATCTCCGGGACTGCCGGGTCAGGCACAGTATTCTTCTCCGGCTGTCCGCTGCACTGCGTGTTCTGCCAGAATAAAAGCGTCGCCGACGGAACCGCGGGAAGGGCGGTGACGGTGGAGCGGCTTGCGGCGATTTTCCTGGAGCTTCAGGAAAAAGGCGCGAATAATATCAATCTTGTGACGCCGGGGCATTTTATACCGCAGACTGCCGCGGCGCTGATCCGTGCAAAGGAGAAAGGGCTTAACGTGCCGGTGGTCTTTAACTCCGGCGGATACGAGTCGGTGGATGCGCTCCGGCAGCTGGAGGGACTGGTGGATCTCTGGCTGCCGGATTTTAAGTATATGGATCCGGCGATTGCCGCGCGCTATTCCCATGCCCCCGATTACCCGGAGGCGGCGAAGGCTGCCATCGCGGAGATGGTGCGTCAGAGCGGTCCGCCCGTGTTTGCGGGCGGGGACGAGGAGGGGCTGATGCTTCGCGGAACGATCGTGCGCCATCTGGTGCTGCCCGGCTGCGCAGAGGACGCAAAGGCCGTGATCCGGTATCTGTACGAGACCTATGGGAACCGGATCTATATCAGCATTATGAACCAGTTCACGCCCATGCCGGCCCTTGCGGCTTATCCAGAGATCAGCCGCAGAGTGACGGAGGAGGAGTATGATGAGGTCGTGGATTACGCCATTGATCTCGGCGTGGAATGCGGTTTCATCCAGGAGGGTGAAACCGCAGAGGAGAGCTTTATTCCGATGTTTGACGGGGAAGGAGTATAGTGTTATTGCGGATCAGATGACAGCGCGAGCGCCTTTTTTGCTGTCGCGAGGAGCTGATTCATGACCGAAACGTCGTGAATATGCTGTTGCTCGAGAGTCTGACAGGCGTCGAGCATATGCACAAGGGCACGCCGCATATAGTGGGTGCGGTCGACATAGAGCTCCCGGTATAAAGCCGGCTCCGGCAGAAGGGAGACGTCGGGCTCCTGCGCGGACACGGTACGGATAAAGTCGCTGCAGGTTTTTGTGAGACAGGCCGCAAGCGTTGCGGGATCCGGCATTGTGCTCTGCCCGGCGGCTGTCATTCCGTCAGCAGCGTTCCGCAGAAGGTCTTCATATCCCTGCCTGGCCATCAGCTCCTCCTCGCCGCAGCAGATACAGTATGCGGCGTAATCCGATAATCTGTTCTGAAAATCTTCATTGAAGTTCCCGATCAGTACGACAGGCGTTCCCAGTGCAAGGGAAGGCAGCGCACAGTGCAGTCTCGGCGTGATCACGAGATCCGCGGCCTGGTAAGTCTTCAGGTAAGATATGACGCGTGCCTCGCGGAGGGGCCAGTCTGCACCGCGCTCCTCCCCGGTCAGCCTGTGGGTCATGCGGATAACCGGACGGTCCGGAAACAGACGGCGCGCATAATCGGCCACAGAATCCGAGACATCTGTAAGCACAATGGCATGGGAGGGAGCGACATCCGCAAAGGGCTTAAACGTCAGGGTCAGGCATCCGGAAAAATATGAGTCGATCCCCCGCTGCTCCATCAGCTCCCTGGTGTGCGTATCCCGGCAGCCGACGGGCGCGTGCCGCTTCAGATAATCGGCGGCGATGCCGTCCAGATAAGAGTAATCGCCGAAGATCAGCGGATCTCTGGTAAAATGCGTCCCCGTAAACAGGGGCAGCAGGTAAGGGGAAGGCGGGAACTCATAGCTGAAATGCAGATACCACCCGTTTAAGATGGCGGCGACATATTCTTTTTCCTCCGGCACAAACAGATTCATCGCCTCGCGTTCAATATAGTAGTCGACCTGCGGCAGAAACCGCTTTGCGGCGTAGCTCAGGATGTCGTCCCCGACGTTTTCCGTATTGTGATAATAGACCAGACCGTATTTCATGAAATCCTCCTGCTATCTGACATATTGGTATTACACAGACTGATTATACGTGATTTTCATCCGTTCGGAAAGTCTTTTTTAAAGGACAATAAAGTCCGTTTTATCGGACAGCTTCTGTGCGATACTTTCTGTAGCGGCGGGCGCGCCGGGAAGCAGACCGGGGAACGGTGTGAGGGTGCGTCTCTGAGAGAACAGAAGCGGAGGCAGAGAGGATGGGAAGAGAGCTTAAGATTGTGGCGGTAGATTTTGACGGGACGCTGTGCACCGATTGCTATCCGGCGATCGGGATGCCGAATGTACGGCTGATCTCCCTGTTAAGGGAGCTTCGGGCGCAGGGCAGGCAGGTGATTTTGTGGACATGCCGGTGCGGCGCGTATCTGGAGGAGGCGGTGGAGTGGTGCCGCAGATTCGGGCTGGAGTTTGACGCGGTCAATGAAAACGTGCCGGAGACGCTGGCAAAGTACGGCTCGGATTCGAGAAAGATATCGGCGGACGTGTATATTGACGACCGCTCCTGTTATCCATGGATCCGGACGGATCAGCGGGAATATGGAAAAAATTGTGACATCTGAACAGATCAGGGCTGTCAGAAAAGGAAGAACGGAAGCTCATTTCGTGGAAAATTGGCAAAGTTTTAGAATTAAATGCGAAAAGAGTTGAATAAACTCTATCGCATTTATT
>CANRSX010000062.1 GCA_947642555.1 uncultured Roseburia sp. | reverse complement strand
CTTGCGGACAAAGGTGACAAAGATATCCTTTTCCTTGACATAGAAATGCCCGGTATCAATGGCATTTACGTGGGAAATGAATTAAAAAAAGCAAATGATCGGATTATTATCTTTATTGTCACCTCGTATTCTGAATATTTAGATGAGGCAATGCGCTTCCATGTATTCCGTTATCTTTCAAAGCCTTTGGAGAAGCAGCGTTTTTTCCGCAATATGAAAGATGCAGTTGACCTGTACAACACCATAACTGTCAAAGTGCCTGTTGAAACCAGGCAGGGCATTCACACACTCTCTGCTTCATCAGTCATCATGATTGAAGCACAGGGAAGAAAAGTAACCGTGCATACTGCTCTGCAGGATTTTGAATCTGTTCATAATATGCAGTACTGGCTGAATCTGCTTCCCAAAAATTGTTTTTTTCAGACACATCGCAGCTATATTGTTAATTTTGAACATATATCAGATTTTGACCATTCCCTTGTGCATCTGGCTGATCATCAGTTTCGGGCATATCTGACGAAACGAAAATACAGTGCCTTTAAAGATGCTTATCTTCTTTATCTCGAAAGCACAAGATAAAATCTGGGGATAACCATAAAAAAGCAGGGAGAAATACAATGGGGAAAAATATCTGGTGTTTTTTTAGTTTTCTTACAGAAGCTATTATACTCTGGCAATACACATCTACCCTTTTTGCCGCCAGACGTACTGCTAAAAAGGAGCTTACAATCCTGTGTGGCCTGTATTTTATTTTGTTTTTCGTCTCCCTTTTTCATTCAAAAGTGCTGAATGTGGCTTTATACTTTGTATTTAATTTTATTTTCCTGATCACAGGGTACTGCATGAACGCCTGTTCTGCTTTTTTTCATTCTTCCATACTGACATCCGTTATGATACTCTGCGAAGTAATGGTATACTATATTGTTCGTTTCTTTTCACCACACTTTTTTGAGAGAGGAGAAAATTTTCATTTTCTTGCCCTTTTTGCCATATTTTCAAAGCTGATGTTTTTTACAGTTATTTTTATCCTGCTTCATTTTCTGAAAGGACGGCAAAACCATGATGAACGACCAGATAAATCAGCCTTTTTATTAGCATTGATTCCCATAACTTCTGTTTTCGTCATGGTAACCTTTACAAAAATAAGCGATTCCTGTGACCTTTCTCCCGTCTTAAACTGGATGCTTACACTGAGTGCTGTCTTTCTGCTTACAATTAACCTGCTCATATTCGGAATAGAGCAGTATAACAGGAAAAAAAGTCTGGAATTTATGGATATGCAGCTGTTACTCCAAAAAGAGTCGGATTCCGCACAATATTATGAGATGTTGCTTTCACAACATGAAAATCAGAGCATTTTAATACATGATATAAAGAAACATCTGCAATCTATAAATACGTTGAACGATAAAAGGGAACACGATAAAATCAATCTGTATATTCATGAGTTAATGCGGTCTTCCGATTTGAAAGAAGCTTCACAACTATGCGATCATGAAACACTAAATGCAATCCTTACAAGATACGGGCGAAGCTGCCTTGATCAGCATATCTCTTTCCATGCAGATATCCGAAGTGGAATAATTGATTTTATTGCCGATGCAGATATTACCTCCCTTTTTTGTAACCTGCTGGACAATGCCATAGAAGCCGCCGAACATATTCCGGATTCTTTTATAGAGGTTAGTGCTTACAGGCGTGAAAAAACGCCATTTGTTGTGATAACTGTTATTAATTCCAGCGGGAAAAATCCTTTTGATGAGCAAGGCTGTATACGAAACACCACAAAAGCCAATAAATACAAACATGGGTTTGGAATAAAAAGCATTCGCAAAATAGTAGCTAAATATCATGGAAATATGCAAATGTACTACAATCAGGAATCTCTGACTTTTCATACGATTATTACCGTAAAGCAGTAGCGTATTATGGCTTTTGATGGGATTCCATAGTAGTCGGCATTGTGGGAAAATCTAAACTTTTGGATTTTCCCACACATATTCATCGCTTATTCCTGACCGGAAGGGCATAATGGATCTCAGCCTATCCCGGCAAAGCATCAAAATAAAAGATTTGGCGCAGGATCTGAAAAGCAAATCACAAAACCGCATCATGGAAAATGGGCTGTGATGGAATGACATCCTCGCCCGACAGCCGTTTTACCGGCAGGAGGTGCTGATCGACTCGATCGCGACCGCGCCGCCGCGCACGACCTCAATCCGGCGGAATTTCGACCGCAGCAGCGCAATCAGCTCATTGTTGCGCCGTTCCGTCAGCTTGCACTCGAGCAATGCGCTGTCGCTGCCGATATCCGTCACCTCAACCTGGAATACCTGCGCAATGCGGAACACCTCCGCCTTCTCTTCCGCGCTGATCCCTAAAACCTTGGCAAACAGAATCTCCTTCATATGGATCGGCACACCGGTCAGATCAATCACCTTGATGACCTCCACCATGCGGTTTAACTGTTTTTTGATCTGTTCAAACGTGATGTCATCGCTGGCCACGCAGATCGTCATGCGTGAGATCGTCTCGTCCTCCGTCGTCCCGACGGTCAGGCTCTGAAGATTATACGCTTTTCCTGAAAAGAGACCCGATACCTTTGCCAGGACACCTACCTGATTTTCCACATATAATGCAATCCATCTGTTTTTCATCTCTTCCTCCTACTTCAGTATCATCTCACTGTTCGGATTTCCGCCTTTTACCATCGGAAGTACAATCTCATCCGACGAAATCATAAATTCTATGATTGTAGGTGCATCCTTATGCGTCCTCGCCTCATCAAACGCTGCCTGAATCTCCTCTTCTTTTTCCACCCGGATACCGTACGCCCCGTAACTTTTCGCCAGCGCCACAAAATCCGGCGTGTACGGCGGACAGGAGGGATTGGGCCCTTTACAGTTCGCCGGGCAGGTCCGCCGCCTGCGCAGACAGGTCGCCTCGTACCGCTTTCCGTAAAACAGCTGCTGCATCTGCCGCACCATGCCAAGATAGTAGTTGTTCAGCACGCACACGATTACCGGCGTCCCCTGCGTCACCGCTGTCGCCATCTCCTGGATATTCATCTGCATGCCGCCGTCCCCGGTAAAGCAGACGACCTCTTTTCCCGGATTGCCCAGGCTCGCGCCGATCGCCGCGGGAAGTCCGAAGCCCATCGTGCCGAGGCCGCCCGAGGTGATCAGCTGATGCCAGGAATCCAGCTCCAGGTACTGGGTCGCCCACATCTGATGCTGGCCCACGTCCGTGACATAAATCGCCTCGCCAAAGGTACGGTTCACATGCTCGAAAATCATCTGCGGCGTCATGCCGTGGTCTCTGCGCATCGCAAGCGGGTTGGTCTCATCCCATTTTGCAATCTGTGACAGCCACTGTTCCGTATCCTTCGACTCCGCCCACTCCAGAAGCTTTTCGAGCGCAAGCTTTGCATCCGATACCACCGGCACATCCACCACGACATTTCGTGAAATCGACGCTGTGTCCACATCGATATGAATGATCTTTGCCTTTGGCGCAAACTCGTTTAAGTCGCCGGTGATCCGGTCGTTAAACCGCGTCCCGATCGAAAAGAGCACGTCACACTCGCTGACCGCGATATTGGCCGCATATCTGCCGTGCATACCGCTGTTTCCGATGTAAAGCGGATTGCCGGTCGGAATCGCGCCGTTTCCCATCACCGTCGTGACCACCGGAATCCTCGTCTTTTCCACAAACTTCAGCAGAAGGTCATTCGCGTGTGCGATATGGATCCCCCCGCCCGCCAGGATCAGCGGACGTTTCGCTGCCCGAAGCAGCTTGTATGCTTTTTTCAGCTGACCGACATGTACCGTCTCGTACGGCTTGTATCCGCGGATCTGGACACTTGACGGATACTCCGCCGGACCGGCTGTGGTCTGTATATTTTTCGGCAGGTCAATCAGTACCGGGCCTGGCCGTCCGGTCGAAGCGATGTGAAACGCCATCTTGATGATGCGCCCGAGATCCTCCCTGCGCTGCACCGTCACCCCGTATTTCGTGATGCTGCGGGTCATCCCCACGATATCAACCTCCTGGAACGCGTCGTTTCCGATCAGGGACAGCGGCACCTGCCCGGTAAAGCACACCAGCGGAATACTGTCGTAGTGCGCGTCCGCAAGCCCCGTGATGATATTGGTGGCGCCCGGCCCGCTGGTCACTAAGCAGACGCCGGTCTTTCCCGTCGATCTCGCGTAACCCTCCGCCTCGTGGATCAGTCCCTGCTCGTGGCGCGGCAGGACGACATTGATCCCGTCCTGCTTGTACAATTCGTCAAACAGATCCGTCACCGTTCCGCCCGGATACCCGAATATCGTATCCACGCCCTCTTCCTGCAACGCTTTTACAAATAACTTTCTGCCTGTTATATCCATGTCGTCCTCCCCCTTTTATTGTATTAAAACAAAATCATATCCTAAATCCCCGCAAAATGCAATTGATATTATTTACTGTGAAAGCCCGGTCCCGGTGAACGGGCTGACCGCGTACCCGTACGCAGGGCTGCACGGGCATCTGGGACGCTAACCTGTATGAGTATGCAGCACAGCAGTGCGGAATACGAATACAGAGCAGGATTGCGGGAGCGCATTGCGCGGAGCAATCCTGAGGGCTTTCACGAAGTACATCTGCCCGGTCCCGGTGAACACCTATCCGATCAGCCCGAAGCTTTTTAGCACAAAAATCCACCCGGTCAGGGTAAACGCCGCCAGCAGCGTGGTTGTGACGACCACGCTGGCCGTCAGCTCCCCGTCGTTTCCCATATTTTTTGCCATAATGTAACAGCTGGGCGTCGCCGGCGCCGCGAGCATGATGAGGATCCCGATGAGCTTCTCCCCGGTAAAACCCGCCAGGACCGCCAGCGGTACAAAGACCAGCGGCTGGATCACCAGCTTGATCAGAGACGCGGCAATTGTAGGTTTGATTTTTGCAAGGGCGGATCTCCCCTCAAATCCTGCCCCGATGGCAATCAGGGCCAGAGGCGTCGCCATCTGCGCCACACTGTTTACCGTCTTGTTCACAATCACCGGGAAGGTGACGCCGGAAAGGGCGGCGAGAAGCCCGGCAAGGATGGCGATGATAATCGGATTTTTCACGATATTGACGCATGCCTCCCGGATCTTTTCCGCCCGGTTCTCCTGCGCCGCCTGTCCGCCCTCAAAGGTCAGCACAACCACGGCAAAGATGTTGTAGAGCGGCACCGCGCCGATGATCATCAGGGGCCCCATGGCGGACGCGCCGTATATATTTTCGATCAGCGCCAGCCCCATCACCGCCGCGCTGCTTCGGAAGGACGCCTGCACAAAAGCGCCCCGCATACTTTTTTCTTTTAAAAACAGCTTCGTGCCGCCCCAGATTACCCAGAAGCAGACCGTGCTCGCCCCTGCGCAGAACAGGACGTACTTCAGGTCAAACACCGCCCGGATGTCCACCCCCGAGATATCCCGAAACAGCAGAACCGGCAGCGTCACGCTGAAATTAAACCGGTTCGCCACCTTCACAAAATGATCGTCGAGCATGCCCCCGCGGCGGAGCACATACCCGACGACCATCACCAGGAAAATCGGGATCGTCACGTTTGCGCTGAATATAAAATCTTCCATATCGTTTCATCCTCCGCCGCAGCGTGCCTCTCTGCTCACCAGATCCACACCGCGGACGTGATGATTCTCGGATAGTACGTCGCGCCCACCACCTGCCTGGTATCACACTGAATCTGATCCGAGATCGTACATCTGCGGGCGCTGACCTGGCACCATCCCTCCAGCTCTCTTTTCACACTGTCCGGAACCGCAAGCTTTAACAGATGTTCCAGCGCGAAAATGGTCAGAATCGTTTTTGACGGCCATGTATTCATACTGGAAGAGGAAAGCTGCAGGCCGCCGGTCTCTTTATTGATACACACGCCCTCCTGCAGACAGTTCTGCGCGTGTTCCCTTACGTATTCCATGAATCTGTCGGGCAGATCAGACGCCACCCCGCAAAGCCCGGGAACGACCAGGGCTTCCACCGCCGCAATCACATATCCCTCTATATCCGCATAGGCATTTGCGCGCATCCTCTTGTGCGTTTCATCGTAAAATACCGGCAGGGAATCCATACACCGTTTCAGCATGGAGGATGCCCGCTCCGCTCCCTCCCCGCAGCCCGTGCGTTCAAAACACTTCTGCAACAGAAGCAGCGACCCGATTGTTTTAATGAATACATATAAATTTCCCGACGCCTCCAGCAGAGAATGATCCAGCGCGTCATATGTCGTGCTTTCCAGATGACACCCGCCGCTCTTCGTGGACACACCGTTTAAGATTCCATTTCGATCCGCGGGATCCTGCGCGTCGCGGTTCTCTAAGCTTGTCATAAGCTGAAGCAGAAGTTCCAGACGTTCCCCGAGCCATTTCGTATCCCCGGAAACAATCGCATACGCCGCAATACAGTAAATCCCGTTCAGCAGCTCCTCCGTGGTCATGTAAAAATAAAATCCGTTCCGGGAATCATTCTCCCTCTCATACCCGCTTTTTCCATGTGCGGAATAATGGAAAAAGCAGCCCATATCGTGGGTAAAGCTGATGCCGCCGTCGGAAATTTCATCTTTATCCGCAAAATACACCTGATCCTCATAGGTATAGCAGTCTATGTATTCGTCCATGATCTGACGGACGACCCAGGGATTTTGATACAGCTCCCAGGCCAGGTGATCCGCGCATAAATCCATGGTATTGCGCCATAAATAGGCGCCCTCGCATACATTCCAGTGAACCCGTTTTTCCCCGTCCAGAAGCAGCTGGGTGGAGGCGTAATACGCACGCAGCGACTGGCCAAACAGTTCCGCCTGGCTTTCCGTCATCCGGTTTTCCCGCACGCGCTCTTCCGTCAGTTCCCGGTCAAGGCTTATCGCTTCTTTTCGGATTTCATCCGCATGCGCGAAGAGAAACGGCGGTATCTCCCTCATGGATGCAAAATAGCGATTGTAATAATAAACCGTGTCGCAGGCCCCCGTGCTGCCCGCGTTCTGATACACACACCAGACCAGAGGCAGGCATCCCTTTTCCCCGGCCGGAATCCGTTTGCACAAAAAGCCCGGCCCGTTCTCATGCACATGCCCCGTCCCGGCCCGTAAATACCGGACGGCATCCATTCCCCGCACCGCAAAAGAACCGTCCGCAGGATCCGAAGCAAACATCCAGTCATTGCGGCAGGTCAGGGCAGGCTCCGCCCCCTCCTCCGCGTAAAGGCGTTTCATATCATCGAGCATAACGCCAAAATAAACGGTGACATCTTCTTCCCCGTCCGTATTATCATATTCCACATCCATCAGCAGCCCCGGCACACATTCGATCTTCGGGATCTCTGCGAGAAGCGGATCCGTCAGCGCCCGGTACGGCGTATATACGGTAAAGGAAAGCCTGCCCGCCTGATAGCGGTCCATGGACGGCGTGAGCGTCCTGGTCACGGCGGCCTCCGGGAGTATCTGGTACATTTCCAGCATCTTCTCCAGCAGGAAATTCTTTTTCTGTTCCGCGTCTCCCTCCGCAGCGGTCTTCTTTTCCGCTTCCCCGTTTTTCTTAATGAAACCGATCGTTTTCATTTCCTTCTGATCCGCCGCGCCGATGAGCATGGAGCCGATGGCGTCCGCTCCCGGATTCTGCACCTCGATCCCCATACCGCAGTCCGGCGCCCCGAAGGTCAGGCTCGCCCATGCGCCGATCGGGGAATGGTGTGTCTGATAAAATTTTGCGTTTGACATGTTGCTCCTCCTTTATCTCCTGTCAGATCAGTTCCGTCATCAGAATCCCCCACTCATCCAGCAGGCCTTTGGGGTATTCGCTTAAGTTTCCTCTCTCGTCCATATCGATCTGATCGACTTTTGTCTCCTGATTTTCATTTTTGCTGAAAAAAGAAATCCCCACATCATCATGGCGGATCAGCCCCTGCTTCGCCGCGACCCGCACCCCGTTGATCACATGATCACTGTGGGACTCACAGAGAATCTGACAGCCATTGGCAGACGCCAGCGCAATCAGGCGCGCGATCATGGACTGTCCCTTCGGATGAAGATGCGATTCCGGATTCTCGATCAGCAAAAGACCTCCTTCCCCGGCAATCAGAAGCTCTGTGATTAACGGCAGTACATACGGGATGCCGAATCCGACATTTACCGGCAGAAACGGGTCGGATACCAGGCGTTCTCCGCTGTAGCTGATGGACAGCTTTGCTTTTTCAATCAGCGGAAGCAGCTCTGCCGTGATGCGGATTCCCTGTGAAATCTCTGCCATCCATGCGGATACCTGATCGATCAGACGATTGGTTTTCCCCGTGGGCAGGCACAGCGGATCCGGCACTCTGATCCGCTCCCCCTCCGTCGCAAGAAACGGCACGACATACTCTCCTGTCGCACCCAGCCTGGCCACACCGTTCTTTTTCCAGTTTTCCACACTGTACTGTTTCTGCGGCCCCAGATGCTCTGCACCCAGATAGAAAAACGAATCAGAGAACAGCGCTGTCGCAAAGCGTTCCTCTGCATCCGTTTTCATGCGCGGGAGCTGATCACTGTCAGTATTCTCCGGGCTGTATGCATATCTGCAGTCAAAAATCTCCGTATCGGACAACCGGATATAAAATCTCACCATATCCGCTTCCTCCGCGCTCTGACAGAAAATATCTTTTCCGGTTCCCAGCCGGATCAGTTCGCCATTTGTATGCAGATAATCCAGCCCGGCCTTCTGGTTTTCCCAAAAACTCTGCCTTAACAGCAAAAGCGTCTGTATCACGGAGGATTTTCCCATTCCGTTCATGCCGAAAAAAAGATTTAACGGTTTTAATGGCAGAGCCAGTCTCCTGATGGATTTAAAATTTTCGATCTGCAGATAACGAATCATCCGATAACACCTCATGAAATATTTTGTCTAGATTTTTATGCCTGCTCCTGACATTGCTTATGGTAGCCGTCCCTCTTGTAATAATATCCACAAATTTTTCGTTTTTTAAAAGCGCCGTGTATTTTTTCTTCAGCTTCTCTTTTCCTGCAAGCAATGCCTCACAATCAGCCGCACTTAATTTTGCCAGATTTACAGACACCGCATCAAAGAGCGGCTTGTTAATCTGCCCGTACCGCCCGTCCGCATTTATTTTTCGAAATGCATGCTCTCCGAAAATATCTCTTGCATACCGCATGGATCTGAAAAAAGCTTCACGACATTTGTCAATCTCCTCCGGCGTCTCTTTCTGCAGGCGGATCAGCACATTGTTCAGAAAATCCTCGAGATTCCCCTCATACCGCTCTGTCCCAAGCAGATAAAAGGCAAGAAACCGGTTCACAAATTCACAGTCCAGCATCCTGCGGGAATCAATTTTTCCCCTCGTTGCCTGTATAAATTCCGCGGAATGCGCCAGCTCCTTTAACAGATTCGCCGCCTGGCCGCGGTAGACCGAATTCTTGATCTCCGCAGGCTCTAAGGTCAGCCCTCCCGTATTGATTCTCGTAAAAATGCTGGTTCTGACCTTGTCGGGGGTTCCCGGGCGGATCACATAGGCCGTAATCAGCTGCTCCTTAATCCGTCTGCGGATACTGGTGGGAAGCATCTCAAAGGAATACCCCTCATATTCCTTCAGATACTCCAGCTTCTCCAGCACCAGGCGGTCCGGATCCTCCGGTTTTAACACGATAAAACGCCGGATCGCATTCAGTCTCTGCAGCCCGTCCACCACGATCAGTTTGTCATCCTCCGTACTGTCAAAATAAAACGTCGGCAGCGGGATGCGGATGATCAGGGATTCGATCAGTCTGCTCTGCTTCCCGGCATCCCACAGATCCGGCCTCCGCTGAAAATCCGGATCCAGAATAATATCCCCGTATTCCAGCCGGTCCGCCAGATTGGAAATCGTCATCGGCTGGGAGATAATATCCACATCCTTTGGGTTGAAGGGCTCTGTGATCACGCCGTCCTCACTCCCGTTATATAATATCTCTTCCTCTACCCCCACAGGCAGCTCTCTCTCACTCATGGCAGTTCCCCTTTATATCCTATGCCGGTTACACCCTCTCATACCGGTAAAAGAAATACTCCAGATCAAAATACGTCTGCTCCTCGCTGTCCGCCGCAATCCTCCACTCCGGCCGCTCGTCCAGATTCGGAAAATACGCGTCCGCGTCATAGGAAAAGGCGATCTTCGTGATATGCGCCACGTCGCACTCATCCAAAAGCTGCCGGTACACCGTCTCCCCGCCGATCACATAGATCTCCTCACTCGCATACTTCTCCAGCTCCTCATGCAGCTCCTCCATGGAATGCACGACGACGGCGTCCTTCACCCGGTAATCCGGATCGTGCGTCAGCACGATATTCGTCCTGTTTTTTAAAGGCAGGCCGTTCGGAAAGCTCTCTAAGGTCTTTCGCCCCATCACGACCACCTTTCCGGTCGTCGTCTCCCGGAAAAATTTCTGATCCGCCGGAATCCGCACCAGAAGCTGGTTTTTATTCCCGATCGCCCAGTTTTCATCCACCGCTGCTATCAGATTCATCTCTGTCTCCTCCCTCCCGGCCTGTCGGCACGAATGCGCTCTTCATTTGTAGCTTTATTTACACCGCCACCGGAATATCTTTTATCTGCTCCCCCGTTATATAATCTTCCACGATCACGTCCTTCGGGGTAAACTGATAAAAATCCGTGATCTCCGGGTTTAACGACACCTTCGGCGCCGGGTGCTGCTCCCGTGTGATCAGCTCCTTTATAATCGGCACATGCCGGTCGTAAATATGCGCGTCCGCGATCACGTGCAGAAGCTCCCCGGCCTTCATATCGCACACCTGCGCGAACATCATCAGAAGCACCGCGTACTGGCAGACATTCCAGTTGTTTGCCGTTAAGACATCCTGGGAGCGCTGGTTTAACACCGCATTTAACGTCAGCTTCTCATCGCCCTTCTGATGCGTCACGTTAAAGGTCATGCTGTAGGCGCAGGGATAGAGATTCATCTCGTGCAGATCCTGATGCACATAGAGATTTGTCATGATCCGGCGGCTGAAGGGATTATTCTTCAGATCAAAGAGCACCCGGTCCACCTGGTCCATCATGCCCTCTTTATACTGGTGCTTCACGCCCAGCTGGTAGCCGTAGGCCTTGCCGATGGAACCCTCCTCGTCCGCCCACTCGTCCCAGATCGTGCTGTTTAAGTCATGGATATTATTTGATTTGCGCTGCCAGATCCAGAGCAGCTCCTCCGTGCAGGTCCGAATTGCCGTGCGCCGCAGGGTGATGGCCGGAAATTCCTTCGAGAGGTCATAGCGGTTCACCACGCCGAATTTTTTGATCGTATAGGCGCTCGCGCCGTCCGCCCAGTGGGGACGCACTTTCTCCCCCTCCGTGCTTGTCCCGTTTTCCAGAATATCCTTACACATCGCCACAAAAATCTGATCCGCCGCGCTCATACTGCGATTTCCCCCTTGTCCGTAATTTCTGTACCGCCTTATTGTAACGGATTTTGGGATGCTTTACAAGGCTTTGGGCCGTCATTTTCTATTGCATTTTTTTGTCAGATGCGGTATATTTACGTGGAGAGCCGGTGATCTTTTTCACAGACACACTGCCGGCGTTCTTCCATATGACAGCATACCGTCATATGCACAATGATATTTTACAAGGAGATTTTACCATGAGTCAGGCAAAAGTAGACCGTTATAAAGAAGAGAAAGCAAACCGCAAAAAGATCATGGCCCGGGAGAAGCGCAACCACGTCATTTCCGTCATCTGCGGATGGGCCGTCGTGGTCGTGCTCGTGGGCTGGGCAGGGGTTTCCGGCTACCGCAAATACGAGAGCAGCCGCCCTGTTGAGACCGTGTATGTGAATCTCGACTCGCTCAACAGCTATGTGTCTTCGCTGTCGGTTACGGAATAAAGCAAAGCGCCAGATATCACAAAGCATCCCGCAGACCGCTCCCGGCGGTTTCTTCTTCCACGCCACAGCTTTTCAGATAATCGCTGGGCGTGCATCCTACATATTTTTTGAACACCTGCCGGAAATACTGTGGATTATTCCCGAATCCGACCTGACAGGCGATGCTGCTGATATTGTCATTGTGATAATAATTCATCAGGCGCTTCGCCTCCTCAATCCGCTGCCGGTTCAGATAATCCGAAAACCGGAGCCCCTCTTCCTTCACGAACTGCTTGCTTAAATGTCCGACGCTGACAAACAGTTCATGCTCCGCGATCCATTTTAAGGAGAGGGATTCCTGATCGAGATGCTGTTCCACATATTCCTTCAGGAGTTCTACAATCGACGGGTTTCGGTGCTCCGCCGGCTGCACACGCGAAGGCGTCGCATGGTGATTGTAAATCATGCGCTTCTGATCCCGCGCGGCGTAAAGGCAGATCTGCTGATATCTCGAAATCTTCTCCGTCACATACGCAAACAGTTCTCCCGTCGATGCCGCATGGTAAAAGCTCACCTCATAGCCGACCGTCTGCCCCGGATACAGAAGACCTCTGCAATAATCCGCAAGCTCCTGCTCCGCCGCAAGCGAGTCCGCCTGGAGAATCAGAACCATACAGTTTTTTACATAAATCACCGGAAAGCACCGCCTGATCCGCTTCTTCTGCAAAATTCCTTCCATGCCGGAAACAAATTCCCCGGCCTGTCCCTCCTCCACATAATAGCAGAACAGGGCGCATACCGACGATTCCGGAACGGACAGCAGGGAACGGTATTTCCGCCAGACCGGTACAAATCCGCCTTCCGCTCCAAACGCTTCCATCAGGAAGCACTGCTCCATCGGCTGCCGGAATCCGTCTATCATCTCCCTGCGCTCCTGCTGTTTCCGGAATTCTTTCTCCTCATAATCCCCGCGAATCCGCTTTAACGTATCGATCAGCTCCTGCTTATCTGCGGGCTTTAACAGATAATGCTGCACGCCGAAACGCATCGCCTGTTTGGCATATTCAAATTCGCTGTACCCGGACAATAAGACAAACGTAATTTCAGAGTCCGCCTTCTGCACGCGTTCGATCAGCTCCAGCCCGCTTAACACAGGCATCCGGATATCGAGAAGCACGACGTCCGGATATTCGTCGCAGATGATATCGTACGCCTCCATCCCGTTTCTGGCCGTCGCGATCAGCTGATAACCGATCGCAGCATAATCAATGATCTCCGAGAGTGTCTCACGGATGATTTTTTCATCATCCACAATCAACAGTCTTAACATCTGGCGCCTTTCTCGTTTTGGGAATTTTCATGGAGACGATCGCCCTGCCGTCCTCATTCCGAAACGCCAGGCCGCATTCCTCCCCATAAAGCAGCTTTAATCTTGAGTTAATATTGATAAGTCCCACGCCGGAGCCGTGCGGCACGATCTTCATCTGTTCCAGCTTTTCGATCAGATCTTCCTCAAACTGAGAACCCGTATTTTCCACCTTAATCTCGTACGCATCCAGAAGCTCCGTGACGGTAAGGCTGATGGAGCAGATCTCATCCGGCTCCTCCATCGCGTACCGGAGCGCATTTTCCACCAGTGGCTGGATGCTCAGCTTCGGAACCCGGATCATGGAAACATCCTCCGGCAGCCTCTGGGTAAACCGGAACCGATCCCCAAAGCGGATCTCCTGGATCCGGATATAATGGTTTAACACAGTAAGCTCCTCCGCCAGCGGTATGACATCCTCCACCCCGCCGACCGCCGCGCGGAACAGGCTCGCCAGCGAGCGAGCCATCACTGAGACGTCTTCCATCCCGTTCTTCTGTGCCATCCAGTTGATCGTATCGAGCGTATTGTACAGGAAATGGGGGCTGATCTGCTGGCGCAGCATTTTGATCGTGGCCTCGTGCAGCAGCAGCTGTTTCTCATAATTTTCATCGCGCAGCCGTATATTGTTCACGGTCATCTCGTCAAAGCTTCTGTGCAGCTGCCCGATCTCATCCTTTCTCCCGGCGTAGTCATACGCGCCGGACAGCCCGTCGGCCCGCCCTGTTTTCCCGAAGCTCTGGATCCTGTCGACCAAAAGGCCAAGGTGCTTTAAGACGCCCTTTAGCATGATCTGAAGCAGACAGACAATCCCGGCCGCAAACAGGAGATTGACCAGCAGGACGCTGCGCCGGACCAGCCGCACATCCCTCAGGATATCGTCATAATTCCGGTAAAAAATGTAATCCCAGCCCACCTCCGGAATCCGTCCGGTAATGATAAATTTTTCTTCCCCGTTCACGCCCTCGATCTGATATGCGCTGCCTTTCTCCTGTGCTCTGTCGATAAATTCCCTGCCAAACCATTCCTCTCCCGCCCCGCCGGCATAGAGCCGGTCCGATCCCTGATACAGCAGAAATCCGGCGTTTTCGGGAATATAATTGACCTCTTTTAACACATCCCCCGCCAGACGCTCCATATCGACAACGAGATACAGATCCGCCAGTTTCTCAAACGTTAAATATTTCTTCTGCCGGATCTGACGGTACAGCACCGCGTCCCCCGTCTCGTCTCCCCCCGTCTCCCACCGGATCCGGCCCGCGGCCTGCCTGGCCTGTTCCGTCAGGCTCTCCAGGTCAAATCTTGTGATATATTCCGAGCTTCCCATACAGATGTTGCTGCCGTCCTCCAGAATGATATTGATCGATCTGATATAGTGATTGTAGTACGTGTAGGCGTACAGGGCGTTGTAGATATCCCGCTTCGCCAGCGAGACCCGCTCTTCCTGCGCTTCCTCCCGGATTTCAAACAGGTTGTCCTGTATCACGGCATCCGCGATCATATTGGTAGAAATCGACTCCAGCTCCTGCACCTTTGACCGGACCGAGGCTTCCACATAGGAAAGGGACTCCGCATTCGCCTGATACAGTTCGCGCTCATAGCTCTGTGTCAGATAGCGGATATTGAGCAGGAAAACAAGATAGATGCAGATAAGGCAGAGTAAAACAATCAGAGTCAGTTTTTTATAAAGAGACAGATTGCGAAACCATTTCATCATGCTCATATCCAGCTTCCCTTTCCCCTGCCGCCGGCGCCCCTAACTTCGTATCGTAAGCGTAACGCCGCTAAGATCCATTCCCTTTACCTGGCGGAGAGTTCCGAACTCCTTTGCACAGATGCTGACATTTTCCATGCGGACGTTCTGGATCGGCGCCTCGTCATAGGCCTGGACAAAAAACGCCACCGATGTTCCTCCGTAATCCTCATGGCAGGAGGACGTCAGATTTTTAATCCGCATATCGCAGATCCGCGGGATCCCCTTCCCCTCCTCCACGCGCTCGGTCAGAAGCTTCCAGCGCTCTGGTATCTCACCCTTATAATCCTTTGGGATCGTCGGATAGCTGAATTCCGGGAACCAGTTCAGATTCAGATTCACCGCATAGTCCACATCCATCATATCCAGATTCTCCACGCGGATCTTCTCCAGAAAACCGCCGCGGATCCTGGCTGATTTCACATAAACGCCGTTGTCCGTCCCCCGGAAATGAATGTCATGCAGATAGATATTGCGCATGCCGCCGGCCATATCGCTCCCGAATGCCAGCCCCATTCCTTCACGCAGATAACAGTTTTTTACCTCCACATTCTCACAGATGCGGTTCACGCGCATCCCATCCGCGTTCATCCCTGACTTGATTACGATATTGTCGTCATTACAGGAAATATCGCAATCCTCCACGAGTACCCGGTTACACGAATCGATGTCAATCCCGTCCGTGCTGGGGCCCTGCGCGTTTGTGATTCGGACGCCCTTCACATGCACGTCCTCGCAGTAGCAAAGATGCAGGTTCCAGAACCCGGAGCGCGTGAGATGGAAATCCCGGCACGTGAGATTTTTACATCTGCGAAACTGCATCAGCCGCGGGCGGAGACAGTCGTAGTCTGCCGCCCAGCGGACTCCCTTTTTCACATAATCCGCACACATACCGCCCAGACGATCCGTTCCCCAGAATTTCTCCCACCAGATTTCCCCCTGGCCGTCGACCATTCCGGGCCCGGACACCGTCAGGTTCTCACAGTCAATGGCGTTTAAAACGGCGCCCATCCATTCCATCTCGATACCGGCCGCCCGGGTCTGCATCAGCGGATACGCCTCCTCCTCCCTGCTCCCCAGAAGCGTGGCCCCCTCCCCGATGCGAAATTCCATATTGCTTCTTAAAAACAGGCTGCCGCTAAGATACGTCCCTTCTGTCAGCGTCAGGCAGGCCCGTTCCCTTCCCGCCTGATCAATCAGCTCCTGCAGGCGTTTCGTCACATCCGTCTTCCCATCCGCCGGGATGTCATAATCCGATGTATACCATATTTTGTCCATGTCCACCTCATTCTATCACAGATGCCTGTGCCATTCACCTATCTTTGCGAATGGCGCGGGCTGAACTTTAACTCTTTCACTTAACCTTCTGTTCGTTTATCCCTTGATTCCGGTCGACGCGATCCCCTCCACCAGATACTTCTGCATCGTGAGGAAAATCAGAAAGATCGGGATCAGCGACAGAGACGCCATCGCAAACATCGCGCCCCAGTCGGAACCGACCGTTGGGTCGGAAAACATCTTCAGAGCGTAGCTGACCGGATAGGTCTTCGGGTCGTTTAAGTAGAGCAGCGGTGAGAGAAAATCATCCCATTTCCACATAAAGGAAAAGATCGCGCTGGTCACGAGCGACGGTTTGATCAGCGGCAGCACAATCCGCACGAAAATTCCGTAGACGCTGCAGCCGTCCATCTTCGCGGCCTCGTCCAGATCCCGCGGAAGTCCCCTGATAAACTGCACATTTAAAAAGATAAAGAATCCCTGCCCGAAAAACTGCGGAACGATAATCGGCAGATAGGAGCCGACCCAGCCAAGACGGTTAAACATGATGTACTGCGGGATCATAATGATCTGAAACGGCAGCATCATGGCCACCAGCATACAGGCAAACCAAAAGCCCTTAAACCGGAATTCGCACCGCGCGAACCCGAATGCGACAATCGCCGAAGAGATCACCGCTCCAACCGTTGAAATCCCCGCGATCACGAATGAATTTTTAAAAAACATCCCGAAATCATATCCCGCAAATCCTTTCCAGCCCACAACATAATTTTCCAGCGTCGGAACATCCGCGATCAGCTGTGTCGCGGTTCGGATGATCAGATCGCTGTCCTTAAACGAGCTTGCGATCATCCACACCACCGGATATACCATAATCACCGCACCGGCAATCGCCGCCGCATGGTAAACGACCGATGCGATTTGTCTTTTTCTCTTTGATCCATAACGCATGTGATCTGACGCCTCCTTCATTTGTCTACCTAGCCCTCCGATTCGTAATACACCCATTTATTCTGCGTCTTAAAGAGGATGAGCGTCAAAAGCCCCACTACCAGAATCATGAACCAGGCCATCGCGCAGCCATAGCCGAGCTTATTATAGGTAAAGGAGTTCTGGTACATATAGACCGCATAAAACCGTGTGCTGTCGCGCGGCCCTCCCTGTGTGATGATATAACTCTGCGTAAACACCATAAATCCCGTGATCAGCTGATTCACCGTATTAAAAAAGATGGAGGGCGTCAGCATCGGAAATGTAATCTTGAAAAATTTCATCCCCCAGCCCGCGCCGTCGATCGTCGCCGCCTCGTAGAGATTGACCGGGATCTGCTTTAACCCGGACAAAAAGATCAGCATCGACGAGCCAAACTGCCATACGGCAAGAAGGATCAGCATCCAGATCGCCGTGTCCGAACGGCCGAGCCACGCGATCCCGCAGGGAATCCCGAGCAGCCCGAGCAGGGAATTGATCACACCGTCCGAGGCAAACATCCGCTTCCAGAGAATCGCCACCGCCACGCTCGACCCGATGATCGAGGGCAGATAATATACGGAACGGTAAAACCCGGAAAGCTTTGACTTGCGGACCAGAAGCAGCGCGACCAGAAGCGCCGCAAGGAGCCGTAACGGCACGGACGCGAACACGTAATACATGGTGACGCCGAACACTCTCCAGAATTTGGAGTCCTCAAAAAACATGGTTTTGTAATTTTCCAGCCCGATGAATACCGGCGAATCCAGTATATTATATCTCGTAAAGGAAAATCCGAAAGACAACAGCATGGGAAGCGCCATAAATGCGACAAAACCAATGATAAAGGGGAGAATAAATACATATCCCGCCACCTTCTCGTCACACAGGATCTGCCGCAGCGTTTTTCTGCTTTTCACAGGCTTTCCGCTTTTGGAATCGTGGCTATCTTTTTTCAATCCGTTTCCCCCTTCCGCCTGTCTCTGGCGCAGGCCGGACGGTCCTGCGCCAGAGACAGATTCTTTCCCCTTTCTTTGCTGTTACTTCGCGGCCTCTTCCAGGATCTTCTGCGCTTCGGAGACAAAGTTCTGCGTCGCCTCATCCACTGTCAGATCCCCGTAACGCAAATTCTCCACATAAGAGAGAAGCAGGGCGTCTACCTCGGCGCTCCCGGCGGGAGTCGGAGGATTCACCGGCGTCGCCACTTCGCCGACATCCGCCACAAAGTCAAACACAACCTGCGCAACCGGCTCGGCCAGCGGCTTGATCGCATCGGACACCTCGGAATTCACCGGCATACCGCGCTCCGCCATTAAGATCTCATTACACTCCGTGCTGTTCACAAACCAGTTGATGAACTTCGCGGCCTCCTCCTTATGCTGCGAGGTCTCCGCGATGCTTAAAAAGGCCGCCGGCTGTAAATACATCGGCTGTACATCCTTCCCGTCCACCAAAGGATACATCGTGATGCCGAGATCCTTTCCCGATGCGTTGCAGATACTGATGTACTGGTTGCAGTATGAGAAATCGTTCCAGGTTGTCCCGTCGTTGATCGGTTTCGTCTCCACCACGTACGGGTTCTTCTCCGCCAGAAGATCCGGCGAGATCGCAAATTCCGCGTCCGCAAATTTTTTCACCATCGTAAAATGCTCCTGTACCGATCCCGTCTCGCCGGCCGCAAGCTCCTCATAGAGCACCTTTCCGTTCGACCTCGCAACGTAGATCAGGGTGTTCATCCCTCCGTCAAAATAGGTTTTCGCCCCTGTTTTGTTATAAATCTCCTCCGAAACCTCATACAGTTCGTCGAACGTCATCTGATCTGGAATCGTCACGCCCGCCTGCTCCACGATCTCCTTATCGTAATCCATCATCAGCGCTGTCACGCCGCTGGCAATCCCGTAGCAGCCGCCGTCGATCGTGCTGCTCCCGATGACCGTGCTGTTGATTTTGTCCGTCTCAATGACGCCGCTGTCGATGAATTCGGACAGGTTCGCCAGCTGGCCGCTGCTCTGATAATTAACCATGTAGCCGTAATCCTGCTGCATGATATCCGGAAGATTTCCGCCGGCCGCCATCGCGGACATTTTATCCCAGTAGCCTGTCCAGTCCGTAAACTCGACCTGAATCTCGACATTTGGATTGTTCTCCATATACAGGTCGCACGCCTGCTTGGTCAGGTCGTTTCGCGTCTGATTCCCCCACCATGCAAAGCTGATCGTCACCTTTTCCCCGTCACCGGCCGCATCGGAGCCTGCGTCCGAAGCAGCTTCCGTCCCGGCGCCCGCCGCATCGGTTCCGGAATCCGCGCCCGCATCGGATACCGTGTTCGTACCGGCTCCCGCATCCGCACCGTCGTCCGTCCCCGCTCCATCCTGACCGTTCCCCCCGCAGGCCGCAAGCGATGCGAGCATCCCGGTCAGTGCCAGTGCTGTCCAAAGTTTCTTCTTCATTCAGAATACCTCCCTTTTCTTAATACCGGCAGTTCCATGCGCCGGCTTTGTCTGTGTTTCTGTATGTATTTTAAAAGAAAAAATTTCATACTCACAGTCAAAAAACGGTGATCCGGCATCAAAAAACGGTTTGCTTCGCCAGCTGCGAATGAAAATTTCAAAACCCATTCAGCGCCCCGCCGTCGACAGGCAGCACGATCCCGGTGACAAACTTCGCAGCCTCACTGCACAGGTAAACCATTGCCCAGCCGATATCCGCGGGTTCGCCAAACCGCTTCATCGGCGTCCGTCCGAGAATCTTATTTTTGCGCGTCTCATCCCCGTCGGTTGCCCGGCGAAACATCGGCGTGTCGATCCAGCCCGGCGCAATCCCGTTGACACGGATCCCGTCCTCCCCGGTCTCACAGGCAAGCGCATGGATCATGCCCAGACATCCTGCCTTTGCCGTGGAATACCCGCAGACGGAAGGGATCCCCATATAGGCCGACATGCTGGTGATAAAAATGATATTTCCCTTCTGATTCTCTCTCATATGAGGAAGAATCGCCTTTGTCAGCGCGAACGCACCTACCAGATGCACGTCAAGCACCTTTGTGTAATCCTCCACACTCATCTCTTCTATTGGTTTCTTGCAATGATTCCCTGCATTATTCACCAGGATATCGATCGTTCCGTATTTTTGAACCAGCCTGCCGGCAAACGCCTCCGCCCGCGCCGTTTCCGTGACGTCATACTGCTCGTAGGACACGCGGTCACCAAATGGCCGCAGCGTCTCCTGATATTTTTCATACGGCGAAGAACCCGCAGCAATCACCCGCCCGCCGGACTGTACCACGCACTCCGTCATCGCGAGGCCAAGCCCTGTCGCGCCGCCCGTGATGACGGCGGTCTGTCCTTTCAGTGAAAATACATCTGTCATTTCATCCTTCCTTTCCATCAAACCCAAACCATCCCTTCGCATTGTAATAGCAGATATTCTGAATCACCCTGCCCAGCTCTTCCTCCGGAGAGAAATATTCCCCGCGCTCCACCAGCGCCCCGAAATAATCGCACAGCACGCGTCGGTAAAGCTCGTGGCGCGGATAGCTCAGAAAACTGCGCGAATCCGTCAGCATCCCGACAGAAAGCGCCACAGGATACAGGTTCGCGGCATATTCAAACTGCCGCCGGATCCCGGCCGGCTGATCGTGAAACCACCACGGCGCGCCCAGCTGCACCTTCCCGCGCCACGGCCCCTCGCAGAAGCCTGCCGCCAGGACCGCAAAGGTCTCCATCTGAGACGCATCCAGCGGATACAGAATCGTTCTGGGCAGCGAGGAACACTCCGTCAGGCGGTTTAACAGCGCGCCAACGCTTTTTATGGAAGTCCCGTCATCAATACAGTCAAACCCGCAGGCGGCGCCCACCCTGCGCTCCTCGCTACGGTTCGCGCCCTGATATGTTCCGATGTGCAGCTGCATGACAAATCCGTGCTTCTGATACAGCTTTCCCAATTCCACGAGGAATGTACTCCGGTACCGCGCGATTTCACCCGTGTCAGGCTTCTCTCCCGCAAGCGCTTTCTGAAACACCGCGTCCGCATCCGTTTCACAATCGCCCGCCCAGAAGAAATCCTCGATCCCATGGTCGCTGATCATGGAACCCGTATTCTGAAAATATAACAGCCGTTTTTCAAGCGCATCCGTAAGATCCGCAAAGCGCCTGATTGTCACGCCGGATGCCTCCGAGAGCGTCGCGATATATTCCGCAAAGCCGTCCTTTTCCACATAAAACGCTTTGTCCGGACGGAATGCCGGTATGACCCGCACCGTGCCGTCCCTGCGCTCCTTCATCTTCCGATGATAAACCAGGGAATCCGCCGGATCCTCCGTCGTGCACACCAGCTCCACCCGGCTCTGCTCCATACAGTACTGCGGCGTGATATGCCGCTCTGCAATCAGCTCTTTTGTCCGATGCCAGATTTCCTTTGCATTCCATGCCCCGAGCGGTTCCCCGATGCCAAAATACCGCTTCAGTTCCAGCGCGCACCAGATATACAGCGGATTTCCGATCAGCTCCGGCATAATTTCAGCAAATTTTAAAAATTTTTCATAATAAGAAGCGTTGCCCGTAATATATCGCTCGTCGATTCCAAAGCAGCGCATGGCGCGCCATTTGTAGTGATCATGCGCCAGCCACATCTCGCCGAGATCGGAAAATTCCCTGTTTTCACAGATCTCCTGCGGCAGCAGATGGCAGTGATAATCAAGAATCGGCAGGTCCTTTGCGTATGTCTCATACAGATGCCTGCCTGTCCCGTTTGTCAGAAATAAATCTTCCCGAAACATCGTTCTCTCCTCTCCATTCTTTTTTCCGGCGTGGGCTGACCGGGCGCAGCACAAAACGCGGGGAGCCCCCCGAACCCTTCAAATTAGAACCGGTCTTTCATGCCGCGCTCCACA
>CANRSX010000061.1 GCA_947642555.1 uncultured Roseburia sp. | reverse complement strand
ATGACCTTTGCGTTGTCAACAAAAGCGTTTGCTAACATATCTTTCACCTCCTGAAGTATGGAAAGTAGAGATTTCCCTACTTGCATTATATGCAACTGCCAAAGAAAAATCAAATGAAATTCATGGAAGGGCTTTCACGGTCATCTCCTCCATATTTAACCTTATTATACGCATTTCCCTTATAAGCCACAAGAAAATTAGTGAGAATGTTTTACTGAATGTTACGTGTCTTTACTATCCCCCCCTCTGCTCCATTCTTTGTAACTGTCTCTCCAGATCAAACCACAGCAGCGTAATGACGGTTAACAGGCCATACATTATAACCGGAATCCAGTTATAGATAAAATTGATCGAGTGAACTAAAGATTGCCTCCGCTTTCACTCCTGTTTTGCGCTCCGAATAGATCATACAGCCGATCACGATCTCCGGCCCGATGAAATTCGTGGGCGCAAGGCCAAAGCTGTTTTATAGATTCCCGACTGCCAGAAGAGGAACATTGTCATATGATTAACTCCTATTAGGAAATCGTTACCATCTGAGGCACCACCATCGGGACGACAAAAATATATTTGTAAAATTCTTTCCATCTCCTTTTCCTGACTCTGCAGATCAGCCACGCGGTGATCAGCGGGAAAATGAGCACCTTTCCCACGGCGGCCAGCGCAAGGATCGCAGCGTTTTTCATGGAAGTCAGATATACCTGATCGGAAAACAGCCGCACATAATTCCGCAGCCCGGTAAATTCCGAAACGCGATATCCATCCCACTCATAAAACGACTTTATCATCGCCGTTGCTGTCGGATAATATTTAAAAATGATCATTATGGTGAAAACAGGAACCAGGAACAGATATCCCCACCGGTTCTCCCAGATACGTCTCGACAGCTGTTTTCGTTTCACGCGCACCTCCTTCCCTCGTCTTTTTTTTATCATACGCTCCTCCTTTCCGCCTCATCGTTCTGTCTTTATTATATCAGCCGCTGTTATCCGCACAATTGCACATATTTTTCCTGTCTTTCCACAGTTTTTCCGCTGTTAAAAAAAAACAACCCCGATGGAAAAAATAATCACCTTGTCTCTGTCAGCAGAGCTGATATAATAAAATCAGGGTACGGATACAGGAGGAGACCATGACTTATTCTGTGTATATTCTGGAAGATGAAGACTGGCTGCGGGCATATCTGAAAAAAATCATTCCCTGGGATACTTTAAATTTAATTCCCGCCGGGGAGGCCAGAGACGGCCTTACGGCTTCCGACGCCATTTTGTCCGTGCGCCCGGATATCTTTCTGTGCGATATCCGCGTTCCCGGGCTAAGCGGCCTTGAGGTGATCCGGCATGTGACAGCTTATCAGCCCGAATTAAAAAGCATTATCATCAGCGGCTATCAGGAATTTGACTATGCCAGGGAGGCTCTTGACCTAGGCGTCGAATCCTACCTGACCAAACCCGTAAAAGAGCACGACCTCACAGCAGCCCTGAAAAAAGCGATCAGCAGTATCGAAGATGGCCGGAGCGGGCAGCGCTGGCAGGCCAGGGCCAGAAATTCCTTTTATATCGATCTTTTGGAAAACCGGACAGACCCGCCATCATTCGATTTTTTTCACCCGGAACGGCATACTGTGTGTGTATCACCATTCAGAAAGATCCCGCATCCTCCGTTTTTTACGACGGTGTGGACGCTGCCGTCCAGGCGCTTTCCTCCACCGGTCTTTTCGGATATTTTTATAAGAAAGACCGCGGTGAATGCGGTATTATTTTTTCTTTTTCCCGCGATTATAATCCATATGACCGGATTTCCCGTTTTCTGAAACGGATCGACGCATTCCTCGGAAACCATATGCCGGTTTACTGGGCCGTCGGTCCCTGTGTCAGTGACACGCAGGAAATCCCGGATTCCTACCGTTTTGCGAAACTTGCCTGGATGTACCGCTCCGCTTCCGGTCAGCAGCAGATCACCTTTTACTCCCCAGAGCAGATCCAGGCCCTTGCCGCGCCAGATCCAGGTATCGAAGAACATCTGCTCCTTCTGTTCGGCCTGCCGGATGCGGACCGGAATCCGGATCAGCTTCAGACTCTTCTGGACAGAATGTTTGACCATCCGGCGATGACCCATTCAGACTACATTTATCATGTATTTTATTACAGCTTCCAGATCATAAGCCGTCTTTCTTTTCACAGCGCTGACGCACAGAGTCTTTATGAACAGTGCGCCGGGCTTTTGGAACACAAATATGAATTTACCGGTGAAAAACTAAAGCAGTGGTTTCGCGCATTTTTACAGAAAGTATCTGCCGTGCAGGACCGGCGTACGTCCAAAACCATTCACACCATCATCCAGGAAATGATACAGGACATCGACCGCCATTATAACGAGGATCTCTCTCTTGCCGGCTATGCGGAACGCTTTCAGATAAGCCAGGCCTATCTGAGCACCTCTTTTAAAAAAATAACCGGCGCGGGCTTCGTGGACTATCTCACACAAAAAAGGCTCCGCCAGGCTGAAGTTCTCCTTGCAGACACCAGCTTAAGCATCCGTGAAATCGCAGCGATGACCGGATATGTAAACACCAAATATTTTTCACAGAGTTTCCGTAAATATACGGGAAGTACACCGTCCGACTACCGCCTGCGCAAAACCGGCACACAGACGGATCATAAAGAGGAGTAACACCGGCATGAAAAAAAAGAAACTTGCAAATGAACTCTATTTTATTTTTTGTTCCTGCTTTATCATCGTCATATTTTTTTTCGTGTTCGCCGTCTCCCTCATCAGCGATCACATTTTCCGCCGACAGGCCGTCAGCTATAACAATCAGATGCTGGGGATTTTAAGCGAGCAGATCGACTCTGCCATCGCCCAGGTCAGCCGGCTCTCGTTCTTTGCCTATCAGAATGAGACGATTCACAAAATTACATCTGACGACACCGATCTGATTCAGAAAGTCCATTTAAGCAGTGTGTTAGAACAGGAGTTCAACATGTGGCAATCGTTTCTCAATTATGACTGCATCACACATCAGGCCTACTTTATCCACGAAAATGAGATTCTGATGTCGATTCCCTGGAACGCTTTGGACGAGATGGATTACCAAAAAACCGCCTGGTATCAGGCTGCAAAGGATGCAAAAGGGCGTCTGATCTTTTACAGTCCAGAGAGCATTCCCGAACTCCCGGCTTCCGGTGCAGGATCGGATTCCTTTCATTTTATCGCCCTGCGCCGGATCTATGACATTTATCACAAACAAAGCTCCGGCGTACTCATACTGGATATCTCCATCAGTCACATCGATACCATGATGGAACATATGAACCTGAATCCGCAGACTCAGATCTATATCATGAATCCCTCCGGCGACTGTCTGTTTTCCGTCAATGCTACGGAAGATCCGAAGCTGTTTCTGGATCCCGACAGTGCGGATCAGACGTCTCTCATAAAAGGCAGGCATTCCCGCTATCTCTGGAATCATTTTTCTTCCGATGAATCACAGTGGGAATATGTGATACTGACCGATTATCGTGCCCTCATGCAGCCCCTGTGGCAGGTGATTCTCCTGATCAGCGTCATCGCATGCTTTCTCCTCATCGTCAGCTTTTTTCAGAGCAGAAGGGTAGTCCGCAGGGTGATCCGCGAGGTGACGGATCTAATGGATCTTGCCTATACCAGGCAGATCCGGGAAAAGGAGGCGAAGCTTCACGCCCTCCAGTCGCAGATCAATCCGCATTTTCTCTACAATACCCTCGGAACCATCGGCGCCATGGCCACGATCCGGGATGTCCCCGAAATCACTGCCATGACAAATGCGCTCTCTGATCTGTTCCGCTATACCATCACGCAGAAAAACAATTTTGTCACGCTGCGACAGGAATGCGAAAACCTCGACAACTACATTCGCATACAGACAATACGATATGGAGAACGGCTTGTGTTTCGTTTCAAGATTCCAGCAGAACTGTATCCCTGTAAAATCCTGTGTTTTACGCTACAGCCTCTCGTGGAAAATGCCATCATACACGGCATAGAGTCCAGGGTGGAGGGCGGATCTGTTGTCGTCTGCGCAAAAAAGGACCAGCAGATGCTGATCCTGGAAATATCCGATAACGGTGTGGGAATTCTGCCTGAAACGCTTGAAGAACTGAATCGCGCCCTGACGAGGACAGACGCGGAGGATCAGGGGCGCTCCCTCGGCCTTGGCAATGTCGCCAGGCGGCTGTCCCTGGTGTACGGCAGCAATGCCTCCATGCACATCTTCTCCACTTTGGGCGAGGGCACTACGGTCCGCATGACGATCCCCTGCACCTGGGAGGAATCAGGATGAATGATATTCCATCGTCCGTTCTTTCCCCTCATAACTGATCTTATCAAGAATCCCGGTCAGATGCGCGATCGTCACACCGTAATTTGTCATCGGGATCTGCTGGCGCTTCGCCCGGTCGATCCGTGCCAGCACATACCTGCGGTTAAACATACAGGCTCCGCACTGAATGATCAGGTCGTAGCCGGTGAGATCCTCCGGGAAATCCGTTCCGCTCACCAGATCCACCGTGATACCCTCTCCGAACCGTTTTTTCAGCATCCGCGGGATCTTCACCCTGCCGATGTCCTCGGTCAGCGGCGCGTGGGTACAACACTCCGCGATCAGCACGTGCGAGTCAGATGTAAGTGAATCAATCGCCGCAGCCCCCTCGATATAATAGAGCAGATCGCCCTTGTAAGCGGCAAAGAGCACGGAAAAGGAGGTCAGCATGCTCTCGGCGGGCTTTAACCGGTACACCTCACCAAACACCTGGGAATCCGTGATGATCAGCTTCGGCGGCGCGGCCAGGGCGGCCAGGGCCCTGGGGAGGCGGTCTGTGGTGACACTCATGACGATGCATTTTTTGTCCAGCAGCTCGCGGATCGTCTGCACCTGCGGCAGGATCAGCCGTCCCTTCGGCGCCTGAATGTCCTGAGGCATCACGAGAAGCACGACATCGTCCGCCCCGCAGAGACTGCCCGTGATGGTCCTGCTGTCATAATCCTCCGGCAGAAGCCTTGCCAGCGCCTCCCTGACCCGGGAGATTCCCGCGCCGGCCACGGCGCTGCCGGCCACGGCGCTGACGGCCACGGCGCTGCCGGTCACGACGCTGACGGGAAGCGGATCCGTGCCGGTCAGCTCCCGGATCTCTTCGAGTGCAGCGGAGAGCAGCGGCTGTTTATTCCTCTCCTCGTCCCCGGCTCCCGCTTCCCGCAAACTCACAGCGGGCGCTTCCTCAGATTCCGGCAGCATCAGGCAGTCCGCCTTGCTGAGGACGGGAAGCACCGGGATCCCCTGCTTTTTAAACTGCTGATACCAGCGCAGCTCTTCCTTCCAGCTCTCAGCCGCTGTTGCCGCGGCTTCCTGACCGACTTTTCTCCCGCCAGCTTCCGCAGCTGCTTCCCGCTCCGCAATCACATCCGCCGGGAACAGCAGTACCGCCAGCTCCGTCTTCTCCGCCGCCAGTTTCGTCCGCTCCATCCGGCGCGCGCCAAGCTCGCTCTCGTCCCCAAAGCCCGCCGTGTCGATCAGCGCGCAGGGGCCTAAGGGCGCGATCTCCATCGCCTTTGTCACCGGGTCCGTGGTCGTCCCCGCCACATCCGCGACGATCGAGATCTCCTGCCCGGCAAATGCGTTTAAAAATGAGGATTTGCCGCTGTTTGTCCTGCCGAATACACCGATATGGAGCCGGTTTGCCCCCGGCGTCTCCTGTAATGATCCTGCCATGTATGTTTCCCTTTCTCCGATATTGGCAGAGCCTTTGCTCCCCCTGCCCTGTGCAATCAGAACCGGAAATCCCGCTTTCCTTCCCCGATCCTCTTTAAATGCTCCGTCGCCGTCTCCCTCGCCTTCGGATTGGGAATCCGCGCAAGCTCCCGCTCAATCATCGCCTCGCCGATCTCTCTCGTCTCCTCGCTGGCATAGTCGAGAAGATATTCCTTTAAGGTCAAAAGCGCATTCGGATGGCAGCAGTTTAAGATCTGCATATTTTTGCAAAGCTCCATAAACCGGTCCCCGGTCCTGCCCTCCCGGTAGCAGGCGGTGCAGAAGCTCGGGAGATATCCCAGCTTCATCAGCCAGTTCACCACCTCGTCCAAGGTCCGCTGGTCGCTGACGTCAAACTGCGCGCTGGTCACCTCCTCCTCCGTCTCCGGCTCCGCATAGCCTCCTACGCTTGTCTTCGACGCGCCGCTGATCTGGGAAACCCCGAGGGGCAGCACGCGCTCCCGCACTTCCTGACTTTCTCTCGTGGAGATAATCATGCCGGTATAGGGGACGGAAATGCGGATCAGGGCGCATAATTTTGCAAAAATATCATCGCTGATGCCGTTGTCAAAGGCGGAGGGATCGATATCATCCGCATGCTTCACCCGCGGCACGCTGATGGTGTGCGGCCCCACGCCGTGCACCGCCTCCAAATGCTCCGCGTGCATCAGAAGGCCGGCAAATTCGTAGCGGTAAAGCTCCAATCCGAAGAGCACCCCAAGCCCGACGTCGTCGATGCCGCCCTCCATCGCCCGGTCCATCGCCTCGGTGTGGTAGGCATAATTGTGCTTCGGTCCGGTGGGATGCAGTTTCTCATAGCTCTCCTTGTGGTAGGTCTCCTGAAACAGGATATAGGTTCCGATCCCCGCTTCTTTTAATTTCCGATAATTCTCTACGGTTGTCGCAGCAATATTGACATTCACGCGGCGGATCGCGCCGTTTTTGTGTTTGATGCTGTAAATGGTGTTGATACACTCTAAGATATATTCGATGGGATTGTTCACCGGATCCTCGCCTGCCTCGATGGCAAGGCGTTTATGGCCCATATCCTGTAAGGCCGTCACCTCTTTTACAATCTCCTCCTGCGTCAGCTTCTTTCTCGCTATGTGCTTGTTTTTCAGGTGATACGGGCAGTACAGGCAGCCGTTGACACAGTAATTGGACAGGTAAAGCGGCGCGAACAGCACGATGCGGTTACCGTAAAAATCCTGCTTGATCTGCTCCGCCAGCGCGTAAATCTCCTCAAGCTTCTCCGGGATCTCACATGCCAGAAGCACGGATGCCTCCCTGTGATTTAACCCTTTGCGCTCTCTGGCCTTTGCAATGATCGCGTCGATCAGCTCCACGTTTTCCTTATTCGCGTCCGCGTAGGCTAACGTCTCCCTGATCTCCTCGTCTGAAATAAATTCTTCCGCCTTCAATGATGCTGCGTTGTACATGTTCGTCTCTTCCTTTCCTGATATACTTTTTCTGTGATTTTCCCCCGGTGGGATGGCCGGCGCGTCAGTCTCCCGACGGCACATCGCCGGCATAATCTCCCCGGTCCGTCACAATCTGATACCCGATCTCCTCCACACGCCGATTTAGGCACAAGCGGCATTCCGCAGCCTCATCCCCGGTGCAGATCTTGTTGTCATATAGCGCATACTTCTTCCTGACATTTACCGGAGAAAGGTTCGGCATCACGACATTCGCACCGGCAAGAATCCCCTGCTCCCTGCCCTTCGGGTGGATCGTCCCCAGCGCCGTCGTCGCCGGAAGCAGCACGGGCGGGTGCAGCAGCCGGATGATTGCAAGAAGCCTAAGCGTCTGCTCCAGCGTCCCCGCCGGCATCTGCCCAAAAGGCGTGTCCTTCTGGGGGATAAAGGGCCCGATCCCGACCATCTGCGGGCGAAGCTTACGGATCAGCATCAGATCCTCATACAGCGTCTCCGCCGTCTGCCCCGGAGAGCCCACCATAAACCCGCAGCCCGTCTGAAATCCGATCTCCTTTAAATCATACAGGCACCGCTTCCGGTTTGCAAGGGAAAGCTCCGGCGGATGCAGCCTGCCGTAATGCGCCTCATCCGCGGTCTCGTGCCGGAGCAGATAGCGGTTCGCCCCCGCGTCAAAATACGCCTGATAGCTCTCCTTTGGCTTTTCCCCGATGGAGAGCGTGATGGCGCAGTCCGGGTAACGCTCACGGATCGCCGATACCAGCCCGCAGACCCGCTCGTCCGTATAATAAGGATCCTCGCCGCCCTGCAGCACAAAGGTGCGGAACCCCAGCCCGTACCCGGTCTCACAGCAGCTTAAAATCTCCTCCTTTGTCAGCCGGTACCGCTCGGCACCCTGATTTTCACACCGGATTCCACAGTAATAGCAGTTATTTTTACAGTAATTTGTAAACTCGATCAGGCCGCGAATGTAGATTTTATTCCCGTAAATGCGCTGCGCCGTTTCGCGCGCCCGCGCATAAAGCTCCTCCAGACATGCCTGCTCCTTTGTCGCGAGAAGCGTCCGAAGGCCCTCCGCGTCTATCCTGTGTTCCCGCCACAGACGCTCAATGATCTCTGATTCCTGTTGCATATCATGCTCCGTTTCTTTCTTCTGCGTGCATTCCGCCAACGTCTATTGTACCACACTTTCATGCAGCCAGAACATGTTTTCAAAAAAAGTTCAGCCATGCTGTGCAGCATGGGCGAATCATGCTCGCATGAATAAGCACATGTTGTACAGCATGAGCGGAGCGCCCGTATATGAGCAAAAATGAGTTGCAAGGCAACGGAGAGCGCTGTAAGCGCGGTTTTGCGAATGGCGCGAGCTGAACTTTTCTTTTAAAAGTTCAGCCATGCACCGCATCCTTCATCTCCTTCACATACGCCCCGATCCGCTCCGGCGCCTCCGTCCCGTACTGCTCCGTCAGCTTCACGATGGCGGAACCCACGATCACCCCGTCGGCGTATTCCGCCATCTGCCTGGCCTGCTCTGGCGTGGAGATGCCAAACCCGATGGCGCAGGGAAGAGACGTATTCTGCCGCACCAGCGAAACCATGGCGGCCAGATCCGTGTCGATCCGGCTTCTTGCCCCCGTCACCCCCAGGGACGAGACGATGTAGAGAAACCCTTCCGCTTCCCGCGCGATCATGGCGATGCGCTGCTTTGAGGTCGGCGCGATGAGGGAAATCAGATCCACCTCATATTTGTGACAGAGCGGCAGGAACTCTTCTTTTTCCTCATAAGGTAAATCCGGCAGGATCAGCCCGTCGATTTCGATCTCGCGGCAGGTCCGGATAAAATTTTCCGCTCCGTAAGAGAAAACTACGTTTGCATACGTCATGAATACCATCGGCACCCGCACATCCCGGCGCAGTTCCCTCACCAATGCAAAAATCCGGTCAGTGGTGACGCCTCCCTGAAGCGCCCGCAGGCTCGCCCCCTGGATCACCGGCCCCTCCGCGGTGGGGTCGGAAAAGGGAATGCCAAGCTCGATGAGATTCGCCCCGTTCCGGACCGCAGCCCGGACAGCCGCCGCCGTGGTCTCTAAGTCGGGATCCCCGCAGGTAATAAACGGGATAAACGCCTTTCCGTGTTCAAATGCCATTCTGATCTTACTCATGAATATCCTCCCCTCTGTAGCGGGCGATGGCCGCGCAGTCCTTGTCGCCTCTCCCCGAAATGGTGATGACGATGATCTGATTTTTTTCCATGGACGGCGCGATCTTCCTGGCATGGGCGACGGCATGCGCCGATTCGATCGCCGGAATGATCCCTTCCGTCCTGGCCAGGTATTCAAAGGCCTCCACCGCCTCATCATCCGTCACCGGCACATACTCCGCCCTCCCCGTATCGTGGAGATACGCGTGCTCCGGGCCGACGCCGGGATAATCCAGTCCCGCGGAAATCGAGTAGACCGGCGCGATCTGACCGTACTGATCCTGACAGAAATAGGATTTCATCCCGTGGAAAATACCGGGCTTTCCGGTGGCGATGGTGGCCGCCGTCTCAAAGGTATCCACCCCTCTGCCCGCCGCCTCGCAGCCGATCAGGCGCACCCCGTCCTCTTCGATAAAATGGTAAAAGCTGCCGATGGCGTTGGATCCGCCGCCCACGCAGGCGATCACCGCATCCGGGAGCCGTCCTTCTTTCTCCATGAGCTGTGCTTTGATCTCCTTTGAGATAACCGCCTGAAAATCCCGGACAATCGTGGGAAACGGATGCGGCCCCATCACGGAGCCCAGGCAGTAATGGGTATCCGAGATGCGGGACGTCCACTCCCGCATGGCCTCCGATACCGCGTCCTTTAGCGTGGCCGTCCCGGTCTTCACCGGCACCACCGTCGCGCCCAGAAGACGCATGCGGTAGACATTTAACGCCTGACGGATCGTATCCTCCTCCCCCATGAATACCACGCATTCCATCCCCATCAGCGCAGCTGCCGTGGCCGTGGCGACGCCGTGCTGGCCCGCGCCGGTCTCCGCGATCAGCCGCGTCTTCCCCATCTTTTTCGCCAGCAGGGCCTGGCCGAGCACGTTGTTGATCTTGTGGGCGCCGGTGTGGTTTAAATCCTCGCGTTTTAAATAAATTTTTGCCCCGCCCAGATCCTCCGTCATTTTTTTCGCAAAATAAAGCCGCGAAGGCCTGCCCGCATATTCATTGAATAATTCCGTGAGCTCCCGGTTAAATTCCGGGTCGTCTTTGTAATGTTCGTACGCCTCCTCCAGCTCGATCACCGCATTCATCAGCGTTTCCGGGATATACTGTCCCCCGTGAACGCCGAACCGTCCCTTTGGATTTGTCATCATTTTCCTTCCTTTCTGACCGCGGCAACAAAGGCCGCCATTTTTTCTCTGTCTTTTCGTCCGTCTGTCTCAATGCCGGAGCTGACGTCCACCGCAAAGGGATGAAGCAGCCGGATCGCGCTGCCCACCGTCTTAGCGTCAAGCCCTCCGGCGAGGAAATAGGGCCGTTTCACCTGTTTCGCCAGCTCCCAGTGAAATGTCCTGCCGCAGCCCGCGCCGGAATCCAGCAGCACCAGGTCCGCCGCGCTCTCCTCCGCCGCCAGGACATTACTCCCGCCGTCCTCCGCTGTCGCGGCATCCGCGACATCCCTCTCTGCCGCAGCATCCGCAGCCCCCATGCGAAAAGCCTGGATCAGCGGCCGGCGGGTAAGGGCCCGAAGCCTTCGGATATACGCCGCGTCCTCCCTTCCGTGGAGCTGCGCCATGTCGATGATGCCCTCCCGCAAAAGGTCCGCCACCGTCTCCGGCTTCTCGTCGACGAAAACCCCCACCGCCATAATTTCCGGGGACAGCAGCGCCTTTAATGCCGCGGCCTGCTCCTTTGTGACGCACCGCCTGCTCCCCGGCGCGAAGACGAAGCCGACGTATTCCGGCATCAGCTCATTTGCCGCCTCAATATCGCAGGGCCGCATAAGCCCGCAGAGTTTGATCCTCGTCATAGTCCGCCTCGCAGTTCCAGGAGCTTCGCCCTCTTATCCTCCGCCCGCATCAGGGTCTCGCCGATGAGTACCGCATCCGCGCCGATCTCACGAAGCCGCGCCACATCCTCCGCTGACCTCACACCGCTTTCGGATACGAACAGGACATCTGTCGGTATCAGTTCCCGCAGCTTTCTGCTGTTGCCGGTATCCACCGAAAAATCCTTTAAGTTCCGGTTGTTGACGCCGATGATCCGCGCCCCTGCGCGAAGCGCTGTCCCGATCTCCCTCTCATCGTGGGCCTCCACCAGCGCCGACAATCCCAGCGCATCACAGAGGGCGAGTGATTCCCTGATCTGTCCCTCGTCCAGGATCTGGCAGATCAGAAGCACCGCCGCAGCCCCCAGCAGCTTCGCCTCATAAATCATATACGCGTCCACCGTAAAATCCTTCCGCAGGCAGGGGACGGACACCGCGCCGGCGATCTCTCTTAAATACGCGTCGCTTCCCAAAAACCAGCGGGGCTCCGTCAGCACCGAGATCGCGTCCGCTCCCGCCGCCTCGTATTCCCTTGCGATGGACAGGTACGGAAATTCCGGCGCAATCAGCCCCTTGGAGGGAGATGCCTTTTTGCACTCACAGATAAAGGACAGCCCCTCCCGCGCCAAAGCAGCTTCAAATGGAAACGCTCCCCGCCGCAGCGCCTCCGCCTGCCGTCTGATCTCCGCCTCCGGCACGTTCCGCTTTGCCTGGGCCACCCGCTCCCGCGCCGCTTCGGCCAGCCGGTCTAAGATTGTCATTCCGCCGACTCCTGCCGGCTGGTTCCCTGCTGTCATTCCGCCGGTTCCTGCCGACTGATTTTCTGTTGTCATTCCGCCACCTCCGGGCGGTTGCTGACCGCAATCAGTGTCTCCAGCGTCTTTTTCACCTTTCCGGAATCGATCAGGTCCCCGGCCAGGGCGATCCCTTCCCCAAGATCCGCCGCCTTCCCGCCGATGTACAGAGCCGCCCCTGCATTCATCAGCACCGCATCTCTCTTACATCCTTTTTCACCGTCCAGAATGGCGCGGGTGATCGCCGCATTTTCCTCCGGCGTGCCGCCTCTTAACTCCTCCTTCGTGCAGCGTGTGAAGCCGAATTCCTCCGGTGTGATCACAGCGGTGCGGTACCAGCCGTCGCGGATCTCGCAGACAGTTGTCGGTGCGCTCATGGAAATTTCATCCAGCTTATCCTGCCCGTAGACCACCATGCCCCGCCGGACACCCAGGCTGACCAGCACCCGCGCCAGGGGCTCCACCAGATAATCGTCGTACACCCCGAGAAGCTGCATCGTGGGACTGCCCGGATTCGTCAGCGGTCCTAAAATATTAAACACCGTGCGGAAGCCCAGCTCCTTCCGGATCGCCCCCACATATTTCATCGAGGTGTGATATTTCTGCGCGAAGAAAAAGCACATGCCCGCTTCCTTTAGCAGCTCGATGCATCTCTCCGGGCTCTGCATGATGTTGACACCCAGCGCCTCTAAGCAGTCCGCCGTCCCGCACTGGGAGGAGGCGGCGCGGTTTCCGTGCTTTGCCACCTTAATTCCGGCGGAGGCCGCCACCAGGGCGGAGGTGGTGGAGATGTTAAAGCTCTGCGCCCCGTCCCCGCCCGTGCCGACGATCTCCAAAAGCTCCATCCCGGTATCCACCCTGGTGGCGTGATCACGCATGGCCGCAGCGCAGCCCGCGATCTCGTCCGTCGTCTCCGCCCTTGCGCTCTTTGTGGACAGCGCGGCTAAGAATGCGGCGTTCTGCGTGGCGGAGGTCTCCCCGCTCATGATCTCGTTCATCACGGCATATGCCTCGTCATAGGTGAGATCCCCTTTGTTTACGATTTTTACGATTGCTTCTTTAATCATGGCTCATATCTCCTTTATAAATGTTTTTAAAATCCTATCCCCGTCCGGCGTCAGGATGGATTCGGGATGAAACTGTACGCCGAAAACCGGATATTCTCTGTGCTGTACCGCCATCACCTCCCCGTCCTTCGTCCAGGCCGTGACCGCAAGGCACGCGGGAATCGTGTCGGGATCCGCAGCCAGGGAATGGTACCGGGCCACAGGCGCCGTCATCGGACAGCATGCAAACAGCGGGCTGTTTACGTCAAATGTCGTCTCCGACTGTTTCCCGTGCATCAGCTCTTTCGCATAGGTGATCGTGGCGCCATAGGCCGCGCAGATGGCCTGATGGCCGAGGCAGACGCCTAAAATGGGAACCTTCTGCCCCAGCGTTTTTACTACCTCCATGATCACCCCCGCGTCCTCCGGCCTGCCGGGCCCGGGGGAGAGTATGATGCGCTCCGGCTTCATGTCCGCGATTTCCTCCACGGTCCGCTCATCGTTGCGGATCACCCGGATATCCGGGTCGATGGCGCCCACCATCTGATACAGGTTGTAGGAAAAGCTGTCGTAGCTGTCGATCAGTAAAATCATATGTCCGCCTCCTGTGCAAGCAGAAGCGCCCGCAGCGACGCCTTCGCCTTATTGATGCATTCCTCATACTCTTTTTCCGGAACCGAATCCGCCACGATGCCGGCCCCGCTTCTCACAAACACCCGGCCGTTTTTCTGATATGCCAGGCGGATCGCGATGCAGGTGTCCATATTTCCGGAAAAATCGATGTATCCCACTGCGCCCCCGTAGATGCCCCGTTTGTTGTTCTCCAGCTCCCCGATGAGCTGGCAGGCCCGGATCTTCGGCGCCCCGGAGAGGGTGCCCGCCGGAAGTACCGTCTCGATGGCATCCAGCGCGTCCTTTCCCTCCTGAAGCTCTCCCCGCACGGTGGAACCGATGTGCATCACATGGGAAAAACGCTCCACGGAATGCAGCTTTTCCACCTCCACCGTGCCGAACCGGCTGATCCTGCCCAGGTCATTTCTGCCCAGATCCACCAGCATATTGTGCTCGGCCAGCTCCTTCTCGTCGCACAGAAGCTCTGCCTTTAACGCCGCGTCCTCCTCCTTTGTCTTCCCCCTCGGCCTGGTGCCCGCCAGCGGAAAGGTGTGCAGGATCCCGTCCTCCAGTTTTACAAGTGTCTCCGGCGAGGCGCCGGCCACCTCCACGTCCGTCCCCGAAAAATAAAACATATACGGCGAGGGATTGATGGTGCGCAGGACGCGGTAGGTCTGAAACAGGCTCCCCTCAAAGGGGGCCGACAGCCGGTTCGAGAGCACGATCTGAAATATATCCCCCTCCCGGATATAACGCTTTGCCCGTTCCACCATCCCGCAGAACCGCTCCCGGTCAAACAGCGGTGTGACCTCTCCCAAAAGTCTTCCGGCCGGCTCGTCATTCTTTTCCCCGTGCCGCAGAAGCTCCGCCAGCTGCCTTAATTCCAGCACCGCCTTATGATATCCGGCTTCCCCCTCCGCAAGCGTCATGGTCGCGATGAGGATCAGCTTCTGCCTGACATGGTCAAATACGATCACTTTATCAAACAGCATCAGGTCCAGGTCTTTAAACGCTTCCTGATCCTCCACCTCACATCGGACCGCCGGCTCGCTGTATCCGAGATAGTCGTAGGAAAAATACCCCACCAGCCCGCCGGTAAAGGGCGGAAGATACGAAAGGCGCGGGCTCTTATAGCCGGCCAGGATCTGCCGCAGACAGGCCTTCGGGTCCTCCGTTTTCATCTGCACCGCCCCGATCCTCATTTCCCCGTCCGCGCAGGTGATCTCCAGCTTCGGATCAAATCCGAGAAACGTATAGCGCCCCCAGGTTTCGTCCGCCTGTGCGGATTCGAGCATAAAACAGTGGGTCGACACATGCTTTAAAATCCGCATCGTCTCCACCGGCGTCGTAAAATCCGAGAGCAGCTCAAGGCTCACCGGCAGCACGTCATAGCTGCCGGACGCCGCAATTTTTTTCACTTCCTCATAATCCGGTAAAATTGTCATGGTGTTCCTCCTTTTCCAGGTGAAAGCCAACGTTCAGCCCGCGCCATTCGCAAAATCGTGCCTGATGGCACTCTCCGTTGCTTCGCAACTCATTAGCGCAAATGCCACAGGCATATGCGCTGCTCATATACGGGCGCTCCGCTCATGCACCGCAGAATGCGCTCATTCATGCGAGCATGATTCGCTCATTTTGCGGCGCATGGCTGAACTTTTGCAATAAAAAACGCCCCTGACAGAACGATACATTCTGTCAGGGGCGAATACGGTACGAACTGTACGACACATCCGCGGTGCCACCCTGATTCACGGCATGACCCGTGCGCTTAGCGGGATACCTTCATATCCCCGGCAAATGACGTCTGCCTCCAACGTCGCAGAATACTCTGTGATCCTGTCACATTTGACTGCGCCCTCAGCGGTCCATTTGACAATTTGTTTCTCACCTGCTTCTCAGCATCGCAGGCTCTCTGTAAAGGCATCATTGCCGTTATCTCCGCTTCAACGGTTTACTGTTATAAAGTTTTGGAAAATTATATCACGCCGATTTCGGGCTGTCAACAAATAATTTTATTTTTTCTTATCATTTTTTCTTTTTTTCACCGCGACCACACCTGCACCGGTGACAGCCATCAGCAGGATCACCGCCAGGATCCACCACAGTCTCCACGTCTGCCCGCTCCTTACGCTTTCCGCCTCCCCGGCGCTGTCTTTGCCGCATACCTTGACGAAGTGCAGGGCGGCATTCCGGAGGGCGACCTGGGGCTGTGCGAGAATCCCGCCGTGGACAGTGTGGCGGGCTATTTTGCCATGCGGTATCGGGAATGTGGCATCCCGGTCACTTTTTCGCTTGACCTGCCCCCGCAGCTCCCGGTGCCGGAAAGCGAGCTGTGTTCCGTGCTGTCCAACCTCCTGGAAAACGCCATGGAGACCGGCGTGAAAACCGCACCGGGAAGGCGGCGGACAAACGTGGCGGCGCATCTCCATTCCGGCCATATGGTACTGCTGTCCGTGGAAAATACCTATGACGGCAAAATCCGGGAAAAAGACGGCGTTTTCCTCTCATCCAGACGTCCCGGGGAGGGCGTGGGCTTACAGGCCGTCCGCCACACTGCCGAAAAGAACGGCGGATATGCCCGGTTCCATTACGGGGACGGCGTGTTTACCGCCAACGTGATCCTGCGGGGCGGGATGTGAGGCGGTGGAGCCTCTGGCGGCTACGGCCGCAAAAACAGACTCACCCGGCAATAAAAATACGCCCATTTTTTCTTTTCCTTCAGCAGACACAAAAGCGTCTTCCTGGCCTGCAATGCGCGTTTCATCATATCCGCCCCGGCTTCCTTCCCGCCGTAGACAACCGTCTCATAATCCTCCATAAACTGAAGGACCGCGGCCCCTTTCGCATTCCCTTCCAGCCCCGGCAGCAGCTCTGCCCGCTCCCGCAGCTCCTGAAGGGTCTCCCACTCTTTTTTCCTCACCCCAAGCCCTGACAGGATCTTAAGATTCCGGAATACCTCCTTCCGAAACCGCTCAGCGGGACTCAGTTTTCTGTACCGGTACCGGCTTATGGCGTGATCCGCCGCCAGTGCCGCAGCGCACATGATCAGAAGAGCCGGGATTCCTCTTCCCAGAAACTTCCAGAGACCGGAAAGATCCCTCCCGCCGCTCTCTTCCTGACTTTCCTCCGTCTCCGGGGTGTTTCCCGCCTGATCTGTCCCCCTGCCCGGTTCCGCATCCGAAGGTATGGAATGCTCCTGCTTCGCGGACGGATTTTCCTGCTCAGACTGCGCCAGCCCCCAGGACGAATAGCGTTTGTCCCTATATCCCGGCGTCGGCTCAAAGGGAATCCAGCCCGCTCCCTCAAGATATACCTCCGGCCAGGCGTGAGCCATGGACGAATCCACATAAGTTTCCCCGCCCTTTTGCACCGGGACGCAGTATCCCTGCACATACCGGGCAGGAATCCCCTCCGCTCTGGCCAGCAGCACGAAGGCCGTGGCAAAATACGTGCAGTATCCCTCCCTGCATTCCAGGAGGAAATAATCCATGAACTCCCCTTCCTCCTCCACCCAGTCGGGCAGTTCTCCGGGCGTCCGCGTATAGGTGTATGACTGTAATTCCTGCTCGATGGCCCGAAGCTTTTCTATATCTGTAGTCTTATTCTGCGTAATCTCATGTAAAAAGCTGCTTACCTTCGGGGACAGCCTGACCTCTCCCAGGTAATTTTCATAGATTTCGCTCCGGTAGGCCAGGAAATCCTCCCGTGTAACGGCATCCCCCTTGCGCTGCCCGCATTCGCGCAGCATTTCCTCCCAGCCATCCCCGCTGAGCTCTTCCTTCCCGTTTTTTCCTGCCTCCTCCAGGAAGCGGTCAAACTCCTGCTGCCCCGCATTCATCCTGAAATAACGCAGGGTATATTCCGTGCCGTATCCCTTCTGTCTGGTCCAGCGCAGTCCGGCCTCCTCCCAGGCATAATCCGTTGGGTCCACGCCTCCCACGCTCCATGTCTTTAAGGGCGCAAACAGATACCCTGTGTTAAAATCCTCATAACGGATTTCCAGCGAAACCTCCCGCAGATAATCCCGCTGGTACTCATTTCGGTACTGCTTCACCGCATACAGAGTCTCCGCCGTGTCAAGAAGCATCTCCCCGGGATACCCCTGTCCCTTCTGGTGCCAGCCTCTTCCGTCGAAGGTATCGTACACCCTGCCCGTCAGGTAAAGATTCCCCGAACCATTGTCAAAAGCATTCCGGCCCGGGCGAATCCTCATAATCCGGCCGGATTCCTCCCGCACCTCTCCCCGGAGGTCCCCGTCCCCGGAAAAGCCGCTGAATGCCATGTCAAATCCTTCCCGGCTGCCCCATTTGATGTTCTGCGTATACGTCCGTATGTTTTCCTGCAGCCGCCCGTAAATATTTTTTGCCCACTGCCAGTCATAGGGCTTTTCCGGCGCCGGCATCACTGCCAGCAGCACAAGGTACAGCGCCAGGAAGGGCATGATCCACAAGGTGTGCGCCTCCCGGCTGCTTTCCCGGCTGCGCTCTTTTTTCCAGCGGTCCTGGATCCGTTCCATCCACACAACGACACAGAACGTGAGACAGAACGCCACCCCGTAATGGTTCATCTCTCTTCGGGTAAACAGGCAGAATGCCAGGAGCAGAAAGACGAGAATCCCCGCTGCCGTTTTCAGCCGTATAAGCTTTTCAAAAAGAACCTGCATCAGATAGCACATCCCGGTGAGAAAAGCGGTCCAGATCAGTTCATATCCCAGGCTCCAGGCCTCAGACGCCGCTCCCCTCCCCGCAAGCCATGAAAAAAAGCCCCGGAAAAACATCGCGCTGGTTTTTACCCCGGCAGCCGGGACACCTGTCGCAGCCAGCACCGCCAGCGCCGCCAGGCACAGAAGCCGCCCCCGGATTGCCATAAAATTCAGGCCCGCAGCCACCGCCAGCACCGCCAGCGCCATCATCAGACGCGCCATGCCGGACTGATCTGACACAAAAAATCCCTGTCCTCCCAGCAGAACCATCCCCGCCAGCACGCCGGCATTGATCACACGGTAAACCGCCTTTTCCCTGGAACGAAGCGTTGTCTTCATCACAGCCTCCCTTCCAGCGGCGCTTCTGTCGGAATCTGAATCATCCTGCACCGCCCGCCGCTCTGCCGGACCGCCTCCGTCAGTTCTTCCTCTGTGACGGCATAGATCACCACCGCGATTCCCCCGGCAGCCAGCCGGTCCACTGCCTGAAACAGCCGGTCGCTTACTCTGTGCAGCACAAAAAAGAGCACGCGGTTGTCCCAGAGCTCTCCCAAAGCCTCCGCCGCATCCAGCAGTTCCCCGATATCTCCCGCTTCCCCGAAGGTCACTTCCGCGATGTTCTGATAGAAGCCCTCAAAATCTTTCAGCCCCCGGACCTGCTGCCTCACCGGAGCGCCCTGCCGGTACCAGGCACGAAATCCCGTATCCCGGGCCGCAAAAAAATACCCCAGCGCCAGCAGAGCCTCCAGCATTTTATTCTCCAGGGGCAGATAATCCTCCGGTTTTTTCCCATAGCGGGTCATGTCGCAAAAAAGAGCGACCCCCTGCTTTTCCTGACTGATCTGTGTCCGCACCAGAAGCTTTCCCTGCCGGGCAGAAGCCTTCCAGTGGACCCGCTTTAAGGAATCCCCCTCCCGGTAATTTCGCACCGGAATATCCGGCTCCGCATCCCCGAAGGTCTCCCTCTGCCGGGGGACCTGGAACTCCTCCGCCCCTTTCAGCTCCTCAAGCCGCACCAGCCTGGGGCTGACCAGCGCCTTGATCTTACCGGGATTCTCATAGCGGATCCGAAAAAGTCCCAAAAAATCCGTCACCACAACCTCCCGGATCCCCACCTCATATTCTCCCCGGTACTTACAGACCAGCCGGGTCTCATAGGTGAATCTGTCCCCGGGCAGCAGCTCGTATTCCATATCCCCGGGCAGCTCCTCCACATAGGAAAAATCGGAAAACAGCCGGACACTCACCCCCGTGAAGGCAAAATAATCCTCATTTTCCAGCACAAAAAAATAGTCTGTGGGTTCCTCGCAGACCATGCTCCTGTTTCCCAGCTCCTGATAAATTTTAAACCGGAAATAAACGCATAGAATATAAAGAAGAGAAAGAAAGGGCAAAATGGTCATGCCAAAAAAGAAGCCGTAACTCACCGCGCCTCCGAAAAAACTGATTGCCCAGAGAGACAGTACCCACAGGCATAGAAATAAGATTCTGCGCATCTTCCTTTCGGACATCCTTCCCCTGCTCCCCCTCATTCCATGGGGACCTTTGCCTTCAGAATCAGGCTCCTTAAAATCCCCGCAGCGTCCGCTTTCTGAATCCTGGCTTCCGGCGTCAGCGCCAGCCGGTGAAGAAGCACCTCCGCGGCAACCGCCTTTACATCATCCGGCTTCACATAATCCCGCTCCCGCAGAAACGCCTTTGCCTGGGAGGCCCGCATCAGCGCCAGCATCGCCCTGGGGCTGGCTCCTAAGACAAAGCGGGTTTCCTGCCTGGTCAGCGCGATCATATCCTCCATATATCCCAGGACAGCGTCCTTCACCGTGACCGCCCGCACCGCCTCCATGGCCGTTAAGATCTCCTCCGCTGTACACACGGGCTGCGCCGTGTCGGGCGTCTGTCCCTTTAACGCCAGCCTCGCCATCTTAATTTCCTGCTCCCGCTCCGGATATCCCAGGGAAAGCCGCATCATAAAGCGGTCCAGCTGGGCCTCCGGCAGGGGATATGTCCCCAGGAATTCCGCCGGGTTCTGGGTGGCGATTACCAGGAAGGGGCGCGGCAGCGGATACACGTTCCCGTCCACCGTCACCTGGCCCTCCGCCATGGCCTCCAGCAGACTTGCCTGGGTCTTGGGCGCGGTCCGGTTGATCTCATCCGCCAGCAGGATCTGGGTTGTCACCGCCCCCGGACGATATTCAAACTCACCCGTTTTCATATTGTAGACCGACACGCCGATCACATCCCCCGGCAGTGTATCCGGGGTAAACTGAATCCGTCCAAACCTGCACCCGATGCTTTGCGCCAGAACGACGGCAAGTGTCGTTTTCCCCACCCCGGGCACGTCTTCCAGGAGTACATGTCCACCGGCAAAAAGACAGGTCAGCAGATTCTCCACCGCCTCCTCCTTACCGATAAAGACACGGTTAATATTTTCCCTCAGCTGTCTCACCAGACTGTACGCTCTTTCTTCCATACGGCCAAAACCCCCGCTTTTTCAGATCCTGCATCAGCTGCACAAAACGTCCCGGCACACTAGCCGATCACTCCGAACGTATATCCCTTTGCCCGCGCCTGGTCGATGAAATCCCCCAGCACCGCCGCGTTCGTCTCCGACTCGGCATGAAGCAGATACACCGCGCCCGGGTGAAGCCTGTCCACCATTTTTTTCAGGCTCTCCGTCTGGTCCGGCTGATTGTTCACATCATAGTCGAGATACGCGAAGCTCCAGAACACGCTCTTATACCCGCAGTTATTTACGATCGCCAGGGACTGCTCGCTGAATTTTCCTGCCGGATAGCGGAACAGCGACATCGTGTACCCGTAATTCTCCAGCATATAATTGTGAAGCCCCATCACCTCGTTCTGCTGCTCCTCCGCTGTGATCGCGGGCAGGCCGGACGCCGGATGATTCACGCTGTGGTTCCCGAGCACATGCCCGTCGTCGATCATCCGCCGCACGAGATCCCCGTCATCCCTCACATAGGGCTGCGTCACAAAAAACACGGCCTTTACGTCCTTCTCTTTTAAGGTGTTTAAAAGAGACTCCGTATATCCGCATTCGTATCCTTCGTCAAATGTAAGATAAACAGTCGGCGTATCCTCCCCGATAAACAAAGCGTTTAAGCCGCCGTACTGTGCCTGCGCGTTCAGGGCTCCGACCGGACGGTTTTTCTCATCCACATTCACGCCCTGTCCCCAGTCCTGACTCGTGTTGTCCCGATCGGACGGATCGATCATCGTCACCTCCGGCGCGGCATCCGCTGCCTCCTGCTGCGCACGCAGTCCGTCCAGAAAGCTCTTTACCCCGGCCATCCCGGATATGCTGTTTCCGGCAGCCTTATGGATTCCAGACATCCCCGGCGTGTCGGAAGCCTTTGCCCCGGCATCTCCCAGGCCGGTCACTCCCGGCACTCCTGCGTCACCGGCTCCTCCGGTCGCTCCGGCTTCTCCGGTCACCCCGGTTCCGGCCGCTCCGTCACTGCCAGCCCCTGCCGACCCGTTCACACCCGTTCCTGTCTGCCCGGTATCACCGCTTCCCGTTACACCCCCGGCTCCGTTTCCTGCCGTTCCTCCGGTTCCTCCGTCTCCTGCACCTCCGGCTCCTCCGGTCACCCCGGCGGTTCCCGGCGTACCGCCTCCTCCATCTGCGTCCCCGCCCTGCGCATGCTCATCCTTATGCGCTTCGTAGGTTGCAAGCACCGCATCCCCGATCGCCGCCGCGTACCCGTCCAGATGCGCGTCAAACATCTGATTGTCCGCCGCATTGTTGATAAAGCCAAGCTCTACGATACAGGACGGCATGTCCGTATTCACATTGACAAAATAATCTCCGTTCTCGCTCTTCTGCGTCCCCTTTTTCAGGCCCCGGTTTCGCTGGATGCCGACCGCCCCAAGCCCGTCCAGAATCTTCTGCGCCATTTCCGCCGTCTCGCCGTCCGCCGCGCTGTCCACCCAGATCTCGACGCCTGCTCCGTCCCCGTCATTCCGGTGCAGCGAGACAAAATAATCCACTCCGTTCGTATTCGCAAAGCTGCAGCGGTCCTCAAGGCTCACAAAGGTATCGTCCTCCCTGGTTAAAAGCACCGTCGCATCCTTCTCGCGCAGATAAGCCGCCACCGCCAGCGTAATCCTTAAATTATCATCCTTCTCAAATCTCTGGCTGTAATCCGATCCGTTGTCCTTCCCGCCATGCCCGGCGTCCAGACAGATGACAGGGCCGTCTTTTTTCTGCCCGGCATACGGATTCCCCAGTGAAAAATCCCCCCATATCCCACTGACATTTTTATAATTCCCGGTCTCGATCGTCCGCTGCAATACTTTTCCCAGCCCCAGAAATGCCAGCGTCACGATCAGAAGCTCCACACCGCACCATGCCGTGCAGATCAGATTCCTCAGTTGTCTTTTCTTTCGTCTCTTCGCATTCAATTTTTCCCGTACCCCAGTTGTTTTCTTTTTTTATTGTAAACCAGGAAATGCAAAAAGACCACTGAATATTTTCTTAAGAAATTATGATGCCTGGTCTGCTGTCCTGTCCGCCAATCCAAAAAGCAACGGGCTGAACGTAACTTTTGTGGCAAAATACTCTTGCTTTTTTCTTTCGTATTGTGTATACTACATTTATCATGTAATCGGATTTTCTATTTATTCTTTTATCCGGCGTTT
>CANRSX010000060.1 GCA_947642555.1 uncultured Roseburia sp. | reverse complement strand
TTTCCCATAAAATGGGAGGTTTTTTTGCGAAAAAATTTTAAGCGTCAGAGCTGAGAAAATGGGGGTGCTTCGGCACTCCTGTTTTCTGCGGATTTATAGACTATATTACAGGAATATGGTCTTGTCTGCAAGGATTTTTTTAGATTTATATAATAAAGCAGGAAGGAATGGGTGGGATTCCGCCGCAGTCGTCATTGTGGGAAAATCAAAACTTTTGGATTTTATTTTCTGCTCCTTCTGAATCTGTTACCATAAGATTCAGGAGGTAATCAGCACATGAAATAAAAAAAACCGGACAAAATCCCGGGATATGCAGATAACCTATCGGCGGATATACAGAACCCTGGAAGAATTCGACCTTTACGGCAGGTATCCTGCCGGCGTGTGTGCGGAAACATCAGCAGAACGTGGTTCTTACTGGCAGCTCAACCCAGCTTTCCGTGAAGTAATAGACATTTATAAAGACTTTGGGGCAAAGCGGGGATTAAAAGAATCCACCCTCTACAAGACTGCTTTTTTCAGGTGGTGAACGGAAAGATTTTATTCCAACGAGGCTATTGGGATAAACTCTCATTTTTGAAACAGCACAATCTTCCAATAGAGTAAATATGACATTTTTGAAGAAAATGAAGTTTAGTGTATTTGTCAAACAATATGAAATGAGAAAATATTTTTCTGTTTAGGATATTGTATAGATGAAGAAGCTGACTTTAAGGGCGGTTGTCAGTGAAGGGGCAGGCATGAGATATAATAAAATAATAATGTTAAGTAATGGTGTGGAATGTTGTTTGAGGAATGGAACAGAAAGTGATGGTCAGCTTATATTGGATAATTTCAATCTGACACATAGTGAGACCGATTATTTGCTTACATATCCAGATGAAAACAGTTTTAATGCCGCACAGGAAAGCCAGTTCCTGAAAGAAAAGGCTGAGAGTGAAAGGGAGATTGAACTGATTGCCATAGTTGACGGTGCTATTGCAGGAACAGCAGGAATCGAGGCAATCGGTACAAAGTATAAGGTACGGCATCGGGCAGAATTTGGCATCAGCGTTGTGAAAAAATATTGGGGGCTTGGAATTGGTAAGGCTTTGCTGGCTTCATGTATCGAATGTGCTAAAGCAGCGGGCTATAGCCAGCTTGAACTTGATGTGGTTGCTGAAAACGAAAGAGCCGTTTCTATGTATGAACAGGCTCGATTTGTCGAGTTTGGAAGAAATCCCAAAGGGTTTCGCTCCCGCATAGCAGGATTTCAGGAAGTCATTTCTATGAGATTGGAATTGTGATATGATATTTCAAAAAAGGAGTAAAAAAATGCGGCAGGGTATTCTTAAATAAAAATTATAATCAAAACTTTTGCCTTATATATTGACATAACAGGACAAGTGACAAGTATCTGTTGATGCGTGCCTTTTACGTGTATGTCCAGAGATTAAATACCCAGCGGTGAAAGTGTTTTATTGCCGGGTATTTTTATGCCTTTTTTAAACTAAATGTTGTTCTGTGAGATGAAAGACTGCTGCCACGCAGGGTGTGGACAGATAATCCCCTGGTGCTTCTACGAACAACGATAGAGCCAGTCAAAGCAGAGCAGGCATTCATGGTCCGGTTCTGGAATCTGATTGATATGGCAGTCCTTTTCTGCTATGATGGGTAGTGGGAAAAGGCTGGTGGTACACGACAGAGCAGTGATGTACCGGGCGTACAGAGGGGGCAGAGATTTGAGGTGCGATAATGAAGAAAAAGAGGATATTGCCGATTATCATACTGATGTGCGCTGTTTTGTTATGCGCCTGTAACAATCACAGGAAAAGTACGAAAAACGAGTATGCTGAACAAGCCGGTGCAAAGGAATATGCAGAGAGCGCGGACAGGGAAACAGACACAGACAGGCAGATAGAAAAAGGCTATGATCTTCCGGTAGACGCCCGACAAAGAGCAGAAGCGGAAGAAGATTGCAAAGAAATGATGGGGCTTATAGCAGAGCTATACAAAAATGCGGATAAAGGCTGTGCGTCCAATGCTGTCATTGCAGATGAAGTCATAGATCAGATGGCGGAAAAGTTAAAAGCCACCGGATGCCCGGTCACGATAACGGAACGATATTCTGACATGGAAAACTACACGAAACTGGAAGCGTTTTTAAATGCTGCCGCAGCGGGCAGCGGAGGTTCGGCAGTTGTTTATGAGATACATTCAGACGGCGGTATCGGGAGATATCAATACGATTATGACGGAAAGGATATGTATGTTTTATCCGCAATAGCCGCATGGCGTGATGACAATAAGCCTGTGATAACCTATATTTCCTATACCCGTATCAGAGAATGGCGATTTACGGATAAAGGATATTTCTGCTATGAGCTGTGCGTACCGGAATACCCGGAAGTTACTGAGATAATGGATGGGAGCTGTATGGTCAGGGTAAAGCCCGTTACAGAAGAAAACAGGGAAATGTCGGAAAAATGCGTGGCCGGATTAGCATATCAGGGAAACAATCTTTTATGTTCTGACTGGGATGCAGACCATATGGAGCATCTGGATTATAATGGGATGTATGAATATTTATATGCAATGAAATATCAGGGGCAGTTTCCTGCAGAGGATTATGCGGACGGGATACCAAAAGAGGAGTTTGAGCGCCTGATTATGGAATATCTTCCGGTAACGGCAGAGGAGATACAAAGCTATGCGGTATTTGATGAAGAGAAACAGACTTATGCATGGGTAAGGCCGGGGTGTTTCAATTATGCCCCTTCCTATTTTGGAACTTCCGTTCCAGAGGTTACGGATATCAGGGAAAACGAAGACGGGACAGTTACTTTAACTGTGGATGCGGTATGCAGCATGATGTTATGTGATGATGCGGTGATAACACACGAGCTTACAGTGCGGTTTTCAGAAGACGGCAGTTTTCAGTATCTGGGTAACAAAATTCTGGATGATGGGATTTCAAAGATACCGGAATACCAATACCGGATCGTCAGAGGATAAAATGGAATGGCAGTCTGACAGTGAAGGAGAAAACAGGAGGGAGAGGAACAGTTATGGATTTACAGAAATTTATCGAACGAACGGGAGCTGCCGGGATTCTGGGCGTTATGGTCACGCAGGACGGGATTCAGACCGCAAAGCATCTGTGGGATGAGGAGTGCCGCCGCAACGTCTATTCGGCCAGCAAGAGCGTGACCTCGGCGGCAGTGGGGATTGCGGTCCGGGAGGGGCTGCTCTCGCTGGATGAGAAGCTTACGGATGCCTTTGCGCGGGACCTGCCAGAGCATCCGGGGGGATATCTGCGGGCGGCCACGGTACGGGATCTGCTGACCATGTGCCTGGGGCAGGAGAAGCCGGAGCTGATGGGCGCGCAGCGTCCGCTGTATGAGCAGGAGGACTGGGTGAAAATGTCCCTTGCCTTTCCGTTTACCTGCCCGCCCGGAACGAAATTTGTCTACAATAATGTGGGGCCGTATCTGGCTGGAGTTCTCGTGCAGCGGCGCGCGGGCTGCGACCTGGTGTCCTATCTGACGCCGCGGCTGTTCGCGCCGCTTGGCATTTCGCGGCCAACCTGGGAGACGGATCCGCTCGGCAATACGTTTGGGGCGGGCGGCCTGTTCCTGACGCTGTCGGAGCTTCACCGGTTCGGGCTGCTTTACCTTCAGAACGGCAGCTTTAACGGTCGTCAGCTGATCCCAAAGGAATGGGTGGCGGAGAGCACGGGAAGACAGGTATCGACAGACCGGCCGGCGGATTACGGCTACGGGTATCTGTTCTGGAGGGGGCCATACGATTCCTTCCGCGCAGACGGCAAATACTGCCAGTGGTCGATTGTGTTTCGGGAAAAACGGGCGGTCATTACCGTTGTGGCGGAGTGCCGGGACGGCAGGCCGCTGATGGATGCGGTGCTTGAAGAGCTGTACCCGCAGCTGTAATGCACGCTGCGGTCAGAGGCCCGTGCTGCGGTCATAGGCCTGTGCTGCAGTCAGAGGCCTGCACTGCCGGCAGGGGCTGTGAAGGCGGCACAGGGAGGAGGTACGATGGCAAAGTCATATTCGATCAAAACCCGGGTTCTGATCCTGCTTTTTATCCTGCTCGGAATCGTGCTGTTTATTCTGATGTACTACAATTATTTCGCGGTCAGCGAGCTGAATAAAAAGACGGCGGAGGCGAGCAGCAACACGCTTTATATCCAGTGTCAGAACATGGAAAAGGAGATGGAAAACATCGCGGCGGCCATGGTCAACCTCACCTCGGAGCAGGTGCCGTTCCAGCAGCTGGCCTACGGAGAATCCGGGGAATATCAGAATTACATGAATGTGTTCGACACACAGGAGAGCGTGGAGGACATGATGTATTCTTACAGCGACTGGCGGTGCAGCGTGCTGATTTCCCTGTCAAAGGGGATTAACCGGATGATTCCGAACCTGGGATATAAGCCCGGCGAATCGGGACGACTGCTCCAGGAGCGGCTGTGGGAGATCGCGGAGGACGAGGAGAACCTTCCGGGAAATATCTGGTTTCCCGTAAAGGCAGGGGAGGAGTCCTTTCTGGTGCGGATGCTGGGCTATCGATCGACTTATCTCTTTGCGGTCATGCCGCTTGACGAGATGATTCTGATGCAGAATAATGAGACGGCGAATGAGGCGGTCACTGTCTTTTATGACGATAACTTTATATATACGGGAAACTACGCCCTACAGGACGCGGCCGATCTGTTGCAGGAACACGAGGACTATTATCTGCTGAAAACGAAAGGGAAACGTTATCTGGTCATCGAGTCAGCCCTTGCCGGCAGCAGTCTTAAGGTGGCGTATCTGACCCCGCAGTCGGATGTCTGGGACAAGATCGGGCCGGCACACGGTTTTCTGATCCTGATCTCCTCCTGCACGCTTCTTACAATTCCCCTGGGATATTTTCTGCTTCGTCGGATGTTTTTTAAGCCATTAGACCGGCTGACCGGGGAGATGGAGGTACTGGCGCGGCAGGAGACCGTCGCGGAGGGAGAGCCGTTCCGGGAACGTGAATTTCTTGTGGTGGATGAGGCGATGCACAGCATGGTCGACGAGATTTCACGTTTAAAAATCGAGAAATATGAGAAGGAGCTTCTGGCAACGCAGGTGCAGCTGGAGTACTACCGGGTACAGATCCGCCCGCATTTTTACATCAACTGCTTAAAAAGCATCTACAGTATGCTGGAGGCACGCCGGTATCAGAAGATCCAGCGGATGATTATCTGCCTGTCGAATCACCTGCGGTATATGTTAAAGGAGCACAGGAACCTGGTGCCGTTGCGGGAAGAATTGAACTATATCAGTAATTATATTGAACTTCAGACCATCAGCATGCAGTATCCGCCGGAGTGCCGGATCCAGTGCGACCCGGATATGGAGGAATACCCGATCCCGGCGGTTTCCCTGCTCTCCTTTGTGGAAAATTCAGTCAAATACAGCGCCCACACCGGAGGCCCGCTGAAAATCCAGGTATCGGCGAGCCGTCTTCGGACGGAGGAGGAGTCCCTCATCTGTTTCTGTGTCTCCGACAATGGCCAGGGATTTGAAAAAGAGGTGCTGGTAAAGTTAAACCGGCTGGATGAGACGCTGACGGAGGAGGGGCATATCGGGATTTTAAATGTGGTGCGGCGGTTCCGCCTGCAGTACGGGGAGCGGGCGCATTTTTCCTTCCGCAACTACGAAGGCGCGGTAAATGAGATCTTTTTAACGGAGGCTGTATATGAATCTGCTGATTGTGGATGACCAGGCGAGCGTGGTGCAGGGGCTGTCGCGCGGGATTGCCTGGAAAATGATGGGGTTTGAACATGTATATACGGCCTTCAATGCGGCGGAGGCCAGGGAAATTTTAAAAAAGGCAGAGATTGCGGTCATGCTCTGCGATATCGAGATGCCGGTGGAAAACGGGCTTTCCCTGCTGGGCTGGATGCGCGGGGAGCAGATGGAGACCGAGTGCATTTTTCTCACGGCCCACGCGGATTTTGAGTATATGCAGGAAGCGATCCGGGTGAGGGGCTTCGACTATATTTTACAGCCGGCGCCGTATGACGAGATCCGAAAAGCTGTCTACGGCGCGGTCTGCCGTGTGCTGGAGAATCAGAAGCGCAGGCAGGTCTATGACTATGGTGCGGCGATGTTAAACGAACAGCGGAATATCAGAAGCGGCATTATTCATGAGATGCTTACCGGGAGCCTTGGGCGGGAACAGTATGAGCGCTATGTTTCAGGACTCTCTCTGCCGGGCTTTGAGCAGGACTGCTACCTTCTGCTGCTGGCATTCCGCCAGCCGGAGCGGCTCGAAGAGATGGGGACGGATATGATGCTGTTTATTCTCGATAATATCGGCCATGAGCTTTTCGATGGATATGAGACAAATATAGTTGCAGGCCGGCAGGAGGAGGGGAGATATTTTCTGTTTTTATATGGAAAGCAGAGCTACCTCATCGACCGGGAGGGTGTGGCCCGCCAGAGCCGGATTCTTCTGGAGCATCTGGAGAAATTTTCGGAGATTCGCCTGTCGGTCTATATCTCGGAACGAACGCCGGTATCAGGGCTCATGGAGAGCTGGGGAGAGCTGCTGCGCCAGGAGGAAAACAATGTTATGAAGCGGACGGATGTGTTTGCGGAGATATCTGAAAGCCCGAAGCAGGAGAGCGATGCGGAATTTTTGTCGGATATACCGTTTATGCGCTGGGAAAAATACCTCGGAGACGGGTATACGGATGCTGCACAGACGGATATAGAAGGCTGGCTGACCGGGATGGGAAATGCCGGGCTTTTAAGCAGAGACCGGCTGGAGCAGTTTTATCTTCGTTTTATACAGATGCTGGGAAAAGTGTCGGGGGTGCGCGGGATCCCTGTGCAGGAGGGATCGGAAAGCAGCAATTACCGCGATGCCCTTTGCTCTGTCCCGGATATGGTGGAGCGGGTGAAGGCGCTGCTGTCCCGACTGCCAAAGATCGGCGGATACAGTGAGAAGGACGTCGTTTTGCAAATCAAGGAATATATCAGGGATCAGGTGGGAAGTGAGATCCGGCGGTCGGACCTCGCGGAGCTGGTGCACATGAACCCGGATTATCTGAACCGGATCTTTAAGAGGGAGACCGGTATGACGCTTGGGGATTATGTTTTAAATGAGAAAATGCAGATTGCGCGAAATCTCCTTCAGACGACGACGCTCCCGGTCAGCTATGTGGCATCGCGGGTAGGGTACGAAAATTTTTCTCATTTTTCACGCACATATAAACGCATGTTTGGCATTTCACCGTCGGAGGAGCGAAAGTAGCTCATTGTATAGAAAAAGTCGGAAATTGTATATTTTCTGGAATCCCGCAGGGAGAAAAGTCGGGATTGTGCACAGGCAGGTCTGCATCAGGGTAGATGACGGACCTGTCTTTTTTGTACAATGAGCCCATGAAAAAGTCAGCCGGCATTGCGCTTACATGCAGGCTGCAATGAAAAAACAAGGAGGATTTACAATGAAAAGAAGAGTACTGGCCGCTATGCTGGCGGCGGTGATGACAGTCGGGCTCGCTGCCTGCGGAGGCGGTGATGCCGGGACAGCTGGCGGTGATGCCGGGGCGGCAGGCGCAGAGGACGCCGGCGGAAGCGATGCAGGTGTGACAGCCGGCACCGAAGAAGGCGGCGATGCAAACGACGGGACCGGTGCGGGGGACAGCGGGAGCGCTGCCGCGGCGTACGATTTTTCCGACCAGGAGCACGTGACGTTAAAGCTGTATATGTTCGGCGATGCGGATACGGATCAGTGTGAGGCAGTCTCCGCGGCGTTAAGCGAGATCACGAACGAGAAATTAAACTGCGATGTGGAGCTGACGAGAATCGGCTTTGGCTCGTACCAGCAGCAGGTGAACCTGGTGCTGTCCAGCGGGGAGCAGATCGATGTCTTTGCCCCCCACGGCATGTCGTTGGCAACCCTGGCAAATTCCGGACAGATCTATCCGATGACGGAGCTTCTGCCGGAATATGCGGCGGAAACCTTTGCGGCGATCCCGGAGATTGACTGGAGCTGCGGAATGATCGGCGACGACTACTATATGATGCCGGCCAATAAGGACAAGGCCATGGATCTCGGTTTCATGATGCGAAAGGATATCTTAGATGAGCTGGGCATGACGGTCGACGACATCAAAAGCTTTGACGATCTGCACGACCTGCTGGTAAAGGTGAAGGAAGCGCACCCGGATATGTACCCGGTAGTGCCGGATTTTGCAGCTACGATCGGATATATGAAGCTGGATAACCTGGGGGACAATCTGGGCGTGATCATGACGGCCTTTGAGGACGATTCCCTCACCGTGGAAAATCTCTATGCTTCCGATTACTATATGGAGCTCTGCACCAGGATGTACAGCTGGGCGCAGGAAGGGCTGATCATGCCGGATGCCTCCTCGAATTCGGAGAGCGGCAACAACCTGATCAAATCCGGCCGTGCCTTCGGACGGTTTTCCCACATGAAGATCGGGTTCGAGAGCGAGAATACGAATTCCATCGGGACCGAGATCGTCTGCTGGAGATACACGGATCCGATTTCCGTTACCGCGAAGCTGACGCCGGGCTGGGTCATCGGTGAAAACAGTGTGGATCACGCAAGGTCGGTGGCACTGTTAAATCTGATGTATACGGATCCGGAGGTTTCCAACCTTGTGATCAACGGAATCGAAGGGGTTCACTATGAATTTGCCGACGAGGCGAAGGGCGTGATCCGTTATCCGGCCGGCAAGGATGCGACAAGCGTAGGCTATGCAAGGCAGGCATGGGGCTGGCCGAACGAGCAGATTTCTTATCTGTGGGAAGGCGATCCCGAGACGCTGTGGGCGGACTTAAATGCGTTTAACGAGAGCGCGAGACAGTCCCCGGCGAAGGGCTTTACCTTTGACAACAGTGCAGTCCTAAACGAGGTGACGGCGTGCAATAACGTGGTGACAAAGTATCATAACGCGCTGATCGGCGGGCAGCTGGATCCGTCCACCACAATCCCGGAGTTTGTCGCGGAGCTGGAGAAGGCGGGAATTGACAAGATTATCGCGGAGAAGCAGAGACAGATCGACGAGTGGGCCGCGAACAAATAGGGTTCATGGAAGAAAAGACCGGCTGTGACAGGAGAAGAAAAAGAAACGGAGGAAATGAGAATGGCAAAAACCAGACGATATCTGCCATTATATCTGATGATGGTACCCGGCCTTTTGTATCTGCTGATCAACAATTATATTCCCATGTTAGGAATTATCATTGCGTTTAAACAGATCAATTTCCGGATCGGTATCTTAAAAAGCCCCTTTGTCGGGCTGTCCAATTTTGAGTTTCTATTCAAAGGGGACGCATGGCTGATCACGCGCAATACGATTGCCTATAACCTGTTATTTATCGTCTTAACGCCGGTCGTGGCGATCACGGTTGCGATTTTCTTAAATGAATTAAAGAGCGTAATGGCAAAAAAGGTATATCAGACGCTGATCCTGATCCCTTACCTGATCTCCATCGTGGTGGTCAGCTACCTGGTATACGCGCTGCTGGCCACGGACAACGGATTTATGAACAACACGATCCTGCCGCTGTTCGGGATCGACCCGGTGAGCTGGTATTCCTCGCCGCAGTACTGGCCGGTGATTTTGGTGGTGACCCACATCTGGAAGGGCTTTGGCTACAGCACCATCATCTATTATGCGACACTTGTGGGAATTGATAAGAGCTACTACGAGGCGGCTGCCATCGACGGGGCCGGACGGTGGGCCAGGATCTGGAACGTGACGATCCCCTGTTTAAAATCAACGATTATCACGTTAACGCTTCTCTCCATCGGGCGCATGTTCTACTCGGATTTCGGCCTCTTTTACCAGGTGCCCATGAATTCCGGGCCGCTGCTTGACGTGACGAACACTATTGATACCTATGTGTACCGCGGCCTGATGCAGAGCAACAATATCGGCATGAGCTCGGCGGCGGGCGTCTATCAGTCGGTCGTCGGATTTGTCCTGGTGCTGTTAGCCAATATCATCACGTCGAAGATCAGCAAAGAAGACGCGTTATTCTAGGGGAGGAGATGAGGACATGATAGAAAAAAATAACCGGTTTCAGATAGCAGCCCATATTGTGATGATACTGCTGTGTATCTTCTGCCTGTTTCCGTTTCTGATCCTGGTCTCTTCGTCCATCACATCGGAGATGACGCTGGTGCGGGAGGGATACTCGGTTCTTCCGAAAAATATTGATTTTTCCGCATACAAATATCTTCTGACCAGCTCGGACGATATCATCCGCGGCTATATTATCACAGTCTGTGTGACGGTGATCGGTACGGTGGCGAACCTGACGCTGACCATCCTGCTGGCGTATCCGCTGTCCAGGCGGGATCTGCCCCACCGGAATGTGTTCGCGTTTATCGTATTTTTTACGATGCTGTTTCACGGCGGGATCGTGCCGTCCTACATCATGTGGTCCAAATACTTCCACATCACGAATACCTACGCGGCCTTAATCATTCCGAACCTGATGATGGGAGCCTATTATGTCATCATGGTGCGCACCTATTTCCAGAGCAATATCCCGGAGGCCGTGCTGGAGGCCGGACGGATCGACGGCGCGGGGGAGATGCGCATCTTAGGGCAGATTGTGCTCCCCATGTCAAAGCCCATCATCGCGACCATGGTACTTCTGGTCGGCCTGGTCTACTGGAACGACTGGACGAACGGACTGTACTACATTAATAAGGATAAATATTACAGCATCCAGGTGCTCTTAAACCGGATGCTGCAGGACGTGCAGTTTCTGATGAGCTCCGCGGGCAGCGATTCCTCAGAGCTGGCGAAGGATATCCCCTCCGTGGCGTTAAAGATGGCGGTGGCCGTGATGGGGGCGCTTCCGGTGCTGTGCGTGTACCCGTTCTTCCAGAAATACTTCGTAAAAGGGATTGTGGTGGGCGCGGTGAAGGGATAGAAAGCCCAGACAGGCGGCGTATTACCTGAAGGAGCGCTGGTCAGAAAAATAAATGCAAAAAAAGGGCGGCGGCAGAACGATTGTTTTGCAACTGCCCTCGTTTTGTGTTAAGATGTTCACAGGCATATGCAAAGGAGGAGAGGTTGTGCGGATGAACATCATTCTGCTGATCATATTCGCGGTGATTTTATGCGTGGTGATCGTGACTGCCGCCATACTGGTGCGCAGGGCAGAAAAAGAGAAACAGGCGGCGCTGCGGCAGGTGTCGGAGGCGAAAACAGAATTTCTGTCGCGGATCAGTAATGATATCAAAACGCCGATGAACGTGATTGTCGGAATGACCGCGCTTGGGATGGAGGATACGGACAACCCGGAGAAAATGGCGGAGTGTCTGGGGAAAATCGATACCGCGGGAAAATTTCTCATGGGTCTTTTAAACGATCTGGTGGATGTCTCAAAGATTGAGATGGGGAGCTTCCGTCTGCATCCGAAGCCCTGTGCGTTTGACGATATCATCAGTTCCATCCGCGATATGATGGAGCCGGCCTGTGCGAAAAAAGGGATCGCCCTGCACATGACGGACGGGGAGATCGGCATCAATATTATGGCGGATCCCATGCGGTTTGAACAGCTGCTGTTTAATCTGTTAAGCAATGCGGTAAAGTTTACGGCAAGGGGCGGAGAGGTTTCATTCCGTATCTGCAACTATGCGACCTACAACGATATGTTCTGCGCGGATTATGTGATCAGCGACAACGGGATCGGGATGAGCAGCGAATTTCAGGAACTGCTCTTTGAGCCGTTTACCAATGAGCGGCAGGACGCGGCGAAGAAAAAGCACGGGTCGGGTCTCGGGCTTGCGATCGTGCGGAATATCGTCGATCTGATGGGCGGTACGATCGAGGTGGACAGCACGCTTGGAGAGGGCACGACGATCAGGATTCACCTGGATATCCCGCTGGCTGAGATCCAGCCGGAGCAGCTGGGAGAACATATGATATCGGAGGACCCGGAGAAGATACTGACGGGGAAGCGGGTACTGATCGCGGAGGATCAGCCGATGAACGTGGATATCTCGCGGGATATCTTAGAGCGGAAGGGCATGGAGGTCGTGAGCGCGGAAAACGGTCATGTCGCGCTCGCAACGTTTCAGGGCAGCCCGGTGCATTATTTTGATCTGATTCTGATGGATCTTCAGATGCCGCAGATGAACGGATTTGAGGCCGCGAGGCGGATCCGCAGGGAAAAACGCGCGGACGCGCAGGTGATACCGATCATCGCCATGAGCGCCAACGATTCCCACGAGGATATCGACGCCTGCCGGGAAGCCGGCATGAACGGCCATGTCGCAAAGCCCGTCGAGCCGCAGCGGCTCTATCAGGTGATGTGCGATCATCTGATGAATCCGATTTAGTAAAACAGTGCCAGAAGGAGAGGAATACAGCGATGGAGAACAAAGTTACGATGGAGATCACAAATGAGAGGCTTGAGGAGGCGATCCGGGAATATACCGCGGAGCGCACGCCGGAGCGTCTGCAGACGCTGCTGAATCTGATGCGTCCGACGCGGCTCTTTATCCCGGCGATGTTAAAATCGCCGAACCAGCCGGCGCCCTGTTTTCTCAAAACAAATACCGGAGAGCAGTTTCTTGCGGTGTACACCTCAAAGGGACAGATCCCGAAGGAGCCGAAAAGCCAGGCGATCCTTTCCGTTCCGTTCCCGGAGTGCAACAATATCGTCGTAAAACCGGAGCTGAAGCTCTCGGGTATGGTGATCAACCCGTTTTCGGACAATCTGGTGTTAAAGGCGGAGCTGATCCAGAAGCTGCATGAAGCGGATGTGAAGGCGTCTCAGATGAAACAGATCCAGATGACGCCCGCGCAGTTCCAGGCGTTCGTGAGAAGGCAGGTGGAGTTTGCGGTTCTGCCGAAGCGTCTGTTTGCAGAGGGCGAGACGTTTGTAAATCAGATCTGTGAGGAAAAGGAAAGCCTGATCAACCAGATTTACGCGGAGAGCTTTAAGGAGGCGAAGCTCTATCCGTTTACGGAACAGGACTATTCCATCATGGCGCTCGACATCGCGGAGGATCTGACGCTGATCCGTGTGGATCTGCCGGAGAAAGGGCTGGTGGCGCCGCTGTGCTACCGCGTCTATCTCACGTTTAACCCCGTCACGAAGAAGGCGGGCTATTACACGATTGAGAAGAGCCAGGAGAAGAATGTGCGGATCCTCGGGGAGGTGCGGCAGGACGGCTCGCATGAAAGTCACGGCGAAGCGCCGGTGGAGGGCGCAGAGCTGCAGCGGATTATGGATCTTGCCCGGGATGCGGGGGCGGCGCTCACGAGTTAGCAGTTATCTTTGAATATCATTAGACGCAAAGAAGGTGTATGTATGAAACGAACAGAGAATACAGCGTTATTAAAGGCAGCGATTCTTACCATGTCTTTTGTTCAGATGGGAACCAACGGGATTGCGCCGATTCTGGCACAGATCGCAGCGGCATTTCCGGAGGCATCCGCGCAGACGGTTCAGTTTCTGATGACGTTTCCCAGCATCTTCTGTGTGATTTTTACACTGGGGGCGGCGCTGCTCTCCGGAAAGCTGCCGAAGAAACGGATTGCACTTGCGGGGCTGCTTCTCGTGGCGGCGGCCGGGATCGGAGCCTGCCTGATTCACGGGAGCCTTGCGGTCTTATTTGTGTGGGCCGCGGTGCTGGGGATCGGGATCGGTATGACAGCACCGGTGGCGCCGGCGCTGATCTCGGAGCTGTTTGACGGCAGAGAGCGTCAGACAATGCTTGGCTGGCAGAACAGCGCGGCAAGCGTGGGGAGCATGCTGATGACGTTTCTCGGAGGATTTTTCGCAGCAGGCGGCTGGTGGTCTGGCTATCTGGTCTATCTGCTGGCCCTGCCCGGTTTTTTCCTGACGATCGTCGGCGTGCCAGAGAAGACGCAGACAGTGGCGCTGACGGGAGCCGGCATATGCTTAAAGCGCGTACAGCGGGATGAATGACGGACGGACGGCAGATCAGGTATATGACAGAAGGCATAAAAAAGGGAGGCAGGCGATGAAGCGAATTTCACTGGAACAGCTGCAGGCGGAGAGCGGATCTGTAAATTATCCGGAGCAGTATCAGTATATATGCGGCCTGATCCGGGCAGACCGCATCCGTCCGGTAAAAAGCTCTCCGCGTAACGGCAAGTCGCCCGCGCTGCATATGAGCTACTGGCGTATGGAGGAAACGCCGGATTACGGGGAGATTCTGGAGGAGATCACCTACCGTCTGTCTCCGCTGATCCGGATGGACTACTATCAGGCACACCCGGCGGTTTATCAGGAGGAGGCGCCCTGGGTGCGCCGCTTAAGCAGTTTCCTTCTGGAGACAGGCGGGAGGCCGGAAGAACCGGTTTCCTTAAATGAGAGAAGCTTTCAGATCTTTGGCAGGGAAAAATTTCTTCAGCGGGAGCATGGAAAAAAGATTCTCACACACTGCGGGCTGTCGCTTCAGGATCTGAATGTCTACGGCACGACGGAACCGCTGGCATATTATTCCCACAGCAGAAAAGTCCCGCAGAATGTGCTGATCCTTGAAAATAAGGACACTTTTTACAGTATGCGCCGCCATCTGCTGTGCGGAGGAAGCACCATTTTCGGGGAAGAAATCTCCACTGTCATCTATGGCGCGGGCAAGAGTATTCTGCGGTCGTCTGAGGATTTTGGCTTCTGCGTGGAGCCGCATATCAACGATGCATCCAACCGGATTCTTTATTTCGGGGATCTCGATTACGAGGGGATCGGAATCTATGAGCGGCTGTATGACGTGTTCCAGAGCAGGAATGCCGGGGATTCAGACGCACAAAAGGTCAGGCCCTTCGTGGAGGCATATCTTCGCATGACAAAGAAAGCCGCTTCCTGCGGGGAAGATTTTCTTCCGCAGATGCGCGAAAAGCAGAACCGGAATCTGAGGGGAACGTTCTTTTCCGCGTTTCCGGAAGAATGGACTGCCGGGGTCTGCCAGATGCTATCTGCCGGCCGTTACATTCCGCAGGAGATTTTAAATATCACGGATTTTTAAGAAAGAATAAGACCATGCAATACGACTTTTTAAAACAGTTTCCCAGGCGGATGAAGCACGTCGGACGCTATCTTCTGCTCTTTTTAAACAGCTCGCAGAAAGCGATCTGGAAGCAGTATGGTTTTGCGAAGCAGGACGAGCAGTTCAATCTGATCTTTGCCGTCCTGCTCTATCTGATGGAGCAGTCCTTAAAGGAGGAGCACTGTACGATTGATGATATCGGCGCATATCTCGACAATATAAATATGCGATATCTCGGGAAGGATATGAGCTACGAGGACTGCAAAACGCTCGGCGATTTTATCATCAATGTGGTGCTCTCCAACGAGGGGCGCGCCATGTATGTCGACGGGTATGATTTTGAGGCGCGGGCGTATCAGAGTATGCATGTCAGCTATGTGGCGAACCGGATTGTCTATATCGATTCCGAGGTGCGCCGTACCTCCTATTATCTGACGGAGGACGGCTATAACCTTCTGCTGTCCACGTTAGAGATCGAAAACAATATGAAGCTGACGATCCACGAGATGATCTTTCAGATGCACCTGGAAAAACAGAGCTATGACAAAGCCGTGGACGAGATCAAAAACGTGTTCAACCTCCTGCGCATCCAGCTGCAGAAAATGGAGGACGCCATGGCGCGGATCCGCCGGAACGCGCTGAATTATACTGTGGCGGAGTACGAGGCGGTGCTGGGAGAGAATTTGGAGACCATCAGCGATACCAAGCAGAAATTCCAGAATTACAGGGAGCTGGTCAAAAGCCGGAAAAAGACGCTGGAGGAATTAGAGATCGACGAGCGAAGGCTTGACGAGAAGGAAGAGGAGATGCTGCACAACCTCGGCGTGATCGAGGGCTATTTAAACCGGACGATCGACGAGCATCAGAAGATCCTGGGCAGCCATTTTGATCTGAAATTCCTCTACACCAGGGAGCTGGAAAATCTCTCGCAGATGTCGTATATCCGCCGGTTCTCCCTGGAAAACGAGCTGTACGAAAAGGTTCTTCTGAACGCCGGGGCGTTAGAGAGGATCGACCTTTTTCTGCGGCCGCTTTTCTGCAATACCCCGGAAAAAATTTATCAGCTGAAAAAGGCCGCGGAGCTGCAGCGACCCGTGCGAAAGAGGGAGTTTTCGGACGAGGACGAGGTGATGGAGTTCGGGGACGCAGCCTGGATGGAGGCCGAGGAGCAGAGGCAGAGAGAAAAGCTCGCGAAGTATGAGGGGAGTCTTACATACCTGCTTTCGGCTGCGCTTGCACGGGAGAATGGAGAGATCACGCTGGAGGAGCTTGGGCTTCTGGTATCGGACAGGGAAGCGGAGCGAAAGATCCTGATTCCGGATGTGCAGATTTTTAAGGAAATTATGGTGGAGCTGTTAAAGGAGAGGGAGATCGACATCGGCCGTCTGCAGGAGGAGCGGCGCGCCTATATCGGGGAGAGCGGAGGCGGTTTTCAGCTAAATGAAATGCTGCTTGCCCTCGCGGAGAGACCGGAACTGAAGATCGCGTCGCTGGGGATTTACCGCATTGAGGACGGAAAAAGAATCACGTTTGAACATGTGCCGGATGAGGCGGGAGGGCGCAGGAGGATCTGCTGCTCGAATGTGCTGATCCGGGTGACGGGAACCGGTCAGTGACCTGTTTTCAGAAGGGAAGAGGAGGAGGCAGATGGCATACGAATCGGAGGAGATCCGCACGGGCCAGGAAATCTTTTATTATCTGTTAGAACATCATGAGCTGGGTGAGGAGGAGCAGGAGCGCTTATTCCGCGCCTACGCGGAGAATGAGCGCATTCAGAATCTCGTGAAATCCCAGGGGGATGTGGCGGAGTGCGAGATCGAGCGGTACGGAAATGTGATCTACCTGATCCCGCGGGAGGACAATACGTTTCTCGGGTTTTCCAAGGCGCAGTTAAAACAGCTTTTGTGCCGGTCAAACGGGACGGATAAGGATTATTATCTCTCGCAGTTTGTGATCTTAACGATTCTCGTGGAATTTTATGACGGGCAGGGAGCCACCAGCCGCACCAGGGACTACATGCGTGTGGGGGAGCTGCAGAACCGTATTTCCACGCGTCTTTCGGAGGGTGCGGAGCGCATGAGCGCGGAGGATGAGGAGCGGGCCGGGATCGCGTTTTCCAATATGCTCGAGGCATACGAGGCGCTGCGCTCGGACGAAAAGGGCTCTCGCGCCCGGACGACGAAGGAAGGATTTCTGTATAACATCCTGAATTTTCTGCAGAAGCAGGGGCTGATTGAATATGTGGAGGCGGATGAAATGATCAAGACGACGAAAAAGCTGGATCATTTCATGGACTGGAATCTGTTAAACCAGAATCACTTCGGGAGAGTGAAACGGGTGCTGGAGGGACTGAGTTGAGCAAAATCAATGCGGTGCGGCTGATTAACTTAAATTACAATAATAATTCGATTCGCGTCAGCGACGAGACGTTCTGGCTGAACGGGGAGAGCACGCTGCTGTCCCTGCGCAACGGCGGAGGAAAATCCGTGCTGGTGCAGATGATGATGGCGCCCTTTGTGCACCGGAGATATCAGAATGCGAAGGATCGGCCGTTTGCCGGTTATTTTACCACGAACCGCCCGACCTTTATCCTGGTGGAGTGGAAGTTAGACGGGGGCGCAGGCTACGTGCTGTGCGGCATGATGGTGCGTAAGAATCAGGAGATCGCCGAGGAGAGGCCGGACGAGCTGGAGATGATCAATTTTATCGCGGAGTACCGGCAGCGCTGCGCGTATGATATCATACATCTTCCGGTGGTGGAAAAGACGAAAAAGGACGTCACCTTAAAGGGATTTCACGTGTGCAGGCAGCTGTTTGAGAGCTATAAACGGGAGTCCGGCATCACATTCTTTTATTATGACATGAACAACCCGGCGCAGGCGAGACAGTATTTTGACCGGCTGTCGGAGTACCAGATCCATTATAAGGAATGGGAGAGCATCATCAAAAAGATCAACCTCAAGGAATCCGGGCTGTCCGACCTGTTCGCGGACTGCCGGGACGAAAAAGGACTGGTGGAAAAATGGTTCCTCGATGCGGTGGAAACCAAGCTGAACCGGGAGAAAAACCGGATGCGGGAATTTCAGAGCATCATGGAAAAATACATCGGCCAGTACCGGGATAACCGTTCCAAAATCGAACGGCGCGATACCATCGGAATGTTCTGTGCGGAGGCGGAGGGAATCCGGTCCGGCGCCCTCGGCCTTCGGGAGGCGGCCGGCGAGGCGGAGGAGTGCCGCAGAAAGATCGCCGGATTTCTGCTTAAGCTGCGCGCGCTGAAGGAAGAAAAGCAGCGGGAGTGCGACGCGGCGGGAGAGGAGCTCTTCGCCCTGGACGAACGAATTGCGCAGTTAGAATACGAGCGCCTTTCCGGGGAGGTCTATGACGTTCTGGATCGGGAAAAGCTCTGCGGGAAGGAACTTTCCCTGCTCGGAACGGAGTGCGAGGACATGCAGAGGACCTTAGAGCAGCTTTTGCATGTACGTTCCGTGTATGCCTGCGCAAAGCAGCAGGAGACGGTGACGGAATGTGAGAACGAGCGTGAGGCGGAACGATACCGTCTGTCGCTGTGCATGGAAAAGGAGCGGGATCTTCTGCCCGAGCGCACCCGGCTCGGCACACAGCTCGGAATATACTACAAAGGAAGGACGGAGGAACAGGAGAGGGAATGCACCGCTGTCCGGACTGCGATCCGGCAGATGGAGGAGGAGCGCGCGCAGGGAGCGGAGGAGATCCGCAGGCTGCGGGACGAGGCGGAGCGGCTGGTAAAGGAGGCCGGGGCGCTTGGCGCAAGACTGGCCGGCTTTGACGAGGCGGAGGATCGTTTTAATCGTCTCAGCCGTGAGAACTGGCGCCGGAATATCCTCGGGGAATATGAGCCGGGGCTGTTTCTGGTCCGGCGGGCGGAATATGACAGGCAGCTTCAGGAGATGGAGCGGGGAAGGCTTGAGAAAAAGCGGGGCATCGAGGAGTGCCGCCAGAGGCAGAAAAGCCTGAAACGCCTGCTCGAGGACCAGTCCGCGGAACGGATCAGGCTGCTGGCGGAGCAGAAGGAGGCGGAGCAGGAGCTGGCCGGGTACGAGCGTGAGCTAAACGAGCGCCGTGTGATCCTCGCGTATTTTGACCTGGAGGAGACAGCGCTTTTTGAGACAGAGCAGATTTTAGAGGCGGCGCGGCGCAGACTGTCAGAGACGGATGCGGCGCGGCAGAAGCTGCAGCGGGAGATCGACGGGATCCGGCGGGAGTGCCGCCAGATGGAGCGCGGCGGCGCGCCGGAGCTGCCGGAGGAATTTACCGCGATGTTAGAGGAGAACGGGATTCATCCGGTTTACGGTGCGGAGTGGTTAAAAAAGAACGCATTTTCTCAGGAGAAAAATCAGGAGCTGATCCGGCGTCACCCGTTTCTGCCCTATGCGCTTCTGCTGAGCGGGCGGGAGATGATCCGGCTGACAGAGATTCCTGAGTATGTTTCCATGCCGTTTCCGGTGCCGGTGCTGCTGCGCGAGGCGCTAGAGCAGCCGGCGGAGGCACAGGAGGGCGCGGTGCAGACGTTTTCCGGCGTGAGATTTTATGTGTGGTTCAACGGGGACCTGCTGGATGAGGAGAAGCTGCGGGAGCTTCTCGCCGAAAAAGAGCAGCGGATCGAAAAGCTGGAAAAAGCGGTCGCGCAGAAAAAGACGGAATATACCGAATATATCGAAAAACAGGAAAAGATCAGGGCGCAGAAGGTCGGAAAAAGCCGGTATGAGGCGGCGAAGAAAAAGTGCGCCGCGACGGAGGATGCGTTAAAAGAGGCGGAGCGCAGCCTGATCCGTACGCGGGAGGAGCAGGAGGAGACGGAGCGGCTTGGCGTGAGCCTTGAGCGTGAACTCGCGGGCCTTGAGCGCGAGCTTGCGTTTCAGAATACCCGCCTGCAGGAATTTACCGTCTTTTCCGGGCTGTATGAGCAGTACCTGGAACACCGCAGACAGTCGGAGAAGAACCGCAAAGAGACGGAGCGCGTGAAAAACCGGCAGAAGCTAAAGGAAGACATGACGGAGCGGCTCGCACAGGAGCTGGTTACGAGACGCAATGCGCTTGCCGCGGCGGAGCATGAGCTTGCCACATGTACGGAGAAACGGGCGCGGTACGCGCAGTATCTGGAGGAAGCGCCAGCCGGGACAGAACCAGAGCCGGGCGAAGGAGAGGTGCAGCGAAAGAGCGGGGCGGCCGGTGAGGAAGCGCCGGAGGAGGCCGGCCTCCTCTCATCGGAGGAAGCCGTGCAGCTGGAGGCGCGCTACGAGGTGGTCACAGGCAGTCTCGGGGCGGAGCGGAAAGAGCAGGAATCCCGTCTGGAGGCTGCGCAGCGCCGCTATGACCGGGCGAAGGAGGAACTGAAGAAGCTTGCCGCAAAGCGCGGACTGACGCCGGAGGACTGGCGTGGCATACGCTATGATGAAAAGGAGGAGGCCCACCAGGAGGAGCGTTCGGATGACCAGCAGAGAAAGCTTGCCCTGTGGGAAAAACGCATCCGCGAGGGCGAGATAAAGGCGGCTCTGCTGCGGCAGGAGCGGGAGCAGAAGCTTGCCGCGCTGCGGGATCGCTGCGGAAGGGAGGAGCCCTTAGCGCGGGAGCAGATCGGTACGGCCGATTACGCGGAGGAGATCCGCCGGCTGGAATATGAAAAGACGGAAGCATCCCGCAGGGAAAAACAGCTGCAGAAGCGTATGGCGGAATATGAGAGCAGCCTGGCGGCGCTGGCGGAATATGAGGAGTTTATCGACGATGAGGCGATTGAGCCGGACTTCGATCTTGCGGGATTTACCGGTGAAAAGCTCGCCAGGCAGAAAGGGATCCTGGTCCGGGATTACAACCTTGGTACAGAGCGCTGCAGAGAGGCCCGCGCCGGGCTTGAGCGAATCTTAAACCGGATCCTTCGGATGGAGCCCTTTGCGGAGGATTTTTATCAGAAGCCCCTGGAAGCCATGCTACAGCTCACCGACGACCCGCAGCGCGTGCTAAAACAGCTTGACACCACGACGGCTTCTTACCAGAGCCTGATGGAAAAGCTTCTGGTGGATATCTCCATGGTGGAGAAGGAAAAGGCGAAAATCGTGGAGCTGGCCGGGGATTACCTGCGGGAGGTGCATGAGCATTTAGGCCGGATCGATCAGAATTCCACGATCACGGTGCGGGAGCGTCCGGTGAAAATGCTAAAGCTTGGATTGCCGGACTGGACGGAAAACGAAAATCTGTACGGGCTGAAGCTGGTGGACGAGATCGACGATATCACCGCAAAAGGGATCGCCCTGCTGGAGGAAAATAAAAACGTGCAGGAATATCTCGGCCTTCGCGTGACGACAAAGGCGCTGTATGACACGGTGGTCGGGCTCGGAAACGTGCAGATCCGCCTTTACAAGATTGAGGAACAGCGCGAATATCCCATCACCTGGGCGGATGTGGCCAGGAACTCGGGCGGCGAGGGATTTTTATCGGCGTTTGTCATTTTATCGGCGCTGCTCTGTTATATGCGCCGGGACGATACGGACCTGTTTGCCGACCGCAACGAGGGCAAGGTGCTTCTGATGGACAATCCGTTTGCGCAGACGAACGCCTCCCATCTGCTAAAGCCGCTGATGGATATGGCGAAAAAGACGAATACCCAGCTGATCTGCCTGACCGGTCTTGGCGGGGAGTCGATCTATAACCGGTTCGACAACATCTATGTGCTGAACCTGATCGCGGCAAACCTGCGCAGCGGGATGCAGTACCTGCGCGCGGAGCACACGAGAGGAGCGAAGGAGGAGACGATGATCACCTCCCATATCGAGGTGATGGAACAGCAGGAGCTGATCTTCTGACCGGCGCGGGCTGTCTGTGGCGAAGCGTCACAAAAAGAGGGCGGCATTTTGCCGCGAAAACGCTTCAGAATGGAGGAATATATTTATGGAAATGGTGGAGCTTCTGTTCCGGCAGAATCTGACAATGTTTATTTATCTGATGGTGGGATTTTTCCTGTTTAAAAAGCGGCTGCTCACCCCCGGGGGAAGCGGGGAGATCGGGAAGATGCTGCTGTATATCGTGATGCCGATGGCTATCGTGCGGTCTTATATGAAGGAATTCTCGCTGGCGATGTTAACCGGCCTTCTGGTCTCCTTTGCGGCAGCGCTTGCGGCCCTGCTGCTGGCCATGGCGGTCAGCACGCTGGTTTTCCGGAAAAAGTCGGCGATCCGACAGTTCGGCGCGTCGTTTTCCAACGCGGGATTTATCGGGATTCCCCTGGTGCAGATGACGCTGGGGGAGGAAGCGGTGTTTTATGTCGCGTCATTTGTCGCGATCTTAAATATTTTACAGTGGACCTACGGTGTTTTTATCATCACGCGGGATAAGAGTACGATCCAGGTGAAAAAGATTGCGACGAATCCCATCGTCATCAGTTTTCTCGCCGGTATGCTGCTCTTTTTCCTGCCCGTACAGCTGCCGGGCCTCATCACCGGGGTGATCGGTACCTTGGCCTCCATGAACGGGCCGCTGGCGATGATCGTGCTGGGCGCATATCTGGCGCAGGTGCCGCTTCGCGAGCTGTTTACGGACCGGCTGACCTATCTGTGCGCGGCGGTGCGGCTTCTCGTGATCCCGGTCCTCACGGTGCTGCTGCTGTTTCTGGTGCCGGCGCGCTATGAGGCGATCCGCTTCGCGGTGCTGCTCGCGGCGGCCGCTCCCGTGGGATCCAACGTGGCGATCTTTGCGCAGATTTATGAGAAGGAATATACGGACGCCGTCAAGGACGTGTGTCTGAGCACCGTATTCAGCATCCTGACGCTGCCACTTGTCGTGGGGCTGGCGGGGATGGTGTGGTAAATAAGAAAGGAGAACAAAAAATGGCAGAAGAGATGAACATGATGGAGTTTTTTAAGCAGAGGATGCGCGACCAGCAAATGGACCGGCTGGAGCGCTACCGGGTGTTAAACCGGTTTGCGAAAAAGGGGGAGATCCTCTTTACCGGCTCGTCATTGATGGAGCAGTTTCCGATCAATGAGCTTCTGATGTCAAACGGCATGACGCAGGTGATCTACAACCGTGGAGTCGGCGGCTTTACGACGACCGACATGCTGGAGTACATGGAGGAGATGATATTCGGCACAGAGCCCTCCCGGATTTTCATCAACATCGGGACAAATGACATCGGAAGCCCGGACTATCAGCTGGAGGCGCTGATGGCGAATTATGAGAAGATCCTGGTGCAGACGAAGGAACGCCTGCCAAAAGCCCAGATCACGCTGATGGCCTACTATCCGGTCAATGAGGTGGACAAGGTGCCGGACAACGAGTGGGGCGCGCACATGTTTGACACCCGCACGAACGCAAATATTGACATTGCAAACGCCGCCGTAAAGGAGCTGGCGGAAAAGCTTGGCTGCCGGTTTATCGATGTAAGCGACGGCCTGCGGGATGAAAACGGCAGGCTGAAGGCGGAATTTACGATTGAGGGGATCCATATGTACGCCAGCGGGTATCAGGTGGTGCTGGAGAATCTGAAGAAGTATCTGTGAGGATAAAAAACTGACAGGAGAGGATTTGAAACAGAATCATGCAGATGTTGTAAAAAAGCTGCTGGCGGAGTATGAAGCTTCGGTTTCATAGTATTCCAGGAGCTGGTTTGGGATTGTGAATACTACCAAAACAGAGTATAATAAGAGCGGTAATCCGGATGATATTCCAGAAAGGAGCCGACATGAATACAACGGCGAGGCTGCCCATCGGCATGGAGAACTTTGAAGATATCCGCAGAAACGGTTTTTACTATGTAGATAAGACAGGCCTGATCAAAGATCTCCTGGAAGGCTGGGGAAGCATAAACCTGTTTACACGTCCCAGAAGGTTTGGCAAATCCCTGAATATGAACATGCTGAAGTATTTCTTTGAATATGGCTGTGACCCGCAGCTTTTTGAGGGACTCGCCATCCGTAGGGAAACGCGGCTTTGTGAGGAATACATGGGAAAGTACCCGGTTATTTCCATCACCCTCAAGGACGTAAGCGGCAATGATTACAAAACTGCCCTGGAAATGCTGCGCACCACTATCGGAAGGGAGGCGATGCGTTTCCAGTTCCTGCTGGACAGCGATGCGCTCACGGCCCGGGAAAAGGACGCTTACAGACAGCTGATTACAATTGATACTACCAGCCGGCAGATGTTTCGTATGTCCGACGGAGTGCTCGCCTCTGGTCTGCTGACTCTCTGTGAACTTCTTTATAAGCATTACGGGCAGAAGGCGATTCTTCTGATCGATGAATATGATGTACCGCTGGACAAGGCGCAGCATTTCGGCTATTATGACGAGATGGTGAGTCTGATCCGCAGCCTTTTTGGCCAGGCGTTAAAGACCAACCACAGCCTGGCATTCGCCGTGATGACCGGGTGCCTGCGCATTTCCAGGGAGAGCATTTTCACCGGGCTGAATAATCTGAAGGTATTTTCGATTACCGATACGCAGTCCGATGAAAGGTTTGGCTTTACAGACAGCGAGATCCGGGCGATTGCGGAAAGGTTCGGGTGTACTGACAAACTCTGTCTGATCAGAGAATGGTATGACGGATATCATTTTGGCAATGCGGACGTCTATTGTCCCTGGGATGTCATCAATTATATTCACCTGCTCCGCTCAGAGCCGGAAGCGCTTCCCAGGCCCTTCTGGATCAATACCAGCGGGAACGATATCATCCGCAGTTTCGTCCAGACGGCAAAGGCGGGCACCAGGAAAGAGCTGGAGCGTCTGATTGACGGAGAAACGATTCCGAAAAAAATCAATCAGGAGCTGACTTACCGGGATCTCTATACCTCTATCGACAATCTTTGGAGCGTCCTCTTTTCCACCGGTTATCTGACACAGCATGGCAGCGGGGACGGAGAGACGTTTGATCTGGCGATACCGAACCTTGAGATCCGAAAGATTTTTGTTGACCAGATTCAGGAGTGGTTTCAGCAGGAGGCCCGCAGGGATACGCCCGCGCTGGACGCGTTCTGTGACGCATTTGCCAATGGGGATGGGGAGGCGGTGGAACGCGGGTTCAATGCCTACCTTTCCAGGACGATCAGCATCCGGGATACAAATGTACGAAAAGGCAGGAAGGAGAACTTCTATCACGGCATCCTTCTTGGGCTGCTCAGCCACCGCGGAGACTGGTATATCCGTTCCAACGTGGAATCCGGGGATGGATACAGCGATATTCTTGTGGAGATCGAGGAAGAGGGCATCGGTATCGTGATCGAAGTAAAATATACGGACAGCGATCTGAAATCTCAGAGAGAAAAATCTCTATATGAAATGCTGGAAAAGAGCTGCCAGGATGCCCTGCGGCAGATCGAGGACACGGGCTATGAAGAAAAGCTGCGTCAGGATGGCCTGGAAACTATCCTGAAATACGGTATTGCCTGTAACAGGAAAAGGTGCAGAGTCGTATTAAAAAAATGAAAAAAGAGCCAGGAACCTGTTTTTTAGATTCCTGGCTCTTTAGTGCCATTTACAGGGTTTGTCAAGTAAAATGTGTAAGTTTTTTTATTTTTCCTTACCCGCAGTTCTA
>CANRSX010000059.1 GCA_947642555.1 uncultured Roseburia sp. | reverse complement strand
GCGTGGAAATAGCGAGTTTTCCGGGCTGATTTCCTACCTCTTGGATATACGGCACGGGCAATCAAAAAAGTATACACTTGAGATAGTTCATCGATGGACAAGCCCCTTGAAAACCGAATGACCGTCTGAAAAGGAATACCCCGGCTGGGGAAGCAGGAACTTCTGGCGAAGATAGCGGAGTTGACGGTGGAAGCCATCAGCCCGGAACAGGTCAGCCAGATTTCCGGCTACCTCGATACATGGGACAGCGTATCCTTTGACGACAAGCGGCGGGTGGTGGATTTGATGATTACCACCGTTGCCGCCACAAGCGACAGCTTGAACATTACATGGAAAATCTGACGGGCATATCAGCGCCCGTCAGACCGTTACCCTGTGTAGTCCCTTGTAAACTGTACTTTGACACACACTATAAAACAAACCCGATTTACACCGGCTCCCGGATCTGCTATACTGAACATACCACAACGAAACCACTTATTGGCAAAGAAAGCAGGTGATTGCATATGACCGAAGGTGAAATGCTGAAACTGTCTGTAGAAGAGTTTTCACGGATACAGCGATATATGTCCTTATCCGACAAAAATTCAGATGCTTATCAGGCGATGCGGGAGCGGTACATTGAATTGAAAGTGATCCTTACCGCATCCGGTATTAATCTTACTGAGCTTGACCGAATCAAAGAATAGCCGGTAAAGCCACACAGACCGGGCGGCGCAGAAGCTTCAGGCTCTGCGCCGCCCGGCCGTGATATAAGGGCAATCAGAATGTAACCGTCACCGGATCCTCCGTAAAGGAGCTGATGGTTGCCGTGGCGTTGCAAAAATAAAGCACCTGGGTATTTCCGTCATCCGCGGCATAACGATCCTGTAAGGACGGATACGCGTCCAGCATCGCCTGTCTGGCCTCATTCCGGTCATCCTCGATGAGCTCCCCCGCAATGCGGATCCAGCGGCCTTTGTGAAACGCACAGATCTCCGCCTTCGGATTTGCGGCGAGCTGCTTTGAGACCTCCTTCACTTTTCCGGTCTGGATATAAAGCTTTCCCTCAAAGACATGCGCCGTCCCGAACGGGCGAACTCTCGGCTGGTCGCCCTCCACCGTCGCCAGATAATAAGTGCCCGCTTCCTTTAAAAAATTTAAAACCTGTTCCATGGTATCCTCCTTCTTTAGTTTTACAAGAAATTCCGTCGTCCCTTCCTCATATGTTTTTTCACCGGTCAGGCAGAACCCGTGTCGCTGATAAAAGGAGACGGCTCTCGTATTTTTTTCCAGTGCCCACAGGTGGTTCGCATGAAATTCCCTCACCGCAAAGTCCAGCAGCTCACCGCCGGTTCCCTCCCTCTGAAAAAAGGGATCGACGTAAAGCTTTCGGATCTCCGTGCCCTCCACCTGGATAAAACCCTTTATGATTCCTGAATCCGCCACAAAAAGCTGCTCCATGATCTCCTGCCGGCTCAGATACGTCTCAACCAGCGGGACGACCTGCAGCTCGCCGAAGGAATAGGCTTCATCTTTAAAAATCGGGAAATAGTGGATCCGGTTATTAAAGATAAAGATCTCGGCAATTCTCGACAAATCCTCTGCCCCCGCTTTTCTGATCTGCACGCCCTCACCCCCTTCTTCTCCACACATTCAGACGTAACGCGCGATAAATTCATCCAGCGGCGGCAGCTCCCCCGTCCGCCAGTAATAGCCGCCGTCCTTCGTCCGCTCCAGAAGATGCCGGTTATACATCTCCCTGCGCAGGGTGGCCGGATCGCCGAAAAGCGCCCACTGGTTTAAGCGGTCGTTTAACTCCGCCTCCGTGTATTTTTTCGCGGCCGTAAGCCTGGACGCCAGATAAAAATATGCCTTCAGCTTCTTTTTGTACTTTGCAGGCAGGGATACAAGTTGCATCCCGTCATTGAAAAAAGGCTGCAGTTCGGAAAAATCGTTCAGAAAATAGCCCAGCGTATGTACCAGCTTCTGTTCCGCGTACAGGGAGCGGATCTCTGCAACCGACATCCATCTGCACTCTTTTACTTCATTTGTCGTCGCATGTTCCAGCCGCAGTTCCCCGTCATAGTCAAACTCCCACACGTCGAGAATCGAGTCCTTGCGCAGGTCAGAAAAAATGATCCTGCCGGCGTCCGGTGAGAGGTCGATGCCCACCTCCTCCTTCACCTCACGGATTGCTCCGTTCTGGCTGCTCTCGCCTTTTAACACAGATCCTCCGACGCATTCCCACATGAGCGGAAAGATCGGCCGGTCCGCGGAGCGCAGGGAGATCAGATACTTCCCCTCACGATTGCGGATCCACACGTGCACCACCAGATGGTAAAGGCCCTCCGGGAGCGCTTCACCCCTTATATGTTCCTCCCCGGTTCGTTCCCGGAATTCTGTATACAGATCCCATGTTTCCATCGTTTCCTCCATTTCTTCCGCTGAAATAAACCGGACATCATGCTTCCAGCTCCGACAGATACGCCGCGATACCGTCCTCGTCATTGCTTCCGATCACACGGTCCGCGATTTTTCTGACCTCTTCCACCGCGTTCCCCATCGCGATGCCTGTCCCGCATAGCTTCAGCATACCGATATCCGCATAATCATCGCCAAATGCGGTGATCTCCGCTTCCGATATGTTACACACCGCGCAGACAACCTGAATCGCATGCTCCTTGGTCGCATCCTTCCTGGTAAACTTATACCAGAATCCGTCCGAAAAGCGAACGCCGTCGCACCAGTCCAGCCGTTCCAGAAGCCGTCTGGCCGTCTGGTCGTCCGGAATTTCCACGCATATTTTTAATGACGTCTTATTAAAATCCGCAAAATCGGTATAAATGCTCTCGCCCCAGCTGTGATCCGCCGCTTTGGGATCGGTTTTATAATTCCAGTAGTGGGCGTCTGCCGTATCAACCGTGATTTCACAGTCGCAGCCGCACACTTCCCTGGTAGCCGCGATCAGCTGCCGCGTCTCCTCCGCGGAAAATTCGGCCCGGTAAACAGCTTTGCCCCTGCAGGTTACCAGTGCTCCGCCGCTTGTAATCAGAAGATCCGGCCGCAGCTCCTCGATAAAGGAAAGGGCGTTCTGCTCTCCCCTCGAGGTCGAAATCCCGATCCATATGCCCTTCTTTCGGCATTGCTCCAGGGCCTGTAAGGTCGCCTTTGAAATGGTCTTGTCACTGCGAAGCAGCGTGCCGTCCAGGTCAAACAGAAGAAGTCTGCTTTTCATCATATCTTACCACCGCCTCTTATTTTTCTCAAACTTCGAAAGGTACGACTCTTTCAGTTCCTCTTCCGAAATCCCGTAGCAGAGCAGAACATCATTGTAATACATCAGGACATCCGCCATTTCCTCTACAAGAGCTTTTCTGACAGGCTCCTCCGTTGCTTTCACATCCCCGTTTTTCTTTATAACATCAATCACCTCGCCGATTTCTCCGACCATCCAAAGGAGTCTGCTCCTTCCTGCCTTTGGAGAATGCGGATCCCAGGTATCTTTGTATTTCTCGTACAATTGTTTCTGCATCGACATCATTTCGCCTAAAGTAAAACCTTCCATGTCGTTCCCTCCCTGATGTTCATAATAAAAAGTTAACGTCCGTTCAGCCCTTCCTCCTGTGCACGTTTCGGATTGTTTTCTTCTTTTTCGCGCCGGGTTTCTGTCCGGTCTGCTGCCGGCTCCCGGCTTTCTGAATGCCCCGGCCTTCAGAGCCCGCACGCCCGGCTTTCTGAATGCCCCGGCCATCGGCGCCCGCACGCCGCGGCCGGATCAGGCACTTTTTCTCAAATCCGATCAGATCCGTGCGCCCGGCCTTTGTCAGCGCCTCGACCACCAGGTCATAATTTTTCGGATTGCGGTACTGGATTAAGGCGCGCTGCATGGCCTTCTCATGGGGATTGACCGCCACATACACGGGCTTCATGGTGCGCGGGTCAAGACCAGTGTAGTACATGCAGGTCGAGATCGTGGAGGGCGTGGGATAAAAATCCTGCACCTGTTCCGGCATATAGCCAAGATCCCGCAGGAATTCGGCCAGTTCAACCGCCTCCTTTAAGGTTGAGCCGGGGTGCGAGGACATCAGGTAAGGCACCAGGTACTGTTCTTTCCCAAGGTGCGCATTCATGTCCTGATAGGCTCTGGTAAAACGGCGGTATACCTCTGCCGACGGCTTCCCCATTTTCTCCAGGACAGCGTCCGAGATGTGCTCCGGCGCAACCTTTAACTGGCCGCTCACATGGTGTTCGCAGAGCTCTTTTAAAAACGAGGGATCTTTGTCATAAATCAGGTAGTCAAACCGGATGCCGGAGCGGATAAATACCTTTTTCACATTCGGGAGCTCCCGCAGCTTTCGAAGCAGCGCAAGGTAATCCTCGTGATCCACCTTCAGATTTTCACAGGGCTTCGGGAAGAGGCACTGACGGTTTTTGCAGACGCCGTTTCTCAGCTGCTTTTCGCAGGAGGGCGCCCGGAAGTTTGCGGTCGGGCCGCCGACGTCATGAATATAGCCCTTAAAATCCGGCTCCCACACCATCTGCGAGGCTTCCGCCAGGATAGATTCATGGCTTCTCGTCTGGACGATCCGCCCCTGATGGAACGTCAGGGCGCAGAAGCTGCACCCGCCGAAGCACCCCCGGTTGCTGACCAGTGAAAAGCGCACCTCCCGGATCGCCGGCACGCCGCCCGCCGCCTCATAGGACGGGTGATACGTTCTCTGGTAAGGCAGCGCATAGACCTGATCCATCTCGCTCTGGGTCAGGGGCTTTGCGGGCGGATTCTGCACCACATACATGGATCCGTCATAGGTCTCGAACAGCCGCTTCCCGGTGAAAGGATCCGTGTTGCAGTACTGCGTGTAAAAGCTGCGGGCGTACTCCGCCCTGTCGGCAAGCAGCGCCTCATAGGAGGGAAGCTCAATGGCGTCATAGATATCCTCCCGGTTCCTCGTCTTATAAACCGTCCCGTTCACAAATGTAATATCACGGACGGATAAACCGCTCTCCAGCGCCTCCGCAATCCCGATGATGCTGCGCTCCCCCATTCCGTAAGAAACCAGATCCGCGCCGGAATCCAGAAGGATCGAGCGTTTCAGCTTATCGGACCAGTAATCATAATGGGCCAGGCGGCGCAGGCTCGCCTCGATCCCGCCGATGATCACCGGCGTCTTTTTATAGGTGCGGCGGATCAGATTGCAGTAGACAATTGTAGCATAATCCGGCCGTTTTCCCGTCACGCCGCCCGGCGTAAAGGCGTCCTGCGCCCTCCGCTTTTTCGACACCGAGTAATGGTTGACCATGGAGTCCATATTTCCGGCGGAGACCAGAAACGCGAGCCGCGGCTCCCCGAAGATCTGAATCGAAGCCGGGTCGCGCCAGTCGGGCTGCGCGATGATGCAGACGCTGTAGCCGTGGGCCTCCAGAAGCCTTGTGATAATGGCATGTCCGAAGGAGGGATGATCCACATAGGCATCCCCGCAGACGTAGACAAAATCGGGCTGCGTGATGCCGCGGGCCTCCATCTCCTCCCTGGTAATCGGTAAAAATCCCTGGTTCATCGTGATCTCCTTTTCTCAGGCTTCCTTTTCCGACGTCAGTTCCTTAAGCCCGCTTTCAAGGGTGATTTCCGGCAGCTTTTTTAAAAACTGCTCCGCATTGCGGTAGGCTATGCCATCCTGCGTATCCAGGTTTTCGCCAAGATACAGCACAAATCTGCCCGCCAGCTTCCCGAACCGCGGGGAGGTAAGCCTTAGCTTTTCTGCATCCAAAAGATGCCTGGCCTGCTCCCGGACACACCGGCTGCTGTGTTTTATCTCATAAATAGCGCAGGTGCTGTTCTTTTTGTCGCAGATAACCATATCAAATTCTCCGTTTACAAACATAAGTCTGAACACTTCATACTCTTTTCCAAGGGCTTTGGATGTTTCCAGCAGTATGATATCTTCCAGCATTCTTCCACGCACTTCCCCCAGCAGACGTTCTGTCACATAAGAGGCAGTTTCATTGTCCAAAAGACGGAAGGTCTCATCCTTCATCAGGGAATGCACAAGAGCCTGCGCCTGGCAGTATCTCATGCCGGGCTGCGTAAACAGGATCCGCTCCTTTGGCTCCATCCCGGCTATGCCATACTCAATGGGGCAGGAGACAATGAGATCCAGCGCCTCCAGATATTTACGGATCTGCACTGCATGGGAGGGTGTGATCCCGATCTTCTGTTCCTCCTGATTTCGGATATCCAGTATCTTCATCAGATTTTTTGTCACGGCCTCTTTATCGATGGCTTTCAGGATATCCGTCCGTTTTTCCGGGTCGCGTTCCCGTTTCAGATTCTCTGTCGTAATGCCGAGGTCATGGGATACGAAGGGCCTTGTCAGCACTTCCAGCACAAACCGGTGGTTCATATCCTCTATGATACGGTTGATGGCGCCGGTCAGCTCCCCTGCCTCATAAAGGTCTTGCAGATGGCCGAAGTATTTTCCAAATGAGAAGCAGGACAGGGAATGCTGGATATTTTTGCAGATAGCCGTGTCAATATACCTGCGTGTGGATTCATCGTCACGGAATGCCACGCCTTCCTCCAGAAGCTCTTCGTCGTCAAAATCTGTCTCCCCTGCTTTTAAGGTGCCTCCGTAACGGATATATTCCTCTATGCTGTCAATATGGAGGATACGGCTGTATTCACGGTATGGGATAAAGGTGGTGTGAAATGTCCGTTCCCTGTCGTACAGTTCATTGTCCCTGGCAAACCAGAATCCCAGAGAATCCGTGCCGGAGAGTACGATCCGCATCCCCATCGGCACATAAATGTCGGACAGGAGGGACGCAGAATCAATAAAATCATCCATCAGCGTAACCTCATCCAGAAAGATGTAACGGTATCCCGTCCGGTACAGCCGGTCTAAGTCACGGGTGAGCCGGTCCATCTCATCGACGGTACGCAGTTTGATATAGGCTGCTTTGGCAAAATTTTCCTCGGACATGTCTGCAATGGCCTGAAGAAGCATGGTGGTCTTTCCGGTCCGCCTGAGCCCGTAAATCACACACACCCTTGCCCGCACATTTCCATAAAGATATTGGGGGATCCGGTGCCAGATCTCTCTTTTTTCAAGCCCCTCCACACTGGCAGCCATTCCTGCAAGTTCACGTCCTGTCCGTACTGCGGTTTCAAACTGGCAGCTATTCTCCCCTGACGACGGAAACTTTTTTTTCAGTTCCTTTAACCGCTTCTGGAGCTGCCTGCGTTCTTCTATCTGCATCCGGATTTCCTCCGCTTCCCCCTCACGGAGATACTGACTCTTTATCTTCCCATTTTCTTTCCACTGGAGGTAATATCGCGTCTTACCGTTTATATTCTTCCTGGAAATATAACCCGCAGGCAGTGCGGCAATCCGTTCCTCTATCTGCTGCATCAGCCCATAGCTGTCCGTCATGAGAATCATCTCCTTTCACCTGTCCGCAGCTCCAGTCAGCCCCGTCACCTTCCGCAGCTCCCCAAGCTCGTCCTCCGTCAGCGCACGGTATTCCCCCGGCGCCAGCGTATCCGGCAGCGCAAGCGGCCCCATGCGGACGCGCTTCAGATACGTCACTTCTTTCCCCGCCGCGTGGAACATGCGCTTTACCTGGTGGAATTTCCCCTCCGTGATGGTCAGAAGGATCTCCGAGGTCTCCCCGGCGGACAGGATCTCAAGCTTCGCGGGCCTGGTCAGGCGCTCTTCTCCAATGTCAACTCCATTTTGAAACAGGTTGACATCCGCATCCGTCACCCTTCCGGCCACTCGGGCGAGATACGTTTTGGGCACATGGCGCGCCGGGCTTAAGAGCGCATGTGCCATTGCACCGTCATTCGTAATCAGAAGAAGCCCCTCCGTGTCAAGGTCCAGCCTTCCGACCGGGAACAGATCCTTCCGAACCGGATCCGGCAGATCCTCCATCACGGTCCGGTGAAGATTGTCCTCCGTCGCCGTGACGCAGCCCGCCGGCTTGTGGTACAGATAATATTCATACTGCCGGTAGGTGAGGTGTTTCCCACGCAGGCAGACGACATCCGTCTTTTCACTGACTTTCTGTTCCGGCTTTCCCGCAATTTCTCCGTTTATCGTCACCTGCCCGGCACGGATCAGCTTTTTTACCTCGCTCCGCGTCCCTGCCCCGGTCTCTGTCAGGTATTTATCCAGTCTCATTGCCATCTCATAACCTCTCCCCGTTTTTCTCCCAGAGATACCGCAGCATCGGGAAGGAATTCACGGAAAATTCTCTCCCGTCCTCGTCATTTAAGTAGATGCCGACGTGCAGATGCACATCAAACTTCCCGGTCGTCCCGGGCGTATCGCTGTAGCCGGTATCCCCCATGTACCCGAGAAAGGTGCCTGCCTCCACCCGCTCCCCGATCTCAAATTCCTTCGCGTACTCCGCCATGTGGGCATAATAAAAATACGCGCCGGACTCGCTGCGGATGCCGATGCGCCAGCCGCCGAGACGGAGCCAGCCGATCTGCTCCACCACGCCGTCCGTCATGCTGAAAACCGGATAAATTCCGCGCTGGTTTACCGTGGCCATCAGGTCGGTGCCCTCGTGTCCGCGCTCCCCGCCGAAGGTCCGGCTCTGCATCCAGCTGTCCGCAAAGCTGACCGTGGCGTCGGGCTCGGAGGCCACGGCCCCGACCGGAAAACGCTTAAGGTCGTTCCACACCGCATGGATATAACGGCAGAGACGCGCAAATTCCGCCCCGCGGTACCGCTTCGCATAACCGGCGGCCTGCCTCAGAGACTCGACATCTGTCTCCGCACCATCCGTCGCAAAATACATGGCCAGAAGCTGTGCAAATGCGTCCGTATCCTCCCCCGCTTCCTCCCAAAACCGCCAGAACACCTCCTCCGGGATCGCATGATCCCGGAAGTTCTGATACGCCGTCTCATAGGAGAAGCAGTTTATCTGAAGTGCCTTCTCTGTGATATGACTGGTCAGCAGGACATTCCACAATACCACAGCAAGAAAAATCAGTGACAGACGGATCCGTTTTTCGGTCATGAAGCCTCCGTGAATCTTGTCCCGGCCGGCGCCGGGCATGCTGCAATGCTCTTATTTCCAGCTCTTTAAAAATTCGGTCAGCAGAATCCATATTTTTTCCGTGGAGGAAATGCTTAAGCGCTCCCGCGGCGTGTGGATGTCATAATTATTCGGGCCGAAGGACACGCAGTCGAGATCCGGGATCTTTTCCGATAAAAGGCCGCACTCTAATCCCGCGTGGATCGCCTCAAACACCGGCTCCTCCTCAAATAAGCTCCGGTAAAGCTCCGCGATGCGCGTCCGAAGCGACGAGTCCGCCCGGTATTCCCAGGCCGGATAATCGCCGAGGACCTCCGTCTCACCCCCCAGAAGCTCCGCCAGGTGGATCAGCCGGTCCGCCACGTCCAGCTTTCGGGTGGAGACGCTGCTGCGGATAGAGGAATGGGAGATCAGGGCCTCCTCACCGAGGGTCAGGATCCCGAGATTTAAGGAGGTCTCCACCAGCCCGGGGAAGTTCTGGCTCATGTGAAGCCTGCCGTTCGGGACCTCCCGCAGATAGAAGATCACCTTTGACATGGCGCTGTAGGAGAGAATGTGCCCTTCCTCCTCATCGCCAAAGCTGTATCGGAAGCAGACGCCCGCATCCGAGCCCGCAAATTCTTTTTTCAGCACCGCCTCCAGCTCCTGCAGCGCCCCGGTAAAAGCATCCTTACGCTCCGCCGGGATGTAAAGCACAGCCCTGCTCTCCCGGGGGATCGCATTGTCCTTATTGCCGCCGGAAAGCGCGGCGATGCCGGTCTCCATGCGGTCCGAGACATATTTTAACAGACGTCCCATGATGATATTGGCGTTTCCCAGCTCTTTTCCGATCTCGCCCCCGGAGTGTCCGCCGTTTAAGCCGGTCACTGTGACCTCCGTGCGAAGGCCGCGCTGTGTGATATAATCGACGGGAAGCGTTGTCATAAGCGTCAGGCCGCCGGCGCAGCTCGTCAGGAAATGCCCCTCCTCGTCCGAGTCGAGATTTAAGAGGGTGTGCCCCTTTAACATGGAAAGGTCGATCCCCTTTGCGCCGTCCATCCCGGTTTCTTCGTCGACTGTAATCACAATCTCCAGCCTCGGATGCGCAAGCTCCGGGGAATCGAGGATCGCAAGCGCATAGGCCACCGCGATGCCGTCGTCCCCGCCTAAGGTCGTGCCGTCCGCGGTCAGAAAATCCCCGTCCACCAGAAGGCGCAGGCCGTCTTTTTCAAAATCAATGTCACAGCCGCTCTCCTTCTCGCAGACCATATCCATATGGCCCTGGAGGATCACCGGCGTCGCGGACTCATACCCCGGCGTTGCCTCCGCGATGATCACGATATTATTCAGGTCGTCCTGGTAATACGCAAGCCCTTTCTTCTTCGCAAAATCCGCCAGATAGTCGCTGATGGCCTTTGTGTTCCCGGAGCCGTGGGGAATGGCGGCAAGCGCCTCGAAATAATCGAAGACCTTCTGGCTTTTTAAGTTCCGCTCCCTGATTTCTGATAAGTTACTCATACAATCCCTCCTGTATCTCATATAGTTTAGTATGAAAAAGAAGCTAATATTCCTCACACTGTTACTCTTTATTGCCTATATCCTGTTTTTCCCGAAGGACGCCGTCGAAGCCGCGGCAGCCGGGCTCGTGCTCTGGTATGACCGCGTGCTCCCGACGCTGCTTCCGTTTGCGATCGCATCCAATCTTCTGATCACATCCGGCTATGTGCAGTATTTAAACCGCATCACATCGCCGCTGATCCGGCTGATCCTGCCCGTCAGCGGGAACGGGGCGTTTGTCGTCCTGACCGGTTTTCTGTTCGGGTTTCCGATGGGGAGTAAAAACTGTGCCGTGCTGCTGGAGCAGAAAAAGATCGAGAGAGCGGAGGCGGAAATCCTCTTTGCCGTCACCAACAATATCAGCCCGGTTTTTATCAGCAGCTATATCCTGCGGCAGCAGCTTTCCCTGCCGCACCTGACACTGATCAGCTACGCGGCGCTCTATCTCCCGCCGCTTCTGTGCGGGTATTTCCTGCTGCGCCGCGCCGGCCATTTTTCTGACACAAAGAGATCCGGCACGCTTCACGGATCAGAAATGCCGGCATCAGAATCTAAAATGAATTTTAAAATCATAGATGCCGGCATTATGAATGGTTTTGAAACGCTCACCCGGCTGGGCGGCTATATTATGCTGTTTTCCATGGCGGCTTCCGCGGTGAACAGACTTCCTCTCCCGGTGGCTGCACGGACGCTTCTGGTCGGCTTTACGGAGATCACCAACGGGATCGGCCTGCTGCCGCTCTCCGGGCTGCCGCTTCGCACACAGTATCTGCTCGCCATGGTCTTCACCGCCTTCGGCGGGCTCTCCGGCATCGCACAGACGAGCTCGATGACAAAAGGCAGCGGACTTTCCCTGAAGCGCTACTGCGCCCTGAAGCTGATCTGCACCGGAGCCAGCGCTCTGCTCGCCTGGGGAATCACGATTCTTTTTCTGTAACGGTCCGCCCGTCCGCTCATCCGAGCATATCCGAGGTGATCTCCACCTTCGGCAGCTCCTCCTTTGACGGGGAAACCGGAGAAGACACCGGCTCCTCCGCGGTCGGGTTTAACTCCGCGCGGTTCGCTGAGATGATGTCCATAAATTCCTGCATCGAGGCGGCGTACGCGTCATAGCGCGCCCGCGAGGTCTCCACGGCATGGGAGACGGTATTCTCGAGATTCCGCAGGATGTCGTCGGTGTACTGCATCGCGCCCATGCGGATACTGTTCGCGTCGTTTGTCGCGTTGTCTAAGATCTCCTGCGCCTGCTTGGTGGCGATCATGACAACTTCGTTTGCCTGCGCATAGGCCTGCTGCATGATCTGGTGTTCACTGACAAGCTGATCGGTCCGAACCTGCGCCTGCGCGATGATCGCGTCCGCCTTTGCCTGCGCGTCCGCCAGAATCGCCTCCTTATTGCTGATAATCTTCTGATAACGCTTAATCTCATCCGGCGTCTTCACGCGAAGCTCGGTCAGAAGCTCTTCGATCTCTTCGCGGTTCACTACGATCTTCGAGGAGGAAAACGTCTGCGGTTTGCAATTGTCGATATACTCCTCAATCTCTTCGATAATCTGTTCGATTCTGCTTGCCATAGGTTACTCCATTCTCACTAAAATCCTGGCCATATAAAAAATCAGGGGACGGCGCTTATACCGTCTTTCTGCTGTGGCCGTACTTCTGATAAATCCGGTCAATAAAACGCTCCGGCACAAATTTGGAGATATCGCCCCCGTAGGAGGCAAACTCCTTTACAATTGTAGAGCTCAGATAGGAATACTGCAGGCTCGTCGTCAGAAAAATCGTCTCCACATCCGGATTCTCCACATGATTCGTCTGCGCAATCTGAAGCTCATACTCAAAATCCGTGACAGCGCGCAGTCCGCGCACGATGATCGTGGCATTAATCTCCTTCATATAATCCACCAGCAGCCCGTCAAAGGAAGCCACCGACAGATTCGGGATATCCGCCGTCATCTCTTTTATCATACTAACACGTTCCTCAAGAGAAAACAATGAATTTTTTGCACTGTTATTCAACACTCCGACCACAAGCTCGTCCACGATCCGCGCGGAACGCACGATAATATCCATATGTCCGAGCGTGAGCGGATCAAAGCTCCCCGGGTAAATCGCTCTCTTCATCCCTGTCCTCATTTCTGTCGTTCTCTTCTGCGGAGAAATACATGCTCATTTGTCTTATACCGCTTCACGCGGGTCACCTCAAAGCCAAGCGCGTCCGCCCAGGAAAAATCGGCGTCAAGCTGCGCCTCCGCGATGATCAGCGCCCCCTCCTTTAACAGTGTGGAGGACGCCAGGGCACGAAGCGCTTCCTGTTCCAGACCCTGCCCGTAAGGCGGATCCATAAAAATGACGTCAAAGCGGTAGATTCCGTCCATCCGGCGGAGCGCGCTGGCGACGTCCGCGGCGTACAGCTTTGTATCCTCCCCGGATTTTGTGAAGCGGATGTTCTCCTCAATGCAGGCGCTGGCTTTTTTCTCCTGCTCCACAAATATGACGTATGCCGCGCCCCGGCTGACCGCCTCAAGCCCGATCTGCCCGCTGCCCGCAAACAGATCCAGGAAATAGCAGCCGGGGATCTCATCCTGTATGATATTAAACAGCGTCTCCTTGATCCGGTCCGTCGTCGGCCTCGTCTCCCGTCCCGGGATCGTCTTTAGCGGCAGACTACGATTCTTCCCTGCAATGATCCGCATACGCACCTCCTGTCAAAAGCATCTGTTCCAAAAGCAGAAGGGCCGCCCGCGCCGCCTGCGTCCGCACCTGCATCCGGTCCCCGGAAAAGAGATGGCGCTCTGTGACGGTGCGCCCCCGCAGATGACAGCCGAGAAAGACGAGCCCGACCGGGCACTCCTTCGTGCCGCCGTCCGGCCCCGCGACGCCTGTCACGGAGAGCGCGGCGTCCGTCCCGGCGGTTTTAGCGGCGCCCCTGGCCATATCCGCCGCCGTCTCACTGCTCACAACGCCATATGCCGCGATCGTATCCGGGTTCACGTGGATCATTTTTACCTTCGCGGCGTCGGAATACGTGACGTAACCTTCCTGAAAAAATTCGGAAATCCCCGGCACATTGACCAGCGTCGAGGCGATCATGCCGCCCGTCGCGGATTCCGCCGTGGTCAGCGTGCAGCGCTCTTTTTTTAACAGTTCATAAATCTGTTGTTCCGGCGCGTTTTCTGTCATCGCACCGTCCTTCTGCGTCTTAGGTCCTTCCATCGCACCCTCACTTCTGCTCTTTCAGCACATCTTTATTTTTTACAATATAATCCATCAGCGATACCACGGTCAGAATCAGCGCCAGATACGTCAGCACGGTGCCGAGCATCCGAAACGCGGGATGCGGCAGGTCGAGGATCAGCACGATCACCATCAGCATCTGCGAGACCGTCTTAAATTTTCCCCAGTAGCTGGCCGCGATCACGACGCCGTTGTCCGACGCCACCAGACGGAAGCCGCTGATGATAAATTCCCGGGCGATGATCACGATCACGATCCAGGCCGCCAGCTTCCCGCTCTCGATCAGGCAGATCAGGGCGGAGCACACCAGAAGCTTGTCCGCGAGCGGGTCCATAAATTTCCCGAAATTCGTGACAAGGTTGTACTTTCGCGCGATCTTCCCGTCGAGCATGTCCGTCAGACTCGCCACGATAAAAATCGCCAGCGCGATATAGTTGCCGTAGCCCTCGAAATACGGCGCCATCAGAAACACGACAAAAAACGGGATCAGGATCACCCGAAGGATTGTCAGTTTGTTTGGTAAATTCATAGTCGTCTCCTCACTATCCGATCAGCTCCCCGATCAGATCATATTCATAAGCGCCGGTCACGCGCACGCGCGCGATATCGCCGGTCATCAGCGTCTCGTCCGTGTGGATGAAAAGATAGCCGTCCACCTCCGGCGCGTCCCGGAAGGTTCTGCCGATACAGACGGGCTCCCCGCTGACCTGACCCTCGATGAAAACGTCAAATGTCTTCCCGCGCAGCGTCTCGTTCTTCTCGCAGATGATCTCCTCCTCGAGCTCCATAACGGCTTCCTGCCATTCCTGCTTTTTCTCCTCGTCCACCTGATCCGCAAACTCCGCTGCCGGCGTCCCTTCCTCGGGGGAATAGCAGAACGCGCCGAGCCGGTCGAACTCCATATCGTTCACAAACTGCATCAGCTCCTCGTGCATCTCCTCCGTCTCGCCCGGAAAGCCGCAGATTAAGGTCGTCCGCAGCGTGATATCCGGAATGCGCTCTCTGAGATGCGCGATGATGCGCTCTAAATCCGCACGGTTCGTCCGCCGTCCCATCCGCTTTAAGATCGTATCGTTCGCGTGCTGGATCGGCAGATCCAGATAATGGCAGACCTTGTGATTGCGCAGGATGGCGTCGATCAGCACATCGTCGATCTCCTCCGGATAACAGTAGAGGATGCGGATCCAGAACAGTCCGGGAATCCCGTTTAACGCGTCAAGCAGACGGTACAGGGATTTTTCGCCGTAGAGATCCGTCCCGTAGAGCGTCGTCTCCTGGGCGACCAGAATCAGTTCCTTCGCGCCGCCCGCCACCAGCTCCTTCGCCTCGGCCACCAGCTCCGGGAGCGGCACGCTTCTGTAGCTCCCGCGGATCTGCGGGATGATGCAGTAGGTGCAGCGCTTGTCGCAGCCCTCCGCGATCTTTAAATACGCGTAATGGCCTCCGGTCGTGACCACCCGCCCGGCGCCGCGGTCAGGGATCCCGGTCAGCGCGGCGTACTCCTCGTAAAAGCGGCCTGCCAGTGCGCTTCGGATCGCCGCTGTGATCTGTGCGCCGGAATTTGTGCCCAGAACCGCGTCCACCTCCGGGATCTCCCTGCGGATCTCGTCGCGGTAGCGCTGTGCAAGGCATCCGGTCACAATCAGCGCGCGCGCACGGCCGTCCTTTTTGCGCTCCGCCATGTCAAGGATCGTGTTGATGCTCTCCTCCTTCGCGTCGTTGATAAAGCAGCACGAATTGATGACAATGACATCCGCCTCATATTCGTCATCGGTAAGCTCAACCGGCTCCTCCCAGCGTTCCGCCAGGATCAGCCCCAGCATGCGCTCCGTATCCACCCGGTTCTTGTCGCAGCCCAGGGAGATAAATAACAGCTTCATATAACCTCACAATCTATGCATGTTAAGACACGCCCTAACGCCGGAAGGGGTTGCGCCCGACATGTGGAAACTCTGTCGGGCTGCACCCCCCTTTCTCCCGCGTAAAAATCTGATCTGCCCGCTACTCCTCCGGCGCCTCCGCGGACTCCGATAAAATCTTTACCTTGCCCTCATATAATTCCTCGACCGCGATCGACAGCGGCTTCGGGCAGGTCACCTTCTCCGCCATCGCGTCATCCCCTCCGATGATCTGGCGGGCGCGCTTTGCCGTCGCGATCACAATGGAATAACGGCTGTTTACGACCGGCTCCTCACCGATCTCGGTGTCATTGTTTACAACCTTCATCAGTTCCACATAAGATGGATGTATCATAGTCAATCTCCTTTTCTGTCCTGAACTTATTCCTGAACAAACTCCTCAAGCTCGCGCTGCAGCCGCTCAATCATGGAGAGATTGCGGTGCATGCGGGAATGCTCGTTCTGGATGATGCTGTGCACCTTCCGCACACAGTCCTCCACCACATCGTTTACCACCAGATAATCATATGCGTCGACGCCCTCCGCCTCGCTTAACGCCCGCATCAGACGCGAGCGGATCACCTCCGCGGACTCCGTGCCCCGGCCGGCCAGACGTCTGCCGAGCTCCGCCGCGGTCGGCGGCGTGATAAACAAAAGGATCGTATCCGGGCGGTCGCGCTTGATCTTAAGCGCACCCTGGATCTCGATCTCTAAGATCACGTCAACCCCGGCCTCTAACTGCCGTTCCACATAATCGCGCGGCGTGCCGTAATAATTGCCGACGTACTGCGCGTATTCGATCAGCTCGCCGTCCGCGATCATCCGGCAAAATTCCTCTTCCGTCTTAAAGAAATACTCCACGCCCTCCCTCTCGTACGGTCTCGGCTTTCTGGTCGTCGCGGAAATGGAAAGCGCATAGCAGTCCGGATAGCACCGCAGCAGCTCATTCATGATCGTGCCCTTCCCCGCTCCGGAAAAACCGGATACCACCGTCAGAATCCCTCTACTCTCCCGCATCTTCACTCACCTCTGTCACATTGCCGCCGAACCGGATGGCCAGCGTCTCCGGCTGCAGGGCCGACAATACAATTCTGTTGTTCTCCGTAAAAATAACGCTTTTGGTCCGTCTCCCCTGTGTGGCGTCAATCAGGGTCTCATCCTCCTTGCCGCGCTGGATCATGCGCTTTGCCGGCGCGGAATCGGACGAAATGATGCTGATAATCTTATCGGTATTCACCAGGTTCCCGAATCCGATATTCATAAGCTTTGCCATAGCCGTAAAGACTCCTATTCGATGTTCTGAATCTGCTCCCTGACCTTCTCGATATCGGTCTTTAACCCGATCCCCGTATCCGAGATCTGGATATCCGTTGTCTTTGACAGGATCGTATTTGCCTCCCGGTTCATCTCCTGCGCGATAAAATCCAGCCTGCGGCCGACGGCGCCCCCGCGATTTAAGGTGTCGATCATGCTTTTTATATGGCTCCTTAAGCGCACCGTCTCCTCGTCCACGCAGATTTTATCCGCAAAAATCGTGATTTCCGTGGCGATCCTGGCATCGTCAAGCGTCTTTTCCGCGAGCAGGTCGCGCACCTTTTCGGTAAGGCGGCCGCGGTACTCCTCTAAGATCACGGGCATGCGCTCCTCGATAAAGTCCACATAAGAAAGCATGCCGTTTAGCTTTGCAAGAAGATCCCCGCGCAGCTGCTCTCCCTCCGCGGCACGGCTGGCAGTCAGCTGCTCACAGGCGCCGCGGACAGCCTGCGAAAGCTCCGCAAAGATCTCCTGCTCATCCGCCTGCTGCTCCTGCGCGGTCAGCACCTCAGGGAACCGTGAAAGCGTGCTCACGCGGATATCGTTCTCAAGGCCGAACATCTCCGCCATCTCATTCATGTGCGCGAGGTACTGCGCCGCAATCTGCGCGTTAAACTGCACGGCATACTGCTCCTTCGCACTGTCCTCGCAGCTGATATAGACATCGGTCTTGCCGCGCTCCAGATACTCCTTTAAAATCCCGCGGATTGCACTCTCAAACTGACCGAGCTGCCGCGGCATCCGGATCCCGATATCCAGGTAGCGGTGGTTGACCGATTTGATCTCGACCGTAAACCGCCGGTTCGCCGTCACCGTCTCAGAGCGTCCGAAACCTGTCATGCTTTTTATCATGGGCGTTCTCCTCTGTGTGTAATCCGATATATTATAAGTCTTCCAAAGTGGGAAGTCAAGGGGCGAGCTTCCAATTCCTCAGCCCAATACAAAGAGATCGTTACTGTTCACACGGCACCGTGCACCACGCTGCACGGTGTCCGGCCAAAGAAGTAATGGCTGCCAGGCATCTGGCCTTATTCCGAAAGCACAAGATCCCTCAGATACCCCTGTTCCTGATACATCTCTTCGATCAGATCGTTAAAGTGCCCCTGACAGTCATACTCCCCTCCAAAATGGATCCCGTCTGCAAACTGTTCTTCCGGATAAAAGACCAGCGTGTCAAAATAGTCGGCAAACAGATCCGCATATTCCGGTTCCGTTTCTTCCACATACTGCAGAAGCTCATCGGCCTCATCCCTGCGATATTCGTTATCCGCCTGCGGCGTCGCGAGCAGATGCAGCGTGATCTGATGCTCCCCGCACAGCTCTGCAATCTTCGGCAGATAGATGCGCGTCGTCATGGAAAGCGGATACCGCCCGGACTCCCCGGACTCTCCGGCTTTTTTCACCGCGTATTTCTCCTTTAAATAATTCAGATACAGCTTCCGCCCGACGCTCGAGTCTCCGATCATCATCGCCACTGTTTTATTGAGGAACAGGCTGCCGTACAGGTCTTTCATATATGCTGTCGTTTCCGGTTCTAACCGGTCGAGCATCCCATACCGCGCAAAGGGGATCACCACGTACTGGTATCCGTAGAGCACGTCGATATCGCTCTGAAGCATATTCGGGCCGACGATCAGCCAAACGTCCGTCACCCCGTCCTGATGGCGCAGAAATTCATCGAGCAGCAGATACTCCCCCGCGAGCGTCATCCCGCGGTTGTTGCCGTCGATACAGATTGACGGGTTCCCTTCCTGCAGGTCGCGAAACATCTGATTGCAGACGCTGTCGCCGAGGATCAGCGTCGTGCAGGGAGCATCCGGTGATGCCTCCGCCGAAACCTTCCTGATATACGCTTCCGCCTCACCCTCACCCGCCGCATATTCCACGCTGCCGGTTATCTTTGCGAACCACAGTCGAAACCGCGGCCGCCCCGACAGCCAGAACAGCGCGAGCAGCAGAATACAAAACAGCGCCGCAAACAGGCATAATTTTTTTACAAACCGAACCATGTTACTCTCCATTCCGCAGCGTTTTCGCACGCCCCTCTAAAACTGGAAATAAATGAATTCCGACGCCGGCAGCCCGTAGTTCTGGATCAGCAGGACGACAAAGCCCAGCAGGATCACCACGTAGCCGCTCCACCGGAACAGGATTCCCCTGCCGGTATAAATGCGCCGCAGCGAAACGCCCCGCTCGTGCAGAAGATCCACCGCAAACAGTACGAGAAGCCCCAGGTACAGCCGCAGCGCCTGATTGAGATCCAGCCCTCTGGCAAACGTGATCAGCGACCGGAATTCGGCAAACACATGCGGGGTTATCATATACCGCAGCATGGAGACGGCCTGCCGAAGCCCGGAGGCGCGGAAAAACAGCCACGCGATGTCACAGAGCACAAAGGTGACGCACACGGATACGATGCGCTGCCAGGTGTGTCCCGTTCCGATGTGAAGCAGACGGCAGAGGCGCTCTCTGAGCGGCTTCGTCAGCTTTCCTGCGATCTGATATACGCCGTGCAGCCCGCCCCACGCCACGAAATTCCAGCTCGCGCCGTGCCAGAGCCCGCTGACCAGAAAGGTGATCATTAAGTTCCGGTACTGCGCTACCCTGCCGCAGCGGCTGCCGCCGAGCGGGATATAGACATAATCGCGGAACCAGGTGGAGAGGCTGATGTGCCATCTGCGCCAGAAATCCTGCACGCTCGTGGCAAAATACGGCTGTTTAAAATTGTCCATCAGCCGGATCCCGAGCACCTGCGCCGCCCCGATCGCGATGTGGCTGTAGCCGCCGAAATCGCAGTAGATCTGAAAGGCAAACAGCACCGTCGCCCAGACCGTCATGCCCGGCCCGCAGGTCTCGTAGGAATCAAAGACATTCGTCACATAAACCGCCGCCGTGTCCGCGATGCACATCTTCTCGAAATAGCCCCACAGCATCAGCAGAAGCCCGTCTCTCGCGGCGTCGTAGTCAAACGCCTTCGGCTGATCCAGCTGGCGGAGCAGATTTTTACTCCGCTCGATCGGCCCGGCCACAAGCTGCGGGAAAAAGGAGACGAACAGCGCGTATTTGAAAAAATTGCGCTCCGCCGGGATCTCCTTCCGCCAGACGTCGATCAGATAGCCGAGCGCCTGAAAGGTGTAAAACGAGATGCCGACCGGAAGAATCAGGCCAAAGTGCGAGGAAGTCCGCTCCGTAAAGCCCGCGGCATGTAAAAGCCGCAGCGCGCTTCCCACAAAAAAATCGAGGTATTTATACAGAAAGAGCACGCCGAGAACCAGGGCCGTACAGAGGATAAAACCGGCCTTCCTGCCTCCCGCCGCTCCCCCCGTGTCCGACATGGTGTCCGCCCGTCTGCCGTCCTTTTTCTTCCGGACAAGAAAGATGGCGGAGGGGCCGCGGCACAGCCAGAGGCCGCCCGCGTAGCTTACCAGCGTGATAAAAAAGATCAGAAGCGCATATTTCGCGTTCCATCCCATGTAAAAATAATAGCTTGCCAGAAGCAGCCAGAACTGTCTCACCCTTCCCGGGAGAAGAAAATATGCGAATAATACAATTGGAAAAAATACTAAAAAGTCAAATGAATTAAAAAGCATCCCGAAACTCCGTTCCAGTCCTGGTCCGGAATCGACACCGGACGACAAAAATAATCATTTTTATTATAGACAGCAGAATCCGGCCTGTCAACGGAAATGTATAGATTTCCGGTCTGCCGCCCATACTAAAACGGAATCAGAATATCCTGCTGTCTGCAGGAAGGAAATGAGGAGGAGACGACTATGGTCAGCAATGATACCATCTATCTGCTGCGCGAATGTAACGCCGGAACCCAGATGGCGGTCTATTCGTTAAACGAGGTGCTCGGAAACGTGAAGGATCAGAAGCTCTGCGATATCCTGACCGCTTCCAGAAATCATCACGAACAGCTCGGAAACGAGCTTCATATCCTGCTCCAGAAATACGGGGAGGAGACAAAGGATCCCGGCATGATGGCAAAAGGGATGTCCTGGGTAAAAACGAACGCAAAGCTTGCCATCGACGACAGCGACCGCGTCTGCGCGGATCTGATCACCGACGGCTGTAATATGGGCGTCAAAACCATGCAGCGCCACATGAATCAGTGCCCTGCCGCCGATAAGGAGGCAAAAGGCAAGGCAAAGGAGCTGATTCATATCGAGGAGGCGCTTGCCGGGGATCTGAAAGCGTTTTTGTAGGGGAATTTTAATAAAGGAACTCCTGTATCTCACGGATCACCGGCTCCGCGTCACGATAAATCGAGAGCGTGAGCGGAGCCGACAGATCCATCGCGTAGATTCCAAGAATCGATTTCCCGTCCACGCAGCGGTTCCCTTTCGTGAGGTCAAACGGGCCCTCGAAATGCCCTAAGATATTGCAGAGACGTTCCGCCTTTTCCGGCGCATTGATTAATACCTGTACCTGTGTCATATCGGTTTCCTTTCTTATCCGGTTTTACTGACAGTATTCCACAGGTCGGACCGGTTTAATCAGCCGTTTTCCTTAAATTCATCGATCATGCGCTTTAATTCCTCCGCCTCCGCCGCTTTTATTTTTTTCGTGCCGAGAAACGAGGCGAGAAAGGCCGGCAGGGAGCCGCCGAAGGTGCGCTCGAGAAAATAGTCGGACTCCACCGCCTGGCACCGCTCCATCGGCACAAGCACGGAAACGACAGCCTGCTCATTCTGAATAAACCCGCGCTCGCAGAGTTTTTTGATCACGGTATATGTAGTTGATTTCTTCCATCCCAGCTGTTCCTTTGCAAGCTCCACCAGTTTCCCGGAGCCGACGGGCGCGTGCTCCCACACCAGCGTCATAAAGCGGTATTCACTGTCGCAAAGCCGTAAATCTTCCATCTGCATCTCCATTCTTCAGTCCTCCTGTTCCACAAAAAACAGGTTATATACGTCCAGGTCAGAGGGCGCAACGCTGCTTAACCAGGATTCCACGATATCATCCCAGCAAAGCGCCGGATCATTGTCCAGCACGGCCGTCAGAAACGTGGTTTTGTCCTGCGTCTCATAAGATTCCACCAGCAGATTGCTGTATATCTTTCCCTGATAAACCGCCATCCCGTCATCCGTCACCTCGTCGGGCGCGATGCTCATGTCATCCCATACGGCATAAAACGATTCCCCGTCGTAAGAGACATAAGCATAAAAATATTCCCCCTCTTTTTCATCGGAACACGGATAGGCAAGCAGAAGATCCGCCGGAACCCCGATCTGCACCTTCTGATAAAAGTTCTCCCACAGCTCCATGTGCACCGGTTCATCCGAAAGAATGATGACGTCTGTCCCGGCCAGTGCCGGATCCTCCGGAAGAAGCGGCAGCAGTTCATTTATGAGCTCCGCGGATGTGTCATGGTGATAAATCCCGCCGGGAAAAACCGTCTTTCCCGTGGAAGCCGCCAGCAGAGACGGGTGTCCGGATGCCGGAAAGCCCGACGAATCCGTCGAACCGGCCTCTTCCAGCAGACGCAGCAGCTCCTCCACGCCCTCCGCGGATGCGGCATAGCTTTTTATGTCTGCGTCCAGCTCCGCACTGACCTCTGTCAGCGGCACCGTCCAGGAACAGACATCCCCCGGGGAAGCTTCAAAATCCCAGCCGAATTCCCCGCAGTTTTCCGTCAGCGCGAGAAACAGCACCGCCGTATTCCACATCACGGTACGATCCGGGAGTTCCTCAAAATGAATCGTGATGCCGTAGGGCTCCGTTGTCGTCTGCAGCTGCATACCGCCCCGCGTGCCGGGATCCCCTGTCACCTCCCAGATCGCATTCAGCAGCCGTCCGTCCGCGGGCGCGTCGCCGATATAGGGATTCGCGGCCGCAAAAAGGGCCTCTGCCTGGCGGCGGCGCATCGTTTCGGACGCTTCTCCGGATTCTGTCCCCGCCGTGTCTTTCTCCGGATCCAAAGCGCCGGATCCCATTTCCACGTCGTTTGTCAGACATGCGGCCGCCAGAAGAATCAGCAGTATTCCGGCGATGACGCCCGCACCGGCCGCGCGCTTCTTCGGGGCAAGCGCATGGCGGATCCTCTGCCGGATCTCGTGCGCCCCAAAGCACGGCCCCGCCGCCGGGAGCACCTGTTTTTCACAGGAGAAGCGCAGCAGCATACGGCTGTATTCCTTCCGCTCTTCCTCACTGCTGTTTTTTAAGACGTGATCGTCACAGCTGAGCTCCATATCGCGGCTCATGCAGACATAGGAGAGCCATATCAGCGGATGGAACCAGTAGACGGCAAGCAGCGCAAACGCAAACCATTTGACGAGGTGATCCTTCCTGCGCAGATGATAGCGCTCATGCGCAAGGACATACGCTCTCTCCCGCCCGGTCAGATGGAGCGGCAGATAAATCACCGGCCGAAGGATGCCAAAGACAAATGGCGTGCGGACATGCTCACATTCACAGACAGCTTCCTCAAAACGGACCGCACAGCGCAGCTTCCTGTGCAAAAAGACGCAGGCTGCCACGGCATATCCGGTCAGAACCAAAAGCCCTGCAAGCCAGAGCATGCACAACATCCCGCGCTGGTCCGCAATCGCGATATATTTGCGCGCAATCGTGATATATTTGCGTGCAATCGCGATATATTTGCGTGCAGCCGCCAGGCAGGAAAGGCCGGCAGGGCGGGAGCCGGAGGATGCGCGGGCTGCCGGAGGCACAAAGGAAGCATCCGGTGCGGCAGCCTCTGACCCGGCTGCGGTGGCTGACCCGGCCGGCTCCGTGCCGGCGGTGGCTGATTTCGCCGGTGAAGCCTCTGACCCGGCCGGCTCCGCGTCGGCGGTGGCTGATTTCGCCGGTGAAGCCTCTGACCCGGCCGGGTCTGTGCCGGCGATGGCCGGTTCCGCTGCATCCGCTTCCCTTGCCAGGGCTTCCCCCGGTACGAAACGGAAGATACTGATTTCCGATACCGGCAGCACCGGACAGCAAAGCCTTAGCGCCACGATCCCCCAGAGCAGATAACACAGCTGCTTTGACACTCTCCCGACCACAAGTCTGGCCGCCATCACGGCCAGGATCACAAACGTGGCGTGAAAGGCCATCTGTTTTACATAAGAAAAGATGATTCTGACAGCTTCCATACCGGTCTCCTTCCTGTTTGCGGTATCCCTGTCTGTAAAACAACAGGTCTACTGTTATAGACTTCCTGTTTTTAGTCTATAACAGTAGACCTGTGCTGTCAAGTATTATTTTAACGGCTGCAGCGTCATCGGATTTCTGCCCTGATACCGTGCCGTCACAGCAGCTCCTCTAACTGTCGGATGATTTCGCCAAAGACGTCAAGTGCTTCCTGTACCGGCGCCGGATCCTCCATGTCAACCCCGGCTGTTTTTAACAGCTCCACCGGGGATTTCGTGCAGCCGCCGCAGAGGAACTGCCGGTAGCGCTCCACTGCCGGCGCGCCCTCTTTTAACATCGCGTGCGCGAGCGCGACTGCCGCCGAGAATCCGGTCGCGTACTGATACACGTAAAAGTCATAGTAAAAATGCGGGATCCTCGCCCATTCATATGCGATTTCCGGATCCGATACCATATCCGGCCCGTAGTATTTCTGGTTCAGCTCAAGATAAAGGGCGGACAGGCTTTCCGCCGTGATCCCTTCCCCGGCCTCCGCCATCTGGTTTGTGCGAAGCTCGTACTCCGCGAACATCGTCTGACGGAATACCGTCCCCTTAAAGCTGTCCAGGTAATGGTTTAACAGGTATGCGCGCTCTTTTTTGTCGTCCGTGTGCGCGAGCAGGTATTCCATCAGCAGGATCTCATTGCAGGTGGACGCCACCTCGGCCACGAAAATTTTGTACTGCGAGTAGATAAACGGCTGGGTTTCATTGGAATACCAGGAATGCATGGCATGTCCCATCTCATGCGCCAGCGTAAACATATTGTCAAGCGTGTCATGATAATTTAACAGCACATACGGATGCGCGCCGTACGCGCCCGCCGAGTACGCGCCGCTGCGTTTCCCGCGGTTCTCATACACGTCGATCCACCGGTTCTCAAAGCCTTCCCTGACCTGACTGACATATTCCTCCCCCAGGGGCGCTAAGGCGGCGAGCACGGTCTCCTTCGCCTGCTCAAACGGGATCTCTTTTGCGGCGTCCGCGATCATCGGCGTGTAGATGTCGTACATGTGAAGCTCCTCCACGCCCAGGCAGCGTTTGCGGAGGGACACATAGCGGTGCAGCTTTGATAAATTCTGATTCACCGTGTCGATTAAGTTGTGATATACCTTTGACGGCACATGGTTTGTATCCACGGCGGCCTCCAGCGTGGAGGGGTATTTTCTCGCCTTCGCGTGGAAAATCTGCTGCTTTAACTGGCCGGCGTAAAGCCCCGCCAGCGTGCCGGCAAACTGCCGGTAAATGCTGTAAAATCCGAGGAACGCGTCTTTTCTGACCCGTCGGTCGGCCGATTCCTCAAGCGGCACAAAATTCCCGGTGGTGAGACGAACCGTATCGCCGTTTTCGTCCGTGATCTCCGGAAACAGGAAATCGGCGTTATTTAATATGGAAAATACCTGCTCCGGGGTCTGCGACATCTCGGCGGTCATCGCGACTAATTTTTCCTGCTCCGCGGCGAGCACGTGGTCTTTTGTGCGTCGGATCTCGGCGATCTGATCACGGTAAAGCGCCAGTCCGGGCTCCTCCCCGATATAGCGTTCGATCCGCGACTCGTCCGCTGCCAGAAGCTCCGGCACGACAAAAGACGTCGCGCTCTGATATTCCGCACAGATGCGGTATACCTTCTGCGACATGGCCTGGTGCTCCGTATTTTTCTGATCCTGGTCATAGAGCCGCTCCGCGTAGCTGAAGGCCCGTCCTAAAAGCTCCTCCGCCTCCGCTGACTGACGCAGCACGGATAACAGCTCCTTAGCGGAGGACGTCACATGCCCCTCCATTGCGGCCAGCTTTTCCGTCAGATCCCTGATCCGCGCAAGATCGCCTTCCCAGGCTTCCTTTGTGGCGTAGAGCGCACCGAGATCCCAGGTGTCCTCCACGCGGACTTCATTTCGTTCCGGTATGTTTTTTGCCATTCTGATTCTCCTTTTCTGCGCCGGGAGGCGCCTGTTTTACCATTCCATTTCCTGATCTGTGACATATTCACCCTGATCGATACGCTGCTCTGCTTCTTCCAGCTGTCTGCGCTCTTCCGGTGTAAGTTTTGTGTAATCCGGATCCCATGCAAGCACCAGTCTTTTGATCAGCTGGCTTGCAAATCTCTGTTCGCTTTCCGGCAGCATTTCCAACATTCTGACTGATTCCTGAACAACCTGTGTCATGCCTTTCTCCTCCTATCATTTATAAATATCACCGCGACTTCCGATTTCCATAATAATCAGTATTTCCATCTCACCATCCTTTGTATAACGGTAAATTACCCGGTATTTTCCGACTCGCAGGCGATATCTGCCATCCCTGTAGCCCTGTAATGGTTTTGTATCTCCTTTCGGTGGATTTTGTGTTAAACCTTTTATTGCCTCTCTTATGGAGCTTCTTAATTTGGGTGAAAGTCCCTGAAGGTACTTTGCTGCCGCTTTATCATATCTGATTTCCATCTTTTCACACCTTTCTTTATCTCACTCATTATATCACACCGCCCCAGTTTATGAAACCACATTTCCTGTCGAAACAGCTCTGACGCTTAAATCTGCATCTCTTCCTTCTGCGGCAAATGAAATGTTCTG
>CANRSX010000058.1 GCA_947642555.1 uncultured Roseburia sp. | reverse complement strand
AACCGCCGCCGGGGCTGTCGGCGCGTCTGTGCGGGGAGAAACCGCCGCCGGGGCTTTCGGTGCGTCTGTGCCGGGGGCAGAGGACGCCGGCGCGCTGGCGGTCTGCCAGGCCATGGGACAGGCGTCCGCCCGGTTCGGGGAACTGTACGCGAGGCAGAGGCCCGATCTTTTGGTGGTGCTGGGCGACCGCTATGAGCTGATCCCGATCTGCGCCGCCGCGCTGCAGTTTCAGATCCCGATCGCACACATTTCCGGCGGGGAGGTCACGCGGGGCGCGCTCGATGACAGCTACCGGCATTGTATTACCAAGATGAGCCATCTGCATTTTCCGGGCTGCGCGGCTTACCGGCAGCGCATCATCCAGCTGGGCGAGGATCCGCGGCGGGTGTTTGACTACGGGGATGTCGGCGTGGAAAACATTGTGACTATGAATGTAATGAGCAAAGAAGAACTGGAAGAGAGCATTGGCTTTTCCCTCGGCGAATCCTATGCCTGCGTGACCTTTCATCCGCCCACGGCCGAAGCTGCAGGGCGGGCCACGACAGCCGCCGGTGCCCGGGCCACGACGGCCGCGGTCCGGGAGAGCGCTGCGGTCACGCAGATCCGGGCCGTGTTGGACGCGCTGGAAGCGTTTCCAGAGATGCGGTTTCTGATCACAAAGGCGAATGCCGACGCCGGGGGCAGGGAGATCAATGCCGTCATCGACGCGTACACGGCGCGGCATGAGAACTGGGTCTGCTTTTTTTCGCTCGGCGTCCGCAGGTACGTAAGCGCGTTAAACTACTGTGACATGGTGATCGGAAATTCCTCGAGCGGAATTGTGGAAGCGCCGTGCTTTCACATTCCGACGGTCAATATCGGGAGCCGCCAGGACGGGCGTCTGATGGCGGAAAGCATCTTAAGCTGCGCGCCCAAAACACAGGACATCATCGCCGCCATGCGCCGGGCGATGAGCCCGGAATTCGCGGAAATCGTGAAAGGGGCGCGCAATCCGTACGGGGGAGGAGACACGTCGCGCCGTATTGTGGAGGAGATCAAACGGTTTCTGGAGCGCCCGGAATTTCAAAAGATATTTTATGATCTGGAGGGGAGTGAAACATGTTGCGACATCTGGCAGTGATCCCCGCGCGGAGCGGATCAAAGGGAGTAAAGGATAAAAATATAAAGGAGCTTGGCGGTATTCCGCTGATCGGGCACACGATCCTGGCCGCGAAGGCGTCCGGGCTGTTTTCCTGCATTCATGTATCGACCGACTCGCCGGACTATGCCGCGTGCGCGAAGCGGTACGGGGCGGACGCCTCGTTTCTGCGGGACGCGGCGCTCTCTTCGGATTCCGCCGGAAGCTGGGACGTGGTGCGGTGGGTCGTGGAGCGTTTTGTGGAACAGGGACAGCGGTTTGACACGGTGGCGCTCCTGCAGCCGACCTCGCCGCTTCGCACGGCGGAGGACATCGCGGCGGCGTACCGTCTGCTGGAAGAAAAGAAGGCAAATGTAGTGATATCGGTCTGTGAGATGGAGCATTCGCCGCTTTGGAGCAACACTCTGCCGGACGATCTGTCGATGGAGCGGTTTGAGGATCCGGCGCTTTCCGATGTGCCAAGGCAAAAGCTTCCCGTCTATTACCGGATGAACGGGGCGATCTATCTTATCCGAACGGAGTTCCTCTTTTCGGGGAAGCCGGTCTACGGGGAGGGCTCCTATGCGTACATCATGGACCGGAGACACTCGGTTGATCTTGATGAAGAGCTGGATTTTCTGCTGGCGGAGACGATTTTCGCGTCAGAGCATAAGACAGCGGCCGGACAGGAAAATGCAGATCGTAAAGGAGGACAGTAAGCGATGGCACATATTTTTATCATTGCGGAGGCGGGCGACAATCACAACGGAAATTTTGACCATGCGCTCCGGCTCGTGGATGCGGCCGCGGCGGCAGGAGCCGACTGCGTGAAATTTCAGACCTTTGTGACGGAGGAGGTCATTTCAAAATACGCTCAGATGGCGGAATATCAGAAACGGAATACCGGAAAAACACAGTCGCAGTTTGACATGGTAAAGCGGCTGGAGCTCCCGTTTGATGCGTTCCGGCGGATACGGGCGTACTGCGAGAAAAAGGGGATTCTCTTTCTCTCCACGCCGTTCGACCTGCCGAGCGTGGCGTTTTTACATGAAATCGGGGTGCCGTTTTTTAAGATCCCGTCCGGCGAGGTGACGAATTATCCGTATCTCGTCGCCATCGCGAAGACGCATCAGGATGTTCTGCTCTCGACCGGGATGTGCACGATGGACGAGATTGGCGAGGCGATCGCGGTATTAGAGAGCCATGGCGCGGGGAAGATCACGCTGCTGCACTGCAATACGGAATACCCGACCCCATATGAGGATGTGAATTTAAGGGCCATGGAGACGATGCGGCACGCATTCGGAAAAGAGGTTGGCTATTCGGATCACACCTTAGGCATCGAGGTTCCGGTCGCCGCGGCCGCGATGGGGGCGGTGGTGATCGAGAAGCATTTCACACTGGATAAAAAGATGGAAGGCCCGGATCATAAGGCGAGTCTTGCGCCGGACGAGCTTGCGGCCATGGTAACGGCGGTCCGGAGGGTCGAGACCGTGCTTGGCTCCGCCGAAAAAAAGCCGAGCCCGTCGGAGCAGAAAAATATCGCTGTGGCGCGCAAAAGCATCGTGGCGCGCCGCGCGATCCGAAAGGGAGAGCCGTTCACCGAAGAAAACCTGGCCGTAAAGCGGCCCGGGGACGGCATGAACCCGATGCGCTGGACGAAAATCCTCGGGACTGCGGCGGCCCGGGATTATAAGGAGGACGAGCAGATTGTGCCGGAGGAAAACGAAGCGGGGAGGTTCACATGAACACGGAAAAGCTGACGCCGTTTCTGATCGGGCCGGAGTGCACGGTGGCGGATGCACTGCGAAAGCTGGACGGCAATGGAAAGGGGATCCTGTTTGTGACGGATGCGGACCGGACGCTTAAGGGCGTGCTGACGGACGGGGATATCCGCCGCTGGCTGTTAAGAACCGGGGAGGTGCAGGGCGCCGTAAGGCAGCTGATGAACCAGAAGCCCAGAGTGATCTACCGCAGAGAACTCATCAGGGCGCAGGAGATGATGCGCCGGTATGTGATCGCAGCGCTCCCGGTCATCAGCGCAAAGGGCGTGCTTCTGGATATCGTGTTTCGCGAGGAGAAGGAGGCGGCGGAGAGCGCGCATACGGGAACGCTTTGCGGTACGCCGGTGGTGATCATGGCAGGCGGGAAGGGCACCAGGCTCTGGCCTTACACGAAGATCCTGCCAAAGCCCCTGATCCCCATCGGCGACGTCCCGATCATGGAGCGGATCATGGACCGGTTCCTGGATTACGGCGTCCGGGAGTTTTATGTCACGGTCAATTACCGGAAAAGCATGATCCGGGCGTATTTTAACGAAAACGCCGCGCATTATAAGATTTCCTATGTGGAGGAGGAAAAGCCGCTCGGCACGGCGGGAAGCCTTGGACTGATCCGGGAGGAATTTACGCGGCCTTTTATCGTGACAAACTGCGATATCCTGATCCGTGCGGATTACAGCGATATTCTGCGGTACCATGAGGAGTCCGGAAATGAGCTTACGATTGTCTCGGCGTTGAAGCAGATCGTCGTGCCCTACGGCGTGATTCATTCCAGCGAAAACGGGGCGGTGGCCTCCATGGAGGAAAAGCCGAGCCTGTCCTGCTTTGTCAACACCGGCATGTATGTGCTGAATCCGGGGCTGATCCGGGAGATCCCGAAGAACACGTTTTTCCACATGACGGAGCTGGCGGACCGGCTGATCGATGAGAAGCGGAAGGTCGGCATGTATCCGGTCAGCGAGGATTCCTTTCTGGATATGGGAGAATTCGAGGAGATGCGCCGGATGGAGCAGAAGCTGAATCTGAAGTCGGAGTAAGGGAAACAGGGAAGACGAAAACAGAGGCCGGATGAAAACAGGGAGGAAAAGAATGGGAAAAAAGGTGCTTGTGACGGGCGCGGACGGCTTTATCGGGAGCCATCTGACGGAAACCCTGCTGGAGGCGGGATACGAGGTAAGAGCGTTTGTCTGTTACAATTCATTTAACAGCTGGGGCTGGCTGGACAGCTTTCCGAAAGAAAAATTAAATCAGATTGAAATTTTTTCGGGAGATATCCGGGATCCGAACGGGGTGCGGGAAGCGCTGAAAGGAGTGGATGCGGCGTACCATCTGGCGGCGCTGATCGCGATCCCATTCAGCTATCATTCGCCGGATTCCTATGTGGATACAAATATTAAAGGCACATTAAATATATTACAGGGAGCGCGTGACCTCGGTACGGAGCGCGTGCTGATCACCTCCACCTCGGAGGTGTACGGGACGGCGCGGTATGTGCCGATCGACGAAGCGCACCCGTTCCAGGGACAGTCCCCCTATTCCGCGACCAAGATCGGCGCGGACCGGCTGGCGGAGAGCTTTTACCGCAGCTTCGGGCTTCCGGTCTCGATCGTGCGTCCGTTTAATACATACGGGCCGCGGCAGTCGGCCAGGGCCGTGATCCCGACAATCATCTCCCAGCTTCTGGCGGGAAAGGATGAGATCCGGCTTGGCGCGCTGACGCCGACCAGAGATTTTAACTATGTGAAGGACACGGCGGCGGGGTTTCTCGCGATCGCGGAATCAGAGCAGACGATCGGCGAGGAGATCAATATCGCGACGCAGCGGGAGATCTCCATCGGGGAGCTGGCGCAGGAGATCATCCGTCAGATCCGCCCGCAGGCGAAGATCGTGTGCGAGGAGCAGCGGCTGCGCCCGGAAAAGAGCGAGGTAAACCGTCTTCTGGGCAGCAATGAGAAGCTGCGCAGACTGACGGACTGGGAGCCTCGGTACACGTTTGCGGAAGGGATCGCGGAGACGATCGCGTGGATGCGCGGGCACATGGACGCGTACAAGGCGGATATCTACAATGTGTAGGACAGAGACAGCGGCAAAAAGCAGGAGGGTGGAAAGGGTGAACATGATTCCGTTATCAATCCCGAATTTTGAGGGAAACGAGGAGAAGTATGCGCTGGATGCGGTCCGGGAGGGCTGGGTGTCAACCGGCGGCGCGTATATCGGGAGGATGGAGGAGATGCTGGCGCGGTTTCTGAATGCGCCGCAGACCGCGGCCTGTCAGAGCGGCACCGCGGCGCTTCACCTGGCGCTGCGGGAATGCGGCGTGGAAGCGGGCGACCTGGTGATCGTGCCGACGCTCACGTTTATCGCCGCGGTCAATCCGGTGCGGTATCAGGGCGCGGATCCTGTTTTCATGGACTGTGACGACAGCCTGTGCATGGACCCGGTAAAACTGCGCGCATTCTGCGAGGAGGAGTGCGAATGGGACGGGGAGTGTCTGCGCGATAAGAGAGACAGAAGGCGTGTCAGAGCGATTGTGGTGGTCCACGTCTTCGGAAACCTGGCGGATATGGAAGCCATTATGAGCGTGGCGGAGGAGTTTGGCCTTCCGGTGATCGAGGACGCGACAGAAGCCTTAGGCTCCCGGTTTACCGCCGGGAAATATGCGGGGATGCAGGCCGGGACCATCGGGGCGTTCGGCGCGTATTCCTTTAACGGAAACAAGATCATCACCACCGGCGGGGGCGGCGCGGTCACGGCGCGCGACCGAAAAGCATGTGAGCATATCCGATATCTCTCGACCCAGGCGAAGGATGACGAGCTGTTCTACATTCATCGTGAGATCGGGTTTAATTACCGCATGACAAACCTCCAGGCAGCCGTGGGTGTGGCGCAGATGGAGATGCTGCCGGAATTTCTGCGCCGCAAGGAGCAAAATTACCGGTATTACCGCGAGGCGTTTGCCGGCTGTGAAACGTGTGAGCTTCTGCCGTTTCGCCCGGGGACCGCGCCGAATTACTGGTTTTATTCCCTCCTTTTGTACCCGGGGGGAAGCGCGCCCGATCTGCGGGGCATCATCGCCGCGCTGCGCGAACGGGGCGTACAGACGCGTCCGGTGTGGGGACTGATTCATGAGCAGAAGCCCTATGCGGGCATGACGGCTTACCGGATTAACGCAGCCCGCGATTACGCGGCGCGGATCTTAAATATCCCGTGCAGCACGCAGCTGACGAAGGAGGAGATTTTGTACGTGGCGGACGCGGTGCGGGAAGTGCTGTCAGGCGATCGGTTTTTTACATAACTTCTTTTTCATTGCAACTTGATTTTTAGCTGATAGAAAGGGATAATGAAGATCAGACAAAGCGTTATTAAATCAGATATGTCGCGGGAGAATCAGGAAGCATGAACTGTATCGGTGTCAATTATAAAAAACTGCCGTTAAACGTCCGGGAGCGCTATGCGTTTCTTAAGGAGGAGCAGAAGGAATTTCATAAAAAACTTCACGGGAAGGCGGGGTGCACGGGCTCTGTCCTTCTCTCTACCTGCAACCGGAGCGAACTCTATTTTTGCGGAGAGGACGACGACGCGGCGCTCATCGCCCGTGTGGAGGCAGAGCTCTCGGAGTTTAAAGGGGTCGGAAAGGCAGAGCTGCTGCGGCAGATCTATGTGTACAGCGGGGAAAACGCGCTGCGGCATCTGTTTCACGTGGCCTGCGGCCTGGATTCGATGGTGCTCGGGGAGGATGAGATCCTGCGCCAGGTAAAGGACGGGTATGAGCTGGCCGTGGAGGAAGGGGCAGTCTGCAATGAGATCCATATCGCGTTTCAGGGTGCGTTTCACAGCGCTAAAAGCATCAAGACACAGACTCTGCTCTCGCGGACGCCGGTCTCCACGGGGACGCTCGCCGCAAACCGGATTGAGGATTTCCTTGGTGAAAACAGGGGCGGTACGGTGCTGATCGCCGGGATCACCGGAAAGATCGGAAGAATTCTCGCAAAAAATCTCATCGATAAGAAAATTACAAACATCATCGGACTGAGCAGGCGCCATTTCGCGAGCGGGCAGACCATGCCGGCGCCCGAAGAGTCCGCTGCGGCACCGCCCGTCCCGGATCTGTTCGGGGACGCTGTAGCGGCGATGCCGTCCGTCCCGGATCCGTCCGGGAACGTTGGGATCGTCCGTATGATCCCGTATGCGGACCGCTACCGCTGTGTGGACGCGGCGGACGTCATCGTGAGCGCGACCTCCGGTCCCCACTATACGTTCCTTGCGGAGGAGACCGCGTCGGCGATCCGGCAGGAGAAAAAACGACTGTTTCTTGACATGGCGGTACCGCGGGATATCGATCAGGACATCGCGTCTCTTCCCGGCTGTCAGCTGTTTAATATCGACGATTTTAAGCGGGCCGCGGCGCAGAACAATGAGCGGAAGCGCCAGGAGTCGGAGAAGGCGGAGCGGATTCTTGAAGAAAAGCTTGAGGAGACGGTAAAAAGCATCCGCATGTCGGAATTTATGGAAAAAAACCGGCAGGACTTTCAGAACCTGGCAAAACAGCCCTTCGGGAAGGTGTTTTACCGGCTTCGGGACGAGCTCTCCGGGGAGGAGCTGTCTGCGCTTCTGCTGGCGGTGGAGCGGGTGATGCGGGGATAAATTTTTTTGAAAACTCCCTTGCTTGTGACGCGGCGTCATGAGGTATACTGTGTTCCAGGGAGGAAATTTATATGGAAACGAGAGCGATACCAGAAGGATACATGACAGTCGGCGAGGTGGCGGAAAAGATGGGGATCTCGGTCCGCACGTTGCAGTACTATGACAGGGAAGGACTCATACCGCCCTCCGCCTTAAGCGAGGGCGGGCGCAGGCTCTACACGGACCGGGATCTCGTGCAGCTGCATCAGATTTTATCGTTAAAGCACTTGGGATTTTCCCTCGGGGACATCAGAAACCGGCTGATCCCTCTGGATTCGCCGGAAGGGGTGGCGGAAGCGCTCTTTAACCAGGCCGCGGCCATCCGGGAAAAAATAGAGACGCTCACCGAGGCGCTTTCCGAGGTGGAGACCCTGCGGGACGAGGTGTTGCAGATGAAAACCGTGGATTTTAAAAAATATGCGGACATCATCGTGAACCTTCAGATGAAAAACGAGTATTACTGGATGATCAAATATTTTGACGAGAAAACGCTGGATCACATCCGCAGCCGGTTTGACAGGGACAGCGGGACTGCCTTCATCCAGAAATTTTTCGCGATGCAAAAGGAGGCCATCCGGCTTCAGGAGAAGGGGATTTCCGGGGACAGCGATACCGGGCTTGTATTTGCGGAGCGGTACTGGGAGATGCTCATGGAATTTACCGGGGGTGATATGAGCCTTCTGTCCGGTCTGATGGAATTCGCGGAATCTGCGGAGATGAGCGCGGAGTGGAAGGAGGAGCAGAAGCGTGCGAACCCCTTTGTGGAGGCGGCTTTGTCGGCGCATTTTGCCAGGACGGGAATCGACCCGTTTCCGGGGGAAGGAGCGGGCGTATGAGGAACATGGTACAGGTTCGCGGACTGAAAAAGAACTACAAAGATCATGAGGTTTTGAAGGGTCTGGATTTTGACGTGCGCGAGGGGGAAATCTTTGCCCTGCTCGGGGGAAACGGCGCGGGAAAGACGACGGCCCTCGAATGTATGGAGGGGCTGAAACGGTACGACGGCGGCAGCATCCGCATCGACGGGAGCCGGGGCATCCAGCTTCAGTCCGCGTCGCTTCCGGGTTATATCCGGGTAAAGGAGGCAGTCTGTCTTTTTGAGAAATGGAAAAAGGCGGGCGACGGAAAACGGTGGTCGGAAGTCTTCGGCCTTGACGGATTTTACCATCGGAAATACCGGGAGCTCTCCACCGGTCAGAAGAGGAGGCTTCACTTAGCTCTGGCCCTGATCGGGGATCCGGAAATCCTGTTCCTCGACGAGCCCACCGCGGGGCTTGACGTGGAGGGGCGGATCGGGCTTCATGAGGAGATCCGCCGGCTGAAGGCGCAGGGTAAGACCATGATACTGGCCAGCCACGATATGGCGGAGGTGGAGAGCCTGTGCGACCGGATTGCGATCTTAAGTGATGGAAACATCGCGTTTCTGGGCACGGTGGGAGAGCTGACCACGACAGTCGGAAAGCATTACAATATTACGATCCGCACCGGGCAGGGGACGGAGCAGATCGAGACGGAGCAGATCGGCGAGACCCTTCTGGCACGGCTGACGGAATATCAGGAGAAAAATGTGGTGATACTGGACATTCAGGTGGACCGCGGCTCGCTGGAGCAGCATTTTATGAAGATCGCGAAAGGAGAATGAGAGATGGGAGCTTTTTTGTACGGCGCGGCGCTGCAGTGGAGGCTGGATATCCGGAGCAAAACCCTGCTGCTCACCTGTTATCTGGTGCCGCTTTTATTTTTTGCGGTGATGGGCGGGATCTTTACGTCGGTGCTGCCGGACGCCGGCGATACGCTGGTCTCCTCCATGACGGTGTTCGGGGTGACGATGGGGGCGGTGATCGGCGTGCCTCCGTCTCTGGTGGAGATCTACGGGAGCGATATCCGCAGGGTGTATCAGGCCAGCGGGGTTCCGGTGTGGTCCGGGCTGTTGTTCACCAATATCTCCGCGGTGCTGCATCTGTTTTTCATGAGCGTGATTCTGTATGCGGCGGCCCCGCTTCTGTTTGACGCGAAGCTGCCAGAGCATCCGGGCATCTGGTTTGGCGGCCTGTTTCTCTATATCGTGACATCGACAGCTGTCGCGGACGTGATCGGCCTCGCGGTGAAGGATCCGGCGAAAACGTCGATGGGTTCGATGATATTTTTCCTGCCCTCCATCCTCTTTTCCGGGATCATGTTCCCGGAGGAGCTGCTGCCGGAGGCTTTTCAGGCGGCAGGAAAGCTTTTCCCGGCGACCTGGGGCTACCGGCTGCTTTCCGGCGGCGCGGCGGAGGCGTCCTGCGTCTGGCCGCTTCTTCTGACCCTCCTTCTGGCCGGGATCGTCTGCGCGGCGCTGGTGAGACGGGTGCGGGAGTGACGGATGGGAAACAGGCCGGCTCACGCGTCCATATACATCTTCAGATACCAGCAGGAGTAAAGGGCCTCAAGCTCGCAGTGATGGCAGTGATTCAGATCCAGATATCCATCCAGTTTACTGCGGATATCATTTAAAAGCGGCCTGCCCTCCTCCGTGTCAAGCCAGCGGTAAAGCTCTCCGCAGATCCGGTGAATGTTGCGCAGATAGGAGGAAAACCAGGGGCTGATCTCCGCGACCAGCTCCTGGATATCAGAGTCATAGATATCGGACATCGGATAGAAATAACAGTGATAATCCTTTTTCCACAGGTCAAGGACAGGGCGAAGCGTCAGGATCTCCCGAAGCCCTTCCTTCATGCTCCCGATATAGGCAGCGCAGCCCGATTCATCCAGCGACGCGATATATTTTTCGTGCAGATGGCGGTGGGTGAGCATGGCGTCCGTTTTTTCCTGGGGCAGGGCGGATAAATACTGCCGGATTTTACGGTAATTCTGATTCGCGGGATCATTTGTGATGCGGTTTAGCTTATTCCACAGATACTGCTGATATTCCGTGAGCTCTCCGTCCGGCAGAAAACCCATCCACAAAAACTGATTGATCACGCCATGGTCGCCCGACTCGTAGGCGCTTAAGGTTTCGCTGGAAAGAGGCTCCGGGATTCCCGCTGCCCGGCTGGCCGCAAAAAGATCCGCAAGCTCCGGATTGATGGGGAGCTGCTCTGTTATCTGTTCTAAGCCGGCAAGAATCTGCTCCTGGTGGCGGATTTCCTTTTTCAGCTGATTCACATACAGGCCCAGGTAATAGCCGGAGACGGAAGGCGTATTTAAGATCGAGCGGATGGAGGCGATCGGAAGGCCGGCGTTGCGCAGGCGGCGGATGAGGAGCAGGCGCTGGCAGTCCTCCTCACTAAAATCGTAGTAGCCATTCTCTTTTTTTGTCTTTGGCGACAGCAGCTTTTCTTTGATGTAAAAATGGATATTCCGTCTGGACAGGCCGGTGATGTTGCATATCTCCAGTATTTTCATAAAATCTCCATTTCCGCACTGTTTTTGCGCATAAGCGATTTGTGTATCATAGCTCAGACCGTACAGTCGGATGTACGGTTTTTTCCGGTATTTTGAGGCAATCGATCAGCGTTTTGTGCATTCTGACCAGGTTATTATACCATATTTTCTGAAGACCGCAAAGATGATTGGTGAAAATTGCGGCTTGACCGTCCTGTTTGTGCAGGGTGTATAGTAAAAATAACAGAGAAACCAGGCACCAGACAGGAGGTTATGTATGTTTCCTAATTTATTCCGTCCCATTAAAATCAGGGACATGGAGCTGAAAAACCGTGTGATTCTTCCGGCGATGGGGACGAAGTTTTCCGGGAAGACGAGCTACGTGACGCCGCAGCTGGTGGATTACCATCTGGCCAGGGTAAAGGGCGGCTGCGGCTTAAGCATCGTGGAGGTATGCAGCGTCCACACGCCGAGCGCGCCGAAGGGCTTCTTATCCATCAGCGAGGACGAGTATATCCCCGGGTTAAAGGGGCTGACAGACGCGATTCACGCAGAGGGCGGAAAAGCGGGCCTGCAGCTCTGGCAGGGCAGCCTTGCGGTGGGCATGGATCAGACGGCGCAGATCCTTGTGGCAAGCGACATGCCGGTGGGCCCGCAGATGACGCTGCCGGGCATCACGAAGGAACAGATCGCGGAGATCGTCGCCTGCTTTGGCAGCGCCGCAAAGCGCGCGGTACAGGCCGGATTTGACTGCCTGGAATTCCACTGCGCCCACAATTACCTGCCCCACTCCTTCCTCTCCGGCGGGATTAACCACCGGACGGACGAGTATGGCGGAAGCTTTGAGAACCGGGCGAAATTCCCCCTGGAATGTATCCGCACGATCCGTGCGAATATCCCGGAGGGAATGCCGCTGTTCATGAGAATCGATGCCCACGACGATTATCTCGAGGGCGGACTTACGATTGAGGAAGTGATCGCCTTCTGTAAGCTCGCGAAGGATGCCGGCGTGGACGTGCTCGACATTTCAAGAGGAAATATCCTTTCGGCAGGCTTAAAGTATGAGGTCCCGCCCATCGATATCGAAAAGGCGTTTAACATTGAGAATGCCGCGCGGATCCGGAAGGAGACCGGGATGATCACCGTCGGCGTGGGGCGGATCAACACGGCACAGCTGGCGGAACAGATTTTAGAAGAGGATAAGGTGGATCTGGTGGTGATGGGCCGCGCCCAGTTAGCGGATCCGGAGTTCTGCAACAAGGCGAAGGCCGGCGCCGTCGACGACATCGATTACTGCGTGGGATGTAACCAGGGCTGCTACGACGGATTTGAAAATAAGGATTCACCCTGCATCACCTGCCTGCGCAACCCGGCGGTGGGCAGAGAGGCAGAGTGCGCGCTGATCCCGGCGGAAAAACCGGAAACCGTGCTGATCGCAGGCGGCGGAATCGGGGGCTTAGAGGCAGCCATTATCTTAAAGAAGAGAGGCCACAACCCGGTTCTCTGCGAGGCCACGGACCGGCTGGGCGGCCAGTTCCTGACAGCGGGCGAGGCGCCGCGGAAGGCGGAGATGAAAAACGCGGTGATCGCCATGGGAGAAAAGGCGAAGCGTCTTGGCGTGGACATCCGCATGAATACAGCGGTGACGCCGGAGCTGATCGCAGAGATGAAGCCGCACACTGTGATCAACGCCATCGGGGCGGAGCCTGTGATTCCTTCGATTCCGGGCAAGGACAAGACGTTTGTCGTAAATTCTCATGACGTGCTCGACGGCGTGGCGGAGGTTTCCGGTACGGTCGTCGTCATCGGCGGCGGCATGGTGGGAATGGAGACCGCGGAATACCTGGCGGAAAAAGGGGCGAAGGTTACGGTGCTTGAGATGCTCCCGGATTTCTGCGCGGATATGGGAAGCACCAGGAAGATCTGCGTGACGGAGAGCATCTATGCGGCGGGAATCACCCCGGTGACGGAGGTCACGGTCACGGAGATTAAGGACGGGTGCGTCGTCGGGTTAAAGGACAAAAAAGAGACGGAGTTCCCCTGCGATTACGCGGTCATGGCGGTGGGGGCGAAGCGGCGCGACGGAAGCGCGCTGGCAGAAGCCTGCTACGCGGAAGGGATCGGCTATTACGAGATCGGAGACGCCGGCATGGCGAGACGCGCGCTAAACGCCACAAGAGAGGCATACGACGCGGCCATTCGCTTTGACGATCCGAAGGAGCACGCCTATGCCTCCAGGCCGAAAAAGCTGGTGTTTGTCACCGGCGCGACCGGAACCATGGGGCAGGAGACCATGAAGCAGCTTCTGGCGCGGAGCAACCGTTTTAAGACGAGGATCCTTGCAAGGCCCTCTGAGAAAAATAAGACGCTCCTGAAAAAATATATGTGCCCGGCCCTTGAGATTGTCTGGGGCGACATGGCGGATTACGACACGATCAAAACCTGTGTGGACGGGGCGGATTATGTGCTCCACATCGGCGCCATGGTATCACCGGCGGCGGACGCGTATCCCGAGCAGACGCTTTACACCAACATCGGCTCGACCTTAAATATCATCAAAGCCATCAAAGAGCAGCCGGATCCGGATAAGGTGCATTTTGCCTATGTCGGAACCGTTGCCATGACGGGAAGCCGCCTGGAGCCGGTACACTTCGGGAGAATCGGCGATCCCATGCAGCCGTCCATCCATGACTACTATGCGCTGTCCAAGGTATTTTCCGAGGCGGCCGTGTTTGACAGCGGGTTAAAATACTGGGTATCCGTCCGTCAGACCGGGCAGCATCCGAGCGCGGAGGGCGCGGGGGAGGAACCGATTATCTTCCATCAGCCGCCCAACAATGTGCTGGAATGGAGCACTTCCATCGAGTCCGGCATCTGTATGGCAAACCTCTGCGAGGACTGGGTCGATGAGAGCTTCTGGAGAAGGGCGTACAACTTAAGCAGCGGGAAAGCCTACCGGATGACCACCTGGGAGCTGATGGATGTCTCCTTAAAGCCGCTGGGAATCGGATACGGGGATATCTATGAGCCGGGGGACGTGGCGCGGTTTAATTTCCACGGACAGTATTATACGGATTCCGATGTGCTCAACGATTACCTGCACTTCCGCTGCATCCCGGGAGAGCAGTACTGGGGAGGCATCACCGCCCACATGGAGCGCATGAAGGCAAATCCGATGATCGCACCCATGCTGCCGAAGGCGGAGAGCATGAAGGCGCACAACAAGGAGATCGCGGCAAAGCGGATGGGCTCTGTCTGGATGGAGGAAAATAAGGAGACCGACTGGGTGAACGCATTCTTCGGCTCCTGGGAGGCAAAGCATAACGCCAAGCCATTTGAATTCCATCATCCGTCGGAGGAGGAGACATACCTGGATCACGGATATGACGAGAAAAAGGGACTGGATCAGCTGGACGCGGAAGAGCTGAACAAAGCGGCAGAGTTCCGGGGAGGCGCGTTCCTGGATGAAAAACCCGCCGACATCTACGCCCCGGTGAAATGGCGTTGCGCCTTCGGGCATGAATTTAAGCTGTCGGTCAACGCCGCGCTGCACGGCGGGCACTGGTGTCCGGAATGCTTAAAGAACTCCTGGGCGTACCCGAAGATCGCGAGAAAAAATCCCTTCTTCGCCCAGGTCTGGGATGCCCAGCACGACCGGGAGGAGACCTACGAGATCCCGATTCAGTACAGCGCGTATGAGATTATGACGGAGCTTAAGAAGAAGCTGGGACTGTAAAGTCTGCGGAGAAATCCGGCGCCATTGATAACTGAAAAGACAGGAAAACGGGACACTTCGGTCAGGAGGCGTCCCGTTTCTTCACGCTTGTGTAATTTAAAGATTCAAATCGGAATAAAATTCTGTTTTAGCCCGTAATTCAGGGATGTCTTCACTGATAATTTCCCATACGAGTCGAAGATTGACCCCTTCATAGTCGTGGACAATACGATTTCGCAGACCGTACATCTCCTTCCAGGGTATTTCCGGGTGAAGTGCTGCAAAGGAAGGATCCACGGCATGGCACAGTTCGCCAAGCTGGCTGAGATTGAACACGCATGCTTCTACAAGCTTCATATCCGCTATGAAACTTTCATAAGTATAACCCTTGCAATATGCCATCAGCTTTATAGAATATTGATGTATTTTTTTAAGAATCATTTCATTTCTCATAAATTGTCACTCCGGTAGAACAGATTTCACGATCAATTCTGGAACCTTTTTCAATATGAGTCACATCCAGAATATCGACCGGCATTCCCACTGCCTGGCAGACTGCTTCTATAAAGCCGACGAATTTTAGTCCATGCAGTTTGCTGTCTACAAGCAGATCAAGATCGCTTTTTTCTGTGGCAGTTCCTTTTGCTACGGAACCGAACAGGATGGCTCGTGAAATGCCATAATCATGAAAAACAGGAGTGAGGACAGTTTGAATATCTGATATACTGCGTAACATTTCAGCACCTCCCTTGCCTTTTCCCAGATCCTTTTATTCGCTGATCAGCGGCTGGTTCTGTTTTTAGTATAACACATGTTTGTGCGGTTCGTCATATATAATTATTGACAATTTGACAAAATGTGGAATCAATGATACAGTAAAAAAGCTTTGGGGCAAGGATTTTTTATTATGGAAAAAGGATTGGGTTACAAAATGGTTCAGGCACAGATCGGATATCAGTTTAAGAATCCTGATTTGCTAAACCAGGCATTCGTCCGGCGTTCTTATTCCGAGGAAAACGGCGGGGAGAACAATGAGATTCTTGAGTTTATCGGAGACAGGGCGCTTGATTTTGCGGTTGTTCAGCTCCTGATTGCAAAATATGGGAAACTGAAAATGGGCGATCCGGCAGCCGGGGCAGAATTTTCCTGTGACTGTTCAGAGGGCGAATTAACAAGGTTAAAAAGCCGGATGGTGGAAAAGAAGAGTCTGGCCGGAAGAATGGAGGAAATGGGATTCGCAGAGCATCTGATCATGGGCAAGAGTGATATGAAAAACAATGTTCGAAACGAAATGTCTGTAAAAGAGGATCTGTTTGAGGCAATCGTCGGCGCAGTGACGCTTGACTGCGGGTGGGATTTTTCTGTCATTCAATCGGTTGTGGAAGCAATGCTTCTGCCTGAAGATTTTTTGGAAAACGATCGTGACGATAATTATGTCAGAAGGATTTATGACTGGGAAATGAAAACAAATCATGTCGTGCCGTGGTTTTGGTTTAAGGAGCAATCTTATCAGTCTTCCTGGTATTTCCCTTTTGATGGTATTTCACAGCATGTTCCTTTGAACGATGTTTCTTCCTGCATAAGATTTTGCTGTGAATTAAAGCTTTTGGACAGTCTTCCGGTATTTCGTGGATTTGGCGTTTCGAAAAGCGAGGCTCGAAGGAACGTCTGCAAATTAGCATATGATTATTTAGAGGATAATGGATACATCCAATATATGACAATGCGTGACGAGATCGACAGGCCGGCAAAGGAAAACGCGATAAACCAGCTTGAAATCCTCGCCCGCAGAGGTTATTTTACAATTCCTGTCTATGATTTTGAAGAAACGCATGACAGCGACGGAAAGCCAATTTGGAAATGTAAATGTAACATCAAAGAATATAACAGGAATTATGTTTCAGAGTCATCATCGAAAAAGGAATCAAAAAAGTTATCCGCTTTCAAAATGCTACATTATGTGCTCGAGGAGGATGCGCGTGCCGAATGTGGCGCGGTTATTGGACGAGGAGTGAAAGAATGTTGAACATTTCAGGATCAGAGCAGTTATACAGAGAAGCCGGAGCGTATCTGCCCGGCGGGGTGAACAGCCCGGTACGTGCATTTCGGGCGGTAGACCGCTGCCCGGTCTTTATCGACCACGCAAAGGACGCGTATCTTTATGATGTGGACGGAAACGCCTATATCGATTATGTCTGCTCCTGGGGGCCCTGTATCCTGGGACATGCCCACCCGCGCGTGGTGCGCGCGGTGCAGAAGGCGTGTGAAAACGGGCTGACATACGGGGCGCCGACGGAAAAGGAGACAAAGCTCGCGAAGCTGATCCGCGCCTGTATGCCCTCGATGGAGGTCTCGCGGCTGGTGAGCTCCGGCACGGAGGCGGTGATGAGCGCAGTGCGGGTGGCGCGCGGATTTACCGGGAGAGATAAGATCATCAAGTTCCGCGGCTGTTACCACGGGCATTCGGACGGCCTTCTGGTGAAGGCGGGCTCCGGCGCGCTCACGCAGTCCGCGCCGGACAGCCTGGGGGTGCCGGCGGATTATGCGAGACAGACACTTGTCGCGGAATACAATCACCCGGAGAGCGTGGAGCGGCTGTTCGCGGAGCATCCGGGAGAGATCGCGGCGCTGCTCGTGGAGCCGGTGGCGGCGAATATGGGGGTCGTCCTGCCGGAGCCGGGCTTCCTTTCCTTTCTGCGCGAAATCACCAGGGATCACGGGACGCTTCTCATTTTCGACGAGGTGATCACCGGGTTTCGGCTGGGCTTAGGCGGCGCGCAGGAATATTTTCAGGTGACGCCGGACCTGACGACGTTAGGAAAGATCATCGGCGGAGGAATGCCGGTGGGAGCCTACGGCGGGAGACGGGAGATCATGGAGCTGGTGGCGCCTGCCGGACCGGTGTATCAGGCCGGGACGCTTTCCGGCAATCCGCTGGCGACGACGGCCGGGATCGAGACGCTTACCATCCTTCGGGAGACGGCCGGGATTTATGAGCAGCTGGATCAGAAGGCAAAACGGCTTGCCGCGGCCATGCGGGAGGCTTACGGGGAGCGGGTCTGTGTGAACCAGGCGGGATCGCTGCTCGGCATGTTTTTTACCGGGCAAAGGGTCACGGATTATGAGACGGCGACCTCCTCGGATACGGCGGCGTACGCGGCGTACTTTGGCAGGATGATAGAGCGTGGGATTTACCTCGCGCCGTCACAGTATGAGGCGATGTTTGTCTCGGCGGCGCACGGGGAGGAGGAGATCGCGCGGACATGCGAGGCAGTCAGAGACGCCGCGAAGCCGGCACAGGCTGCGGCTGATAAAACACCGTGAGGGGGCGGCGGGAGATGGGAGGAGAAAGGTGGTAACAGGGCGGGAATGATCAATCAGGATATATTTAAGAAATCAGGACTGATGCGGATGAACATCGCCCGGGATTTTTATCTGATGAACCCGGGCGAGCGGATTCCGACGATTCTGGAGTACACGGAGCGTTTTTCGGTCTCCCGCGGTATCGTGCAGAACGCGATCCGGCAGTTAGAGGAGGAGGGCTGTATCTCGATTGAAAAGAGGGGAGTGAAGGGCACCTTTCTGCGGGAAAAGGACGATAAAAGGCTCTACGCCTACACCGGCTGGGGATCCGTGACCGGGACGATGCCGCTTCCGTTAAGCATCAATCTGACCAGCCTTGCGACGGCGCTTGGAGAGCAGCTGGAGGATGCGGAGTTTCCCTTTTCCTTTGCGTATATCACGGGCTCGGAGCGGCGTCTTTTTGCGTTAGAGCAGATGATGTACGATTTTATCGTTGTCACGCGCGCGACCGCGTTGCATTATCTTGATTCCTGCGACTTTGTCCGGGAGTGCATCACGCTCTCCGACTGCTCGTACGCGTCGGATTTTGTCCTGTATTTTCTGGACCGGACAAAGCATGAGATCGAGGACGGCATGCGGATCGCGGTGGACATGAACTGCCGGGACCAGTGGGAGCTGACGCAGCTTTTATGCAGGGGAAAGAACGTGGAATTTGTACCGTTTCCTTACATTTCCTTTGAAAACCTGGTCCGGAAGAAAGTGGCGGACTGCGTGGTATACCGTCTGTTAGATATCGGAACGCAGCGCGGCAGCACGACGATTCAGGAGGCGGATCTGCACGCGGAGCCCATCCGGGTGGAAGGGGCGTTCAGCAGCGGGGACGGGAGAATCCCGGTGGTGCTGGTCAATCGTGAGAATTACGGCATGGACCGGCTGCTGCAGCGGTACATTGATCCCGGCCGGGCAGGCGTGATCCAGCAGGCGGTGATTTCAGGGGAAAAATCCTACAAGCTGTACTGAATCATATACAAAATACGAGGAGAAAAACTGTCGATATTGCACAAAAAGAAAGGAAATCAGAAAAAGCAATTGACAGTTTTGTAAAAAGAGAATATACTTAGGCCATAAAGTACAAAAAAGTGTACTCTTCGGGCCCGGGAGCTGCACGATAGGGAGTCATGAGGCACCCTGTTTTTTTTATTAAAAGTACAAAAAAGTGTACGTTTATTTTATCCGCAAAAAAGGAGAGACGGTATGAAACAGTATATTTTAGTGATTGACGAGGGAACCACAGGTGTGCGCGCGCTTTTATTTGACCGGGATATGAAGATCACGGCGTCGGCATACCAGACGCTGCAGCTGTACTATCCGGGGCCGGAGCAGATCGAGATGAACGCGGAGGAGGTCTACGACGGGGTTGTGGCGGTCTGCCGCGAGGTGGTGAAGAAGCAGGGGATCACGCCGGAGGAGATCGCGTGTGTGGGGACGACGTATCAGAGAGCGACCTGGCTGTTCTGGGATAAAACCACCGGAAAGCCGCTGCGCAACGCCGTGACCTGGCAGGACGCCAGAGGGATCTATCAGAAGCAGAAGCTGGTGGAAAATGAGGCGTTCAACGCAAAATTCCCGGGGCTGGCGCCGTATCTGCCGGGAAACTGGATCCTGTTAAATCTCTACGGTGTGACGGAGACGGAGCCGGAATTCGCGAAGGCCATCGAAGGGGAAAATATCCTGTTCGGCTGCATGGAGTCCTACATCGGATGGCGTCTGACTAAGGGAGCCGTGCACGCGACGACCCGCAGCTCCGCCAGCTCCACCGGGGCCTATGTGGCGGCGCAGGACAGATGGAACACGGAGGCCATGGAGTTCTTCGGCATCCGTAAGGAGATGCTGCCGGAGATCCGCGACGAGTCCGGGGACTTCGGGATGATGGATGAGGAGATCCTCGGCGTCAGCCTTCCGATTTACAGCTCCTTTGCGGATCAGCAGTCGGCGATGTTTTCACAGAACTGCCTCGTGGCGGACACCGGGAAATGTACCCTGGGCACCGGCGCGTTCATGGACTTTAACATCGGTGAGACCTTCGGGGAGATCCCCGGCACCTATACGGCGATCACCTGGAGGATCAACGGGCAGAAGTGCTTCCTGGCGGAGGGATTGAGCAACACCGCAGGGGCATGCCTGGAGTGGGCGAAGGATCAGTTCCATCTGTTTGACAGCTTCGGCGATATGGAAGGAATGGCGACATCTGTAGAGGACAACGGCGGCGTCTACTTTATCCCGGCGCTGGCGGGCATCATGAATGATTCCTCCGCAAAAGGTGCGTATTTAGGTATCCGGCCCCATGTGACGAACAACCATATCATGCGGGCGACTTTAGAGGGCGTGGCCTTCGGGGCTCTGCTGCTGATTGAGACCATCGCGAAGAACGGCAGGGGGTTAAAGGAGATCAGCATTTCCGGCGGTGTGGCGAAGAGCAGCCTGATCGCCCAGATCCTGGCGAACGTCACCGGGGCGAAGATCATCCGTCCGAAGTCCGTGGAGGCCACGGCGCTGGGAGCCGCGGAGGCTGCGGCGATCCGCGAGGGCTGGATGACAATGGAAAACGTGGCGGACTATCTCGATATTGACAGGGTGTATGAGCCGGATGAGAACGCGGATGCGTGGAAAGAGACCTTTGAAAAATGGAAGAAGGCCGCGGAGCGCACCTTAAAGTGGGATATTTAGCAATGACAGATTGAGGAAAGAGGCAGAGACGATGAGAGAAGCGATTGCAAACCGGGTAAAAGAAGCGTTCCCGGAGATTTCCGCGGAGATTTCGGTGGACGAACGACGGATCGTGACCGTGCGCGGGGAATGCCGTTCCTGGGAGGAGCTGGTAGAGGTCGGACATTACATCGCCCATATGGAAGAGGTAAAAAATGTCGTAAACGAGATGACCGTGGCCGGAATGGAGATCCCCCATAAGGATTATACCGCCTTCCGCGAGGCGGGGGAGAAAAAAGGCGTCATTGACAGAAAGGACGTGGTGATCATCGGGGCCGGCGTCAGCGGCTGCGGGATCGCCAGGGAGCTCTCAAAATACAACCTTTCGGTGGTAGTGGTGGAGATGAGCGACGACGTCTGCACCGGCGCCTCCAAGGCGAACAACGGCAATATCCATCCGGGCCATGCGGCGAAGCCGGGGACGTTAAAGGCGAAGTTAAACGTGCTTGGCAACCGCATGTACGACAGATGGGCAGAGGAGCTTAACTTCCGGCTGGACCGCTGCGGCGCCATGGGAGCGATCTGCGACCCAAAGATGATGTCGGCCTTAGAGCAGGCTTATCAGGTTGCAGTCGCAAACGGCGTGGACGGCGTGGAGCTGACAGACGGCCCGCGGGCGCTGGAGCTGGTGCCGGAGCTAAGGGAGTACGACGGGGAGATCATCGCCTCGATCTGGCTGCCCTCCATGGGGCTTGTGGAGCCCTACGAGGTGGTGGTGGCGCTGGCGGAGAACGCGGCGAAAAACGGGGTGTCCTTCCGCTTCAACACGACGGTGGCGGATATCCTCACCGAAGACGGACAGGTGAAGGGCGTGGTGACCTCGGAGGGCATCATCGAGGCGGACTATGTCATCAACTGTGCCGGGGTCTACGCGGATGAGATGTCGGCGATGGCCGGGGATAAGTCCTACACGATCCACGGCAGAAAGGGCACCATCGCGATCTTAGACAAAAACCGGAAACCGGAATTCGCGTCCCTCTCCTCTGTCCTCACCGGGGCGGAGGTACAGAGCAGCTCCCGGAAAAATAAGGAATCCAAGGGGGGCGGCATGTGCCGCACGCCGGAGTGGAATATTCTCTTAGGTCCCTCCGCCACCGAGGTGCCGGACAAGGAGGACAACACCACGACGCCGGAGGATCTGGATTACGCCATGGCCACAAACTCCAACGATGCGGCCGGATACAGCGATATCATCCGGATTTTCGCGGGGGTGCGGCCAGCGGATTACACGGAAGATTTTATCATCGAGATGTCGCCGGTGACCCACGGGTTTATCAATGTGGGCGGGATTCAGTCTCCGGGACTGGCGGCGGCTCCGGCCATCGCGCAGATGGTGGAAGGGATTTTAATCGACGATTGTAAGGAACGGCGGATCCCGGTGGAGAAAAAGAAGGACTTTGATCCCGTCAATCCGAAGAAGGTGGAATTCCGACATATGACGAGAGAAGAGCAGGACGCGCTGATTCAGAAGGATCCCCGGTACGGCAGGATCATCTGCCGCTGCGAGAGCATCACGGAGGGAGAGATCTTAGACGCGATCCACTCGCCGGTGACGCCGGGATCCATCGACGCCATCAAGCGCAGGACGAGAGCCGGGATGGGGCGCTGCCAGGGCGGGTTCTGCCAGCCGAGGGTCCTGGAGATCCTGGCGCGGGAGCTCGGGAAGGATAAGACGGAAATCTGCCAGAAGGACGGCGACAGCCGGATCTTATATGACAGCAACAGGCATGTGACGCCGGGAGGAAGAGAACGATGAAAAAGATCAGGACAGATATCGCGGTCATCGGCGGCGGACCGGCCGGGATGGCTGCCGCCCTCGAGGCAAAGCGGCAGGGAGCCGGGGATGTGATGATCATCGAGCGGGACGTGGAGCCCGGCGGAATCCTCCAGCAGTGCATCCACGACGGCTTCGGACTGCACCGTTTTAAAAAGCGCATGGCGGGGACGGAGTACGCCCAGGTGTTTATCGACGAGATCGAACAGACGGATATAAAGGTGCTGACCGACACGATGGTGCTCGAGGTCACACAGGAAAAAACAATTTATGCCTGCAACAGCCGGGACGGGATGCTGGAAATCGACGCGAAAGCCGTGATCCTCTCCATGGGCTGCAGGGAGCGGACCGCCAGCCAGGTGCTGCTCTACGGCTACCGCCCGGCGGGGGTGCTGACCGCGGGGACCGTGCAGCGGTACATCAATCTGGAGGGCTATCTGCCCGGAACATCGGCGGTGATCTTAGGCTCTGGCGATATCGGGCTGATCATGGCCAGACGCATGACCTTAGAGCACATCGAGGTCAAAGGGGTCTACGAGGTGATGCCGAATCCCGGCGGACTGACCAGGAATATCGTGCAGTGCCTGGATGACTATCACATTCCGTTACATTTGTCGACATCCGTCACAAAGATCCACGGGAAAAAGCGCATAGAGGGCGTGACCGTGGCAAAGCTGGACGAAAACCGGAAGGTGATCCCCGGGACGGAGGAATATATCTCCTGCGATCTTCTGGTGCTGGCCGTGGGGCTGATCCCGGAGAACGAGCTTTCCATCCAGGCGGGAATCGAGCTGGATCCCCGCACAAAGGGGCCGGTGCTCGACAACCGCTTTATGACGAGCGTGCCGGGAATCTTTGCGGCGGGCAATGTGGCGGTGGTGTTTGACCTGGTGGACTATGTGTCGCAGTCCGGCGAGATCGCGGCCCGGGGCGCCGTGGATTACATCAATGGGAAGCCGATGGAAGAGCTCTCCTACGAGGAGACGGTTCCGGCGGGAAATATTAATTTTATCGTGCCGCAGCGGATCGTGCGCGGGGAGACGGCGGATACCACCCTGTTTATGCGGGTGAAAAAGCCGGATAAAAAGGTGGCGATGGACTGTGAGGAAAACGGAACCGTGATCGCGACGAAGCGCTATCCCTTTGTGGCGCCGCCGGAGATGATCAGCTGTACGGTGACGGTCTCCGGAAGCGGGCCGTTAAAGGTGGAGATGAAGGAGGGGAGCGGCAATGCCTGAGAAAGAATATGTATGTATCGTCTGTCCCAACAGCTGCCGGCTTACGGTGCGCGAAACCGGCGGAGAGGTCGAGGTGACAGGTGCGGGCTGCGCCCGGGGAGTGGAGCACGGAAAAAACGAATACACGAACCCCATGCGCATGCTGACCACCACCGTCGCGGTGAAGGACGGGATTCATCCGAGGCTTTCCGTGGTCAGCGACGGGGAGATTCCGCGGGAAAAGATGAAGGAATGCCTGGATTATCTCTACGGGATCGAAGTGCAGGCGCCGGTAAAGGCTGGAGAGGTACTGGCTGAGAATATCTGCGGGACCGGAGTGAATATACTGGCCTCCCGTTCCATGAGACAAATGTAAACCACAAGAGGAGAGGAACGCCTGTGTCCGTGCGGCATACACAGACGTTCCCATCACAGAAAGCCGCGCAGAAAAGAGGAAGAGATGCAGAGAGAAGAACTGATAAAAGCGCTGGAGGGGATCGTCGGCGCGGAACGTGTCGTGACAGAGAAGCAGGCTGTGCTGGACGCGGCGAAGGATTACATCGGCTACCGCCGGTATCAGAGAGACGACGGATGTAATATGGCCCCGCTGGCAGCGTGCGTGGTGCGGGTGGCGGATACGGCTCAGGCCTCGGAAGTGCTGAAATTTTTAAATGAAAACAAAATCGACGTGGTGCCGAGAACCGGCGGCTCCAGCGTGACCAGGGGCTTAGAGCCCGTGGAGGGCGGCGTGATCTTAGACGGATCCGACATGAACGAGATCCTTGAAATCAACGAAAACGACATGTACGTGACGGCGCGCTGCGGAACCCCGCTGGAATATATCGAGAAAACCTTAAATGAGAAGGGTTATACGGCAGGCCATTTCCCCCAGTCCCTTCCCCTGGCGCACGTGGGCGGACTCCTTGCCACCAGGAGCATCGGCCAGCTCTCCACGCTCTACGGCGGGATCGAGGATCTCGTGGTGGGTCTGGAGGCAGTGCTGGCGGATGGCAGCGTGATCCGCATCAAAAATGTGCCACGGCGTTCCGCAGGCCCGGATCTCCGCCATATGTTTATCGGAAGCGAGGGAATGCTCGGATTTATCACCGAGGCGACCTTAAAGATTTTCAAATATACGCCGGAGACCCGCTGGATGAAGGGATACGTGATCAAAGGCATGCAGAACGGCCTTGATTTTATCCATGAGATCATGAAGGAGGGCTACCGCCCGGCAGTGGTGCGTCTGCACGACCCGGTGGAGGTGCAGGAGGTCTTAAAGATCGACGCGCCGGAGGGAATGGCGCTGGTGCTCTTAATGTGCGAGGGGCCGGCACGTGTGACAAAGGCCATCGGCGAGGGGATTGAGGAGATCGCCGGACATTATGAGGTGCAGGATCTCGGCAGCAGGCCGGTGGAGATCTGGCTTGAGACCAGGAATAATGCGAGCTACGAGATGGATCTGCCGACCTTCCACGACATGGGGGCAGTGATTGACACCTGCGAGATCTCCGCGAACTGGTCCGTGATCGGAAAGATTTACGACGCCGTGACGAAGAGACTGCCGGAGGAGATCCCGACCCTGATGCTTTGCGGCGGACATTCCTCCCACAGCTATATGCAGGGGACGAATATCTACTTCGAATTTGGGTTTGGCGTGACCGAGGGCGTGGAGCAGGCGGAGCGCGAGTACATGCACATCGTCTCCATTATTATGGAAGAAACGCTGCGGTACGGCGGGAGCATCGCGCATCATCACGGATCCGGGAAATACCGGACACCGTGGATGCCAGAAGAGCACGGATCCTCCTATCCGCTGATGTATAAGCTGAAGGAGGCGCTGGATCCGAACGGAATCTTAAACAAAGGGGTTATACTCGTAGAAAAATAAATGGAGGGATAGTTATGGGAACAAATGGTAAAATCCAGACAAAAACATGGATGCTGCTGATTGCGGCGTGGATCGCAATGGCGATGTGGAATGTCATCGTATTCTCCTACGGGATGATGCTTCCGGACATTATGGCCGAGTTCGGGCTGGACTACGGGACAGCCGGGTTAATCGGCAGCGTGGCGGGCTTCGCTTCCGTGCTGCTGACACTTCCGACTACGTTTATCGCAGCGAAGCTGAATCCGAAGTACTCGATTCCTGTGGTGCTGTTCGTCTTAGGCGGCGGCCTGATCATCTTCGGAGTGGCCCAGAGCGTGCCCATGCTTTTTGTCGGAAAAATTCTCGCCGCGGCAGTGGCGAACGGAATCGCATCCGCGCTGGTCATCGTAAAAATCCGTCAGGTGCCTCCGGAGAAAAATACCGGTATCCAGGGTATCCAGAACTTTGTGGAGCCCATTGGGCAGGTGCTGGCAACGCTCTGCATGGCGCAGCTTTTAATCATCCTGGGCGGATGGAGAAATATCCATATCATCTGCGGTGTCGTGATCCTCGCCATGATCGTGGTGTGGATCGTCTCCTACCGGGATGACATCTCGGTGGCCCCGGAGGCAGCGGCGCCGGCAGCAGGAGGATCGCAGAAGGGCGTGATGAAGGAAGCGTTAAAGCAGAAATCCTTCTGGCTTCTGGCAATCGGCTGGCCGGGAACGACTCTGATCTGGATCGCGATGTTTTATTACTGGCCGTCCTACATCACGGAGGGCGCGGGCCTTACGATGGAGAAGGCAGGATTTGTGTTAAGCTTTATCCCGATTTTCTCCGCGATCGCATCCCTGACCGCGCCGAAGCTTGCGGATAAAATCGGGCGCGACAAGGTGCTGATCTGGCCCTGGGGAATCCTGCTCCCGATTGCCTACTTTATGATGCTTAAGACCACGAGTGTTCCGCTGCTGTGCGTGTGCGCGGCAATCGCCGGATACGGCGCGTACTGCTTCGTTCCCATCGCGTTTACCCTGATCTATAAGCTGGGTCTGCGCTCCGAGGTGGTATCCATCGGTACCGGAATGATTTTAACCGGCGTTGCACTGGGATCGGCACTGGGCGCCGGCATCGTGGGAGGCCTGATCAATTCCATGGGAATCCAGAACGCGCTGGCGGTGTGCTGCTTAAGCCCGGTGTGGTTCGGAATCCTGGCATTCTTCCTCCCGGAGAGAGGGCGCAAGGCGCTGGAGGCGGAGGCCGCGGCAGCTGCTGCAAAGAAATAAATTGCATGTGTCTTATGACACGTCATCAGGGAATAAAAGACAGGGGCTGTGCGTTACGTGTTTTGTGCGACAGCCCCTGTTGGCCAGCTCTGACGCTTAAAATTTTTTCGCAAAAAAACCTCCCATTTTATGGGAAAA
>CANRSX010000057.1 GCA_947642555.1 uncultured Roseburia sp. | reverse complement strand
AGAGCGTCGCATTGGTAGTGCGGAGGTCACGGGTCCGATTCCCGTCAGCAGCTTTTCTTATAAGTGCTGGAAGCCTTGATTTTCGGGGCTTGCAGCTTTTTTATTGGCAAATCAGGTGTCTTTCCCCGGCCTGCCCCGCTTTTCAGGTGAATAGCTAATGGTTGTTTTCATACTAATATAAATAACCGAAATAATGTTGACGTACGCAAATGCGTACGGTATGATATGACAGAAGGGAGATGATATTACTATGACTGCGATCAGCGTAACAAAAGCAAGAGAAAACATATACCAAATATTATCTGACGTAAATAATAGCAGCCAGCCAATTACAATTACAAATAATCGTGGAAAAAATGGCGTTCTCATATCAGAAGACGACTGGAATGCGATTCAGGAAACATTATATCTGAATTCGATACCAGGTATGACGGAGAGTATTATCGGAGCAGGAAGAGAGCCGTTAGAAGAGTGTTCCATATATAATCCGGATGAGGAGTGGTAAATGTATATCATCAGATTTAGCAAGCAGGCTGACAAAGATAAAAGGCTGCTAAAAGGGGCAGGGCTTGATTTAAAAGCAAAAGGTTTATTGAATATTATTGCGGAAAATCCTTTCCAAAATCCACCACCATACGAGGGATTAGTCGGAAGCCTGAATGGTTATTATTCCAAAAGGATTAATATACAGCACCGATTGGTTTATCAGGTATATAGTAATCCGGTTGTCATCGAGGGAATAGAATATGAAGGAACAATAAAAGTTGTTCGTATGTGGTCACATTATGACGCTGTAAGATAAAAGGGCACAAACCCATTGCGCCCTTTCCTGAACCCTTTTAAATCCCGAAATTCCATCTGCTCTCCTTTTTCATCACTCTCCCGCAAACCATGCGTCCAGCACCGGATTCTCCTTCCCGACCACATATCCGCTGCCCCCGCGGTCCTTCACATCCTCCACCATGGTCACGATCAGCACCGGACGCGCCGTATCGCGCTCCGGGGTAAAGACCGCAAACCAGCCCTGCTCCGTCCCGGTCTCATCGTCCTTTGACGTCTTGATCTCCGCTGTCCCGGTCTTTCCCGCAAGCAGCACGTCCTCCCGGTGCGCGCCGTATCCGGTGCCGTTCGGGTCGTTTACCACGAGCCGCAGACCGTCTGCCACCTGTGCTGCCGTTTCGGCGGAAAAGGCCCCGGAAATCCAGTATTCCGGCGACGGCTGATCCGTATAGGTCAGATACGGGCGGATCATATTTCCCTCGTTGCAGAAGGCGGAATAGATACATGCCATGTGCAGCGGATTCACCAGCATCTGCCCCTGGCCGTAGCCGCTGTCCGCCAGCTGGATCTCCGAATCGATCGTCTCCGCGTTGGAATACTGCGAAGATGTCATCCGCACCTCAAAGGGAATTTCCTGGCCGAAACCGATGCGGTTTAAGGAAGAAGCGAGCTCATCCGCACCGATCCGAAGCGCCGCTTTGGCAAAATAAATATTGTCCGAGTAAATCAGGGCATTTTTCAGAACCGCCGTGTCATAGGCATGCAGCGTCGTCACATAGTAGGATCCCCAGGAGGCGTCCTTCTGCCAGCTTAGCCCCTCCATTCCATAGTCCTCGTCCGGATTGATCGCGCCGGATTCCAGCCCGATCGCAGCCGTGACGGACTTAAACGTGGAGCCTGGACACCACGTCTGACGGTAGCGGTTGTACATCGGCTGGTTTTCATCCTCGTTTAACGCCGTCCACTGCGCGTTCGAAAGCCCCAGAATAAAATCATTGTCATCGTAGGACGGCGTGCTGACCAGCGCAAGCACCTCCCCGGTATACGGATTCATCGCCACGGAGCAGCTCTTATCCGCCTTCATCTGATCATATAACGATTTTTGTAATTCAGAATCGATCGTAAGCCTTACATCCTGCCCGTTTATCACCGGCACGGAAGCAATCTCCCGCTTCTCCTGCCCCGACTCGTCCATGATATAGATCCGGCAGCCGTTCTGCCCTTTTAACTCCGTCTCAAACAGGCTCTCCGCGCCGGTTCTCCCGATCACGCTGTTTGCCGTATATCCCTCGCCGGCATGCTCCTCGAGATCCTCCGCGGTGACATTCTGCACATAGCCGATCAGGTGCGCCGCCGCCTCCCCGAGCGGGTAGGAACGCACTGTGGTATCCGTGATCATCACGCCGGGAATCGCCAGCAGCTGCTGCTGTCTCTCATACTCCGCCAGCACGTCCGGATCCTGCTCCGCCGCCTGCAGCGCCAGCTCATCCACCTTCGGAATCGTCTTCACCGGGACAAAGGAATCGTCCTTTACCCACGACGCGGACAGCTGCTTTTCGATCGTCTCCGGCGTCACGCCGAGCAGCTCTGAGAGCTGCGCAAACGCACTCTCCCGATCCGTCAGTTTTCCGGGCACGATCCCGACGGACGATGCGGTGCCCGGGCCTGCGAGCATTCTGCCGTTGCGGTCAAGGATCTGCCCCCTCTTGGCCTGCGTTGTGGAGACGCGCACCCGGTCCGAGCCGTAAAGCCCCGGGAAAATCAGATCGTCCCGCCAGACCAGCGCGAAGCGCTCCTCCTCTTCCAGAAACTGCGCCTCGTTTTCAACACTGACCTCCCCGGCAGCCGTCTCATATGTCAGCCGGTATGTTACGGTGAGTGCTTCCTCATCATACGAAAGAATCTCCGCCGCAAGAGAGCTAAGCCCGATCCCGTCATAGATTGCCGAATTTCGCGCGGTAAAATCTTCCTCTGTGATCTCCCCGGAATTCTCCGGGGAAATCATCGCGTACATCTGACCGTACTCCTGCTTCGGGATGTGGTTAAAATACGTCAGAAGCGCCTCATCCGGCTTCTGGCGCTCATCCTTTTTCAGCAGATGCATCACAAGCAGCGTAATCCCCGCCACAAGCGCCGCCGCAAAAAGAATCATCACCGCGATCAGAACCGCGCGCTTTCTTCTGGCCCTGCGCCTTCGTCTGTCTCTGTAACCGCCTGTCGGGTATCCGCTCCGGTACGGGCCTCCGGAATACCCGCTGCCGGAATACCCGCCGCTCCCGTAACCGCTTTTTCGCCGTCTGCGCCTGCTGCTTCCCATCTTATCCCTCCGTCACTGCTGTCATTTCGTTTCCTCTAAATCCTGGTGTCCCACATTCCGCAGAAGCTGTCGATCGGGTCCTTCCCGGTAAACGCCCCCGGTCCCGTCAGATGCTTCTCCACCAGCGCATCCACTGTGTGCGGTCTGGAATCGTATGCGTTGATACACGTCCGCACCGTCGACACATCCGCCAGCATCGTGGGCGCGTTTACGCTGATCCCGATCACCGGAAGCTCATGGACATACCAGGGGATCTCCCCTCCGCCCTTCGACATGCCGAAATTCGGACGGCCCTCGGTTGCTGATACATCTCTATTCTAAATGAAGCGGGCTGTCCTGACAAGCAGTATTATAAACTATATTTATAATTGGATTGACTTTTCCGGTGATGCATGTTATGATGCAGTCATCAGAAAACATGTGCAGAAACCAGATGTCACCATAGTTACGAAAGGGGGTTTTCATATTGACAGATCAGGAACTTTTACTCGCCATATCCGACCTGATGGACCGCAAGCTCTCATCGGCATTACAGCCCCTGAAGGATGATATTCAGGAGCTGAAACGCGATGTTTCCGATTTAAAGACAGATATGACAGAGCTGAAAGAGGATGTCGCTCTCCTCAGGGAGGATGTCGCTCTTCTCAAGGAAGACGTCGCTCTCCTCAAGGAGGATGTCGCTCTCCTCAAAGAGGATGTCGCTCTCCTCAAGGAAGACGTCGCTCTTCTCAAGGAAAACGTTGCTCTTCTCAAGGAAGATGTTGCGGATCTCAAAAAAGGCATGCAGCTTCTCGAAACCAGAGTCAGCAGTCTGGAACGCCGCATGACAGCCGTGGAACTGCATTTAGAGAACGTCACGGATAAAAACATCCAGCTTCTGTCCGAAAATTATGTTCCGGCTTCCCGCCGGTACATGGTGGAATCCGCAAAGATCGAAGCCATGCAGGCGGATATCGACGTCATGAAAGCGGTTCTCCGTGAGCACAGCGAAAAGCTGAAGCATATTTCTTAACCGATTGTTCTTTCATGCATCAGGCCGCAGCACCCCGAGCGCCGACCCGACGCTTCCCCCGCGCAGCACCAGCTCCTTCACCTTTTTCTGAAGGCTGGTCACGGCGGGCAGCTTTTCTGCGGGCGTATCGGCCGGCGCCTGATAGAGCCACTCCACATATTCCTTTCCCTCCGGCTTTACCTCTTTTACCTCAAACCGTCTCTGAAACGATAAAATACGGGATCCCTCCGAAAGCAGCGGCGTCAGCGCGGGAGAGAGCAGCCACGAGCTACAGATATAGTTTTCATAATCCGTCTCCCCGAAATACGTCTGAAAAAAGGATACCGCCTGCTTTAGTGACACGTCAACTGCCGCTGCATTAAAATCCGCGTCGGAGGGGATGTGGATGCTGATCACCGGTTTCCCCTCATACCGGTCGGGCTGATACTCCAGCGCACCGATCCGGAAAATATTCAGGGAAATCTGCCGGAAGGTCCACCAGCCCCGGTCAAAAAACATCTGTCCGTGCTTCTTTTTGCATTCCTCCAGAAACCGCGTAAAGCACTTCATGGTCTCGCGGTAAATCTCCGCCGGGATCTGTCTCTGCTCATAGCGGTCGTACGCCCGTCTGGCACATTCCAGCTGGCAGTAAAGCATTTTAAACTGTCCGGGATCCTCCCCGAGCCGCTCCGAAAGCTCCCGATACGCTTCCCATGCAGTCTGCATTTCCATCAGCCGGCCAAGGCAGTCCTCCAGCTGTGTTACGTCAATCTCTTTCTGAATCCCGTTCAGCTTTGATACGATTTCCGGCGGAAGACCGATCCTGTCATATAATTCCTGTAATTCCATAATCTCCCCTTTTCCGCGCAGCGCTGACTTTTTATGCGCTGCGTTCCTGTCCCTGATTGTATCACATTACAGGGCAGATCACAAATGCAAAGGAGATCTCTTTTTCCGCGTCGATGTGGTACGCCTCCTCCACATCCGTGCCCCAGCTGTCGATGCCCCCGACGCCGCGCACCGCGCCGCAGATACAAAGAACCGTCCTGCGCGGCGCCGGAAGCTCCTCCTGATGCTCCGCGCACTCTAACTGCGCCGCCGTGTAGGGCAGGCAGGAGAACGCAAACGTCCCTTCCGCCTCAAAGCGCAGGCAGGCCGTACGCTGCTCCCGCCTCCGGTTATCCAGGACGCGGCTCCTTCTCACCTCAACCCATTCCGTCGCCATATGCATCCCGCAGTCCTGCGGTACCAGATATGGGGTGACCGGCAGTCCGTCCACCTCATACACGCCCGGTATTCCGCCGGCCATCCGGTCCGGGTAGGTCTCGCCCGACAGGCCCTGATAACGGAATCCGTCCGCGCAGGAGGGCATCAGGAACCGCAGGCCGAATACCGGCAGCTCCGGGAGCCCCTGCACGCCATGATAAACGACGCCGACCCGGATTCTCCCACTGCTCTCTACATGATAGCTGACTTCCACTACTGCAGATGGCGTGGTTATCGTCTCATAGCAATAGGTAATTCTGATATCCTCTGCTGTCTCGTGTTCCGAATAACGGTTATTTTCCGGCGCCGTTGGCAGTGCAATCCGCGCTCCATCCACATCGACTGTGATATTGGTACACGCGATAAACTGATCCGCCGCAAACCACACGCCGCTCTTTAACGGAAATCCGCTGCCTTTGTCATTCTCCGTCGCCGCCCTCCAGAAGCAGGGGCGCGGCGGCCGGTACAGCCACTCCATCCCGCCGGATACCAGGGATTCCATCCCTCCCGCAGCGTAGGAAAACAGATAGTGAAACGCCTGCTCTCCCTCTCCGCCGTGCACGCCGAGCGTCACATCCCCGTACACGATCCGAAGCGGCCCTGCGCTTATTTTCCCTCTATCGGAAACGTCCATAATAATATCTCACCTCCTGCATCGCCGGTTTTTCCGTCCGGTCCGCGAACAGTATCCCATTCCCCGAAAACGCATAGTCCGAGGGGCGGTCATCAAAATCCCCTCCGTAGCGCAGCGCCGGTTTTCCCGTCACCTCGTCGCACACTTCGATTGCCTGATCAATAAAATCCCAGATAAATCCGCCCTGATACATCGGATACTCCTCCAAAAGCTTCATGTAGGATCCCATCCCTCCGAGGGAATTTCCCATATCATGCATATATTCGCACAGCAGAAACGGCTTTTTCGGATGATGCGTAAGATACTCCCGCACCTCGTCCGGCGTCGCATACATACGGCTTTCCACATCCGAGATCGTATCCTCATAGCTCCTGTTGTGAAACACTCCCTCGTAATGCACCAGGCGGCCGTCCTGTTTCTCTTTTAACCATGCATTCGCCTCTTTTAACACATCCCCGGCGTAGGACTCATTTCCCAGCGACCAGAACAGCACGGACGGATGATTTTTAAACAGCTCGTAGTTACTGCGGATCCGGTCCAGTACAGCTGCCCTCCACTGCGGCAGGCTGCCCGGCACATTCCAGGACGGCTCGATATCTCCCATCTTCTGCCAGCTTCCGTGGGATTCCAGATTTGCCTCCGCCATCACATAAATCCCGTTTTCGTCACAGAGACGATACCAGGGCAGCTGGTCGGGATAATGACAGGTGCGCACGGCATTGATCTGATTCGAACGCAGTGTCTGCATGTCCTGCTCCATCTCAGCGATCCCGATGCACCTTCCGCTTTTCGCACTCCACTCATGCCGGTTTACGCCGTTTAAAATCAGACGCTTCCCGTTCAGCCGGATCACGCCGTCGGAAATCTCCAGGGAACGAAACCCGATCCGATACGGTACCAGCTCGATGAGCCGGTCCTCGCTGTCACAGAGCCGGATACACAGCCGGTACAGATACGGATGGTCATGGTCCCAGGCTTTCACCGTTCCAAGATGCCGTTCTTCCCGGTGATATCGGATCCTGAACTCCTGTATATCTGACATTTCCTGTGTATCTGACATTTCCTGTGTATCTGGCATTTCCTGAGAGCCCGGCAGTTTCTGCGTCGGCTGTGTTCCAAACGGCCCGATATCCGCATACAGAAGCTTCCCCTCCGCGTCCTCCAGCGAGACCGAAACCGTTCCTGTCACCGGCTTATCCGCGGACAGCAAAAGCTCCACCGAAAGAAACCCGGTTCCGTCCGCAGCCAGCCGCGGTTTCGCAAAGAGATCCTCCACATGAAGCTGCGGTTTCGCATACAGGGTCACATTGCGGAAGATCCCGAAAAACCGGAAGAAGTCCTGATCCTCTAAAAAAGCTGCCGTACTGCGCTTGTGCACCTCCACCGCCAGAATATTTCCTTTTTCCCTGATATACGGGGTCAGATCAAATTCGGAGGGCGTGAAGCTGTCCTCGGCATAGCCCACAAAATTTCCGTTCAGCCAGACATACATCGCCTGCTCCACGCCCTCAAAGCAGACGTACACGCGCTTCCCCAAAAGCCCCGACTCAAGATCAAACTCCCGGCGGTATGCGCCCACCGGATTGTACTCCGCCTCCGAAAACATCCCGGCGCCGTCCCCATGTTCGTCCAGGCTGTATGCCGGACGCCGGTACACGTGTCCGTCCCAGGGATACATGGTATTGATATAATGGATCTTATCGTATCCGGCCAGCTCGATATGGCCCGGCACCCGGATCTGATCCGCCCCGGACACATCATATTCCGGACGGTAAAAATCCGCCGGACGCTCCGCCGCGTTCCGCGCATACCAGAACCGCCACGTCCCGTTTAGCGACTGCGCCAGAGAGCTTTTCCCCGACGCAGCCTCCTCCTCACTTCTGTAAAACAGATGGTCGCTGTGCGCCGGCAGCCGGTTTACCACAAATACCTCCGGGTCGTCCAGCCACCTGATCTTCGCTTCCGTCATTTTTCTCCTCCTGCTGCTTCTTTCCCGCTTCCGCTACTCCTTCACCGCTCCTGCCGCGACTCCGGCCAGTATATATTTCTGGAAAAAGATGTAAATGATAATGGTCGGTATCATGATCACGATAATTCCGGCTGCCAGTGTCTGCCAGGATCCCTGCTGCGCATTGGCATAATCCATCAGAAAGGTCGTCAGCGTGCGCAATTTATTTTTCGGCATGTACAGATACGGAATATACATGTCGTTGATGATATTGATCGCCTTGATGATGCACACCGTCGCGGTCGCCGGAGCCAGCAGCGGGAAAATGATCTTCGCAAACAGCTTAAAATACAGGCAGCCGTCAAGAAGCGCCGCCTCGTCCAGCGCCACCGGTATCCCGGAGATAAACTGCCGGTAAATATACAGCTGCATCAGATCCGACGCCACATAGATGACGATCGGCGCGCCGATGGTGTTATAAAGATGCAGTCCCTGAATCACATGGAACCGCGCAATCTCTGTGACAAATGTGGGGATCAGCATTCCCAGGAAAAACAGGCCCACCACGATCTTTTTTCCGCGAAAATCAAATCTCTCTATAATAAATGCCGTGATCGTCCCGAACATCACGTTAAAAAACAGCGAGATCACCAGGATCAGCCCCGTGTTTTTAAGCCCGAGCAGCAGAGCTTTATCGCCCAGCACTTTCTTAAAATTCTCAAAGGTCACACGGCTTAAGGGCGGCAGCAGAAGCGGAGAGGTGCCCACCATATCCGCTTTTGTCTTTAACGCCGCAAATAAAGTCAGAAGGATCGGCGCGAGCACGATCGCCACCATGCCAAGGCAAATCAGCTGTTTTACTGCCTGTACCATACTCTTTTTCATGCTTCCTTCCTCCTGTCCTTTAAAATGAGCCCGTGGATCAGATAATTCTGGATCACATAGATCAGGACGATCATCACCATGATCGCAACCGCCATCGTGGACGCCAGCCCGAAATTCGAATAGGTAAACGCCGTCTCAATCGTGTAAAGCGTAAAGGTCGAGGACGCGTAACCCGGGCCTCCGGCCGTCATGACAAACGGGATATCGAACACCTGAAGCGCGCCGCGGATGTTGTCAAACAGCACAAAATCCACCATCAGCATAATCGCCGGCACCTGGATATACCGGAACAGCTGCCAGGTATTGGCCCCGTCCACCCTGGCGGATTCCAGGATATCCTGCGGTACGGACTGCAGCGCGGCCATAAACAGGATCACATGATAGCCGCTGAACCTCCACAGAGACACAAACGCCAGCACGTAATTGACGATGCTCCCGTCGGAAAGCCAGCTTCGGATCAGCCCCTCCAGATGCATTGTCGTAAGTATCGCGTCAAACGCGCCGTTGATCGGCGAAAAGAAATAGGAAAACGCATAGGAGATGGCGACGCCGTTGATGATATACGGCATAAATACCATGGTCTTATAAAATTTCGCCGCCCGGAGCTTTCCGGTCAGAAGCACCGCAAAGGCGAGCTCCACCACGATCATCAGAAGATGCACGAAAAAATACACCGCGTTGTTTTTTAAGGACATCCACAGATCCTTATTCTGAAGCATGGAAATATAATTATTGATACCGTTAAATTCCTTTACAGGAGAATATCCGTCCCAGCTCGTGAAGCTCATGCGGAACAGGTCGATCGCCGGAAACACGACAAACGCGATCAGAAGTAACATCGGTATCAGCAGGGACAGTACAATAAACTGCCGTCTTTTTTTATTCAATCGATTCATAAGCTGCCTCCTGATAGAAACGGGGACTGATGTCAGCCCCCGTCCGTCTCTCTTTTTTTACTGAATCCCAAGCTTTTCTCTTGCAGCCGCCCACTTTGTATCCAGCTCTGCAAGCGCCGCGTCCAGATCAAATCCGTCCGTCATCATCTGTGCGCCAAGCTTCTTGTAATCAAATGTCGTCTCATTCTGAATCGCCGTAAAGTCATCTCCGCCGCCGTCATACATTACCAGCACCTTATCCGGGCAGAGCGTGTCGGATTCCGCGAGAACCGGATCCTTATCCTTCGGGAAATTCGTCATGGAAGACGCGGAAGACACATAATTGATGTAATCCGGATACCATGCGTCCGAATAGAACCACTCCACAAAGGCAACCGCGGCCTCCGGGTTCTTCGAATGCGTCGTCACGCCCATAAAGGAATCGCCCTGCACGATCACGTTGTACGGATCCGACTCCGAATTTCTCGTCGGAAGATAAAAGGTTCCCAGCTGCGAGATATCCTCCGCGCCGTCCTGGATGTTCTGAAGTCCCCAGTCTCCGAGGGCGATGATCGCCGCGTCCTTTGCCGCAAACAGGGAGGTCACCTGGTCATTGCCAAGGCCGAGCGGATCCTTGCCGAGCACACCGGAGGTAAACAGCTCATATACCTTCTTATAAGCGCTGTTGATATCCGTCCCCTCCGCAAAGGGAGCATCCTGGGTCGCCATGGTATTCCAGTTCTGGCCGTTTCCGGACTCTAACGCCGGCATGAACTCCATGTACGGATAATCCGGCCACTCGTCTTTTAAGCCGCATGCAACCGCCATAAAATTGGGGTTGTCTTTTCCATAATAATCCTGCAGCGTCTTTGCCGCCTCCTCGAACTCGCCCCAGGTCGTCGGCACCTCCACGCCTGCCTCCGCAAACATGTCCTTCCAGTAATAGACATACTCGTAACCGGACGTCATCGGAATGCCAAGCACCTTTCCGTCTAACGCGTAACCGGACGCCAGCTCATTGTTCGCACATGCCTGGGTGTCGGAAAGATCCAGCAGATAATCCTTAAACCTGGAGAGCGTAAACGGCTTGTTGAACATAATATCCGGCAGCTGGTTCGCAGATGCACGCATCTTCATGGCATTCCAGTATTCCGAGTCGTCCTTAATTTTTTCCACTTCAATATCAATATTCGGATACTGCTCCTGGAATTTTCCTACCATATCATTCTCTTCAATGAAGTCATTCAGATTGTTATCCCAGATTGCAAAGGTCAGCGTACCGCTTAACTCTTCATTGGAAGCGGAGCCTGCGTCCGGCGCATCGTCTGTCCCCGCGTCCGGCGCTGCCGCCTGTGTGGAAGGTGCGCTGCCCGCGCCGCCCGTCGTCTGATCCGGCGTATCCTCCGTCGGTTTGCTTCCGCATCCTCCGATCAGGGATGCCGTCATCATGCATGCAAGTACGGATGCAATCATTCTTCTTTTCATATTAAGTTTTCCTCCATTCTGACTTTGCGTTTCGTCCGGCCGGACTTCAATGCTGGGTCTAAGGATAGCAGTTTTCCTGACATGATTCCATTTCTTTTCTTTCGATTTCCTGACTTATTTACAGATCTTTTTCCCGGATAAACTGATTTATCGTTCGTTTTTTTGATCAAACGTAAGAAAAACCATGTTATTCACATGGTTTTTCTGTACTGTGCCGGGGTGACTCCGTTTATTTTTTTAAAGACCCGGTTGAAATGCTCCACGCTGTGGTACCCCGCCATCTCGGAAATTTCATACACCTTAAAGCTGGTCGTCTTTAAAAGCTCCCTCGCCTTCTGCATCCGAAGCGCCGTGAGATACGAGGAAAAGGTCTCGCCGGTCTCTTTGGTAAACCGGTTTGAAAAATATTTTTCATTCAGTCCCGCATATCCGGCGACATCCGCGAGGGAGAGATCCGGCTCCTCGCAGTGATCCGCAATATAGCGCTTTGCCCGGACAATCACATCCTCCTCCGACATGGCAAGTCTCGACGCGGAATAATCCATAATCCAGGCGAAATAATTGGTCAGCCACAGCTTTAAGCTTCTGGCGTCCTCGATCCGCGCCAGCTTTTCCGGATAATCGAACCGCTGTCCGAACACCTGCACAAACCGGTTATTCTCCGTGCCAAAGCATATTCCCACCGCAAGGATGACGGCCAGGGCTTCCTGCCGCAGCTCTGCCATATCGCGGTTGTGAAAGCCGTCAAACATCCGCTGCTTTTCCTCCGTCATATTCTTTTCATCCGCCGTATACAGCGCTTCCGCCAGTCTGCGGTATTTTTCTGATAACTGCAGAAGTGTTTCTCCCTCCCCGCGCATCATATCGGCAGGCACCACCGCATTCTCTCCATATAAATGCGCCAGACACATTTTTCTCTGGATCTCAGCGAACAGTCCCGCAAATGCGCCGGGACCTGACGCCTCCTTCCCGATGCACGCGGACATCGAGACGTCAAGCTCCCTGGATACCGTTTTCTGAAGCTCGCGTATCATGCCGGCGGCCCGCTCCTCATAGTCATCCTCGCTGATCCGATAGAAAACGATGAAAAAATACGGCCCGATCCGGCAGGAAATGCACCGTGACGCGAATCTCGGGTTCCGCTCAAAGCAGCTCTCCATCTGCCTTGCCAGATTCTCCTCCCCCTCTCCCGGATTCCTGCTCTCCGCCCAGATTCCGATCAGGGTATACGGCTCCGCGAAAAACTCTTTTGAACCCTCCGCCACCTCCTCCGGCGTCAGCTCCTGTCTTAACAGTGCGGCCAGATCATCCTCCGGCCTCCTTCTGTTCGCCTGCACGCGCTCCTCATATTCCTCGATCAGCGCCTTTAACCTCCGTGCCATGGCGTTGAACTGATGAATCATGCTCCGGATCTCATACTGTCCCTCCGGCACGATATGCACATTCAGATGTCCTTCCTCCACCTGCCGGAGTCCTCTGCTGATCTCCTCCACCGGGCTTACGATGCTCCGCAGAAAAAACCTGGAATAATAGCCTGCCAGAAGCAGCACCAGCACGGCTGCCAGAAAAACGGCGGACGCGGTTCTCCCATAGCCGAGGGAAAGATCCCTTGTCTTAATATAGCTTTCGATATACCACACGGTATCCTTCAGCTCCAGCGGCGTGCGGATACAGGTATAGGTACCGTCTGTAAAATTCAATTCGTCATCCGTAGTCGAAAATATAATCTCACCATTCTGATTCCGGATCTGCGTGATTCCCAGGCGGTTTTTCCCGTTCCGGTAATCCTGGTTGTACTGCCGGATCCGGTCCGCCGCACCGGTCGAATGATAAAACACCACCATCTCGATTTTCTGCGACCGGTCTGTCGTCACATCCGGCGCGAGCGCAAATACCAGAATCAGCGCATCCTTTTTTCCTCCCGTATACAGATCGTTCAGCGACTTTGTGTCATAGGCCCCCACACAGACCACATTTTTCTTCTCCTCCGCCGAACGGTACCAGGACGACGCTTTCACCTCCTCCGCCGAGCGGTGAATCTCGCTTTTAATATAGCTCTGTCTGCCGTCCTTCATATAAAAGCCGACCGATATGACATCCTTTACCGGTTCTAAGGCCAGGTTGCCCGCCTTCTCCAGCCGCTGCTGATACTCATACCGCCTGTTTCCGTCGCCGGTATCGGTTCCGGCCGCATAGACAAGGATCTCATTGTCATTTGTATAGATCAGATGGGACAGACGCATCGACATCACATCGATATCGGACACAAGCTCCGTGATCACGGTCTCCTGCGCCTGCCGGATATTCTCTTTTGCCTGCTGTCTGAACTGACGGTTCAGCACGAAGAGCGCCAGCACCAGAACCGTCAGGATCGGGATCACAATCAGAAACAGAAAATACAGATAATATACGGTCTTTAACGGAAATTTTTTTCTCTTTTTCCCCTGAATTGTCATGTCCACACCCTCTTTTGTCGTCGATAGCCTTATTTTATCACACGTGTCTTTGCCTTAAAAGTGAAATCTGTGCAGGTCAGAGCGCTCTGTTTTGAACAAAATGCAGATTTTGGGTGCAAACATTTGTAATCCGTGCTACAATATAGACAAAAAAACATGCTGGAAAGGAAACACTTATGTCACGATTTACAAAACATCCCCTGATCCTGTTTTCCCTTGCCGTATTCCTCCTGTTTTCCGGATGCGGACAGGCGGGCGGCACAGGTAAAAACCCGTCTGCGGACACGGATGGGACCGCAGAAACCTCCTCCCCGCCGCGCGAGGTCTCACCCGCCTTCCGCGGCTTCGGAGCCGATGAAGTGGTGCCGAAAGAGAGCGGCGTGACCTTTACGGACGGCCCGGTCACCTTTGCGGACCCGGTCACCGAGGAGATGCTGCGCACCATGTTAGGGAAGCCGGAGGGCGAGGTGCTGCACAGCGACTTCGGACAGATCTACAAAATCTGCTGGACCCTGGACGATTACTGGTGCAACCTTCAGTTTAAAAACGAGGCGGGCGGCAGCGATACGATGTTTAAATGTACCGGACAGCCGGCGACCCTTGAGGATTTTGCCCTCTGCTACAATCTGCAGGACATGTCCATCGGTTCCATCGAGCTGCCGTCGCTGGAACCTCTCGCCTCCCTGACGCAGCTGGAGCGGCTCTACTTCGCGGGGACCGTCGTCACCGCCGAACGGCTTGACGAGCTTGCCCTGCTCCCGGCGCTGACGCGCCTTGAGATGGCTCCCGACGACTATATGGACTGGAGCGAGGTCACGGACGGCAGCTTTCTGCTCCCCCTTGCGGACCGGCTCACCCTTCTGGAAGCCATGGGAAATGTCCGCTGGAACCCGGAGGTTCTCTCACAGATGACCTCCCTTGACAAACTGCTGATCGAGAACGCGCACGATCTCTCTTTCCTCGAGGACCTCACACAGTTAGAGTCACTGGTCCTCTATACCTGCGACGCGACGGACTGGAGCCCGCTCGCGGCCCAAAAAGACCTGACCTACCTGGTCATATCGGGAAACGACCACAGGGTGACCGAGGTCTCGCTGGACGATCTGCGGCCCCTCACCAGCCTGGATTACCTGGCGCTTAGTTTTACAACGATCAATGAAGAGTGCTCCAGACAGGAGGTCATCGACGCCCTGCCTTCCCTGACCGGGTATCATACATTATAGGAGGATCCGCCCATGAAAATCCAACGACATCTGCTTTTCACAGCAGTCCTGCTGACCGTTGCTTCCGCCACAGCCTGCGGCCCCGCGAAACATCAGACCCTCACGATCTGCGCCGACGGAAACGGCCTCAGTGAGGCGAACTTAGGGCCGATCCTCGCGGAATTTAAGGCGCAGCACCCAGACATTCAGGTGGAGGTCACCTATCTGCCGCCTGTAAATACCCAGAATAATGAGGTCATGGAGGAGCGCACCGCAGCTCTCACCCGTGCGCGCACCGAGCTGATGGGGGGAGAGGGCGCGGATCTCTATCTCTTTTTTAACCGCGCGGTATCGGAGAATTCCGAACCCTTCCTGCTCTTTCCGAACCTGGAGCGGCAGGTGGCGGGCGGCGTGTTCCACGACCTTGACTTTCTGTTCGGGGATCCCGATTTTCACGAGGAGGAATACATCCCCGCGCTGACCCGGGCGGGTGTGTATGAGGAAAAATCCTACGTCCTGCCCTTAAGCTATGACTGTCCCGCCATGATCGCCCTGGCGGATCCCCTGGCGGAAAGCGGCTTTGACGAAAGCGCCGCTTCCTCCGGTACTACTATGTATGTAGATGAACTATTGGATCTGCCGGAAGAGCAGCGGCCTTACCTGACGGCAACGCTGCCCGACCTCCTTTTTCACACGCCGTCCGTTCCGCCAGTGCTGGCCAATGCCGCTGAAATCCAGTTAAACACCCCGGTCTGGCAGGATGTCTTACAGAAAAACAGACAGCTTTCCGAAGCGTACCCGGATGATGCGGAGGCCTTCTTTTACGCGATGGATTTTGACACCTGCATGGCGGAGGGCGCGGTTATCCTCGCCGGGGCCTCCGCCGATCCCGGTTATTCCCTGCGCGTGATCGAGGATGGCGGATCCCACGCGCGGCTTCTGCCGATCCCGAACGAAAACGGCAGCCTGACCGTGATGCCGCATCTGACCGCCGTCGTCTCCTCGGGCTGTGAGAATACCGACGCCGCGGCGGATCTGCTGCTCTTTCTGCTCAGCGACACCGTACAGGGGAGCGGCACACTGGAATCCTCCGGCGGCACGGCCCGGTTAAACAGCTCCGACAACAGCTGGCCGGTGCGGCGCGGATGCGCGGTGCGGATGGTCGAACAGATCACGAGGCAGCCCGTCGTGCCGGGTGAGATCAGCGACGCGTTAAAGGCGGACCTGGCCGGCATGGAGGACCGGGCGGATGCCTGCCGCCTTGCCGGGCGCTATGACGCCGGGCTGCCCTCGCTGACCGCCCCTTACATCAACGGAACCACAGACTGGGAGAACTGCTATGCCGCGATCGAAAAAGAATGGTCCTATCTGGACGAGTAACGGACACACGAAAGGGAGGCGCCGCACATTGCCGCTTTCCCCGCGCGCCCGCCGGAAACGGCGCGTGGGGCTCCTTTTGTGCGCTCCCATGCTGCTCGGCGTCCTGCTCTTTTTTGCCCTGCCGTTTCTCATGGTCGTCGGCTATTCCTTCGGCCTGGGCGGCGGGCAGGCGCAGTTTGCAGGTTTTGAAAATTACAAAAAAGTATTTTCCTCGCAGACTTTTCTTCTGGCGGCGGGAAATACGGTAAAATTCCTCGTGCTGGGCGTTCCGCTTCTGATCGTCCTGGCGCTTATGCTTGCGCTGCTTTTGCACCGCGCGCTGCCGGGAACAGCCTTTTGCAGCAACACGATCCTGCTGCCGCTCGTCCTTCCGATCGCGAGCATCGTGACGATCACCGAATGGCTGATCCCCGCTCCCGCGCTGGACGGCCCTATGGCTTTTTATGTGCTGCTGGCGCTGTACCTGTGGAAAAACTGCGGCTATATCACGATCCTGCTTCTGGCCGGCCTCTCGCTGATCCCGCGCGAGCTCTACGACGCAGCCGCGATCGAGGGCGCAGGGGGATCCGCCAGGCTTACGTATATCACACTGCCGCTGCTTCGCCCCTCCCTGGTGTTTTGCGCGGTGCTGGGCGTGATCAACAGCTTTAAATCCTACCGTAAAGCCTTCCTGCTTGGTGGGAAATATCCCAACGAGAGCATTTACCTGATGCAGCATTTTCTGAATAATAATTTTGAAAACTTAAGCTATGCGCGGCTCGCGGTGGCCTCCGTTGTGACGGCGCTTCCCATTATTGTGATCACAATCGTAGTTCTTGCTTTTGAAAGGAGGCGCTCATGAGGAAAAAAATCCGAAGGGTTCCGGCTGTCTGCGTGATCCTGCTTGCCGCCGCAGCTGCCGCAGGACCGGCGCTCTATCTGCTGTGGGGCTGTATCATAAGGCCCGAAGGGTTTTATCTGACCTTCCTGCGCACGCCGGAATACCTGTTTAAATTCTGGAACAGCCTGATAGTCTGCTCCCTCATCGCCCTCGGCCAGCTTATTGTCAGCTGCATGGGCGGATTCGCTCTGGCAAAATATCCGGTTCCGTATAAGCGCGCCGTCATCGGCGGGCTCGTGGTGCTCCTGCTGCTGCCGCTGCAGGTCACACTGGTGCCGAATTATCTGATCCTGGATAAGCTGGGGCTCCTCGACACCTCCCTGGCGCTGATTCTGCCCAGCATCTTTTCGCCCTTCGGAACCGTCGTCATGTGGATGACCTTCTCCGGCGTGCCCGATGAGCTCATGGAGGCCGCCCAAATGGACGGCGCCGGCGTCATGACGCAGCTCTGGCGTGTGATGGTTCCCGCCGGGAAAAGCGGCGCGGCCTCCGTCCTGCTGCTCACTTTTGTCGACGCCTGGAACATGGTGGAACAGCCGATGGTTCTGCTGCGGGATCCCTCCCAGTATCCGCTTAGCGTATTCCTCGCCTCGCTGGACCGGGAGAGCTTTTCCTTAAGCTTTCACAGCGGCCTGCTCTCCATGCTGCCCGCGGTATTGCTGCTCCTTTATTTCCGTGAGGAGCTCATAAAAGGCGGGGAACTGATGCTCAAATAAACCGGAGGTTCAGAAATGACACGTGAAAAAAGACTGGCCGCCGCCCTGGCAGCCATACTCGGCATTTTACTTTTCATCTGCACCATCGCATCGCAGATTATCTATCAGCGCCTGCTGCCAGCGGTGCAGGTCGTGGAGGGCGCCTGGAGCGAGGGCGGCTTTACCCTGCCGGCGGACGCGCTGTTCACCGGAACGCAGGGAGACTGCGCCTATTATATGGAAGAAAAGCCCGGGCGCTTCGGCACGAAATACCTGGTGCGGGAAGTGTATGTCACAGTCCTTAACCGAAACGAAGCGGAAGGCACCGTCACCGTCCGCGGCATCTATGACCCGGAGTGGGTGTATGCCGCGGGGGACGGGCTTGTCTTATCGGACGGGCTGGAGGTGAAGGTGAGATGATAATCGAGATATAATTATATCATTTTATTTAAGACTACGTATGCTTCAAATAAGACCTGCAAACGCAGGTATCATTATCACCATGGTCATCATCATACCATAATACATGAAATACTCTTCCCGTCATATAACCATAAAGCCTGTGATTTCCTGTTATGCGTAACGAAATTAAAGACTCGGCCTCTATATATTTAGCCGTCAGTCTGTCCTGTGCCACCTTATTTAAATTTGCAACATTTATTGAATGATTCTGCTTCTTATCCTTAACAAGAATTTCATTCCATGTCTGGCTTTCTAACGCTTTTAAACGAGGAACAATTTCTGTCCAAATCAGTTCACCTATATGTTCCTGTGTAAAAGGCCACATATTTTGATCAGAATTTGCAAAACTCCATGCCGGATTCTCCATATAGTATTGCTCGGGATTTCCACCCTGAACAATACTTTTTCCTTTTGGATTTACTTTTTGTCTGATTTGTTTATTCTTCCTAGAGCCCGCCATAATATAACGCCATACTTTCTTTTGTGATTATATTATTGCAGCCTGCTCCTGATGGAACACCTTCCCGTGCCTGAATCCATGGGTCTTCCATATGTGTCAGCTGACTTAACCACTGTGCATTGTGACAGCCATAATGTTCAAGTACACGATCAATCGTATCCTTCTGATTATCGGACAAATCATCCTCTCCACCTGTTTCATCGCCTGCACAGACAGAATACTTTCCTTTTGTCTTATAATATAATTCCGGACAAACCGGCCCATTTGCCCATGCCTGAAAATCCTCATGAAATAGAGGAGAATCATCCCAGACAAGAGACCATGCCTGAGAATAATAGCATAACTTCTGAAGCTTCATCGTTGACATCGTTCCACGCTGTTCAAGAATGTATTTTGCAGTATCAAATACATTAGCCATTTTTACATCCTCCTTCCACAATTATAGTATAACACAAAACAGCAGATATGAATAGTAACTTTTTATATAATTTTATTCAAAATCACAAACCGCCTTTCCTCATCCTGCACAATCTCCCCTGTCTTCCGCCTGTATTTTAATCCCCGCTCTGCGGCCGCAAGCAGTGCAGCGCTGCTCCGCGTATATCCCATTGTCCTGATGACAGCTTTAAGCAGACTGTCTTTATCCATGGCTCCCTGTTCCTTTAAGGTGAAACACACGGCATTTTTCAGTTCCTGCTGGCAGATTTCATCCATCGATCTCTTTTCCCCGAAATCCGTGTCCTTTCGGTACGTCCGGTAGCTCTCCGGCTCCTGATCTTTACGCCAGTAGAATTTCACGCCCGCCTGTCTGTTCAGCTTTGCGGATACCTTTTTCAATGCCTTATCCGTCACCTCCAGGGTCTGCGGGCCGGACCTTGTGATGTGAAATGCCCGCAGAGTCTTCTTCACCAGACGGTCATAGCTGATGGGAGCTTCCGCATCGATCAGCTGCTGCATCCGCTCCGCAATCAGGGTCAGATTTTCCTTTTTCACATAATCGGCGGTGGACAGTTCTGTCACTTCAATGTCTGCACACTGGTACTCCGCAATAGCGTATTCCGGATCTGCCTGATGCACCGGATCCACCGCCGGATCTGCCTGCCGGATCACTTCCGTACTTTCCGTTTTTCCCGAAGCAATTTTCTGATCCTCCACCTCCAGGACGGGACTCTGCCGGACAAAATATTCCTCTGCAGCCCCTGTATCCGCCGGCTCCTGATCCGCAGCATCCGCTTCCACAAAAGCCTGGCGCGCCGCTTCCTTCGCCCCGTCCAGAAACTGCATCAGCTTTAATAGTTCTTTCTCCCGGTTATCCCACCAGCCCATCGTCCACATGCGGTACAGATTCCATCCCAGTCCTCTTAACACGTCGATCTGCGCCACCTCGCGATCCCTGGTATTGGAGGACTGCCGGTAAGACTCCCCGTCCAGCATGATGCCTGCCAGGTAACGGTCCGGCTGATAAGGATGGATCACGGCGATATCGATCTTAAACTTTGAGTGGCCGACCGCCTTCTGGTACGTGTATCCGCCATCTGCAATCGCCTGGCAGATATGTTCCATCATCCCCTGATCCTCCTGCACCCTGGTATCCTGATACCCGCCCTGCAGTCTTCCGTTCTGTGCAAAGGCGAGGAAATCCTTTAAGGCCTCCACCCCTCTGGCCTTCGTCCGTTTCAGATCGATCTGATCGGCGGTCATCGTGGTAAACACCATCATCTCCGACCTGGCCCGGGTCACCGCCACATTCAGCCGCTTCCAGCCTCCGTTTTTGTTCAGCGGGCCGAAGTTGAGCGAGAGCTTTCCCTCCGCATCCGGCCCGAAGGCGACGGAAAACAGGATCACATCCCGTTCATCTCCCTGCACGTTCTCCAGATTTTTGACAAACAAAGGCTCCTCCCCCACATTCGCCCATTTGTCAAAGGCGTCGTCCCGCTGGAATTCCTCCAGGAGCAGATCCTCGATCAGCGTCTGCTGGCTGATATTAAAGGTGACAACGCCGATGGTCTGATCCCTGCGCGCCGGATCCTCGTACCTGCTACGGATCTCCGCGACAATGGCTTTCGCCTCCCCCTCGTTCACGCGCCCTTTTCCGCGGTCAAAAAATCCTTCCGTCCGAACCAGGCTCACTCTCCGCTCCCTGTCATTTACCGACGGGAAGGTCAGCATGGAATTCTCGTAAAACTCCTGATTGCTGAAGGCGATGAGACTTTCATGCCGGCTGCGGTAATGCCAGTGCAGATGGGCAGAGGGCATGCCAAGGGCCAGACAGTCGTCCAGAATGCTGTCAAGATCCTCGATATCCAGGTTATCCTCGTCTATCGTATTTCCCGCAAAGAAGCTGGTAGGCGGCATCTGATTCGGATCCCCTGTAATCACCGCGTTTCTCCCTCTCGCCAGCGCGCCCACGGCCTTACAGGTGGGCAGCTGCGACGCCTCATCAAAAATGACGATGTCAAAGAGATCATTTTCCGCCTGCAGATACTGGGCCGCCGAGATCGGGCTCATGAGCATGCACGGGCACAGTCTCGTGAGAATATGGGGAATCTGTTCAAACAGCGTCCGGATGGACAGGCCCCTTCCGTTGCTGCTGATGGCCCTCCGCAGGATATTCAGCTCCCTGCTGACCTCCACGGAATCATTGGACGCGGGCAGCTGATGGGGCAGCCTGACATACATCTCCTCCTTCGTCAGATCCATAAATTCCTGATCCATCCTCTTAAACTGCGCGATCTTTTCCTGAAAACTGATTCCGGTAAAGCCGTTCAGCACAGGTTCCTGTTCAATCACAGACAAAATGATCGCCCTGTATACGGAGCGCAGGTATACCGCCATGACCTCATCGTGGGAGAGGCCGCCTTCATATGCGTCGCACACCGGCCCCAGCCCGCTCTGCCTGCATTCCGCCGCAAACTGCCGGTAGATGATCCAGTCCTTGAGGGAGGAAGCGTTTTCTAAGATGCATTCACACAGCTGCATCCGGCTTTCCATCCAGTCTGTCTCCTCCTGCTCAAAGGAGATCTCAAGGAGCTGTTTCCATTCAAAAGACAGCTGCTCCTTTGCCCCGGCGATGTCCTGTGCCTCCTGCTGATAGAAGGCGACATCGGTCAGGTAAACCGGAATCTGGTCCGTCTCGACCCGGAAGGCCGCGAAGGCCTGCAGCTCCGCGGTCAGGGCTGCGAGGGCCCTTCCTTTGCCGAAAAATTTCTTATTTGCCTCATCGTATTTTCCCCGGAATGCATTCATGTCCATGCGCAGGAAATTCTCATTCCAGTTCGCAAGAAATCCCAACCGCTTCTGATCAAAGGCCTGACGTCGCTTCTGCTCTTTCCCGCACACATGGCCGTACATTCAACTACGGTTATCTCATGAATGCCCTTTGACATCCGCTTTTCCAGCTGGGAGGGATCCTCCATCAGCAGATCGGAAAAGGACTCCTCCACCAGCCAGACCCCGGCAAAAATATGCCCCTTCATCATGACCATGACCGGATGCAGTCCCATCCCTTCCAGGCATGCCGCATAGAGCAGCGTCAGATCCATGCAGGTGCCAAGATGCTGCTCCAGCACGGTGTCCGCCAGACGGATTCTCTGCCCGAAGGCTTCAAAGCCCGAGGGCGGTTTTGCATGCTCCTCGTATTTTCTCTGCCGGTTAAGATGCTCATCAATCTGTGTTTTCTTTTAATACGACATTTCCTTTTCCGTCAGGTAATTTTTTGCAACTGTCACATCCGACTTTATAATTTTCCCATCCGGCGCCGATTCCCATGTCTGTAATCCCATATGCTCTTTTTTAGCATCTGCACGCTCTACAATCAGTTCGGCCGCTGTATGCCGGTGAACTGCCCAGTGCATTTTATTTTGTACCATTTTAAAAAACTGCCTGGTTGTCCTGGCATCCTTATCGTAATCAAACGCTGTTGCATAAAGATCTGTAACTTTCTATTATTTCATGAAAACTATCCGCATTATCTCCAACAGATGCTATATAAGTTAAATATTCAGCTGCTGAGCTGTGTACTGTAATCTTCCCTTTTTTATTTTCCAAATTTCACTTCCTCCATCTGATGGTTCACGATCCCCGGCAGTTTTACCTGTTCTTAACCGCTTATCCGCTCCAGCTTCGCGCAGACTTCCAGATTCCCGGTAAACGGGAACATGTCGACACATGTAATCTTTTTTACCCGGTATCCTCTCGCCTGCAGTGTCACAAGATCCCTGGCCAGGCTTGAGGGCTTGCAGGAAATATATACCATCTGCTCCACCCCGTAGCGGATGATCTTCTCAAGCGCCTTCGGGTGCACGCCGTCCCGCGGCGGGTCGAGCACGATATAATCCGGCCGCTCCGCGACCGTATCGAGGACCTTTAAGACGTCTCCGGCGATAAATTCGCAGTTGGTGAGGCCGTTTCGCGCTGCATTTTCCCGCGCGGCCTCCGCCGCCTCCTCCACGATCTCGATCCCGATCACCTTTTTCGCCGCCGGGGAGAGCATCTGCGCGATCGTCCCGGTGCCGGAATACAGGTCAAACACCGTCTTTTTCTCCGAGAGCGCATCCCCGATAAACTCGCGCGCCGTCTCATAGAGCACCTCGGCGCCATAGGAATTCGTCTGGAAGAAGGAAAAGGGCGTGATCAGAAAACGAAGCCCCAGAAGCTCCTCATAGAAATAGTCCCGCCCGAAGAGCACCTCTGTCCCCTCATCCGCGATCACGTCGGCCACCCGGTCGTTTTTCGTGTGGAGGATCCCGGTGAGCGTGCCGGTATACGCTGCGCCCAGCAGCGCCTGCGCCCAGCCGGCGAGAAGCTCCTGTTCCGCCGCTGCCGGCGCAGGTCCCCGGCTTGCCTCCTCTGCCGGCGCAGGTCCCCGGCTTCCCTCCTCTGCCGGCGCAGGTTCCCCGCTTCCCTCCGCCCCGGCGCAGGCGGTGCAGGCGGTGCTCACCTGCGTCTGCTTCGGCCATGGCTCCTCCGTCGTCGTCACGAGATCCACCAGAATCTCCCCCGTCTTTGCCGCCCGGCGCACCAAAAGATGGCGCAGATAGCCGGTGTGGCGCATCTTATGATAATAGGAAACTCCACGCTCTTTAAAATAGGAAAGGGTCACGGAGAGCACCGTCCCGAAATCCGGGTCCACCAGCCGGCAGTCGGGCACATTCACGATGTCATAAAAGCTCCCGCGCCGGTGCATCCCCAGGGCCAGGGGGCCGTCCTTATACTCGTCCCCGAAGGAAAATTCCATCTTGTTGCGGTAGCCGGTCCGGCAGGGGCTCATCTCTGATCCGGTAAATTCATACGCCCCGTTCTCCGGCAGGATCACCCCCTCCAGAAGGCGCTTCACCTGATCCGTCTTCAGCCGCAGCTGATCCTCGTAGGAGAGCGTCTGATAAATACACCCGCCGCAGATGCCCGCATGGACACAGCCCGGCTCCTCCCGCTCCATGGGCGACGGTTCGAGTATCTCTAAGAGATTACCCTCACAGTTCCCCTTTCTCGCCTTTAAAATGCGGACAGACACCTTCTGCCCCGGAATCGTATTTTTCACAACCACGCGCGACCCGTCCTCCGCTGTAAAAATCCCCTTATTCGGAAAATCGACGCGCTCGATCACGCCCTCTGTGACCTGTCCTTTTTTCATTCTCCCTCTGTCCTTTCCAAAACGCTTATATAAATAAGAATCCTGCCCGGAGGGCTTTTTGTATCATGGGCAAATTGCGAAGTAGTTTCCTATGATACAAGAAAAGGGACCGCACGCTGCAGTCCCTCGCTCTCCCATGTGATATCCGGCTTACGCCTCTGTCGTGGTCTCCTCTGCGGACTCCTCCGTCGTCTCCTCTTCCTCGTCGTCCTCAAAGAAATCATCGTCAAAGTCATCCTCGAAATCGTCCTCAAAATCCTCAAGGTAATCCGGCGTAAAGAAACGGTAAATCCCGTATGCCGCTGCTGCCACCGCCACGATAATGCCGATGATGGCGAAAATCCATACTACCTTTGACGACTTCTTCTCCTCTGCTTCCTTCCTGTTCAGAAGGTCGTTCAGCTTTGTCATGCTGATTAAATCTTCCATCTTGTTCATTGGTTCTTCCTCCTCCTATCTCAATATCCTTACCACTGGAATCAATTTCCTTTTCTGTTTCTCCATTATAACATATGTTTCCCCGTTCGCCTACAAAAAATTTCTAAATTCACAGAATTTATAATTTTTTAAGTTTTGCAAAGGCTGCGAACATTTTTTTCGTCCCGGCGGTGTCAAAATCCACGGTCACCTCAAAATCCCTGCCGCCCTCGATGATGCCGGTCACCGTGCCGCTGCCAAATTTCACATGAGCTACACGGTCGCCCACATCGTAGCTTAAGCTGCCCTTCACCGTATTTGCCGTAGAAAACGCCTTTGCCTGCATGCTCTGCCCGGACGGCTGCTGGCGCATGGACGGCCGCTTCGCCCGCACCGGATACGGCGTCCTCCCGGATGCTTCTCTGTCATTCCCGGATGCCACTGCCTCCTGCGGACTGCGCGAAGATGATTTTTTTCCTGCATCCGCGATCAGCTCCTGCGGGATTTCCTTCACAAAACGCGATACGGTATTGTACTGCGTCTCGCCGCGGATCATCCGCTGTCTGGCTGCGGTGAGCGTCAGCTCCCGCATCGCGCGCGTGATGCCGACATAGGCAAGCCGGCGTTCCTCCTCCAGCTCCTCCGTCGCGTTGTCGGAGGTGATCGTCCTATATCCCGGGAAGAGCCCGTCCTCCATGCCCGCCAGATAAACCCTTGGAAATTCCAGTCCCTTTGCGCTATGCAGGGTCATGAGCACCACATAATCGCTGCCCTCCGTCAGGTCGTCGATATCGGCCACCAGCGCCACCTCCTCGAGAAATCCGCCAAGCGTCGGCTCTTCCGCCCCTTCCTCATAAGAAGTGACCTTGCTGATCAGCTCGTCGATGTTCTCAATGCGGGCAAGCGCCTCCTCCGAGCCGTCCGCCTCGAGCTCTTTTACATAGCCGGTCTCCTCAATGATCTCCTTTAACAGCTCCGTCACGCCAAGATACGGCAGTTTGCTGCGCATCGTCTGGATAAAGTTCACGAACGGCTTAAGCTTTCCGGCGCTTTTTCCCAGCGCCGGGATCTCATCGCCCCTCTTTAAGGCGTCATAAAAGCTGATATCATACGCCTCCGCGTAATCGGAGACACGGTTTAACGTGGTGGCCCCGATACCGCGCTTCGGGACATTGATAATCCGGCGCACGGCCAGATCGTCCCTGGCATTGTCGATCGTCTTTAAATACGCCAGCAGATCCTTGATCTCTTTCCTCGCATAAAAGTTCACGCCGCCGACAATCTTATACGGAATATTGGACACGATAAACCGCTCCTCAAAGAGACGCGACTGCGCGTTCGTCCGGTAGAGCACCGCGCAGTCCCCGTAGCCGCAGATTCCCTTCCGCTTTCCCGAAAGAATGTCCTCCGCGACATAGTCCGCCTCGTCATACGCTGTGTCAAACTGCCGGAAGACGATCGGGTCGCCCTCGCCGTTTGCCGTCCAGAGCGTCTTTGCCTTTCGCTTTACATTGTTCGCGATCACCTGGTTTGCCGCGTCTAAGATATGGCTGGTCGAACGGTAGTTCTGCTCGAGCTTTATCGTCACCGCATCCGGAAAATGCTTCTCGAAGTTTAATATGTTATAAATATTGGCTCCCCGGAATTTGTAGATCGACTGGTCATCGTCCCCGACCACGCACAGGTTTTTATATTTGCCCGCAAGCAGTCGGATCAGCTCGAACTGCGCGGTATTGGTATCCTGATACTCGTCCACCATAATATAGCGGAACCGCTCCTGGTAATAATCGAGCACCTCTGGATCCGACGAAAGCAGCTCCACGGTCTTTCCGATCAGGTCGTCAAAATCAAGCGCGTTATTTTTTCGCAGAACCGCCTGATACTCCCGGTAGACCTCCGCCTGCCTCCGCTTTCCGTAATCGGCCGACGCCTCCGCGCGGAGCGTAAATTCCTCCGGCGTGATCAGCTCATCCTTCGCCGAGGAAATCGCGGAGAGCAGGCTGCGCTCCTTATAGATCTTCGTATCAATCTCAAGGCGTTTGCAGATCTCCTTCATCACGCTTTTCGAATCGTCCGCATCGTAGATCGTAAAATTCGTGTCATATCCGATCCGGTCGATATGCCGCCGCAGGATCCGCACGCAGCTGGAGTGGAACGTCGACACCCAGATGCTCTCCGCACCGTGTCCCACCAGCGCGTTGATCCGCTCACGCATCTCCCCGGCCGCCTTGTTGGTGAAGGTGATCGCCATGATATTCCACGGATTCACCCCGCATTTTTCAATCAGCCAGGCGGTCCGATGCGTCAGTACCCTCGTCTTCCCGGATCCTGCACCCGCCAGAATCAGTACCGGACCCTCCGTTGTGGTAACGCCGGTTCTCTGCTGTTCATTCAGTGTGTCGTAACTGCTCATACCCCTTATCCTTTTCTGTAATTTTTTGCCCTGCCTTATGGCAGCTCCGCAGTGCTCTGTTCGGGAATCCTTCGGCTTCCCGCACTCGCGGGCTTCGCCCTGCTTTAAACTCCGCTGTGCTCTGTTCGGGAATCCTTCGGCTTCCCGCACTCGCGGGCTTCGCCCTGC
>CANRSX010000056.1 GCA_947642555.1 uncultured Roseburia sp. | reverse complement strand
TGCGTCCAATTATCAGCGCTATGGAAACATGGGGGATATGGTATAAAAGCCAGATGGAATAATCCACTTAAAGAATGGCAGCGTTTTTTGTTCTTGACACAATTGTTTCTATATAGTAATATTCTATATAGAAAGGAGGTATGAATTTGGAAACAAAAGGGGGTTTTTTGATTTCCCGCATCAAGCAGATGGGGACCCGGATCTTTGACCGTATGCTGGCGGCATCAGGGATCGATTCCTTCAATGGAGCGCAGGGGCGGATTCTGTACGTGCTTTGGCAGCATGATGAGATCAGTATCAGCAATTTGTCTTCACAGACAAGCCTTGCGAATACCACCCTGACAGCTATGCTTGACCGCATGGAACACATCGGACTGATTGTCAGAAAATCTGACCCCAGAGATCGTCGCAACAGGCTGATTGCACTTACCCAGAAGGCAAAATCCCTGCAGGAAGATTATACGAAAATCTCACAAAAAATGAATGAAATCTATTATACCGGTTTCACAGAAGAAGAAATTTTGCAGTTTGAATCCTATTTGCAGCGTATCCTGAATAATTTAGAAAAGGAGCAGTGACAGAATGAAAAAAATATCAGTATCTGCAACAAATGATTTATGCCCGCAGACATTGTTTGTCTATGGCAGCATGAATGAAGATGGCACGCCGGATTTCGGCCTGTTTTGCTGGTTCAGCTATTGCTGGTTCGACCAGCTTGGCGTGATATGCGCCATTGGCGGAAGCAAGAGAACATTGGATAATATTCGGAGAAACGGAGTTTTCTCTGCAAATCTTGTGGTAGAAGATAATCTGCCCTTAGCGGATTACTTCGGGACAGCGGATGGCAGAGATCGCGATAAGATGGACGTAGCTGTTGAATGGGAAAAGGGCGCGACGCTCACGGTCCCGATCCTTTGCAGCAGCCCGATTAGTTTTGAACTTGAGACAGATAAAGAAATTGCTACGGGAAAACAGGATGAGACTGTTTTTATTTGTCATATACGAAATACGCTCAAGGATGAGAGACTCGTGAATTCTTCCATGACCTCAGAAGAAATTCTTAAAACTACCGCAGCGGTACGAACCTGCATCGATTATGACTATTGGTCATGGGATGGACGTCATCTCGGTAAATGGCACGAAAGAGCAAAGGAGATCAGACCCGATATAGAAGTGGGAGCGGCAGCTCTGGGAAATTAAAAAGGGTCACATCCGTCAGAATTCTGTCCCTGAGGGGCGAATACACCCACTGCATAAACGAAGGTCGTGCAGTGGGTGTATTTCGCTCTCATAGTCATTCTATAGCACCTCACTCTCAGTTATCGTACATGCAGATTCCAGCCCAAATACAAGCTGTCTGATGCATTTATTACATCTGTAAACTCCAATTTTGCTGAACTGCCATTGTGCTGTTTTGTCCATGTGCATGGTATGCTCTCTCTATTCTGCATCCGGGTAACGAAGGATATGATGTAGAAAAGGGAGGGGAAGAGACATGCTATATGCAGTGAAATTAAGAACCGAACATCTGAAGGATCCCCTGGGGATCGACGTGAAGCACCCGCGCTTTGGCTGGAACCTTATGGGAGACGGAAGGAGACAGACGGCCTTTGAGATCCGTGCCGCCCATTCCGCGGCGTCGCTGTATGCAGGGGAGACTGTCTGGGAGAGCGGCATCACGGAGAGCGGGAGTATGCTGTACCATGCATACGGAGGAGATGTGAAGAGCCGGGAGCGGGTGTACTGGCAGGTGCGGATCACGGATGAGACGGGGGTGACAGGGCCCTGGAGTGAGCCGGCCTGGTTTGAGGCGGGCCTTATAAACCGCTCTGACTGGGAGGCGAAATGGATCTGTGGAGATTATGCGCCGGAACATGGCGTGCACTATCCGGCGGACTATTTCCGCAGACAGTTTGAGGCTGGAAGTGTGAGACGGGCGAGAATGTACATCACCTCCTGCGGTGTGTATGAGACCACGCTAAACGGAGTGCGGGTGGGGAATCAGATCTTAACCCCCGGATCCACCTCCTATGACACCCGGGTGCAGTATCAGACCTACGATGTGACGGAGCTCTTAAAAGAAGGGGAAAATCAGTGGGATATCACCCTGGGAGACGGCTGGTTCCGGGGAAATCTCGGGGTCATGGACAGCAATTATGTGTTCGGTTCCCGGACAGCCGCACTGGCGCAGCTGGAGTGGGAGGATACGGCCGGCGGTCATCACTGGGTCGTGACGGACGGGCAGTTTTCCTGGTGCAACGACGGGCCGGTGTATTACACGGATCTCAAGGGCGGGGAGCGGATCGACGCATCGAAAACGCCGGGGTACCGGGGAAAGGCCCTGGAGACGGAATGGAATGCCATCCTCTGCTGCTCCGGCAATGTTCCCGTGCTGGAACACGAGCGTTTTAAGCCCGTCGTACTCCATACGCCCGACGGTAATACGGTGCTGGATTTCGGACAGAACCTGGCGGGATACGTGGAATTTACGGTGTCAGGTCCGGCCGGACATGAGATCACCCTTACCATGGGAGAAAAACTGGACGACAATGGTAATTTCACACTCGACAATCTTCTGCAGAGACTGGCATTTCAGGAAGACCCGAGAGATTTTGACAAATTTCAGAAAATCGTGTACCGCTGCAGCGGAAAAGGAAAAGAAGGCTGGAAGCCGAAATTCTGTTTTCAGGGTTTCCGGTATATGCTGGTGGAAAACTGGCCGGGGGAGATCTCTCCGGAGGATGTCACCGCCATCGCGGTGTATTCCGATCTGGAGGTCTGCGGGAAGTTCCACAGCTCCTCAAAGGATTTAAACCGGCTGGTCGAAAACACGCTGTGGAGCATGAAGGGAAATTTCCTGGATGTCCCCACCGACTGTCCCACCAGGGAGCGGGCCGGCTGGACGGGGGATGCGCAGCTGTTTTTCGACACAGGCTGCGGCTTTATGGATGTCTCCGCCTTTTTCCGGAAATGGCTCCGCGATCTCTACGACGATCAGGCGCCGGACGGAAAACTGTATAATATCGTGCCGAGATGCGGGGAACACGGCGGGCCGAACGAGTATGTGGAGGGCTCCGCGGGCTGGACGGATGCCGGCATCCTGATCCCGTACCGCTACTGGAAGCGCTATTCTGACGATGAGCTGCTGAAAACCTATTATGAGCCGATGAAGCGGCTGACGAAATTCCTCCTAAGCCGCCGCGGGGACGAGAGCGATCCGAAGCTGGATGAGAAGCTGGCGCCCGGCGAATACCGGAAGTATATGGTGACGGGCGGATTTCATTTCGGGGAGTGGACGGAGCCCGACATCGATACCGTGACGGCGCTGTCGGATACCTGCGAGGAGGCGACGGCATATCTGATCTATACCCTGGGGATTATGGCTAAGATCGCGGAGCATCTCGGGAAGAGGGAGGACGCCTCCCTGTACCGGCGCTATGCCGCGGAATCCCGGGAGGCCTACTGCCATTACTATCTGAAGGAGAAGCGCATCGACTCGGAGCGGATGTGTAAATATGTGCGGCCCCTGGCCCTTGGCCTGCTGGAACACGACGAGGAGATGAAGAAGAATGTGCAGGAGGGCCTGATGGGTCTGGTACGGGCAGGAAAGCATCATGTGAGAACCGGCTTTCTGTCCACGCCCTTTCTGCTGCGGACGGTGACGGAGGCCGGATATCTGGAGGACGCGTATCGGATGCTGCTGCAGGAGGAATACCCGGGCTGGGTCTATGAGATCCGGCAGGGGGCGACGACCGTATGGGAAAACTGGAGCGACGACGCCTCCCTGAACCATTATTCCAAAGGCGCGGTGTGTGGCTGGGTGTTTGACACGGTGTGCGGTGTGAGCATTGCCGGGGAAAACCAGTTCCGGATCGCGCCAAAGCCCGGCGGCCTGCTGGAATATGCGGATTATGCGTATGAGTCGCCCTTCGGCCGCGTGGCAAGCCGCTGGGAGCGGACCGCGGAAGGAATCCGGTATCAGTTTGAGATTCCACCAGGATGCACGGCAGATGTCGTTCTGCCGGACGGGACGAAGAGGACCACGGAAAGCGGGATTGTGACATATCTCTGCAGCGAAACGAACTAAAACACAGGAGGAGGAACTGTTATGGAAACAAAAAGACGGCTGAACGCCGCGGATGAGAAATTTTCGGGAAAAAAGGCTTTGGGCTTCTCCCTGGTCCGACTGGCAAATATCCTGGGGGGCCTGATGGTCGGGCAGGTCACCTATTTTGCCACCAACAGCCTGGGCATCACGGCCGCTGCGATCTCCGCGGGGGTTGCGATCAAAACCATGATTGACGCAATTACCGATCTGCCTATGGGAACGATTGTGGACCGCACCAGTACCAGGTTCGGAAAGGCAAGGCCCTATATCCTCGCAGGTATTTTTATGTGGATTGCGCAGATCGCCATTTTTGCCGTCCCGACAGGCTGGTTTGCCGGAATGCCGCAGGAGCAGAAAAACATGGCCCTCGTGGTCTATATCACGGTCTTTGCGACACTGCACAGCGCGGTCTTTTCCACGATGACCAATATCGCGTATGAGGCGCATATCAAACGCTGCGTGGTAAAGGATGAAAACCGGATCAAACTGCTGACAATAGTAGGAGTAGTGTATGCCATCGGATCGCTGGTGCTGCAGATGGGCCTGCCGGCCACCATCGCCATTTTCCACGGATCCCAGCAGGGCTTTGTGATCCTGGCTGTCGCGACATCTGTCTTCGGTATTTTTTCCTGCATCTGTGCCTTTCTCCTCTGTAAGGAATACACGGACGAGGAGCTGGCGGAGTTTGGCGGCTATGATGTGGAGAGTGTAAAGGAAAAAGTTCCCCTGGGCGCCTTTTTAAAGAGCCTGGTGAAGAATAAATATATCTTTATGTACACGATTATCAATTTCTGCTACATGCTGATCCTGATGAGCTCCTTTACCACAGGACAGTACTATTTTCAGTATGTGTACGGGAACCTGGCCACCTTTTCCCTGGTCATGGCGACCGGCGCCGCTATGATGCCGCTGTACATTTTTATCCCGAAGCTGTGCAACCGGTTCGGCGTGGTGGCGGTTGTGCGGGTGTCGATGATCATCGCGGTGGCGGGAGTGGTCGTGCGTATGCTGTTTCCCCGGGCCCTTGCGGCACAGTGCGCCGGGTATCTTTTGGTGAGCCTTCCCAATATTTTTATCGCCTGCGTGGGTTCGCAGATCAACTTTGAGTGTATGGAGTACGGGCGCTACAGGACGGGAATTATCGCGGAGGGGATGTATTCCGCATTCGTCAGCTTTGCGCAGAAGATGTCCACCAGCTTAAGCAGCGTTTTAATCGGCGTGGTGCTCTCCGTGACGGGGTTTGATTTCCTGACCAGAGCCGTGGTGGACAACGGGTTTACGGACTGGTCAGAGCTTTCCGCGCTGGGGACCGCTGGGTTTGAGGAGTATATCACAGGCGGCGCGGCGACGGTGGACAGGGCCCTTGCCGGCATCAGTTTTTCCTATAATGTGATTCCGCTGATCTTCCTGATCCTTGACATTGTCCTGTTAAGCTTTTTCCACCTGGAGCGGGATCTGAAAAAAATGCGGGTGGAGCACGGGCTGAATGAGGACGGGAGTAGTAAATAAAAATGCATAATAAGGAGCGCTGAAAGATGAGTATGTCAAAAAGAAAAAATGTGATTCTGATCCTGTCGGACGATCAGGGATACTGGACCCTGGGATGTGCCGGGAACCCGGATGCGCACACGCCGAATCTTGACCGGCTCTCGGAGCGCGGCGTCCGCTTTGAAAATTATTTCTGCGTATCCCCGGTGTGCTCCCCGGCCAGGGCCTCCATTTTTACGGGAAATATCCCTTCCGCCCACGGAATCACCGACTGGCTGGACAACGGCGATATCGATGCCTCGAAATATGAGGTGACCAGGACGCCGATGTACGCGTCGGAAAAGGAGGCGATCAATTATCTGGAAGGGCAGATGACCTTTACGGATGTCCTTGCAGAAAACGGCTACACCTGCGCGCTGGCAGGAAAATGGCACATGGGAAACAGTGTCGAGCCGCAGCACGGCTTTTCAAAATGGTTTTCCGTGCCCCTGGGTCATTCGCCATATGTAGATCCTCCCGTCATTGAAAACGGGGAGGTGGTTCCGGGAAAAGGCTTTCTCACCGATATGATCACGGAGAAAACCATAGAATATATGCGGGAGCTCGGACCGACATCCCGGTCCGGGGATCATCCCTTTTACATTTCCGTCCATTACACCGCGCCCCACAGCCCCTGGGGCAGGCTGACACAGCCGGAGGAGTGGTATGAATATTACAAAGACTGTACCTTTGATTCCGTTCCGAATGAACCGCTGCATAAAAACGCAATTTTCAGCTGCGAGTCCCCGTATTTTGCCTTTGGCACAAAAGCAAAGGGGGAGGAAGCGCTGCGGCAGGAACTCTTAAGCGGATATTTCGGGGCAATTGCAGCCATGGACCGGGGGATCGGGCAGATCTGCGAGGAGCTTAAACGGCAGGGGCTGACGGAAGATACGATTGTGATCTTTACGTCGGATAACGGCATGAATACCGGGCACCACGGCATCTGGGGCAAGGGGAATGGGACCTATCCGCAGAATATGTACGATACCTCGGTAAAAATCCCATTTCTGATGAGCTGCCCGGGACTGATTCAGGAGCATGCGGTAAAAAAGAACCTTTACAGCCACTATGATCTGTTTCCTACTCTTGTAGAGCTTCTGGATTTAAAACTGACAGGGCAGGAGAGACAGCTGTTAAAAGGGCTTCCAGGAAAAAGCTATTGCGGCGTGGTGTGCGGGGAAGCGGAGACGGAGGAAGACAAATTCCTGATCGTCTACAGTGAATACGGCCCGGTGCGCATGATCCGCAGTCAGGACTGGAAATATATCCACTGCTATCCCCACGGCCCGAATGAATTATATCATCTGAAGGAAGACCCGGAGGAAAACGTGAATCTGATTGATGCGCCGGAGCATCAGGAACGCATTTTCCAGATGAAGCACGCACTGGATCAGTGGTTTGTCACCTATGTGGATCCTGGAAGAGATGCGACAAAAGACGATAATGTGGGAAAAGGACAGATCTGCCGGAACGGAATCCATTCCGAAGGACGGCAGGCTTTTCAGCGGGATCCCTCCATCGGGATCCCGTATCTGGAAGCGGTTGGTGCTATGAAAAAACAGCTTGCGCGGTACCTGCCGCCGGAGGCATTGCAGGAAGACGATGCCAGAACATGACCGGCCAGCGACAGCATGTTTCACGAGCCGGCTTATTGTGGTCAGGAGGGAGCCGTGGGAATTTAATCCGCAACCTCCTCCCGGTATTCGGAGGGAGCCATCCCGGTCACCTGCTTAAACTTCCTCCACAGGTAGGAGGCGTCCGAAAATCCGGTGAGCTCCGCGATATCCTCCAGCACCAGGGAGGTCTCCGCCAGGTACTCCTTCGCTTTTTCAATGCGGATGGAGGTCAGCAGTTCGACGAAGGAGATTCCGGCCACGGACCGGATGATCCGGGACACATAATTTTTAGACAGGTGAAAGGTTTCGGCGGCAGCTTCCAGGCTGGTCGTGCGGTAAGAAGCCCGCAGATACTGTAAGATATCGTTGTAGTAGAGCTCCTTTGCCGAGAGCCTGCGGATGGTCTCCGCTTTGTTCTGACAGCTGCGCTTTAAATAGCAGATCAGCAGATCAAAATAGTGGCGCAGGATCTCATTTTTATAGAGATTGTCCGAGAGCATCTCGCCTGTCATGTGCAGGGCGATTTCCTGTAACTCCTTCGGGTTGTCCGTATGGAACAGAAGGAAATTGTGGGCCGCCTCCCGGTGATAGCACATCTGAAAAAAGAGCAGCGCGGCGGAGCAGCCGGAAAACAGCAGCTGATAACACCGGTGGATGTAGCTGGTGCGCAGCTCAATGTTCAGGACGATACTGTCCGGCTCCGAGAGCAGCAGATAGTTTTCGCCGGGCTGATGGAAGATAAAATCCCCCTCTTTTAAGGGAAACCATTTCTCCGACAGCATGATATCAGCGGATCCGCGCATGACATAGACACACTCGTAGCATGCCTCGGAGTGAACCTTATGGTTCGGCAGATTGAACTGCTTGAATATGGAAATATCCAGGCCTGAGATGATCGCGTATGCTTCCTCGAGGTGGTTAAAATCCTTCCAAAAGCCCCGGATATCCCCCGGAACCTGCTGAAAATAGATCTGAGCCAGGTCGTTGCTTCGGATAAACTGCTGATCCAGGAACTGAAGATAAATCTCAATGTTCTCAAATACATCCGGATCGGTACACTGGGAGTACAGGTAAGATTCCAGCATGTTGAGATTATGTAAGATGTTAGAAATCTCTTCGGGTGTCTTTACGGATGCCATTCTTCTTCTCCATTTCGGCGCTGTTGTATGGCAGGCGGCACAGGGATCAGACAGGAGCCGCCTGCAGTTCTGATTATACTACAATCCGTGCCGTTTTGTCTATGGCAGAGGAAGGCTGTTTCCATGAGGCTGTTTTCGTCCTGCCCCGCAGTCAAAGAATACAAAAAAGGAGAACAGAATGAAAAAAATAAAATGGAACGAGGGATGGACCTTCTGGAATGACCGCACGCCGGAAAAACGGGAAACGGTCTGGCTGCCCCACGACGCGATGCTCACGGAAGAGCGCCGGAAAAATGTAAAAAACGGGGTGACCATGGGTTTTTACACCGGAGGGAAATATCATTACACGAAGACCCTGCCCGGCCTGCCGGAATATACAGAGGGCACCGTTATGCTGGAATTTGAAGGGATCTATATGAAATCGACCGTGCTGTTAAACGGGGAACGGGTGGGCGGGCATATCTACGGATACACCGATTTTCTTGTGGATCTCACCGGGAAGCTTGTGGCCGGACAGGAAAACCGGATCGAGGTGATCGCGGACAATACCCAGACACCGAACTCCAGATGGTACAGCGGCAGCGGAATTTACCGTGATGTCTGGCTGCTGACCGGGAAGAAGGAATACATCGTTCCCAACGGGATAAAGCTGACTACTACATCTTTAGAACCCGCTGTGGTGCGGGCGGAAGCAATGCTGTCGCCGGCTTCGGCGGGATGCACCGTGACGTTTGCATTCTTCCGGGACGGGGAGGAAACGGCCGCAGGACGGGCAGTGGCAGAGACGGACGGAACCGCCTGCTGTGAGATCACGATTTGCGACGCTGCCCTCTGGTCGGCGGATGACCCGCAGCTGTATGAGGTGAAGGTTTTCCTGGAGCGGGAGGGGGAGCTTCTGGATACCGCAGAAACCCGCACCGGAATCCGCCTGCTGCGCTGGAGTGCAGAGGAGGGCATGACGGTAAATGGAATCCCTGTAAAGCTCCGGGGCGGCTGCATCCATCACGACCACGGGCCCCTCGGCGCCGTGAGCCTGAAAAAAGCGGAGCTGCGCCGGGCGCGGATCTTAAAGGAAAACGGCTACAATGCCCTGCGCTACGCCCACAATCCGGCGGGAGCGGCCTTCCTCGACGCCTGCGACGAGACCGGTATGTACGTGATGGTGGAGGCCTTCGACCAGTGGAAGGGGAAACAGTCTGACTACGATTATGGTTTATATTTCGAACAGGAATGGGAGAAGGATCTGACCTCCATGATCCGGATGGCAGTAAACCACCCCTGCGTCATCCTCTATTCCTACGGCAACGAGATCTCGGATGTGGGACAGCCGGAGGGAGCCGTACTCAGTAAGATGCTGTATGAAAAGTGCCATGAGCTGGACGCCTCCAGACCGGCCTTAAACGCTGTCAATCCCGTGGTGGCGGCCATGGGAAGCATCAGCCGGTCAAAGACATCGCCAAAGGATGTGGTGGATCCCTATGAGGAGGCCGCAGGCTCCCAGGCCGCGGGCAGTCTGCTGGCAAATATGATCGTGACCGTCGCGCCTTTTATGTCCAAAGTCATGGGAAAACCAAAAAAGGTTGAGAAAACCTTAAAGGGCTGTTTCCCCTACATGGATGTCGTGGGTTATAACTATGCGGAGCAGTGCTACAGGCCGCACCATGAATGGAATCCCAACCGCGTGATGGTGGGTTCGGAGACCTATCCGCCTGCGCTGGCGAAAAACTGGAACATGATTGAGAATATGCCGTATGTGATCGGGGACTTTCAGTGGACGGCATGGGATTACCTGGGGGAAGCCGGCATCGGCGCACCCATCTACGGCTCGAAACGGGGCGGTTTCAACCGGCCGTATCCCTGCGTTGCCGCGGGCTGTGGCTCCGTGGACATGACCGGGCATCCGGAGACCCCGGCCAGGTATTCCGCCATCATCTGGCAGCAGACGAAGAAGCCTTATCTCGCGGTGCGGCCGGTGAACCACAGCGGTGAGAAATTCTTTTTCGGCACATGGCGGGGGACAGACGCCGTGGAGAGCTGGAGCTGGACCGGTATGGAGGGGCGGACGGCGGAGATCGAGGCCTACGGTATGGGAGCAGAGATCGAGGTATTTCAGGACGGGAGTAGCCTGGGCAGAAAGCCGCTGAACGATTACAGGGCATATTATCAGACCGCGTATCATCCGGGAACGCTGCGGGCGGTGACCTACGACGCCGTGGGAACGGTCATCGGCGAGACCGCCATCAAAAGCGCCGGGGCGGATCTGCGGCTGACCGCGCTCCCGGAGGAGGAGACGATCCGCGGGGACGGGGAGGATCTGCTCTACATCCCGGTGGAGGTGACGGACGATGCCGGTATCCGGAAAATGCTTGCGGATGTGCGGGTGAGCGTGACGGTGGAAGGTGCAGGCGTCCTCGCCGGGATCGGCAGCGGAAACCCTTATACGACAGACTCCTTCCTGGGAAATGAATATGACACGTATCAGGGCAGGATGCTCTGTATCGTCAGAAGCAGCGGAGAGAAGGGGAAGATCCGCGTGACGATAGAAGCGGAAGGTTTGAAGACAATTGTAATAGAAAGCGAGGCAGTATAATGGAATTATATCTTTCAAAAAAAATGAACACATCACCGTTAAACAGGCACTGGCAGTACTGCGTGGGCAGCGGGCATGCGACGCTGGCACTTCGGGCAGACTACCTAAAACAGCTGAAGCAGGTCCATGAGGAACTGGGGATCCGATATGTGCGTTTTCACGGAATCTTTAACGACGATATGCAGGTATACATGAAGCTTTCCGATCTGATGCCGCTTCCCGGCGCAGAGCGCTTTACCCAGATTTCCTTCCGGAAAATCGGCATGGTATATGACAATATCCTCGCGTGCGGAATGAAACCGTATGTGGAGCTTTCCTTTATGCCAAAACACCTTGCTTCCTCTGACGCAAAATGCGGGTTTTATTACGGCGGATGTATCGCACCGCCGCGGGAGGATGCGGAATGGGCGGATTTTATCAAAAAGTTCGTGACGTACCTGATAGAACGCTACGGGGCAGAGGAAGTCGAAAGCTGGCCTTTTGAGGTGTGGAATGAGCCGGATGTTTTTGTCTTCTGGGCCGGGACAAAGGAACAGTACTTTCATCTGTACGAGGTGACAGCCAGGGCCGTGAAAGAGGTGGATGAGCGGATTCAGGTGGGCGGACCGGCTGCCTCAGGGAGCAAATGGGTCGGAAGCTTCCTGGCATACTGCAGGGAGCATCAGGCGCCGGTGGATTTCATATCCAGCCATCAGTATGCGGGCGATCCCATCGGCGGGGTGGAGGCGACGGAGGATCTGGAAGCGGAGGGAAACGAACAGGCGCAGGAAATGAACCCGGAGCACATGCAGCATCTGTTCGACGGACTGGAGAATGGCAGCCTGCTGGAGGGACTGCGGCGGATGATGCCGGACAAATCGGAGCTTTCGGAGATTCCCGCTTATGGATTCCGTCAGAATGCAGCCATTGTAAAACGCCAGGCCGGCGGTCTCCCGGTCCGCTATTCGGAATGGAATGAAAAAGCTATCTTTTCCTCCTACACAAACGATACGAGGAAAATGGCGGCCTATCTGGTAAAGACGGCGCTTGATACGGAAGACCTCATCGACGGTTCCTCCGTCTGGTGTTTTTCCGATATCTTTGAGGAGTTTTCCGAGTTTCCGCAGGAATTCCACGGAGGCTTCGGTCTGATGACCCACAGCGGCGTGCCGAAACCGCAGTACTATGCCTTAAAAATGCTGGCAAAGCTGGAGGACCAGCGGCTGGATCTGGGAGCGGGCAAAACGGATGAAGAGATCGGCGCAGCGGCATTTACAGGAAACGGGAAGGTACAGATCCTGCTGTTCCGGCAGAAGATGAAAAACCTGGACCTGCCAGAGGAACAGGCGGTGATCCGGATCGAAATGGACCGGGAACCCGAAAGCGTAATGGCAGAGCGGATCGATGAAGCCCACGGAAATCCGCTGCGCATCTGGGAAGCGTGGGGAAGCCCGGAGGATTTAAAGCCGCAGGAGAGAGAGGAGCTGATCCGGCAGTCAGCGGTAAAAAAACAAGCGGCCGGGTACCGGTATGAGGACGGCATCCTGACCCTCACGGCGGAGCTGGGAGTGAATGACATCTGCCTGTTTACAATTTTATAGCGTACGTTGCAGGTTTACGAAAATCTGTTATAATGAAGATGAAGAAGAAAACCAAACCCCACAGAAGGAGGTGGTTTGAGATGACAGTTGAAGAGATTTTGCGCCGGAAAATCGAGGAGATGGAGAAAACTATCTCTGGTTTGACGAAGCAGAATGAAAAATACAGAAATCTTATAAATGATAATGGCCTGAAGGATGCAAAGAAGGATTATAAGGACCGGTTGTTCAAGTTTATTTTTGGAAATCCTGAAAACAAGCAGTGGACTCTGTCCCTGTACAACGCGATTAATGGGACGAATTACACGAATCCTGAAGATATCCAGTTTAATACCATTGGTGACGCAGTGTATATGAGGATGAAGAACGATATATCTTTTATCGTTGCATTTGAGATGGATCTGTGGGAGCATCAGAGTTCATTTAATCCCAACATGCCCATGAGGTTTTTTATATACGGAGGACGGTTGTACGAGAAATATATTGCCACAAGTGATTATTATCAGTACAGCAGTATGCTCCAGCCAGTGCCAAGACCGGTATGTGTCTGTTTCTATAACGGCACAAAAGAGCAGCCCGAAAGACAGGTTCTTAAGTTAAGCGACGCCTATGAGGGCGAGGGGGACATTGAAGTCAAAGTGACTATGCTGAATATTAACTACGGAAAGAACCACCATATGATGGAATCTTGCGAACCGCTAAAGGAGTACGCATGGCTTGTGGATGCAGTAAGGCGGTATCAAAGTGAAAGGATGGATCTTGATGCTGCTGTAGATGCAGCTCTTGATGAAATGCCGGATGAATATGTGATTAAAACTTTTCTTTTGGAAAATCGAGCGGAGGTGAAAAGTATGTTCCTTACTGAATATAACGAAGAGAAGGTCATGGAGAAAGAACGCCAGGAAGGACGTCAGGAGAGAAATATTGAGGTTGCTTCTGATATGCTGAAAGCGGGAGGGATGTCGGTTTCATTTATAGCACAAATCAGCAGGCTGTCAGAGGAAGCGGTCCGGAAGCTTGCCAGTACATTAGGTATTGCAATCTTATAACACATCAAAACAGAGTTAAAGAGAGTGATAGGGTGCAGAGAAATCTGTGCCCTATGTTTTCGCTTGCTGTAATGCCGTAAAACCTTGTCCACCCTGAAGTGTTTGAATATAGACTTTTTGGTTTCCTGTATATATTCGGAAAATATCTGTCACATATACAATTTTTGCCATATCGTCTTTATATGCTGTTAGTGTTTCAAGACTCTTTCTATCAAAATCTGCAATATGCCCATATAGAGCATTGACCGTTTTTATCTCTACTTTCAAAATGCCACCTCCTATCTGAATCCCAATTATACCATCAGATATTTTCAAAATCTATGTTTCGACTGTATACGGTAGTGAATTTGCGACAAACGGCAAAATAGAAGGATATTTGCTTGAAGTTCTTCCTTAAAATGTATATAATATTGACAACTTACTACGCAATTTCATATAGTGGTGCAGAATAGGGGTTGAAAACATTTTGTGACCAAAGCCCTGTTTTCTGTCCTGAATGTATAAATATTCACGAATATACACTGCAAATCCAGTCCTAAAATACAGGTATTTTCCACGAAACCTGCTGGAAAAACAGATCATGAAAAATTGTGAAATCTATACAAAAACCGAAAGGAACCCTATGAGAAAACCAGCCTTAAATGATGAAATATTACTAAAAATCCAGCAGCCCGCCCGCTACATCGGCAATGAGATAAACAGCGTCACAAAAGACCCGGATCAGGTGGCGATCCGCTTTGCCATGTGCTTCCCGGACGTCTATGAGATCGGCATGTCGCACCTGGGCATCCAGATCCTCTACGATATGATGAACCGGAGGGAGGACGTCTGGTGCGAGCGCGTCTATTCGCCCTGGCCGGACCTGCATCAGATCCTAAAGGAGCAGGGGATCCCCCTCTTTGCCCTGGAGTCCCAGGATCCGGTGCGCGGTATGGACTTTCTCGGCATCACCTTACAGTACGAGATGTGTTATACAAATGTCCTGCAGATCCTGGATTTAAGTCAGATTCCTCTGAATGCAGCGGAGCGGACGGAGGATGACCCCATCGTGATCGGCGGCGGCCCCTGCGTCTACAACCCGGAGCCTTTGGCGGATTTTTTTGATCTCTTTTACATCGGGGAGGGCGAGACGCAGTACGACGCGCTGTTTGACCTGTACCTTAGGATGCGGGGGGAAGGGTATTCCAGGAAGGCCTTTCTGCACGAGGCGGCGAAGATTCCCGGGCTCTATGTCCCCTCCCTCTATGAGGTGACGTATCAGAAGGACGGGACGATCGCGGATTTCACGCCGCTGGCGGACGATATTCCCGCGGTGATCCGGCGGGAGGTGGTGACGGATATGACAGATGTCGTCTACCCGGAAAAGCCGGTGGTTCCCTTTATCAAGGCGACCCAGGACCGGGTGGTCTTAGAGATCCAGCGCGGCTGTATCCGCGGCTGCCGGTTCTGTCAGGCGGGCATGATTTACCGTCCGGTCCGTGAAAAAAATGTGGGACGCTTAAAGGAGCTGGCCACGCGGATGCTGGCTGCCACCGGCCACGAGGAGATTTCCCTAAGCTCCTTAAGCTCCTCGGATTACACCCAGATCGGCGAGCTGGTGACGTTCCTGGTGGAGGAGCTTAAGGGAAAAGGGATCAATATCTCACTGCCGTCCCTGCGCATCGACGCCTTTTCCCTGGACGTCATGTCAAAGGTGCAGGACGTCCGGAAAAGCAGTCTGACCTTCGCGCCGGAGGCGGGGTCACAGCGGCTTCGGGATGTCATCAACAAGGGACTGACGGAGGAAATCATACTGGACGGCGCGCAGCTGGCCTTTGAGGGCGGCTGGAATAAGGTGAAGTTCTACTTTATGCTGGGCCTGCCCACGGAGACGGAGGAGGACATGCGGGCGATCGCGGCCCTGGCCAACGAGACGGCGGTGCGCTATTATGAGACCGTGCCGAAGGAGCAGCGGAACGGAAAATGCCAGATCACGATCAGCACCTCCTTTTTCGTGCCAAAGCCCTTTACGCCTTTCCAGTGGGCCAGGATGTACCCGCCAGAGGACTATATCGGCCGCGCCCGCATTGTAAACGAGGCCGTAAAATCGCAGCTGAACCACAAGAGCCTCCGCTACAACTGGCACGAGGCGGATGTGACGGTCATCGAGGGCGTGCTGGCGCGCGGGGACCGCAGGATCGGGCAGGTGATCCGCCGCGTCTATGAGACAGGCGGGATTTTTGACGCGTGGTCGGAATTTTTTGATTACACGCGCTGGACGGAAGCCTTTGCCGACTGCGGGCTGGATCCCGATTTTTACACGATGCGGGAGCGGCCGCTCACCGAACGCCTGCCCTGGGATTTTATCGACACCGGCGTCACAAAGGAATTTTTACAGCGTGAGTGGAAGCGCGCGATGGAAGGGAAGATTACGCCGAACTGCCGCGAGAAGTGCGCAGGCTGCGGCGTGTTAACATATGGCTGCGGCGTCTGTTACGGGGAAACGGCGGCGGGAATGGAGGAAGGATGAAGATACGAATCCGGTTTACCAAACACGGGGTGATGAAGTTTGTCGGCCACCTGGATATGATGCGCTATTTTCAGAAGGCCATGCGCAGGGCAGGGATTGATATCCGCTATTCGGAAGGCTTCTCCCCGCACCAGATCATGTCGTTCGCGGCGCCGCTCGGCGTTGGAATTACAAGTGACGGTGAATATCTGGATATCGAGGTGAACAGCACGCGCCCCAGCGGAGAATCCATGCGCGCGTTAAACGATACGATGGCGGAGGGAATCCAAATTGTCTCCTACGTCCGTCTTCCGGAGGACGCAAAGACCGCGATGTCCATCGTGGCGGCAGCGGATTACGACCTGACCTGCCGGCCGGGACAGCGCGCCGGGGCGGCAGATACGCTGTGGGGCGGGATCACAGCGGACGAACTGCGCGATGCGGTCACCCGTCACTTTGACGACGCGCCAGAGGCCCTGATTACGAAAACGACCAAAAAAGGGGAGCGCACCCTTGACTTAAAGCCGCTGGTCTATGAACTTTCCGTGGAAGAGAAGGGCGGGCAGCCCTTCCTTTACGTGAAGCTTTCCACCGGGAGCCAGGATAACATCAAACCAGAGCTTGTGCTCGAATATCTGCTACGCGCGATGGGACACACCTTTGATCCGTCATCGGTCTGCATCCACCGGAGAAATGTCTATGCGCGGGCGGCGGACGGCGCGGGCTTTGTTTCATTAGATGAGATGGGGGAGAACATTGTCTGAGAAAACGCAGAACCGCTATGTGATCACCCGGGAGGAGATTTCCGGGAAGCCGTGCCGGATTGCGGCCCTGTATGACGGGAAGCGGCGGCCGGTGGAATTATGGCCCAAGGCAGCCGGTCAGGAGACGCTGTCCGGAAATATTTATATCGCACGGGTGGACTCGATCCAGCGGAACCTGAATGCGGCATTTGTAAAAATCAGTCCTGCAACGACCTGCTATCTGTCCTTTGAGGATGTAAAGCACCCGGTCTACACGAAAAAGGCCGCAAAAAAAGAAGAGCTGTGTGTCGGGGATGAGCTGCTCGTGCAGGTGATCCGGGACGCCCAGAAGACGAAGGCCCCGGCGGTGACCACAAACTTAAGCTTCGCCGGGACATACGCTGTACTGACCACCGGGAACTTAAAACACGGCGTCTCCGCAAAGCTCACAAAGACCCAGCGGGCACATTATATGACGCTGCTGGAAGAGACTGCGTCTTACGGTGTGGTCATCCGCACCAATGCGGCGGCAGCAGACGACGCTGCGGTGCTCTCGGAGCTTCACAGCTTAAAGAAGCGCTGCGACAGCCTGATCGCGGCCGCCGGACATAAGAGCTGCTTTTCCCTGCTCTCCCAAAACGATCCCGCGTATCTGAAACGGCTGGAGGATCTGCGGATCGACGAGCTGGAGGAGGTGGTCACCGATGATCCGGAAATCTTTGAACAGCTTTGTGAAAAATTTCACATTTCGCCGGATCAGCGTATGACCTTTGGCAGCGTGCCTGTCCCGATTCACGTCGTCACCACGGCGGAGGGGGTGCGGCTCCGGTATTACGATGATCCCATGCTGTCTCTGCCGGCGCTTTACGGGATAAAAAGCGCGCTCTCGGAAGCCCTGGGCGCCCGTGTCTGGCTGAAATCCGGCGCCTACCTGGTGATCGAGCCGACGGAGGCGCTGACGGTGATCGACGTCAATACCGGAAAAAACGTGGCAAAGAAAGCTGCGCAGGAAAATTTTCTCGCCGTCAACAAAGAGGCTGCGGAGGAGATCGCCAGGCAGCTTCGGCTTCGGAATATTTCCGGCATCGTGATTGTGGATTTTATCAATCTGGAGAACAAAGAAGCGGAAGAGGAGCTCCTGTCGGTCTTTCGCGCCGCGCTGAAAAAAGATCCCGTGCCGGCGCAGCTGATCGGGATGACGAAGCTTGGGCTGGCGGAGGTGACCCGGAAAAAAACGCAGAAACCCCTACATGAAATGCTGAACGGGCAGGCTTCCCCTTTCTGATTCTATTATACCACAAATCGCGGATGTTTTCCAGTCTTGTATTCCCCTGAAATGTTTTATAAACTGAGCTTCTGAAGGAAAGGGGGAAGGGAACAATGAATCAGTTAACTACAGTTGACATTCTTGCTCTCGCGTCACAGAAGGAACAGATGGCAGCGCTGACAAAGACCAACGGATACACGGAGCAGTTCGGGCTGATTTTGTCAGAGGAGGATGCCGCGGAGCTTCTCGCGGAGCGCAGTCATGCCCTGAAGGAGCAGCGGAGGGTGGAGTTCGGGGAGGGGATCCTGCCCCGCATCATCTATGAATTCTGCGACTCTGATTTTATGGAGCAGGACACCTATGTGGAAACCCTTGCCAGGCTGCAGGAAATCTTTTATCTGTTTAAGGGCGAGGCGATGGATGAGCTGACGGACGGGGAGCTGCTCGCCTTCATGCGCCAGCAGTTTGACGAGATCTGTTTCGGGGATCTGGATTATCTGGAGAGTACCTGCCTGAAAAAATTTGCGGATGCCGTCCGGGCCGGATACCGCGGCTACCAGGCCACCGGCGGGAGAGAGGACTTTGATCGGTTTGACATCCGGACACGCTGGGACAGAGATCTGTATCTGGAGGCGCTGGCGCAGCAGTTTTAAAACAGGCATTGGCACAGAATATGCAAATCGGAAAGGAGAGCCTATGCATTATCAGCCAGAAGAACTGATCCCCGTCGTCGCCCTGCTGGCGCGGCGCTATACCGGGGGAGAGAGCACATCCGTATCCTATGAGACTGCGGAGCAGCTGATGGGGGCGGTCCGTTACTGCATCGACGCGTATGAGAAGAGCACGGCAAAAGACGTGGAGAATGCGACGGAACATGCTGCCGACGGACCGCGGGAGAGAACCGCCGTCACTGACATCGTGGAAAGCCGGGCTGTGAGTCCCATGGAGGCCTGGGAGCGCGGCAGGGAGCTTGTGGCCGAAGAGGTACGGCGGACCATAGCCCTTTACAATCAGCTGATCCGGCAGTTTGACGCCTACGGCAACCGGGCGTACCGGGATACCATGGAGGCGATCCCCTCCTTTTTTCTCCGCTATGACGTTTGGTACCGGCCGCAGGATCATCTGCTCCTGCTGGATTATCCGGTGCCCTCGCTGCCGGAATCCCTCTGCGGGGTTTACCGGATCCATGCGTTTCTCACCTGCGTCGAAAAAGAGCAGCGGTTCCTGTCGCAGTTCCCGCGGGAGAGGGTCATAGAAATTCTCCGCAGGTATCATCCGGAATATGAAGAACTGATTTTTAACCTGCCGGAGGCGATCTTTCTTTTCAATACCGATGGATCACGGGAAAGTCCTGTGCTATAATAGAACTGTTGCCGGGGGCGCAGGGTCGTGTGCTTTTTTCCCTGATCCGCAGTCTGCCGGGGCAGGCGCTAAAGACAAACGACAGCTTAAAATTCGCGGTGCTGACCGGATGTCTCCGGATTTCAAAAGAGAGTATCTTTACCGGGGTGAACAATCTGAAAGTGCTGTCGATTGCGGATGACCGCTTCGATGAATATTTTGGCTTTACGGACAGAGAGGTGAAGGCGCTTTTGGAATATTATGATCTGACGGATCATTATGAAACGACAAAAAAATGGTACGACGGGATTGCCTGTTATAAAAAACGGTGCAGGGTCAGAAAGGCATTTTAAACATGAAATCAGTATTTATTTCCAGTACATTCAAGGACATGCAGGCGGAGCGCGATTACCTGCACGAGCGGATCTTTCCGCGGATTCAGCGGGAACTAAAGGCGTCCGGTGAGACGATTCAGGAGCTGGATCTGCGCTGGGGCGTGGATACCTCGGACATGACGGAGGAGGAGAGCGGAAAGCAGGTCCTAAAGGTGTGCATCGATGCCATCGACCGCTGCAGGCCCTATACCATCGTGCTCTTAGGGGAGCGCTATGGATGGATCCCGGGTATCTCCGTGGTAAAAGAGGCCAATGACACCCGGGTCAATGAACACTACCAGGAAAACATGAGCATCACAAACCTGGAGATCCGTTATGCGGCCCTGGATGACGAGGAGCTGAGAAAACGGTGTATCTTCTGCTTCCGGGATCCCTCCTTCCTCGCGGATGTGGATCAGGAGGAACGGCGGATCTACGATGCGGAGAGCCCCATGCACCGGGAGCGCTTAGACCGCCTGAAGGAGGAGATCCGCAGGCTCCCGGAGGCAAAAATCGTCGAGTACGGGGTTTCCTGGGATTCCGATAAGGGACAGCTCGCCGGGATGGAGGCTTTTGGAGAACGGGTGTTCGAGCAGCTGTCCGGGATGATCCGGGAAGAGCTGGCCGGGAAGGAACCCCGCACCCCGGAAGAGCAGACTGCCTTCGAGACCGCGTACCAGAAGGAGCGCTATCTCTCCACCTATATCCAGCGGGGACAGGAGGAATATGCCGTGCTGGATCAGGCGATGCGGTATCAGCTCCGGCAGGACGACTTTTTCGGGCGGGAATGGGATGACACCTGGCTGTGCGGCGACGCGGGAATCGGAAAAAGCGCGCTGATGGCTTCCTGTGCGAACCGGCTGATGGAGAACGGGGAGCGCGTGATTCTCTATTTCTGCGGTGCGCCGGGCTGTCAGGATCCGAATATGTTAAAGCGGATGATGGCCTGGGAGTTAGCGCGGATCCTTGGGACGGAGACGGAAGGTATACAGGGCACGTACGAGGAGCGGCTGGGCGAGTTAAATGGAAGACTGGGAAAACGCCAGGTGTACTGCTTCCTGGACGGGATCGACCAGATGTTTCCCCGGGGATCCGAGCTTTATCTGGACGTGTTAAGCCGATGCCCCCAGGTGTATTTTATCCTCTCCTCCGTGCCGGAATTCCCGATGGACGAGCTGTTTGAAAAATCGAACCGCACCGTATCCCGGATTACGATGGGAGGACTTGAGACCTTTCAGGTGCGCCGGCTGATCGGAGCGACCACAAAAAAGCGCGGGAAAAAGCTGGACGACGTGCTGGTGGGCGAGATTCTGGAGAAGCAGGGAGCGAAAAATCCTCTGTATCTCTCCCTGGTCCTTCAGCGCTTCTTTATGATGGAAGGAAACGAATTCCGGCAGGCGGAGGAACTGGCGCCCGGTATGGAGGGCCTGCACCGGTATATGTCAAACCTTCTGGCCGGGCTGCCGGAGCGGACAGAGGAGCTGACAAAGGCGATACTCCTCACCACCGGAGAACGGTTCGGGGAAGGGGAATTTGAGCGGATCTTAGCGCTCCTCGCCGTATCAAAGGGCGGACTGACCGAACAGGAGCTGGAAACACTGTTCGGAATTGCCGGACGGCCTTTTTCACAGCTTCGTTTCCAGCAGATCGTCTCCTATCTCTATGATGCATTTCAGCTTCTGGCAAACGGAAAATGGGAATTTACCCACCGTCTGTTCCGGGAAGGGCTGTTACAGCAGCCGGGGATCCCGGAGGCCAGGGAGCTTATCATCCGACTCGCGCTCTCTGATGACAGCTTCCTGGAGCAGGAGGGATATATGTACATCCTGGATGATCTTCGTCCGGAAGGGGCTGTGGTGCTGGAACGGGCAAAGGATTTCGCGGAGCCGGGGAAGGTCTGCGATCACGTGGCCGGGCTGATCCGGCGGGGAGAGACGGCATATTTTGAGGAGATGGTAAAAGGCGGGGTTACGGAGGAGCTGGCAGATTTCTGGATCCGCATTTTCCCGGGAAAGGATTACGGGAATGCCTGCGAAGAGCTTCAGAACCGCATCTGTAAAACGCTGCCGGAGGACGGCGGCTGCTCCCTGCGTCAGAGAGCGGAGCTTGGCATCCGGCTTGCGGAGAGCGTGCTTCAGGCGTCGGACTTCGCCAAAGCGGAAGCGTATTTAAAGCAGGGAGAGGAGGCTGCCTTACAGCTGTCGGAACCGGAGCAGAGCCTGTTTCTGGCGCGGCTGATCTTCTACCGGGCGCAGGTGACCGGCATGCAGCGGCGCGGGGATGATCTGGCGCTGTATGAGCAGGCGGCAAAGCTTGCCGTCGCCGCGGCGGAAGCGGCATCCGAATCGCCGGCCGCACAGCCATCGGAAGGGGCGGCATCCGAATCGCCGGCCGCACAGCCATCGGAAGGAGCGGCATCCGAATCGCTTCTGGACCAGGCCATATACTGGCGGATACGGATCCGCTGCGCCTGGATCCTGGAGGTCTGCTGGCAGAAAAAGGAGATCCTCACCCTGGAGTCGGAGAAGGATTCGCTGTTTCTGGAGCAGCATCAGAATGAAGTTTCGGAGGAAGTCTGCGCGGAGAGTCTGCTGCGGATTGGAAAATGCCGGGTCGGGCTGCTGCGGGCGGAGGAACTTCCAAAGGAAGTGAAACGGAAACAGGCGGAAGTGTTTGCGAAGGTGAATATGAAGTTTGCCGACGAATACCCTTCGGTTCAGAATCTGACGCTGATTTACCGGATCCTGGAGGACGTCAGAAAACTCACGGATACGAAAGAGCAGTATCATGTGATCCGGACGCTGATCCGTTATGCCAGGCGGCGTGCGGAGCGCAGAGGGACATGGGAGGACCGGTATGACCTGATGTACGCGCTGTTTCTATACGCATATCAGGCAGATTCTGTCCTGATGGACAACCCTTCGATACAGGTGTCGAATGAGATCGGAAGCAGCAGCGTGGAGAGCTGGGAGGAAGGCTTCGGGCTTCTGGAAGGGCTTTTGGAGGAAAACAGAGATGCGGCCGGCCTGCGGCAGGACGCGGCATACTTTTACGTGCAGTACGGGAACAGTCGGATCGGGCTGGATTTCGATGAGGCGAAGTATTCCGTGATACTGGAACGCGCCGCAAACGTGATCCGGCTGTACGAGGAGGCCCGGGCTGCCGGGGAGGCGGAGGATTCTTACAGCTGGATGAAATGGGTGCGGGATGCGCATCTTAACATGGGTACGCTCTGCCGGAAGCTTCACAGGACGAAAGAGGCCCGGACACACCTGGCGGAGGCGGAGAAGGCGGCCTGGCGGATGTGTGAGAAAAAGCCGAATGCGCAGAATCTTCTTCGATATCTGGATATCCTGAAATGGCATATGGTATCGCTTTATCAGGAACGGCAGGACGAACCTGCGCTTACAGCAGCCAAAAAGTTAGAGCAGCTGTTAACCGACTGGCAGGTGACCGGGGGTGAGGATTATCTCATATGGTTACACTATGTCCGGGGAAGGATCGCATATGAGAGGGGCGATCTGCTCATGGCGGATCAGATGGTTCATCAGCTTGAGCCTTACCGGGAGCTGCTGAAAAAGAAGCTGCTGGGAGATCAGTGTCTTCTCCTGGCCCTTGACGCGGCCTGCGGGAAAGGGGACCTTCCGGCGGCGGAGGCCGCCTGGTCTGCGGCGGAGGAGCATCTCAGAGACTTCTACAGAAGTAAATGGCTGCAGGAGCATGCGCCCTCCATGGCGGCGGAGGTGCGGCATTACCTGGAATATGGATATGAGAGGATCGTAAAACTTCGCAGGGAAAAGGGAACGCCCGTTCTCCCGGAGGAACAGAAATCGTGGCACGATGCGCTGGATGCGCCGGTTAAGGACCGAAGCACGGTTCACATGGAAAAGAGAGAGACAGAACGTCTGGAGCGGATGAGCGCGGAGGAACGGCAGCGGGAAGCGGAAAAAGAGGAATGGCGGGCGGCATGGCAGACAAACTGGGCAGAACTGGCCGCCGTCATGGATCAGGCGGATATGGATCAGCTTCTGACCCTGCCAGAACTCTATCAGAAGCTGGCGGAAAAAGACAGGGAGCACGATGTACTTGCATACCGGCTGCGGGAGGAACGTCAGAAGCTGGCAAAGGAGCTGTACCGTAGAACCGGAGATCCGAAGCATATCGCGGATTATCTGAAAGAGGCGGACCGGCACATCGCTGGATTCATGAAGGGCGGCCCCCGCTTTAAAGACACCGGGATCCCGGTCTATGAGTGGGGTGAGGACATAGAGCACTGCGCTGTGGATCTTCTGAAAGAGCTGTATGAGGAAACAAAAGAGCAGGACTGGCTGATGTGGATGATTTCTTATCTGGAGCATGCCGTAAAGCGGTATAACCTGTCGCGGATCGGATGGCATCTTGAGACCTTCTCGTATCTGGAATCACATGTTATGGATACAGAGGAAAAAGAGCGCCTGCAGGAGTTAAGGCAGCAGCGTTACGGGAGGGAGCTTGAGCGGATGATGCTGGGTTATCGCATCTCACGGAAGAAATCGCAGAGCAGATTTCAGACAGGCAAATGTCAAGAGTAAATGCGAAAAAAATATAAAAAATTTTAAGCGGCCCCCAAAATAGCCGATAAATGCGCCTGAAATAGCCGATCCGCGGTCATATAGCCGAGAATTTTCCGCGGGTAGTTATTGATCCAGACGGTGACGGCCTCGATCACCTCGTCGGCGATCTCGTCAAAGTTCGTCCCCTTCGGCAGCCAGCGCCGGATCATTTTGTTGAGGTTCTCGTTGCTGCCGCGCTCGTATGAGCTGTACGGGTGGCAGTAATAGAGCTTAGTCCGTGAGCCGTCGCCCAGAGCACTGCGTTCCATGCTGGGACAGTCGGCAAACTCGCTCCCATTGTCCACGGTGATTGTCTGGAATACCAGCGGGAACTTGTCGCCCCACTCGCGCTCCAGATTGTCGAGGGCCTGCACCACGCTGGCCGCGCTTTTGTCTGGGAGCTTGGCCGTGATTTCTTCGCGGGTGAGCCGTTCGGTGAGCACCAGAATGGCAGCCTTGCCCGGTCTGGCACTCACTACGGTGTCCATTTCCCAGTGCCCGAAGGTGGATCGCTCGTCGATTTCCTCCGGGCGCTTTTCTATGCTTTCACCCTTCGGCGGGCGCTTCTGTGCCTTCACTTTATGATATGCGCGTTTTTTATCGCCTTTTTGGGGGAGGCTGCTATTCGTGAGCCGCAGAAAAACGCCCTTTTCTATGTAGCTGTATAGGGTGTTGACGCTGATCGAAGTCTTGAAGCTCATTCCGTTGGCCTCGATTTCGCCCAGAACGGCAGCAGGCGAGAGCTTGTCGTCAGCGATCCGGCGTTCGATATACTCGGCCAGCTCGTGATCTTTGCCGAGCTTTATGTCCGCGCCCTTCGCTGCGAGATTGGCGCGGTATTTCATTTCGCCGAGGTCTGAGCTGTACCGGGTTTCTTCTGTGTAGTCGCTGTTCCGGTGCTGATACTCTCCGCGTTTCTTTTCGCGGTATATTGTGGAAATATGGACGCCGAGGATCTCCGCGATCTCTTTCGGCGTCTTTTTGTCCCTTAAATGGGCCTCCATGCGGAGCCGGTCGGTTTTACTTAAATGTTTGAAACGTCTCATGCTTATGCCCTCCATAAATAAAAATAAGGGAGCAGCCGTAGCCGCTCCCGCTTTCCTGTCCCTTAATCATTTTCTTGCAGCGTTCGTTTGAGTATGATATACATTTCCCGCGCAAGCTGTTTCTCGTCGTCGTATGGAGTCAGGGCCCGGATCAATTTGATTGCGTTCAAAAATGTGATATTTTCCAGCTTAGTATCCCCGGCCTCTAATTTCTGCACCCACCTGATATTTACGCCGATCTGTTCGGCCAGCTGCTTCTGTGTCAGCCCTTTGTCTTTCCTCATTTCTTTGATATTCATAGTATGCCACCTCCAAAATGCGCCTTTATTGGCGTACTTATATAATGCGCCTTTATCGGCGTATTGTCAAGCGCCTTTCGCATTTTTTCGCAAAGAAAAAGGATGGTTCCCCGTCCTCATTCATCAGCAGGCAGCAGCTCGCAAATTTGCACGTTTAGCACCTTCGAGAAGTAGAGCAGCTCGAAGTCTGGCACGACGCGCTCGCCGGTTTCGATCCGGCTTATTGCCTTTTGGTTCAGGTTCAGCCCGGCGAGCTGGAGCTGGGCCGCGAGTTCTTCCTGAGATAGTCCGGCAGCCTCCCGGCGCTCCTTTATTTTCTGGCCGGAGGCGTTGGCTCTGCCGTCTGTGTATTTGTATAGCTTCATGGCGTTGCGCCTCCTTTTTTATCCCAAAGATAGGTAGATAGCATATTGACTTTAGCATGTTTCACCGTTTATAATTATCCCAAACATGACTAACGCGAAAAAACGCAAATAAAAGTCATGGAAATGGAGGTTGATTTTTACATGAGTAAATCAGAGAAAAAAGCCGGGCCGGGCGAGGGAAAAAACGGCAAAAAGAAGTGGATCATTGTTGGCGTTGTGGCTGTTTTGGTGCTGGCCGCTGCCGTTGGAGGGAATAAGGGCAGCGATCAGACGGCGGGCACTCCGAGCTCGGAGTCGCCCACTCAGGCAAGCGCCCCGGCAGAGTCGGGGCCGTCCGCAGCAGAGCCGGAGCCGAACACGAGCGCGAAGGTGGATGCGCTGGCACGCGAGGCGAAGGACTCCGTGGCAGGGGGCGTCACGGAGGAAATGAGGGACGAGGCCGTGGCGTTCATTGTAGAGCATTACCCTGATTATTACGGCGATAATGAGACAATGGAGCGGGCCATGTTCTACGGCTTCTGGCTGGAGTACGCATACGACGGCGACGAAGGGGCCCGCAATTATTACAATCTCGGCATGGATATGGAGCAGGCCGTGAAGTATGTGTACCGCGGAGCAGAAAAGGCAGAGGACGAGGCGACGAAGGAAAACCTCGCCCAGATCAAAGAGTCGCTCGAAGCAATCGGTCAGACTGTTGAATAAGACACAATGAGACGCAAAAAGAGGCCCGGAGGGTAAAACTACCCGCCGAGCCTTTTTCGTTGCTCTGGGAGCTTGCGTGAAGCTCTCAGGGCCTTTTTATTCTGCGGTTGTCTCCGGCGCTGCTGCCGGTACTGCTTCGGCTGCGATCTGCTGCACGGCCGTGGCTGCGATCGTAGTCGCTACGCTGGCAGCTGTCGCCGCTGCGGTTGTCGCTGCGGTTTTGTCAGCCTCCGGCGTCTTGATTTCGCGGCATACCTGCTCGATCTTGGTTTCCACCCATGCGTCAAAGTCGCCGTAAATCTCGCCCAGCGCATTGACGGCAGCGTCGCCGAGGATCTCCAGTGTCTTGTCCTTGGCCTTGTTGAAGGCTTCGATCTGTTTCTCCTTGGTGAATTTGCCCTCAGCTTTCAGCGCGTCGGTGAAGGTCTGGGCCGTATAGGTGACGGCCTGCGCCACCGCGTCGGCCGCCATGTTCATGTACTTGGCCGCGGTTTCGTTGTCGAGTTCCTTCTCGATCTGGGCGGTGCGCTTTTTCAGCAGCGCCACCAGATAGGCCCCGCCCGCTGTAATGAGCAGGCAGAGGACGGGCACGCAAGCGTTCACGATCTGCTGCATTGTTCCGTTCATAGTGATCCCTCCTTATTTGCTTACTTTGTCGGCGTCCACCCAGCCGTAAACGGTGCAGCCGGATCCGGTTACACCGATCAGGTGGTACGGGTGTTTTCCGGTCGGATAAACGGCGGTTACTTTTGCCTTGCCGCCCTTGCAGGCCGGGCCGCTGGAGGCGTTGGCGCTGGTATAGTGGGTGGAGCCGGTAAACTGTACCACGTCGCCCACCTTAAAGGCCAGAGAGGCGCCAGCGGTCGGAGGGGCGGTCTGGGTGCCAGTGGATCCAGATCCTCCGGTTGCGTTGCCGCTCTTGAATTTCGGCAGGCCGTAGCCGCGAATATACCGGCCATTCACCTGCATGGTACGGCGGCCCACGGCGTCGCTCATGTTGCCCTCGATCACCTTCATGGTGGAGCCGCTCACGCTTTCCACAATGCCGACGTGATCCGGCCAGCCGGTATTGTCGCCCGCGCC
>CANRSX010000055.1 GCA_947642555.1 uncultured Roseburia sp. | reverse complement strand
AAAGGTTCTCCACGACTGCCGGATCGGTCGGGTCGGATTCCTCCTCGCCCGGATCAATCGGATCGGGGTTCTCCGGGTCGGTCGGGATGACCGGATCCGCAGTTGCCGTTGCCGTGTTGATGATATTTCTTCCGGCGTCTTCTCTTGTGATCGTGTACTCACAGTTTAAGGTCACCGCTGCCCCCGGTGCAAGCGCCGCGATCGTCACGGTGTTGTCCGCGTTCACGGTCGCACCGTTTACTTCTGTAAATGTCACCACGCCTGTCGCGTCTGTCAGCTGATCGGTTACAACCACATTTTCAAGCGTTACGTTCGCCTGGCTCGATACCGTGATCGCGTAGCGGATCGTGTCGCCGACGTTGTACTGCGGCTGCGGATTCAGGATTTCTTTTGTAACCGTGTAATCTGTTACAATGTCATCCGTTGTAACTGTCTCTGTTCCTGTAAAGTCGACCGGATCACCGTTCGGATCTGTTCCTGTCGCGGTTGCATTGTTTACGACTGTTCCGGCGAGAATATCGTCCTCATCCACCGTATAGGTCGTGGTCTCTTCCCACACCGCATTCGGTGCAAGAGTACCGACGTTCCAGCTCTCGCCGGTCAGGTCGTCGTTTACAGTAATGTCACTGATGGATACGGAACCATTATTCGTAACCTTAATGGTATACGTAATCACATCGCCTGCCGCCACGGTTCCGTCCACGCCTTCCGCGGTCTTTTCCACAAACAGGCTCGGATTCGGCGTTACCGTCGCCTTGTCCTCGTCATCTCCCATGATCGTTACCGGGACATTCGGAGCAGGTCTTTCCGCCGCTGCCGTTACCGTATTTAACACATGGCCGTTCATAACATCCGCCGGTGTCACGGTATACGATGTTGTGATCATAGCCGGTGTCGCATTCGGAGCGATCTCGTCTATCGTCCAGGTCTCACCGGTCAGTGAGTCGGTTACCTCAACGTTCTTTAAGGTAATATTTCCTTTATTCTGAACGCTGATCCGGTAGCTGATGCTTTCTCCCTCTGCATATGCAATGCCGTTTGCAGGCGTATTCACTGCCTCCTTATTCAGGATCAGGATCGCTCTCGGTTTTGCGAATTCGGTGACTTCATCCGTATTGGAGAATGTATCCTCCCCAAAGACTACCGTCACTTCATTTGTAAATGTTCCAGCAATCAGATCTGCTTCTGTTACCGTGTACTTTGCCGTAAAGGTCGCTTTCTCTCCAGCCACGATTGTTTTCTTCGAGTCGCCTTCAATCGTTACGCCTGCTTTTTCCTGAACCGTGACTTCCTTCTCTTCCGCATAAATGTTCGTCACGGAAATCGTAAAGGTTACGGTATCGCCCGGGCGATACTTTCCTGCCGCCGTATGCGTCTTTGTCACAACCTTATCCGGGTCAACCGGTTTCTCTCCCGGATCCGTCGGTTTTGCTTTTACAGTCAGCGTTCCAAACGCATACTGAATATCATAGTTCTTCAGGTTGAGATTGCTGCCTTCTTTTACCTCTACCGTAAAAGCGTTATCCGTGTTTCCTACCAGCGTCTGCGACGCGCTGAATACATATTTCGCATCATTCTCCTCATCGCCAACCCAGCCGGTTGCGGTTTCAAGCTCTGCATCACCATTTGCCAGCGCTTCCCCGTCATACATCTTGGAAAGAGTTGCGGATTTCAGCGTCAGTTTCTTCGGCACAATCTGGTAAGTCTTTGTTACCGTCCCGGCGTAATTCCCGGTTCCGGTAATCACGACCTTAATGGTATCTGCATTTGTAAAATCTGTCCGAGGGACATCCTCTCCGTCTGCATCCGTTCCGTAATACGTTACCGTGTAATCCGTGTCTTTTACAAGCGTCTTGTCGCCGTCTTTAACGGTCGGAATCCACTGATGCGCCGTTCCGTCATAGGTGGCATTGGACGGAGCATCAATTGTCATCGTATTATCCGGATTCTCAGGATTCGGTGTGATACTCTTCTCCGTCATGGTCAGCGTTCCAAGATGCTCTTCTGTAACCTCATAGTTCTTCTCAATCGCTGTACCATTCCAGTCAATGCGATATGTATTCGACATTCCAGACTCTGATACGTTCTGAATCTCTCCTGTCGCCACAACCGTTGCTGTCTCACCATTCTGAAGACCCTCAAGCTTCACACCTTCCTGCGTGGAATGCGGCTCGCCATCGTACACAAAGTTACCGTCTCCAGTGGTCACCGTAAGGGGTGCTTTGGTGATCTGATACGTCGTCGTTACCTCTCCAGTATAGTTACCTTTCCCGGCGATCGTTACGGTTACTGTACCCACATTCTTCACATCATTGCTGTAAGATACCGTGTAATCCGTATCCTTCTTAAGCTCGTTTCCGTCTTTATCCTTCACTGTCGGAAGTCCACGCTGATCCAGGCCGTTATATACGACATCAGACGGTTTCTCTACCGTCACACCTGCATATACGGGCTTATCGGGATCCGGCTTCTCAGGATCCGGCTCATCCTTCGGATCAATCGACTGTGCAACGATCGTAAGATTTCCCGGAACGTATGTCAGAGCATAATTCTCTGTCACATCCGTTCCATCCGCTGTAATGACAGCCTTCGGCATCTCAGCAAATGTTCCGGTATAGGACCCTGCTTCTGTCCCAGCCAGCGTGTAAGCCGGTCCCTGATAGTCATGGCCTTCCACTAGACCGCGGTCTTTTGTTTCTTTTTCTACCGTTACCTTATTCGTTGAATACGGTGTGCCGTTATAGGGCTGCGCCTCGGTCCAGCCGTCTCCGGTGATCGTTAACGGACGCTTATTGATGACTATCGTTGCCGTTACAGATGCCGTATCCTCATAATTCGGGTTTGTTGCCTTTACGTATACCGTATAGGTTCCTGCATCTGTAAACGACGGTTTTTCTTCTGAATAATTCTCACCATCCGTTGAATACAGAAGGGTTGATCCCTCTTTTGCTGCACTCGCCTGAACGGTTACCGGCTTCGTGTCGTAGACCTTGGTAAGATCTTCCGCCGCCATATTAATCGTAACTGTATTGTCAGTTGCGTTTACAATTGTAAATTTTGCATTTTCTACCGTATAGGTATAATTCCGATTCGAATTCGCTACCGTCGCAGTAAGAACGTCTTCGTATGTCCCTACGTTATTCTCATCCGAATTCGTCCGGCTGTAAGTAATGTCACCAAGGGAATCCGTTCCGATTAATCCCTCTACAGCTCCGGTAAACTCAGGATCCGGATCTCCATACTTCTTTTGCGCCGCATTTACCTTAATCACTGCCGCGATCTGTGTAATCTGGTAGGTCCGTGTGATCGTACCGGTATAATTTCCGGTTCCGGAAATCGTCACGGTAACGGTCCCGGCGTTCGTCACATCATCCGAATAGCTTACCGTATAATCTTTGTTCTCCTCAAGAGTCGTGGTTCCGTCCTTTACAACCGGGGCCTGCTTCTGTTCCTGGCCGTTATAGGGTACATCCTTCAGCCCGCTTACTTCCATTGTGTACGGATGCTCCGGATCCGGATTTTCCGGCTCTGTAATGTTCTTTGCCGTTACCTTCAGGGTTCCAAGGTTCTCGCTTCCAAGAGCATAATTTGTCTCTTTTGCAGATCCATCGGAATTACCCCATGTCATCTGATAGGTATTGCTGCTTTCACCGACTTCTGTCCGCGATCCAGTCACTGTAAATGTAAACGTCTCACCATCTACAATTCCCTCGACCTTCGCACCCTCTTCTGCGGTAAGCGCACTGCCGTTATACTCACGCTCCGCGCCCGGAGTCGTAACAGAATAGGTTTTCTTCTGCACATTCAGCGTAACCGACGTGCGGACCGGATTGTATCCTGCGCGTCTCGCCTCAACCCAAACCGTCACCGGTTTCTCCGTGTAGTCTTTCACCGCCGGCGATTCCTGTGACCATCCGTCAGCCGCCAGCTTCTCTTCGCTTTCCGCAATCTGATATCTGATTTCAAATTCCGCTTTCTCCTCCTCGGAAACACCGGTCAGCGAAACATTGCTCACCCGATGCTCCTGTCCGTCATACGCACTGTCCCAGCCCTCAGCTGTCAGTGATGCCCAGCGCGCCGTAAAGCTTAAGTTTCCATGAGAATCTTTGCTGATAACGGTATTAACTGCATCGTGATTGTCAACGCTTGCCCCGTCACCTGTACTCGAAAAATCCCATCCGAGGAAGACTTTTCCTTCTTTCTGTGGTGCTACTAATGTAATATCCTTTTCCAAATAGGTATACTTTGTCGGGTTCGGATTTTCTGACGCCTGATCCGCACCCCAGGTTGCACCATCCACTCCATGATAGGTAATGTCATAGGTGCCTGGTTTACACATAAATTTTACCGTCTTAACACTACCCGGGATCATCCATACATACTGGGATGCTTCTCCGTCCAGCTGATATCCCCGTCTGTCTAACTCCGCAGTGTCTGCATAAATCTTCTGATAAATGAACGGTGTCTCTACTTCGTCAGTCGCAAAGAGCCATTCGGAACCAGCATAGTATTCTACCTTATACTTCTTTGTCAGCACTTTATGGTAGATAAAGATGATCACATTCTGCTCCGCATCCGCCTGGAGCACCAGCGATTTATTTGCAGTATCCGTTGAATAATCTGCAAATTCACCTGTCGCTGCAACCGCAGTCTCTAATACGCTCTCGCCGACCTTAAGACCATCCACCTTCTTTTCGTCTGCGATCTTCCTGCCATCATATGTCTCATAACGTACCGTGTAAGACGTATCCTCTTTTGCAACAAACCTTGCATATAACGTAAGATCACTGTTGATCGGCATACCGAAATCGAACTTTGTAACGTCTTCCGTGTACCAGCCAGTAAACTCTTTGCCCTCGTGCACACCATAATCGATACCGGTGTCATCCACCTGAGCGTTGGCCGCTACGGTTTTCTCACCATAAACGGCACCTGTTTCCGCATCTTTAAAGGTAACAGTATATTCCGTAGCTTTCCATTTTGCGTACAGGACGAGGCCCTTAGGCATGGTGTTGTCGCCTGCGTACTCCTCCTGGAATTCCGGATCTACGTACCAGCCTTCGAATGTTCCCTCACCCTTCGGTGCGTTCAAATATTCGGAGATATCTGATAAGTATGGAAGTTTATGTTCCTGAGATGTACTGCCGTTCACCAGCTTAAGCGTATATGAATCTTTTACGTAATAAAAGCTTTCATTACGTCCACTCCACTTTCCCTTCTCCGGTAAATTTGTAACACCCTTTTTCCATGCAGATACTGTACTATCATATCGCTTATATCCGTCTATATTAAAAAATTCTTCATTTAATGTCGGATATCCATCTTTATCCGTCTTTATAATAATCCGGGTGTACAAGCTAAACCGATAGCCATCATATGTCAAATCACCATTAGCATCTTCAACGTAATATGTTAATGTACGTTTCGTATTTCCAAATGTTTTTATCTCGGTTGTTCTGTCTTCCCCTGGCATTGTGCTCTGAAAGCCTGTAACATGACCGTTATCCCATAACCACGTTTCACCCTCATAATCCGTATCCTCTCCAACCGCGGCATTCCATGCATTCTTGATGTTTGCACCGTATTTTGCCGTTATCGTTTTATCAGGAATCACTTCATAACAATCATCATTATGCCAATGCCACTTACTACATATCAGCGTCCTGCTCCCCGTACCACCAAATGTTATCGTATACTCATTTCTAGTATACCATGCCCGAACAACAGTACTTCCATCCGCTTTTAATTCTGCTTCCGATGCCTTCTCAAACGTAAAATGATCTGTATCAAACCCTCTCGGCTTCTTTGTTCCCGCATTTGCAGTAGCCATCGTACCGGTTGTTCCAGTCAGTTCTACTGTGCCCGCATATGAGTAATCGTCATCGTCTGCATTCTCGGTCAAATAGACCACCTTATAAGATGTCTGCCCGCCCTTCCATTTGGCATATACCTTCATATCGCCCGTGATGGTCACTTCCGACCCGGCGTTATTCCGGCATGCTTCATCGAGATACCATCCATCAAATGTATATCCTTCACGGGTCGGCGTTTCCGTACCACTTGCAAGCGCAACAGTTCCATTCATCTTTGCCGTCACGGACGGAACATAGGAACCGCCGTTTGTGACATAGATCAGCGTATAGGACAATCTGTTGTAGTAAATTTTTACAACCGTATCCTTCGCTGCAATTTCCTGCTGCTCAATCGTCTGCGCCACATAACCATCCCTGGGCAGTGCAGCAGCAGCGGTCAGACTGCCAACCTTACCCTGTTCTGTCGTAGTCTGCTCTTCATCAATTACATACGCCCCGGCTTCATCCTCAAAATAATGCTCTACCGTATAGGACGCATCTTTTGCCACATACTGTACTTCAACGATTTTTTTCGTCTGATTCAGATCCGCAGCCGCCGCAAAACTTCCTGTCAGATTCTGATTCTCATCAATGGAAAATCCATCTGTCTGAACCGTCAGGTCATATCCGTCTTTTGCCGGCAACGGATAGTTTACCGTATAAGAACCATTTTCCTCATCAATCCGCAGTATGTAAGGATAACCCGCCGCCATCGGCCCATTCTCGCCGTAGGTAAGACGGATCTCAACCTGAAGCTGGTTCACTTCCGGCGGGGTCGTCTCTCCGACAACGACATAAATAGAAAAGTGTTCCGCTGTAAAGCTTGCCGCATTTCCATCCGCCACGTCAGCGATCTTATCTGCGCCCTCTTCATCCACATGATATACGGATGCCGTGTCGCCTTCCACGCCTGCGCCCTGAATATTCACCGTCACATTACCGTCCGGCTGAATCTCATTACCATTTTTATCATAAATGGTAATATCATATGCCTTGAAGTTTACCAGCGCTTTTCCTTCCGCACCGGCAGCTTCCTCAATCGCGGACTGTACAGACTCCATATACACGACAACCGCCGTTACCGTCGCCCCAGCCGGAAGCGCTCCCTCCGGCGCCGTCACGGTCACCGTCGCGCCGTCCTCTGCAACTGCTGTCAGCGTCTGAGCCGGCTTTTCCTCTGCCTTCGGCTCCTCCGGTGTCTCCGTCTCTTCGGCTTCCTCTGTCTCTGTGCTTTCCGTATTTTCGACAGTCTCTGTCTCCATGCTCTCCGGTGCATCCGCTGTTACAGCCTCTGTACTCTCCGGTGCATCCGCCGCTACGGACTCCGTGCTCTCCGGCTCTTCCGCCGTCACATCCTCTGTGCTCTGCACATCATCCGGCGTATCCGTCGGCTGCTCCGTGGTCTGTTCTTCCACAGGCTCCTCTGCCGGTACCGAGAGACTCTCTTCAATCTCTCCGGTCGCACCCGCCGTGACACTGTCCGTTGTCCCGGCGTCTGTTGCCGTATCGCCGGACAGATTCACAACCTGCGTCTCCTCCACCGGACCCGTGGCCGCATCTTCCACGGCCTGATCATCCCCGGTTGCCCAAAGGAACGAATCCGACTGGTACATACAGGTCGTTGCTACCATGATGACCGCAAGTAAAAAAGCGATCCATCGTTTGGCATTCTTCCTCATACCTCTCTACCTCCTTGTGTTGTTGATCTATCAAACCGCCTGCCCTCGGGAAACCTGCTTCATTTCCTTCACGTAAACGCTTTATAGATGAACCTGTTGATGTGTGTCTCTATAATAAAAGAGGGAGTGGGGTTATAAAAAGGCTCATATTTTTTGGAATTTTATAACATTCGTCACTTTTACTAATTTTCATCATTTATTTTTATACAATATGTGCAATATTTTCCGAGAAAAGTTCAGCCATACTTCGCAAAATGGGCGAATCATGCTCGCATGAATGAACACGTTTTGCAGAACATGGCTGAACTTTTTAGACAAAAACAGGGGACAGACATGACCCGTACGAATCATATCTGTCCCCTGTTTTCATCTTCTTTTCATGCGGCCTGCATCTTTTCCCAAAAAACGGCTCACGCCTGCCGGCTCTTTAATTCTTCCAGTTCCCTGCGCAGCTCTTCAATCAAATCCCTCTGTCGCTGCATTTCCTTTGTGAGACCCTGATTTTTCTCCCTGAGACCCTGATTTTTCTCCCTGAGACCCTGATTTTTCTCCCTGAGTTGTTGCTTTTCTTCCTCAGCCCGCTCCAGCTTCTCCTCATAAATATCAATATCCAGGATCAGAGATTCATCCGTCATATCGTTCACCGCCTCCATTTCCTCATAATGGGAATAAAGATGCCGGTAAAGTATAAACGTCAGCTGACGCAGTCTCCCCGCGTCCCCCGGCGTGATGTTACCGGCCTCCAGGTTCCTGTTGATACTTCCAATTATATCATTCAGGATCAGACTTTTCAATGCCTCCAGATTCTCCGGCGTGCGCTCCTTCTCGATCGATTTCCGGAGTTTCAGGAGATAAAACGGGATAAGAAGCACCATATTTTTCCGGTTAAGCTCCTCCGCGGTGATCTCCAGAAACTTTACAGTGGGAACCGTATAGTCGAATGTTCCCTGACTGCCGAAGTCCAGCTTTAACGTGTAGCGGTCCGGAACCTCGTTCTGATAATAGAGGTAAATGATTTTGGGTTCCGGGAACTTCAGACAGGAAATCCCCCCTTCTGTCGTCCGCGTCCGGTTCGCATGGCCGAAGCCGTATGCAAAGACACGAAATACGATCTCGTTATCGGCAGATGTCTGTGCTTCCATGTGATAGCTGTCCGTGCCGCCGATCGTCAGGATCGTATCCGCAAGCGTCCGCCGAAGTCTGTCGTCATGAAACTCCGTCCAGTTGTAGGTGACCGTGCTGTCCACGGGATAGTCTGTCTCAAACAGACCGTTGATGAGCCGGATCACGGATCCTGACGACATGGTCAGGATCTTCTTAAAAATTTCCGCCCTTTCATCATAAAAACATTTCCCATCCCCGAAATCTGTGGTATACTGTACGTGTTTGCAGATTTTTGCCCGCTGCCCAAAACTCTTATTTTATATAGTAAGACACTGCGCGGCAGGCTGTTCTGACGGGGGTATGTTATGAAAAAATTTGATTTGTATAAGACGATCCAGCTGGTGATCTTCATTGTTTTAGCGGCGGTATGTCTGTACATGATTCTGTCCGACCGCACGCTTTTTCACCTGGTCGCGAATGATCCGCAGATCCGTACGCTCTGTATCCTGCTATGGGTTGCATTCGGGCTTTGCTTTCTGTTCATTTTTATGGATTTCAGCCTGTTTTCTACCTTTAAGAGGGATTACCGCGAGCTCGACTACGCCGTATCCTCCGATCCGGTATCCGGGATTGCGAACCGCTACAGCTGCGATACGATTATTGAAAAGTACGTTGACAAACCCCTGCCGGACCATATCGGCTGTATCATGTTTGATCTGACGAACATCCGGGAAGTGAACCGTTCCTTCGGGCACGGGGAGGGCAACACCCTGATTCATGATTTTTCCGGGATCCTCCAGACGGCCTCCATGGATCTGTGCTTTGTCGGGCGCAACGGAGGCAACCGTTTCCTCGCGCTTTTTGAAGACTGCACGGACGAGCGGATCCAGACCTTTCTGGACCGTGTGGACGAGAAGGTTGGCCGGCACAATAAAGAAACGGACGCACATCCGATTCTTTACCGGTATGGAATCGCGTTTGATGAGAACAGCCGGATACAGACGATAACGGATCTGATTGCGCTTTCCAACAGGCGTATTTTTACGGATGAAAAGGGGGAATAAGCATTGTCTGCTTTGGACTACAATTATGTAGCAGATCTTGTCTCCCGCTCTCAGACCGGAGACAGTGATGCCTTTGCAGAGCTATACGCCGCCACCTATCAGAGACAGTATCATTTTGCCTTCTGCTATCTGAACGACGAATACCTTGCGCAGGACGCCCTGCAGGAGACATATATTCTTGCGCTCAAAAATATTATGAAGCTGAAAGATCCTTCCCTGGTAATCGCCTGGCTCAATCAGATCAATTTCCGCGTGTGCTATAATCTTCAGAAAAAGCAGCACCGCTATAATTTAGAGATGGATGATTATAATGACCAGATGACCAGATATTCTCCTCAGCAGAGACGAACGGCCTCCAACCGGAATCCCGAGGACATGGTTGTGGAGATCGATTCAAAGGAATATATCATGAATCAGATCTTAAAGCTTCCTTTTACCGAAGCGCAGGTCATTATCCTGAAATACTATCAGAATATGAAGCACGATGAGATCGCCAGGCTGATGGATATCAGCCGCAGCTCTGTAAAACGGTATCTGGCAAGCGGCTGTAAACGGCTTGGCCGGATCATACAGCAGCAATGACCGGGGAAAGGAGGAAGATCTGTGACTCTGTTTAACAAAACGCCTGAACCACAACTTGATATAGAGACCGCCGGCAAAATCTTAGAGCAGGCTTTTGCCGCAAACGGCGCGGAACCTAACACCACCCCTTTGGACATCCTGACCGCTTACAGCAATTACAGACGGGAACGCTTTACCCTGCAGCGCTCGGTACTGATTGTCGTGATGACGCTTTTCCTGCTGCTGCCCTTCCTGTTTATAGCGCCGGACTTCACGCTGACGCCAAAGTCAGAGGCCCGGCCGGCCAACCCGATCTATTCCCTTGAGGTCAATACCTTTATGCTGGTGGAACGGATCACGGCAACCATCGACGGGCACAGTCTGCCGGTGTACGAGGTGGATTCCCATGTGTATTCCATTGAACCCACACGCAACGGCCGGATGGAGGTCACCGTTACCCTGGTCAATCATCAGACGCTGACACAGTATATTGACGTGGACAGTGTCGACCTTGACGCTCCGACTGTCGTTTCCAACAGCACGGAAGACGGGCTGGTTCATCTGTACCTGTCCGATCCGGGTTCGGGCGTCAATTACGAGGCCATCCGCGCGACCAGCGCAGACGGGCAGGAGGTGCTGCCGCTCTCCTATGACGAGGAAGCCGGCTGTGTCACCTTCCTGTATCCGGACAGCTCTCTGAATGTTTATATTCCGGATCACGCAGACAATGCGCTGCATCTGATCCTGACCGTTCAGTAGAGGACGCCGGCTGTGAACAACGATCATATACCATCACGAAAGGAGTTTTCACATGCACAGAAAGCGTCATACGATCTGTGTAGTTTTTCTGCTGATTCTGACCCTGGCAGCGGGCGGCTGTTCTGACAGCGGCTCCGCAAAAAATCATACCGACGAACGGCGGGATACGCTCCATGAATATCTGACGCCGGAAGCCGCAGGCGTCACCGTATACGGGAATGAGACCGTCTCCATCGACGCATCCTGCCTTTCCGAAGGCTATGTCATGGTCCGCTATCAGGGGGACGTGGAAAAGGTAAGACTGCAGCTCACGATACCGGACGGCACGGTATACAGTTATGTGCTCACACCGGACACGTACTGGTCGTTTCCATTATCCGGCGGAGACGGGGCCTATCATCTGGATATTTTAGAGCATGTGCAGGACGACATGTACGCCCTGATTTTTTCGCAGGACTTAACGGCAGCGATTGAGAATGAATTTTCACCGTTTTTATACCCGAACCAGTATGTCTGGTTCTCCCCCGGCGATGCGGCGGTGACGCGCGCCGCGGAGCTTTCCTCCGGATCCTCGAATGATCTGGACTATGTGGAACAGGTTTATTATTATGTGACGGAGAACATTACATATGACGAAGAACTGGCCGCCACCGTCACGACCGGCTATCTGCCGGACAATACGCGCACCATGGAGAGCAAAAAGGGCATCTGCTTTGATTACGCCTCTCTGATGGCGGCAATGCTCCGCTCACAGGGGATCCCGACGAAGCTGGTGTTCGGCTATTCCGGCGACGCCTATCACGCCTGGATCAGCGTATGGTTAAAGGAAACCGGGTGGGTGGATTCCATCATCGAATTCGACGGGAAAAGCTGGTCCCTTCTGGATCCGACGCTTGCCTCGGCCAGCAGCCGCTCTTCCGTAAAAAAATACGTGGGCGACGGCAGCAATTATACCGAGAAATATTTTTATTAAGAAACGGAGGTCTGTTATGAAACCATTTACGAATACGGAGCTTTCTTCCTTCTGCGGACAGACGGCGCTGATCTTAAAGGCCGGTATTTCGGCGGCCGAAGGTCTTTCCATCATGGCGGAGGACGCATCCTCCCCGGAGGAAAAGGAGGTGCTCGACGCCCTTCTGACCGGAATGGAGGAGACGGCAAGCCTGTATGAATCGTTAAAGCGTATTGAGATCTGTCCTCCCTATATGCTTCACATGGTACAGATCGGCGAGGAGACCGGAACGCTCGACGAGGTCATGGCCGCTCTCCAGAGCCACTATGACCGTGAGGATTCGATCCGCAGGAGCATCCGCAGCTCGGTCACCTATCCGATGATTATGACCGGCATGATGGCGGCTGTCATCGTCGTCCTTCTCGTGAAGGTGCTGCCGGTGTTTAACCAGGTTTTTGTACAGCTCGGCTCGGAGCTGACCGGATTTTCCAGGGCGCTGATGAACGCCGGAACCGCCATCAGCCGGTATTCGGCCGTATTTATCGCCCTGCTTGTCGTGATCGCGGCGCTGTTTTTCTACGGCACGCGCTCCGCTTCGGGACGGACGCTGTTCCGCCGGATCGGCTATAAGCTCCGCCTCACAAAGACCATCTATGAGGAGATGGCTGCCTGCCGGTTTGCCAGCGGCATGGCGCTCACCTTAAGCAGCGGCTTAAATCCGGAGCGCAGCTTGGAGCTGGTCACCGCCTTAAATGACGACCCGGTATTTCACGAGAAGCTGACCCGCTGTCAGGAGGCCGTAAACGAGGGTGAGGATCTCTCCCAGGCGCTGTTCCATGCCGGAATGTTCACCGGGGTCTATGCGCGCATGGCTTCCATCGGCGCCAAAACCGGTTCGATGGACCAGGTCATGGAGCAGATCGCGGATCTTTATCAGGATGACATTGATACGCGCATGAATAACGTGCTCGCCGTATTAGAGCCCACCCTGGTGATCCTGCTGTCTCTCATTGTCGGAGTGATTCTCCTCTCGGTCATGCTGCCGCTGATGGGCATTATGTCCGGTATTTAACCCAGGGAGGATGACTATGAGCCGTTTTCAGTATCAGAAAGAATCCCGCCGCACACCGCGTTTCCTGATTTCCGTCTGCGTGTTTCTGGCGGTTCTGCTTTTATTTTTTCAGGGAATTTCATCCTTCTCGGGCGATACGCGCCGGCGGCAGAGAGAGAGCTTAGAGAACGCCCTGATGCGCAGTATCACGTACTGCTATACGATCGAGGGCGCTTATCCGGAAAGCCTCGATTATCTGAAAGAGCATTACGGGCTGGTCTATGATGAGGACCTGTTTTTTGTGGATTACCGCGTGTCCGGTTCTAATATTCTGCCGGATATCACTGTGATCGAGAGGGGGGATCGATAATGCGATTTCACAACAGCAGAAGACATATGATTGATTTTCTGTTTCCCGTGGCGCTGTTTTTTGTGTTCGCGCTCTCGGCCGTGACGCTGATCCTGCTCGCGGCAGGCGTCTACCGCTCCACCACGGAACGCTCCTCCCTGAATTATACCTCACGGACCGCGCTTTCCTATATCAGTGAGAAGATCCATCAGTCGGACGCCGACGGCAGCATTTACCCCGGAAGCTTCGACGGCTGCGATGCGCTGATCATGGAGCAGTCCTTTGGCGAGAGTACATATGTTACCTATATCTACGCCCATGACGGAGCCATAAAGGAGCTCTTCATCCGCGACGGCGTGGATGCGAAGGCTTCTGACGGGCAGACGATCCTTGAGGTTGAATCCTTTTCGATCCGCCCGCTGTCCGACGATCTGCTGGAATTTGAATGCACGGATCAGAACATGCGTCATTCCTCGGCGATTGTCGGGATCAGAAGCGCCTCGCGCGATTAGAACAGGAAAGGACAGGATTTGATTATGGTACGTAAAAGCAGAGCCCGGTCTTCGAGCTTATTCCTGATGGAACTGATCCTTGCCATCCTTTTTTTCTCGGTTGCAAGCGGCGTCTGCGTCCAGTTTTTTGTCCGGTCGCATCTGTTAAGCCGTGATTCGGAAGCCTTAAACCACGCGGTAAACGAATGCGCCGGCATCGCGGAGGCGGTCTGCACCACCGATGGCGCGGCAGAAGCCGCCGCGCTGCTGCGGGAGCTTTATCCAGAAGCAGACCAGTCAGAAGCCGGATCGGAGCTTGTCATCTATTATAATGACACCTTTGAGCCGTGTACGGAGGAAAGCGCAGCATGGCGTCTGACCGTATCCCTGACAGAGGAAGCGCAGATGCTTGACGCCGCGATGCAGATGACGTCATTTATGCCGGCCGGGGATCCCGGTTCTGCCGGAAGCGATAACGCAGCCGGGGGAAGCCGAACAATTTATGATTTAACCGTACAGCATCACATTGCAGGGAGGACCGGACATTGAAAAAAGAAAAGCAGGAATCTACAGTTGTAAATATTGGTTCTTCTTCTCTGCTGGTGATTTTTGTCGTTTTGTGCCTGGCCACGTTTGCAATTCTTTCGCTCTCAAGCGCGGAGAGCGACCACTCGTTTGCCGAGCGGCTGGCAGCGCACAAGACCGAATATTATGAGGCTTCCTCAAAAGCCGAGGTGATCACCGGGGAAATCGACCGGATCCTCTCGGAGACGGCGTCCGCCGATGCGGGAAGCGCTTATTTTTCCACTGTCGTCATGGCGCTTGACGGCGCAGAATTTCATGGTGTGACGGTCTCCTGCCTTACGGAGGACAGTCACCCGTCCGTCTCCTTTCAGGTTCCGTGCGGTGAATCGCAGGCGCTGAAGGTGACTCTTGACGTGACCGATTATACCAGAGAAGATACCTACTATACGATCCGGGCCTGGCAGGTGATAAGCACCCGCGAGTGGGAAGCTGACGACACCCTGAATCTTGCGCCCGTCGGAGACTGAACACAACGGGCAGCGCAGGCTGCCCTTATGTAAACAGAAGGAGCCCAGACTACTATGAATCTGAATGAACTGTTAGAGCATGCCATTGAGGAGCATGCCTCGGATGTATTTATTGTCGCCGGACTTCCCGTTTCTTTCCGCAGAAACGGTGCGATCTGTCAGATCAACGGGGAAAAACTGCTGCCGGCGGACACCGAACGTTTTGTAACCGAAATTTATTCCCTCGCCGCAAACCGCGATATCGGAATCCTTCACAAGGCCTGGGACGACGACTTTTCCTTTGCGATCACAGGTCTTTCCCGTTTTCGCGTCAGCGCGTTTAAACAGAGGGGCGCTCTCTCCGCGGTGATCCGTATCATCACGTTTGATCTGCCCGATTTTAAAGAGCTGCATATCCCGGAATATATTCTTGGCCTGGCTGACAGCGACAAGGGCATGGTTCTGATCACCGGTCCGGCGGGAAGCGGAAAATCGACAACGCTGGCCTGTATGATCGACCAGATCAACCAGAATCAGCGGAAGCACATTATCACGCTCGAGGATCCGATCGAATATCTGCACCGGCACTCGAACAGTATCGTGAGCCAGCGCGAGATCAACGTGGACACGGAGAGCTATGTCACCGCGCTGCGCGCCGCACTGCGCCAGAGTCCGGACGTGATTCTGCTCGGTGAGATGCGCGATTATGAGACCATCAACGTCGCCATGACGGCGGCGGAAACCGGCCACCTGCTGTTGTCCACGCTTCACACGATCGGCGCGGCCAACACGATCAACCGTATCATCGACGTGTTCCCCGCAAACCAGCAGCGGCAGATCTGCATCCAGCTCTCAACGGTCTTAAATGCCGTGGTTTCCCAGCAGCTCGTGCCGACCACAGACGGCGGCATGGTTCCGGCCTTTGAGATTCTGACAGTGACGCCCGCCATCCGGAACATGATCCGCGAGAATAAGGTGCCGCAGATCGAGGCGCAGGTCTATTCCGCCGCAAAGGAGGATACGATCTCGATGGATAACAGTCTGCTCGCCCTGTATAAGCAGGGGCGGATCAGCCGGGATACCGCGTTAAAATACGCGACAAATCCGGACATGCTTGGGAAGAAGCTGTAGGGGAGGATATCTCCTCCCCTTTTCACCCCGCCGCCAGATAGCACATAATATCCCGCACCACCACATCCGCTCCCGCGATCCACAGAAGAATCGCGCCGCCGAAGTACGCTTTTGTCCGGTACTCGGAGCCGAACCGGTAGCCGGTGTAGATCCCCGATATGACTACAATCGCCGTGATCAGTAGGACGATTACCAGCATCCGCGGCAGATATGTCCCGAGGAGGCCGAATGCCATTCCCGCAAGCAACGTATAGATGCTGGTCGCCGCGGCCATCCGGAAGGAGCGTCCAGGTTTCAGACTCTCCTGCCGCCGCTCCTGAATCCGCTCGCTGCGGGCTGCCTTTACGAACAGACGGATTCCCAGCCCGAAGAAGATGACGGCTGCGATTGCAAATCCGGCGAGCGTCCCGTCCCGATCCGCCGCGTTCCCGTAAAACAGCAGCGCCAGCCGGTCGCCGAGCGCCAGCGCTGCAAACTGCCAGATCATCATAACCCCGCAGATTGCAGCCAGCTGTTTTTTATCCACCTTTGCGACCAGCGATCCCTGGCACTCCACATCCGCAAAGATATCCAGCGAAATTCCCGCTATGATCAGTATATTTTCGATCAGATTCATATTGCCTCCGTCCGGTATACAAACCGTACACTGCCGCTGACACCGTCCGCAATCCCTGCGTAGCTCTGATACGCTTCCCCGGCGTCAAGCACTGCTTTTATCCGCTCTGTCAGAGGCTCCAGATCCCCGTTATAAGAATCCAGAACCTTCTGAATTCCTTCCTCATTAAATGTTACAATCCCGTCCGCCAGCGCGTGCGCACCGTCGTCTAACGCCCCCACGCCGTCCATGATCGCGGTCGTTCCTCCTGCCAGCTGCGACACACCGTCCATCAGCGCGCCGTTTTTGGACGCGAGCTCCGCCGAACCGCCTGCCAGCTGATTTGCGCCGTCGGTCAGCTGGGCGACGCCCGTAGTGAGCGCTCCCGTTTTTTCATTCAGGGCGCCAAGGCCGGCGTCAAGTGCTGCAAGGCCGTCTGCAAGAGCAACCGCTCCGTCTGACAAAGCCGCCGCTCCGTCCGCTACCTGCGCTGCTCCGCTCTGAAGCTGTGCCAGCTGCGCCTGGGTATCCGCCCCGGCAAGCGAGGATTGTACCTGGGTGAGCGCTAAATCTCCACCCCTCATTGTCCCATATAACTGCTGCAGGCTTTCCAGTCCGGCATCTATCTGTCCAAGCTGTACGACCAGATCCGCCACATTCTGCGTATTCCCATCCTGGGTAATCGTCGTGGAGCCTGCACTAAGCGCCTGGATAATCACATTAGACAGATATTCCCTCTGCCCCTGAAGCTCGGCGATCTTTGCCCCTACCTCATCGATGGATGTATACGGCACCTTCGCATCCTGTAGTACCGCCTGCTGAAAGACTGCCTTGCTCCCCTCGATCTGGCTTCCCATACCGCTCACCATGGCTGCCATCTGATCCACGCCGGCCTTTAACTGCGCGCTGCCTTCTTTCAGGCTGCCCGCGCCGTCGCGCAGCGCGTTCGCCCCGCCCGCCGCATTTGCCGAGCCGGCCTTCAGCTGGGCGACGCCGTCCACCAGCGCCGGGACATTCCCTGCCAGCGTATCAATGCCGCCTTTCAGCTGACCTGCCCCGTCGGCAAGCTGTGACGCCCCTTTTGTATATGCGTCAAGGCCGCTTTGCAGGCTGTTCACGCCGTTTGAAAATTCTCCCAGCTTCCCCTGCAGGGTATCCATGCCGTCCGCCAGCTCCGAGGAGCCGTCGCCAAGCTGATCCACCGCGTCAGTCAGCGTGTCAAGCATCTCATCCAGGGACGAGAGATCGCCGCTCTCCCCGTCCACAGACAGCCCGGCCGCATTCATGACCACCGTCATTGTCATATCCATCGAGAAATCCGTCACCTCTGCCGTCACCTCAAAGCAGTCCGGGATCGTGATCCCTCCGTCAAAATCCTTCCCGTCGATCTGAAGGCTCTCCTTTAATCCCGGCAGCGCATAACCGACCACGATCGTTTTGCTCCCGTCTGTCATCGTGCGTCCGTTTTCCACCTGAATATTGCGGAACTGATCGCTTAACACAAGGCCGCTGACCGCCACAAACGGCACATGAATCGTTTCCTCTTTGCCGTTGATGCGGACCTTTTCTTCCGTATGGTTGGTATAGTCAAACCGGATTTTTACCGTCCCGGATTTTCCGGCCAGCTCCTCCGGCGCGATCTCTTTTCCGTCCAGATAATAGGTGATCTTCTGCGTGACCGGCAGCTCCTTTTCACAGTTTCCCTGATAATAAATGTCATTTCCGTCCGCCTGCCATGTGAGCCGGTCGCCGTTCTGCGCAAATGTCTCGTCGCCCTTTACGTTTTCAATCTCCGTAAGCTCCGACTGATCCAGAAGTACCTTCTCTTTTTCGGAATTGATCAGATGCTCCGAGACGATCACCTTTTCCGCCTCGCCGGTATTCCCGGCGATGACATAGACCGTCTCCTCCTTTCCGATCTCCTTCTCCGTAACCGTCAGGCCCTCGCCCAGCACATCGGAGAGCACGGACTCCGCTTCCTTTGTCCCGTCCTGCTGCTCACTGCTCTCCTGTGTGTCGCTTTCCTGTGCGTTCCCGCCGCCCTTCGCAGCGCTCACCTCGTACGCAAAGGTTCCGGTTCCGATCAGGGTGAACACCAGCACTCCCGCGATCATCCGAATATAAAATCTGCTTTTCATTTTTTTCTTTAATTCTGAATATTTCATAATAATTTTCTCCTTTCCATCCGGCTTCTTTGCCGTGACCCAGACCTCTTTCTCCTTACGCGTGCAGGCTCTCTCCCGCGCCCGTCCGCTTTTTTTCACGAAATCCGATGCTGCTTACGCAGATGAATCTGTCAAACACCATAAACATCGACGGCAGCACAAAGATTACGACAAACATACTGATCAGTGCCCCTCTCGCCATCAGCGAGCATAAGGAGCTGATCATATCAATGTTGGAATACAGCCCCACGCCGAAGGTCGCCGCAAAAAAGCTGAGCGCGCTGACGATCACGGACTGCACCGAGCTCTCCAGAGCGCCTGTCACCGCCTCGCGCTTTTCCACTCCCTGGTGTCTCGCCTTTTTATATTTATTGGTCATCAGGATCGCATAATCCACGGTTGCGCCGAGCTGTATCGTCCCGATTACGATCGACGCGATAAACGGCAGTGTGGTGTGCGTGTACGCCGGAATGCCCATATTGATAAAAATCGCAAATTCGATCACAGATACCAGGATCACCGGCAATGAAACCGAGCGGAACACCACGAGAATAATCAGGAAAATCGCACCGATGGACACGACGCTGACCGTTTTAAAATCCTCATCCGTGATCTCGATCAGATCCTTCGTGCAGGGAGCCTCGCCGATCAGCATTGCCGTACTGTCATACTTTTTGATGATACGATTGATCTCCTCGCACTGTGCATTGACCTCATCGGAAGCCACTGCATATTCCGAAGCTGCCAGCATCATCTGATAGTCGCCGCTTACCATGATTTCCCGCATTTCCTCCGGTATGAATTCCCTCGGAATCCCGGGTCCGGCCAGGGAATCCAGTCCGGCCGCCATCTTTACGCCGTCCACCCGGCTGATCTCATCCAGCATCGCCGCCGCATCCTTCGGCGCCAGGCCGCTGTCCGCAATGATCATGTGCGTCGCGCCCATCTCAAAATTCTCATTCAGCTTATCGTTCGCTGTAATGCTCTCCAGGCTCTTCGGCAGCGTTCCCGCGAGATCGTAATAGACCTCTGTATGCGTATAGCCGTACAGCGCCGGAATTAAAATCACAACAAACAATACCAGAAACACCTGATACCGTCCCACAACCCAGCGGGCAATCCGCCCCAGGTCGGGGATAATAGCGCGGTGCTTCGTCTTCTCAACCGCGCGGTCAAAAACCAGCAGCATCGACGGAAGCACGGTCACACAGCAGATCACGCCGATCACCACGCCCTTTGCCATCACGATTCCCAGATCCATGCCCAGTGTAAAGCTCATAAAACACAGGGCGACAAATCCCGCCACCGTCGTAACAGAACTTCCTACAACCGACGTTATCGTATTTGAAATCGCGTGGGCCATCGCCCTTTTTTTATCTCCGGCGAAACGGAGCTGCTGCTCCTCATAGCTATGCCAGAGGAAAATCGAGTAATCCATCGTAACCCCCAGCTGAAGCACCGCCGCCAGCGCCTGCGTGACGTAGGAGATCTCGCCCTTTAGCATGTTGCTCCCAAGGTTGTAGACGATCGCCATTCCGATGCTTAAGAGGAAGAACAACGGCACGACCGCGGAATCCATGGTAAGCGAAAGCACTACGACCGCTAAGATCACTGCAATCAGCACGTAGACCGGCGTCTCCTTATTCGAGAGGTTCTTCGTATCGGTCACCACTGCCGACATACCGCTAATGAAGCATCTGCCGTTTACCACGGTCCGGATCTCTTCGATCGCGTCCATCGTCTCATCCGCCGACATTGACGTATCGTAGAGCACTGCGAGCAGCGTGCTGTCGGTTTCCCTGTTGTTAAAAAAATCATAGATCTCATCTGGCAAAAACTCCATCGGGATACTGAGATCCGCAAACGAATCATACCAGATCACGGACTTTACATGAGGGACCGCTTCGATCTCCTTTCGCATCGCGGCAATGTCCTTTGCCTCCATCCCTTCCACCACACAGAAGGAAAATGCGCCGGTTCCGAATTCCTCCAGCATGATGTCCTGTCCCTTCATCGTCTCAATCTCACCGGGCAGATAAGTAAGGATATCATAATTGACTCTCGTATTGACATAACCGATTCCCGCCGGAATTAAAAGCAGGATACTGAGAATCAGAATCGGTATCCGGTATCTGACCACTCCTTTTCCAAATCGAATCATCTGCATACCTCCTACAATAAGCTCGCCCGCGCAGCGCGGCAGCGTTTGTTACAATAAGCCGGCCCGCGCAGCGCGGCGGCGTTTGTTTACGAGGCATATTGTATAAAAAAAGACTGAATATGAACATATTCAATCTTTCTGGTCTGTATCATGCCATCATACACTTTGGCAAAAGTGTATGGCAGGCACGACACATTTATGAAATTGTATGGCCGCGTCACAGTTCAGACATAATCTCATCCAGCGACCGCTCAATGATATACCGGTAAATCTCCGCCATCTCCCGCGCGGAGACCGTCATCCCCATCCGAAGCCATGAGACCGCCACAAAGCACATCGTATGAGCATAATACCGGGCAATCCACTCCGGCGTCAGCCAGGCATATTTTAACGGCTTCCCTTTGGCGCGCTTCCCGATCTCTGTGATCAGCAGCCGCTCCACGCATTGCTGCGCGATATTCTCAAATGAATTCTGTCCCTCCAGCCGGCCTGCCCGGATATAAAATTCCCGGTTCTTCTCCATATTGGTAAACAGCAGCACCAGCCCTTCGTGTACCATGCCGTTTTCCACCAGCGGCCGGATCGGCTCGATCAGCTCTGTCACAATGATCCATTCCAGCAGCTCGTATTTGTCCTGAAAATGGTTGTAAAACGTCGGCCGGATTACCCCTGCCTTATCCGTGATCTCCCGGATCGTAATCTTTTCAATCGGCTGGCGCAACGCCAGTTCCTTCAAACTCTCAGCTAAGAGTGTATCAACTGTTCCTCTCACCTGTCCGTCTGTCATATTCCCTTACTCCTGGCCTGTTTTTATACTATTCATCAAATTCCACTGTCACAAAATATCCCTTCGGCGTCTCCTTCACGTCCACCACGGTTCCCTCCTGTGACAGAATCCGCTCGCTGACCGCATAATTCGCCGACATCGCGTATGCTTTTCCCAGCGTATAATAATAGGAGCCCGGCAGCTTCCCCTCCGTGACCGGAAGCACATCCCCGATCGCAAGAAGCCCGGTCCGCTCCATCTTAAATTCTTCCCTGCGCATCCTTAGTCATCCACCTCTTTGTACTCCACGTCCAGCGCTTTTGCCACCTCGCCCGCCGCTTTTGCCGCGCGGATAGCCCGGCTTGCGACCCACAGATCCGAAACCCCGTCATAGATCAGGGCAATTCCGATAAAGCGCAGCGCCAGCTTCACCATGCCAAACGCGTTCACGATACAGACGACCCCCAGGATCAGGCTCCCCGCCGCGAGAATCATCAGGCTCCACCAGTTCCCGTAACCGTTCTCCTTCGTCTCATGCGCCAGCTTAAAATCCTGAAGCCCGTGCACACAGAGAATCACGCCGATCACGATCGGGACAATGCTCACGATGCTGTCCGGCCGGATAAAGACCCAGACGCCCACCAGCACCAGAAGGAGTCCCAGCGCACCCGCGAACGGGTGAATGCTCTTATTCGTAAAATAGGACGTGATCTGCACCGCGCCCATAATGATCAGCCCGACTGCCAGTATCTTACAGACAAGGTCGATCGTCGCCTCCGGCCAGATCAGAAGCACCGCCCCCAGAACCGCGCAGAGCAGCGCGGATAACATAATATCCGCCTTTACTTTTTTAAACGTCTCTCTCATCGTATCCTCCCTTCCAGCGTACCGCTGGATATTCCGCCGCGCCGCCGCAGATCACCCGTCAGATGCGGCCCGGCCTGCTGCTCTGCTTACTATATCATGTTTGGCGGTGTGTTTCAAGAATGCTTTTTGCGACGCTTGACGGGCGCGCCGGGGTTGCATATAATGGTTCCATGAATTTTAAAGAAGGCAGGTTCTTTTCTTATGGGCAAAGAAGTAAAAACAAACGCGATGCGCATCCTCGATAAGCACAACATCCCCTACGGGATCATCCTCTATGAATGCGACGAATTCGTCGACGGTCTGCACGTCGCGGAACAGACCGGCGTCCCGGCGGAGCAGTCCTTTAAAACCCTGATCCTGCGCGGAAAAAGCGGACAGTACTATGTCCTGGCGCTCCCGGTCGCGGAGGAGGTCGATTTAAAGGCCGCCGCCAGGGCCGTGAAGGAAAAATCGGTGGAGCTGCTCCCGGTAAAGGAGATCACAGCCGTCACAGGCTACGTCCGCGGCGGCTGTTCCCCGCTCGGCATGAAAAAACAGTTCCCGACCGTCCTGCACGAGAGCGCCGCCTTATTTGACACCATCTACATCAGCGGCGGGCGGATCGGCACCACCATCAGCGTGAATCCGGATGCCCTTCTCTCCGTGGTAAAGGGCTGTTATGCCGACATCATCGCACACGGCTGACATCCGCAGCGCCGTTTGCAAGTCTGCGGTATGCGCCGGGCGTCATGTTCAGCACGCGCTTAAAGAGCATCCCGAAATATTTCAGATCCTCGTACCCGACCGCAGCGGCGATCTCCTGTACCTGCAGATCGCTTCCTGCCAGAAGCTCGCAGCTTTTTTCAAGACGGATGTCCTGCAGGTACTGCATGGCCGTCCGCCCGGTCTCCTGGTGAAATCTGCGGCTGATGTACTGTCTGCTGTAGTGATACGCCTCACAGAAATCCCCGATCACGGACTGTCTTGCGTAATGTTTTCCCAGATATGCCACGGCGTCCCGCACGGGGCCGCTGTAGTTCATCTTATCCGCCGGCGTCTGACGCTCCGCAACAATATTGCGCACCATACGGATCAGGATCTCCGTCAGATGGCAGCGGAACATCTCCTGATAGCCGATCTCCCTGTGCTCGTACTCCCATTTCATCTTCTCGATACAGGAAAGGATCTTACCGTCCCCGTCGTGAAAAATCCGGTTGACCGGAACAAGCTCCGGGAAACGCCTGTAATAGCGCACCATGCTCACCCGCAGGATATCGGCAAACGATTCCGTGCCCGCTAACGTCTGATCGATCACCTCCGGCAGAAACAGGCAGTTGATCAGCGTAAAATCCCGGCTGCCGGAATACTGGTGCATGGTACCGTAATCAATGATAAAATAATCCCCCTGCCGTACCGGGATCTGCACGCCGTCATCGAGCACATGCTCCGCCCTCCCGCCGGTCACATACGCCAGCTCAAAAAAATCATGCCGGTGGCTGCCGATGTCTTCCTGCGCATAAAAGGAGACGACAAACTGATCCTCTCTTTCTTTTTTATTCTCTTCAAATGTAATTGTATAACCAATCTGATTTTCGCCGCCCATATAGGTTACTTTCACCCCGTATTCTGATTAAAAACAGGTATTTTTAATCATTTTAATTTCTGATATGGTTAATGTCAAGAGCACAATACAGAAAAACGAACAGGGGGTATTTTTATGTTTCAGAATGCAGCATGGATTTGTCCGGCAAAGGAGCCGGGCGACATCTGCCCGGTCTTTTTCCGGGAGTTTTGCACCGACAGGCCGGTAGCGTCGGCCACGCTCACGATCACTGCGCTCGGCGTCTATGAAGCCACCATTAACGGCTCCCGCGTCGGCTCCTTCATCCTCGCTCCGGGCTGGACCACCTACGCGCACCGCCTTCAGTATCAGGAATATGACGTCACGGCGCTCTTAAGTACCCAGAATCACATCGAGGTGCTGGTCGGAAAGGGCTGGTACCGCAGCCGTATGGTGGGATGGGAACCGTCCGCCGCACAGGCAGAGCTTCAGAAAAATCCGGCAGGGCTTCTCCTTCGCCTTTGCATCTGCTACGAGGACGGAAGCCGGGAGGAGATCTGCTCGGATGAGAGCTGGCAGGTGAAGGAAAGTCAGATCCGTTTTTCCGAGATCTATGACGGTGAAATCTGTGATGCGACATTTGACGCGAATAATTCCGCGCCGGCCGTTGTCTTTGACGGGCCAGACGATACGCTGATCCCGCAGCAGGGTCCGGAAATCCGCGAGCAGGAACGGGTATCCGTCGCGTCCGTTTTCGTCACGCCAAAGCAGGAGACGGTTCTGGATTTCGGCCAGGAGGTGACCGGCTATGTCGAGGTGAGCGTTGACGCACGCGCAGGTGATATCGTGGATTTTTCTTTCGCTGAGGTGATGGATAAAGAAGGGAATTTTTACACGGAAAATTACCGCTCCGCCAAAGCGCAGTATCGCTATATCTGCCGCGACGGAGCTCAGACGTACAAGACAAAGCTCACGTTTTACGGGTTCCGCTATCTTCGGGTCAATGCGTTTCCGGGCGGCGTTTCAAATGTAAAGCCAGAGAATGTTACCGCGATCGTCCTCCACTCCGACATCCGCCGCACCGGATCCATCCGCTGCTCGAACGCAGAGTTAAACCGCCTGTTTGAAAATGTCATCTGGGGACAGAAGGGCAATTTCCTGGATGTCCCGACCGACTGCCCGCAGCGAGACGAACGGCTCGGCTGGACCGGGGATGCGCAGGTCTTCTCCAAAGCCGCCTGCTATAATTTCGACGTGGAGCAGTTTTTTACCAAATGGCTCGCGGACATGACAGCGGATCAGCGTGAGGATGGCTATATCGGCCACGTCATCCCGGATCTGATCCAGGCGGAGCAGGCCAGCGCAGCCTGGGGGGACGCTGCCGCAATCTGCCCCTGGGAAGTTTACCTCGCTTACGGCGATCCCGCTATCCTGGATGCACAGTTCAACTGCATGTGCGGATGGATCGACTATATCACCGCCCACACCACCACAAAATATCTGTGGACCGGCGGTGAGCACTACGGCGACTGGCTTGGCCTTGACGCCCCCTCCGGCAGCTATAAGGGTTCCACCCGGGAGGAATTCATCGCCTCCGCCTTCTACGCCTATTCCACCTCGCTGGTGGTGAAGGCCGGAAACGTGCTGGGACGTGACGTCAGCTCCTATGAAGCGCTGCTGGAAAACATCACGAAGACCTTCCGCGAAACCTACCCAAAGTACCGGACGCAGACCGAGTGCGTGCTCGCCGCCCACTTTGAGCTTGCGCCCGACCCGCAGGCAGCCGCGGATCAGCTCGCGGATATGGTCACCGCCTGCGGCACAAAGCTTCAGACCGGCTTTGTCGGCACGCCCTATCTGCTTCATGTGTTAAGCAGCTACGGCCATGCGGACCTGGCCTACTCGCTCCTGCTGCGCAGGGAGTATCCCTCCTGGATTTACCCGGTGACAAAGGGCGCCACCACGATCTGGGAGCACTGGGACGGTATCATGGAAAACGGCGATTTCTGGAGCGCGGACATGAATTCCTACAACCACTACGCTTATGGCGCTGTCGCGGACTGGATGTACGGCGTCGCCGCCGGGATCCGTCCTGATCCGAAGGCGCCGGGCTACGAAAGAGCCGTCATCGCACCGGTTCCCGATGCGCGCCTGGAGTGGTTTGAGGCCTCTCTTGACAGCCGGCACGGACTGATCCGCTCGAAGTGGACCAGGGAAGAGACACGCTTCGCCTATGAGATCACGACGCCCGTAGAATCCGAGATCATCATCGCAGGGAAACGGCGGATCGTGGGACCGGGGACGTATCTCTTCTACAGCGCACGGTAACGAACGGGCATTATGCTTCGCGGACCGGCTTATGGTAATAACGGATGTCCTTTTTTCACAACGCTAAAGCTATTCCAACCACCTGCTCTGCAGGTGGTTTATTTGTTCTTCAAAGTTCCCAGTTATCAGCATATATTTATAAAAAAGTTTAAAAATGCTTGAACTAATTTTCCACAGATGATAATATAGGATCAGACAGGAGGTGACAGGATGGCATTTGCAGATAAAAAAGCGGCGTTTGCCTATGTAAATGAATATCAGAAAGAAAAATACGATAGAATTACTGTTATGGCAGGAAAAGGAAAAAAAGCAGAATATCAGGAGGCGGCAAAGGCGGCAGGAATGTCCTTGTCTGCATTTATTGAAATGTGTGTCGATGAAAAAATTTCAAAAGAATAGTTTAAATATGCTACAATAGTATTATCAGATGAGGCAAGTAAATCTGATGGACGGAAAGGAGAATTAAAAGATGGAGGGTTTGGAGATGACAGAAAAAGAGCAGGCAGCAATTATGATTGATATTTATACAGACTTACAGCGCATCCAGAAAGCGGAGGATAAAGACAAGGAATTATCTAATCAGCTTCGCAAAGCGAAAGCCAAACTTGAAGCGTTAGGAATTGTAACCGAAAATTTAACAATCGAGTAACAGAGAGAGCGGGACTTGCCACCGCTCTTTTTCTATATGTAAACACGGATATTTGTCAAGTGTAAAAAGTAACAGGTGATACTCTTGATAAAGTGCTGGAAAATCGTTAGATATACTGGGAGACATCCATACAACAGTTCCACTGATGCGCTCTAAGATATCCGTGTTTCCAGCAGTAAAAATCCGTGTTGCATTTCGTGTTGTACATGTGCGACATCTGCTCATATTTCGCGCCGCAATAAGCTGTTGCGCGACACGATATGCATTAAAATCCCTGACAGAATCGGCAACCATGATTCTGTCAGGGCATAAAAAAATGGAAGCAAAGGGGCTCGAACCCTTGACCTCTCGCTAGTCAGGCGAGCACTCATCCCAGCTGAGCTATGCTTCCATAGGAGGATTATAACACGTTTCCTCCCGAATGAAAAGTAATTTTTTCAGATTTACAAATCTTTCTCCTCAACAGACAGAAGATTTATTTTTCCATCGCATTCTTTTCCTGCACCGGGACATACAGGTAGCAATACTCGTGGGTGTCTTCTTCCGGTTTGAAGAAACCATAATATTCAACAACTGGCAGTGTGTCATTGCCATACGTATAGCCGAGTTCAGGGGCTATTTGTTCTCCAATCCAATGATATGGCGGAATGCCGCCCGTCCACGGTTCATGTCCGAGCGCTCCTGCGGTTTCTTCACACATTCTTATCCGTAGAAATTTTGCGGCGGGGATTTTGCAAATATCATATGAGACAGGCTGATCATCCGTTGCGACAAGAAATCCAAACATTACGCCGCTGGGTCGTTCGCAAGAAAGATAATTCAGACTCATACAAATATCCCAGTGATCTTCGCGACTGACCGGCAGGTCGGAGACAGACATAAAATCTTCCATAATTTTTTCAACATTCGGTTCATCAGCATTATTGTCTGCATAGCCGATTTTCCCACACCAGACAGAAGCGCTCCATTCGACCAGATCAACAGCAATTCCATTGTAGTTGAAAGTTTTCACGATATTTTCCTGTGGATGCCGTATGTTCATTGTATTTTCCTCCCTATAATGTCAAGTGATTTTCCTCAAAAAATCAAGGAATTTTAAGC
>CANRSX010000054.1 GCA_947642555.1 uncultured Roseburia sp. | reverse complement strand
TCCATCTGTCTGATCAGCTCAAACGCTTTGCAGACCTGGCCTGCGAGATAAAAAAGAATATGACATCGATACATGTCTTTGTTCTCCCCATAAGAATATTCTATACCCTGTCATTCTATCAGGCATGTCAGCTTTCGTCAACCGCATAACCCGGCCTGCTCAAAGATTCTCCGCCGGCGTTGTCCCCTCCGTCAGCATGGACGTGCAGTGCGGGCAGCGCACAGCCTCAATGGCGATGGCGCTGCGGCAGTACGGACAGGTTTTCGTGGTTTCCGGCTCCGGCTTTTTCTCTTCTTTGCGCAGCAGGCGGGCGCTGATCCCGTTCATCACCTTAATCAGGATAAAAATGACAAACGCCGTGATCAGGAAGTTGATGACAGCCGTGATAAAATTTCCGTAGCAGAGCACCGGCGCATTCTCCCCCGTGCCGAGCGTCACCTTCAGATTTGAAAAATCCGTTCCCCCGAAAATACCGAGCACCGGCGTTAAGATATCCTGGTTTAACGAGGTGACAATCGACGTAAACGCCCCGCCGACAATCACACCGACCGCCATGTCCATCACGTTTCCGCGCATAATAAATTTCTTAAATTCCTCAATCAGTCCTTTTCCTTTTCCCATCCTCTTATCGTATCCTCTCTGAAATCTTACTCTCCTGTCGTTCTCTGCCGGGCGGCTTATGCATCCCCGGTCAGCGCAGTATCTGTATCTTCAGGGCAGAAGCTCCTCCGGCAAAAGCAGCTGGCGCATCGCCCACGGCGGCACCGCCGCCTCATCATATTCCTCCAGGAACACAAACGCTGTTTTGTAGTCCGGCCGGCGCTTCGGATAAATCCCCTTCCCGTCCGTAAAATACAAAAGTCCCGCCAGATCTGTGAGTTCCCTCTGCGCGATCAGCCCGTCCACATAGGAGAAGGCCGGGCGAAAATCCGTCCCGCCGCCGCCGCAGAGCCGGAATTCCCCCAGGAAACGCGCAAGCTCCTGCTGCCCCGCAATCCGCGTATCGCTGCGCACCTGATTGTCACACTGGAGCACCCGGATCACGGATCTGTGAAAGAAGCTGCCGTTCCCGGTCAGGATATCCGCCGTTTCCTTCAGAAACTGCTCCACCAGCGGCCCGCTCGTGGAATCACTGGTGTCAATGACAATGACAAATTCCCGGATGTTCTGGGTCTCACGGGTCTCGAGCGGTTCGATCAACGGCAGATTTCCATACAGGGACAGCCCGTAGGTATAATAATTCAGGTCAAACTCCTCCGGGTCACAGTGCAGCTCCTCCCGCAGCACCGCAAATTTTTTTAAAAACTCCCGGTAGCTTTTCCTCCCCTGCTCCGCCGCGAGATTCGCAAGAAGCTTTGCCTCCCCCTCGCCAGAATCCTCTCCCCGCTCCTCCTGCGCAAGCTTCGTCTGCCGTGCAATGCGGCTCCACTTCTTCTGCGCTGCCTGCGGCATCTGAGACGCGGCGCCGTTTTCCTGCTTCGGCCAGTATCTGTGATCGTCGGTATAAAATTCCCGTCCAAGCTCCGTCAGACGCTTTAGACCGCCCTCCTCCGCCGCGATCTCCTGAAGGATCCGGTAAATCACCGCCGCAGATGCGCCTGTCTTCTCCTCCCCGATTCTCTCATAGATTTGCTGGCGCTGCCAGGTTAAGATCCGCTTCGTACAGCGTTTGTTTAACCCGTCAATCGTATATTCCACCGCGATGTCACAGGCGATATTCCAAAGGGACCGCTCACGGCTCCCGCAAGTCCAGAGATGTGAAAACATACAGTGCAGCACCGCGTGCAGATACGCCCGGTTTAAAAAGAGCACATTCTGCCTGAAAACCCGCAGCACCTGATCCGCAGAGAAAGAAAGCTTCTCCCCGTCCGTTGCGAACGTCGTCAGCGCCCGGTCCGCTTCGGGCTGCAGCGCGGAAATTGCGAGATCCAGAAAACGCAGCTCCAGATACAGCTCGTCCCGGATATGGGCTAAAATCCTGCCGGACATCTCTGCTTCCCACTCTTCCCTGGTCTGTATGTGCGCCATCTGACCTCTCCTCACTTCTTATCTTTTCTTATGCCCTTTTTCATCCTTTTTTTCCGCCGCAAACAGCGAGAAGCAGAGCAGAACCCCGCACATGCCCACGATCGCCACAACCCAGATCACGACCGCCTTTCCCGAATGCGCTTCCTCTTCCTGTCCGAGGGTTGTCTCATCGGGCGTCACTTCCGGTGCAATGATTTCCGGCGCATCCTCCGGGGCAACGGCATCCGGCGCGTTCTCCGGGGCGATCACCTCCGGGGTCTTCTTCGGGGTCACGGTATCCGTATCCCCCTTCGCGACATCTGTCGCACCCGGCTTTCCGGACGACGAACCTGGCGATGACGCACCTGGCTTTCCGGATGCAGCGGTGCTTCCCGCGCCAACATTCTGCGCGCTCGCGGCACCCGAGGAGGACAGCTTGCCCGCCACGCCGCTCTGATTCTGGGACGCATTTCCCTGGCCGTTCCCTCCCTGGATCACCGCCCCGTTCACCGGCGTCTGCACCGTTCCCGTCACCGGCGTCTGTACCTCTCCGGTCACGGGAGGCGTCTGCGACGTCCCTCCGGTTCCCCCGGCAGTTCCGGTTCCGCCGCTTCCAGTTCCCCCGGCAGTTCCGGCTCCGCCGCTTTCATTTCCCCCGGCAGTTCCGGCTCCGCCGCTTCCAGTTCCCCCGGCAGTTCCGGCTCCGCCGCTTCCAGTTCCCCCGGCAGTTCCGGTTCCGCCCGCGGTTCCATCGCTTCCGCCTGGCGCCGGATTCTCTGGCCTCGGCGGGTAATTCACCTTTGCATTTCCGCTGATTGCAGGAACTACAGCCGTCTCTCCCCTGTCACGCTCTTTTTCCTGCACGGTCTCAGCGACAAATTTCGCCTCAAGGATACTGGTCCCTTCCGCAAGGTCCTCATAGCGGACGTCTATTGTCATGGACTTCTGATCCGTCACCGTCCGGTCTGTGCCTGCCATATCGATCTGCTCGATCACATATCCGTCCTTCGCCTCTATGGTGACCGTCTCCGTCTCTCCCTCTGCCAGCGTCAGCACCGGATCGCCGGCGACCGTCCCGCCCTCCGTGGCGGAAAGGATCACGGCGCGCTCATACGGGCGTTTTGTCCCGTCATCCTTTATCGCGACAATGGCGAACGGGCTGAACGATTTACAGGTTAAGACCAGACCGTACTTTGTGACGGCGCATCCGATCTCCTCCACTTCGGTCATCCCGCCGTTTTTCGTGATAAAATGATACGCCTTAAAGGTCACGCCCTCGTCCTCCGGTCCGTATCCCTCAGGAAATCCCACCGACAGGCGCACGCCTCCTCCGGAAGCCATAATTTTCTTATTGCAGAATAACAGTTCTATATTGTAAGTCTCGCTTTTTAAAATCTCCTCATGGTATTTATCCTGAATCATGTTCTCCATCAGACCGGACTGTGATTCCCCCGGTCTTGTCGCCACCAGCGCGATCCGCTGCTCGACCAGATCCTTCACCGGCTTTCCGTCTTCTGTCACCCATCCGGCCGCCGAGAGGTCCGAACCGGCAATCATTGTGGGTCTGCCGAACATATTCCAGTAATATCCCTGCGAGCGGTACGCGCAGATCGCGCTTTTCATCTTCACAAAATAGGAGAACGGCGCGGGCTCTTTCAGCGTCTTTTCGCCGATCAGCCCGGTCACCTGAAAATCATAGGTGACATAATTGTCCGCAAACATATTACTCGCCGTAAAATCAAAGCTGATGGTATCCTTTTCCCATCTGAAATTCTCGATCTTACTGTATTTCACCGCCGAAGTATTGTTCGCGACATACATCGTGATCCCCGGCGTCCCCTCCCCGCTTTCCTTCAGCGTTTCGGTAAACGTGGCTTCCACATGATAGGTGCCGCCTGCATACATCCGCGCATTATAGACCGGAGAACGCTTCGTCACATACGGAGACGGCACGTAATTGCCGTTTTTATTCTCCACCTTTCCGGAAAGCGCGGTAAACAGAACCGGATCGCCGCGGAAAATCCAGTTTTTCATATTTTCGGACGAGTGATACAGATCCCCCGCCGGTGCGAGCTCTGTCACCGCAAACTCCACATACTGGCAGCTTGAGAGCGGCAGCACGATACAGTCGTCGTACTCCGGCACCGCAAACGGCTTCGGATCCATATATGTCCAGTCGCTGACCTCGTATTCCGTCATTCCCGGATAGCGCTCATAGGTCCGCCCCACAATATATTTTCCCTGCTCCGCCGCTTTCTGATACCCCATTCCGTTGTAGGAGACGCGGAACACGCCCGTCTCGTCCTCGAATTCGACCCCGTCCCGGTACTCCACCACCAGGCCGTTGTCGCTGGAGAGCACCTCGTAGTCCCCTTTGCTCCCGGACAGCTGCGGATAAGTAAACGCAAATCCGGCCGGCGACATGACCCCATCCGGATTGTGATGTATCCCGAGGATCTGCTCTCCGACCAGCAGATACTGATCCGATACGCCGCTTTCCTGATCGTCCATCGTGGCGTCCAGACCGTACCATTTTCCTTCCACCTGCACATAATTCCACATGTGCAGCTGTGACTGCCGCTCCGAGGTCTGATACATCCCCTGGACGAGCACGCACGGGATCCCCAGCCGGTCAAGCACGCATTTCACCGCTCTCGCATAGCCCTCGCAGAGACTTTCGCCTTTGACCAGCGCCCCGTATGCGGTTGCGATATGTCCTGCGTTTCCCTGCGCACAGCTGTCCTCCAGACGGTATACGGTCCCCTGCGCCACCTGATCGTGCACATACTTCGCCTGCGCCTCCACAAGGCTTTTCCCGTCTGAGACCGAAAGCGCCTCTGCACCGTCCGCAAGCTTTTTTATCTTCTCCTCAAAAGCCGTGACCGCGGCATCCACCTCCGCCCTGCTCTGAAATCCGTCCAGGTAATAGGTATCCGACCGCCCGGTTCCCAGGTATGCCTGGTAGCTGCCCGACGCCGTCATCGTCACACGCAGGGAGAGCTTTGAAAAATCGACATAAAACACCTCGGGATAGTCCGCGTAAAACGCATCCCGCGCCGCTCCCATTGAGAGCAGAAGCTCCTGGGATCCGTCCGCATAGCCCGCAAGCTGTTCCTGCGTCACATATCCTCCGGCCACCAGATCCATGTCATCCGTGCCGGTCTTAAAGACGCCGTCCGTGTACATTTTATACATCGCATCATAAAACTGCTTTGCCTCCGCCGGCAGCTGCTTCCCGTAATACAGGTAATGCCCATCCTCCTTTGCGGCATACACACTGCCCTCTGCCTGAGCCAGCACGGGCAGAAGCGCAAAAAGCACTGCCAGCATGATCGCAGTCATCTGTTTTCTCATTCGTCTTTTCATAACATCCCAGCCTCTTTTCTTCTGACTTCCCTGTCTACTGCGATAGTACCATACAAAAAGATCTCCCGTCAAGTGAGGGTTGAACTGTCCCGGATTATCTGCTATAATCCTTTCGGATTTATTACGGCAGCACGTTTGCTTTCATTTATCGTTTGTTTTGGAAATAGCTCAACCACGGGTACGATCAGGGTTTCATGTACCCTCTGACAGAAATGAGGTAATTATGGGAGGATATTTTGGCGTCGCGTCCAAAAGCGACTGTGTCTTTGATCTGTTTTACGGTATCGATTATCACTCACATCTCGGGACACGCCGCGCGGGAATGGCGGTTTACAGCGAGGAAGACGGGTTTGATAAGGCGATCCACAACATTGAGAATTCCCCGTTCCGGACAAAGTTTTCCTCGGAGGCGAATACCATGCACGGTACGCTTGGCATCGGCTGTATCTCCGACTTTGAAGCGCAGCCGGTTCTGGTGCGCTCGCATCACGGCACCTTTGCCATCACGGCAATCGGCAGGATCAATAATATAGAAGAAATCTCGGAGCGTATCATCGGCGACCATGTCCATTTTTTTGAGATGAGAAACGGTGAGATCAACCCGACCGAGCTTGTCGCCGCCATCATCAATCAGAAGGAAAATTTTATTGACGGGATCCGCTATGCGCAGGAGCTGATCGACGGCTCCATGAGCATGCTCCTTCTGACCCCGAAGGGAATCTACGCGGCGAGGGACCGCATGGGCAGGACGCCCGTCGTAATCGGAAAAAAGGAAGACGGCTACTGCGCCAGCTTTGAGAGCTTCGCCTATTTAAACCTCGGCTATACCGATTACAGGGAGCTCGGTCCCGGCGAGATCGCCGTCCTGACCGCCGACGGTGTGAGGACGCTGGTCGCGCCCGGAACGGACATGAAAATCTGTGCGTTTTTGTGGATCTACTACGGCTACCCCTCCTCTTCCTATGAGGGCGCAAACGTCGAGGAGGTGCGCTATCGCTGCGGCAGGCTCCTGGCAAAGCGTGACCATGTGCAGCCGGATATCGTGGCCGGCGTCCCGGATTCCGGCACCGCTCATGCGATCGGCTACGCGAATGAGTCCGGTTTCCCGTTCTCACGGCCCTTTATCAAATACACGCCGACCTGGCCGCGCTCTTTTATGCCGACGCATCAGAGCAGACGCGACCTGATCGCAAAGATGAAGCTCATCCCGGTTCACGACCTAATCGACGGCAAGAGCCTGCTCTTAATCGACGACTCTCTCGTACGCGGGACGCAGCTGCGCGAGACGACGGAGTTTCTCTATCAGAGCGGCGCAAAGGAAGTTCATATCCGGCTTGGCTGCCCGCCGCTGCTCTTTGGCTGTAAATATTTAAACTTTTCCCGTTCCTCCTCGGAGATGGAGCTGATCACGCGCCGGATCATCCGGGAGCTCGAGGGCGGGGAGCCGGATGAGGCAACGCTGCGGGAATACGCGGATCCGGACAGCGAAAAGTATCAGGCGATGATCGCGCGGATCGAGGAGCAGCAGCATTTTACCTCGCTGCGCTATCACCGGTTAGATGATATGGCCGAAGCGATCGGCATCGACCCGTCAAAGCTGTGCACTTATTGCTGGAGCGGGCAGGAGTAGGATGGAAGCTAAAATTGCCGGGGCGTACGGTAAACCGTACGCCCCGGCATTCTCTTTACAATAAACCGTGCGGCATTGTTCCATCAGCAGGTCGCCCCGCCCTTTAAGTGCTTCTGGGCCGCGATATTCTCCTGCTTTCTCGCCAGCAGATCGTCGGCGAGAAGCTGTCTCTGCACCTCCTCAAACCCGATGCGCGCCACCGTGTCCGCAAACCGCTCCCCGGTGATACCCTGCTCGCGGAACAGAAGAATTGCCTTCTCGACAACCGAGAGCACCTCTTCTTTGTCGGTAAACACTTTTTCCAGGTACCGACCCTGCGCCACCTTCTTGCCCCAGCGCCCACCGATGTAGACGCGGTAGCCGTCGATGAAGTTCTCCGTCACGCCGAACGGGCATTTTCCCTTGCAGCGCCCGCAGTGGTTGCACGCCTCCTCGTCGATCACAAGCGTCCCGTCCGTAACCTGCGCCACCCGAATCGGGCAGTTCTGCTCCACCTGGCAGACCTTACAGCCGCGGCACTTCTCCATATCCGGCTGCGGCACGCGCTGGCCGATGATCCCCAGATCGTTTAAGTCCGGCTTCACGCAATTGTTCGGACAGCCGCCCACCGCGATCTTAAACTTGTGCGGCAGCTTCACCGACGCATAGCCGTGGAAGAATCGCTCATGGATCTCCTCCGAGAGACCGAAGGTGTCGATCAGGCCGTACTGGCAGGTCGTACCCTTACAGGAAACCACCGGGCGCACTTTCGATCCGGTTCCGCCGGTCTCAAGCCCCGCCTCCATCAGGTATTCCCGCATCGGCTCGATATGTTCAAACGGCACGCCCTGGATCTCCATCGTCAGGCGGGATGTCATCGTCACCTCGCCGCTGCCGAAGCGCTCCGCGGCCTCCGCGATCGCGCGCGCTTCCTCCGCCGTGATCTTGCCGTTTCGCGTGATCACGCGCCCGTTAAATTTATCCGGCGTCCGCTTATCCTTTAAGAACCCGAGCGCCTTCACGCGGGTCTCCTCCTCCTTTGACACCCCGCTCTCCGAGGCGCTGACGCGCACGTCGTTAAAGAAGGTCGCGCCCTCTAAGACCACCGTGTTCTGATACCCGAAGTGGCGCAGACGGTTCTGCAGGAAATAGCCCCTCTTGCCCTTCGCGCAGACGAGCAGCAGCTTCTCGTCCTTTCCGATTCCGGGCAGCTCCCCGTTTACGTTTGCGAGCTCTATGTACTCCGCCCCGCGGATCGACGGCGCCGGAGCCACGTCGAGCACGCGGTACCCCTCCGCCTTTCCGGCAGCGTATTCCGCCGGCGTCATGCTCTTTAAATCGCCGTTTAATTTATTCAGCAGCACATACACGGCCTGCACGAAGGGATGGATCGCCGTGGAGAAGGGCGGAGCATAGGCAAAGTCCGCGTTTTCAAAATCCTCCAGCCTTGCTCCCAGGCTGATGCCCGTCACCGCGATGTCCACCATCTTGTCCACCGCCCCCGGGCCGAACACCTGGATGCCCAGCAGCTTATGGCTCTCTTTGTCCGCGATCAGCTTTGTCGCAAAAAACGCCGCGTCCGGATAATAGTGCGCCTTGTCGTCCGTCACCGCAAGCGCGGTCTCCACCTCATAGCCTGCCGTGGCCGCCTGCGTCTCCGTCAGTCCGGTGCGACCGCAGTTAAGTCCCGGCAGCTTCACAACGCCGGTGCCCAGCACGCCCGGGTATTCCTTTTTCCCGCCGGCCAGGATCTGCGCTAACGTCCGGCCTTCCATATTCGCGGAAGAGCCCATGGGCGACCACTGCGGCCTGCCGGTGATCCGGTTTGTCACCTGCGCACAGTCTCCCGCTGCCCAGACATCCGGCAGATTTGTCCGCAGCTGCGCATCCACCACGATCGTCCCGCGGTTTAATTCGATGCCGCTGTCCGCGAGAAAGTCCGTGTTCGGACGAATCCCGGCCGCCATCACGACAAGCCCGCAGGAAAGCATTCCGGCTGATGTTCTGATGCCCTCCACCTGTCCGTCCCCGGTGATCTCCTCCGCCTTCGTCCCTGTGATCACGCGGATCCCCTGCTTTAAGAGATGACGTTTTCCATATGCCGCCATCTCCGGGTCCAGGATATTGGGCAGGATCTGCGGCGCAAAATCGATCACCGTCACGGAGACGCCCTTCTGCTGCAGATTTTCCGCCATCTCAAGCCCGATAAAGCCCGCGCCCACGACAACGGCTTTTTTCACGGCGTTTTCTTCCACATACGCGCGGATTCCAATCGCATCCTCCGGCGTGCGCACCGTAAAGACGCCCTTTTTGTCCATCCCGGTTACAGGCGGCACCGCCGGGGAAGCGCCTGTCGCGATCACCAGCTTATCATAGTCCATGATCTCCTCTGTCCCCGCCGCGACGTCCTTCACCGTCACGGTCTTCTCCTGCGCGTTTATCCCCACCGCTTCCTTCCCGGTGAATACCTCCACCCCGGTGAGCGCCGCATATTTCGCGGGCGTATTGACAATCAGCTCCTCCGGCTCTTCAATCAGTCCTCCGACATAGTACGGCAGGCCGCACCCCGCATAGGAGATGTCCTTTCCCTTTGAGATCAGGACCACCTGTGCGCTTCTGTCCTCGCGCTTTAGCTTCGCCGCCGTCTTTGTGCCGGCAGCCACCCCTCCGATTACAAGTATCTTCATTCCTTTTCTCCTTTCATATATTCATCAATCCCGTCCGCGATCCCCGTCACCATCTTTTCCTGATACGCCGGATCCTGCATCCGAAGATCTTCCTCACTGTTCGTCATATATCCCATCTCAAGGATCGTGACCGGCACCTCGCACCAGTTGATCCCGGTCATGTCATTGCGCCTGGAAACATATTCCCTTTTACATCCGGTCGCCGCGGTATAGGCGTCCAGAATGCATTCCGAGAGCCGGCCGGAGCGCGCGATCACGTCCGCGTCCATGTACGGATTGTCATCCGCCGGGCAGATCGTCTGCGCCCCGTTTGCCGCGCTGCTTTCCGCGCCGTTTGCATGCAGCCGCAGAAAGACATCCGCCCCAAGCTCATTTGCCGTCCGACTTCTCTCTGCGTTGCTGATATCCACATCCTGGCCCGTGCGGACCTGTACCACCGTATACCCCCGCGCGTTCAGCTCTTCCTCCAGAAGCAGCGCGATCGCAAGCGTCAGCTCGGATTCCGCCACACCGCTCGCCACGCCCCTCGTACCCCCGGCCACTTTTATCTTCTGCTCCGACGCGCCGGGGCCGATCGGCTCTTTCCCCGTATTCGCCTTTGCCTGATGTCCCGCGTCGATCACAATCACCGGCGGCTCTGTTTCCGGCTCGGCGGGTTCTTCTGTCCCGGCAGCCTTCTCTGGCTCGGCGGGTTCTTCTGTCCCGGCAGCCTTCTCTGGCTCGGCGGGTTCTTTTGTCCCGGCAGCCTCCTTCGGCGGTTCCGTCTCCCGTCCGGCAGCTTCTCCCGGCTCCGCCGTCATCTCCGTCTGCCGTACCTCTCCCGCCGCTATGTCCGCCCCCGGCCCTGTCCCGTTCTTTCGCCCCGGAATCCACCGGAAAGCCAGCGCAATGACCAGCCCCGCCGTCAGCAGTCCGCAGACGCACATCACGATGTATTTTACACGCATATTTTTACCAGTCCCCTTTCCGCTGCCTGACCAGACCGCCGGGAAGAAAACAAAGGATTCTGACTGTTTTCTTCACATCATCCCTTCTTTCAGACAAAATCTATTATGCGTCTGCCGCGTTCTCCTGTCAAGGAATATCGACTAAAAATCCTCGAATTCGTACCGCCGCGCTCCCCCGGTAAGATGTGTGCGTTTCAGGTTCAGAAGCTGCGCCGTCCCCTCCGCCCAGCCCGCCTTCGCGGCGCGCGCAAGGGCAGCGTCCAGCACCGCGGCCTGTATCAGCCGGTTTTCACACAGATAGCGCACCGGCTGCATGTCCTTCACATCGACAGCCTGTGCACAGACGCAGTCCGCATGATCACTTACATATGTCTCGTACATCCGCTTCGCCTGTTCTGACAGTCCGGCCGGATACAGGAGGCGGTTCATGGCGAGGCGGCAGAGCGTCCGCTCCGTCTCCCCGTCGCAGGCTCTTATGAATGTCCGGTCATACTGCCCGAAATCCGGCTTCCCTTCTGTAAAGCACTGCCTCGCCCGAAATCCCTCTCCCTCGATGTTCCTGCCGAATAAGTGCGCCGGGGCGATCTCGTCGTAGCTCTCGTAGTATTCCGTAAAAAGGAGCTTCGCCGCGCCCCCCGCGCCGCCCTTCCCCAGAAACACCGCCGTGATCTCCCCGGAGAGCTGCGCTAACATCTGCCGCAGGCCGGTTTTCTCCCCGCTGTCGCAGCGCAGCCGGATCTCACGGAGCTTCCCGCAGTTCATAAACGCGTCGCCGCCCACCTCCGTAAGCCCCGGGCCGCATTCGAGCCGCAGCAGCGAAGTGCACTGATAGCACATCAGATTCCCGATCCGTTTTACCGTATCCGGGAGGATGAGGCTTTCGATGTAGCCGCCGCAGAGCTCCCGAAGGGCGCCGGTCGCAGCCGCATCAGGAGATATCGTCTGCTCCCGCAAAGCTCTGCTCTGCACTTTTGCGGCATTCTCCTCTCCAGGCCCCTCCCCGCCCGGCGTGTCCGCCGCTGCCGGGCGTTCCGCCGCTTTGCCCTCCCCTGCCTGTCCCCCGTCCGGCACATTTATGACCTCATACTGCCCTCTCCCGCTATTCTGCCCCCGCAGGCGGTCCGTCCCGGCAAAGCAGTACGCCCCGATCTCCGTCACGGAAAGCCCCGCGATCCGCTCCGGTATCACCACCTCTGGCGTCGTCCCGAAGGCCCGCAGCAGCCGCGCCCCGCCCGTTTCTGCATGTTCCCAGTAAAATCCGTACTGTCCCACTGTCTTTCTCCTCCAAAATTGTAAAAACGCCATTTTGCCGGGGTCAGGTATCACTCCCTGTCCCCGGCAAAATGCGCCCGCTTCCTAATCCAGATCACACCGTGTCCGTCTGATTCTGCGCCAGCTGTGTCATCCCGCCGGTTAAGATCCCTGTATTCGCCTCATAAATCCCGTCAAAACTGTCCATGGGCAGCGGATTGACCCCCAGCCCCACTTCAATCGTATAGCCCGGCCGGTTGTAATCCTGGATAAACCAGTCCTTATAGCCCGCATTGCCGGATTCCGCGGGCGTGGTCTCAACCGTATACCCGCTCACCTCCCCGAAATACTGCGCGATCTCAAACGAATGCTTTGGCTCATAATCCCGATATTTCCAGTAGATCACTTCCCCCTGGGTGTGGTACGCCAGGATCAGGGCGAACTCGTGCTCCTTCGTAAAACGGTACATCGCCGCGCTCTCCGGCGCGGACAGCGGCGCCGTCCCCACATAGTCCCGCGGCGCCGGACTGTCGAATCCGAGCGCGAACTTGATCTCCTTCGCCATCTCCCAGCCCGCCGGAAACTGTAAGTTCAGATCCGTCCCCTCGATATTGGCCTTCCAGCCTGTCGGAAACGGAATCGAGAAATACTGCTGCCCGATCCGCTTCGCCTGCCGGTAGTAGCTCCCGGTGGTCAGGTATCCGTTCACGAGATCCACCCCGTCCGGGTTCACCAGCGGAACCAGGTACAGGCGGTATGTCTGATACAGCTCCCTGGCAGGCGTCCCGTAGAGCTCCCCGCCCGATTCATATGCCTTCGCAAAATCCTCGGCAAATTTTAACAGGATCGGCGTGGTGATGCTCTCATTGGCATGAAAGGACGCGTTATAGCACACCTGCGTCTTTCCGGTTCCGATCTGAAGATACGGGATCTCCCGCCCCATCACGCTTTTTCCGATATTGCCCCGCAGCAGAAAGGGATAGCGCGCCACCAGCCCTTCCACCACGTAACAGGTCAGAAGCGATGTGTAGGGCACCTCCGTCGACACCAGCGGAAAGTCGAACAGACGGATTCCGCCGTCATCCGTCTGTTCATAGCCCTTCAGATACGGGGTCAGCCGCTCCCACGCCTCCCCGTCCGCCTCGCAGACATGTTCCTTTCCCAGGAAACGCCCGAGCGCCGCGCAGGTGCCCTCCCCGAAAATTCCGTCCAGCGCCAGCGGGTAGCCCGCCCGGGACAGCGCCAGCTGCAGATAGCGGACCGTGATGCCCCGGTCCCCCTGATACAGATTTCTCAATGAAACCTCATTTCTCCGGCGAGGGGGCTGAAATGGCCGTCCCGGCAGCATGATTTGTTTCTGCCGCAATGCGCTCCTGCCCCAATGGCTTCACCGCCCCCTCGCTGTGCATATGTTCTCACGATTATGATATGCCGGATTCCGGGGCGGGGTTCTCACGGGATACCGGGCCTTTTCAAACAGCATGCCTGTCTATCCGGCATCCGTCACGTCTCCCTTATTCCCGCGAGTAAGAGCCAGGCGAACTGCCGGCATATCCATCTGGCGGCTGCCGCGCGAGACAAAGCCCTGTCCGTCTGCTGTCGCGTGAGACAAAGCCCGTCCGTCTGCTACTCCGCGATTTCCACGACAGCCTTCCCGGAGGCCGGAACACGGATCACAGGGCTGTCCCCATCCATCCGGCAGGACGCGCCACCCGCATCCTTTACGGCCCCGGCATGTATCAGGACAACGCTTACATCCTTCCCGCCGGAAACCTCAATCTCATGGCGGCTTCCCGCACGTTTTACTACAGCTGTCAGTACTTTTTCCGCATCCTTATTGTACACGCAGGTGGATGCCTCCTCCCCGTCGGCCAGCGCATAGACGCGTAAGGATACGCCGTCCTCGTAGTCGTAGACCGGGCCGTCATCCCGCGCGCCCGCCGCGATAATGCTCCCCGCCCGCACGTACAGCGGAATGCTTAAATAGCCGTGTTTCTCGCGGTACCATCTGCCGCCCTCTTTTTCCTCTCCGGTGAGATAGGAAGTCCAGGTTCCCTCCGGCAGATAATACTCCGCGATCCCTTTTTCGTTAAAAACCGGTGCAACGAGCAGCGAGTCACCAAGCATATACTGGGTCGCCAGATACGCGCAGTTTCTATCCTCCGTAAATTCCAGGGCCATGCTCCGCATCATCGGAACGCCCGTCACAGAAGTCTCTATCGCGTTCCGGTACAGATAGGGCATCAGAGACGCCTTTAACCTGGTAAAATACCGCACCACATCCACCGACTCCTCGTCGTACACCCAGGGCACGCGGTAGGAATTCGAACCGTGCAGCCTCGAGTGGGTGGAGAGAAGGCCAAAGGCGCACCAGCGCTTGTAGACGTCCGGGGTCGACTGGCTCTCAAAGCCCCCGATATCGTGGCTCCAGAAGCCAAAGCCCGAGCTGGTCAGCGACAGGCCGCCCCGCAGGCTCTCCTCCATGGACTCGTAGTCCGCATTGCAGTCGCCGCCCCAGTGCACCGGGAATTTCTGCCCGCCGGCCGTCGCGGAGCGCGCGAACAGAATGGCCTCTTTTTCACCCTTTTTCTTTTTCACCACCTCGTAGACGGTCTTATTGTAAAGGTAACTGTAATAATTGTGCATCTTCACCGGGTCGGAGCCGTCATAGTATACGACGTCTGTCGGTATCCTTTCGCCGAAGTCCGTCTTGAAGCAGTCGACACCCATATCCATTAACGCCTCCAGCTTCCCTGCATACCACTCCCTGGCCGCCGGGTTGGTAAAGTCCACGATCGCGAGCCCCGGCTCCCACATATCCCACTGCCACACGTCGCCGTTTTCGCGTTTTAAGAAGTATCCGCCTTCCACGCCCTCCTTAAAAATCGGCGCTTCCTGGCCGACATAGCTGTTGATCCAGACACAGATCTTAAGGCCCTTTGCCTTTAACCGCGCAAGCATCCCCTTCGGATCCGGGAAAACGCGCTCGTCCCAGGCAAAGCTGCACAGATGGAACTCCTTCATCCAGAAACAGTCAAAATGGAACACCGCCAGCGGGATCTGCCGCTCCGCCATCCCATCCACAAAGGAGCTCACCGTCTTCTCGTCATAGTCCGTCGTAAAGGAGGTCGAGAGCCACAGGCCAAAGGTCCAGGGCGCCGGGAGGGCGGGCTTGCCGGTGAGATCCGTGTAGCGCATCAGCACTTCCTTCATCGTCGGCCCGTTGATCAGGAAATAGTCCAGGCTCTCCCCGGGCACGGAAAATCCGACCTTTGTCACGACCTCGGAGCCCACCTCAAAGGAAACGCACTCCGGGTGATTGACGAACACGCCGTAGCCCCGGTCCGACAGGTAAAACGGGATATTTTTGTAGGACTGCTCCGACGCCGTCCCCCCGTCCTCATTCCAGATATCCACGCTCTGCCCGTTTTTCACAAAGGGACCGAACCGCTCGCCCAGCCCGTAAATGTGCTCGCCCACCGAGAGGGAGAGCTGCTCGCTCATATAGGCGTTCTGTTTGCCGCTGTCATAGGCAAATCCCGTAAAGTCCGTCTTCATGTACGCCAGATCCAGTCTTCCGCTGGCGGTGATCCGCTCGTCCCCGCGCAAAAAGACAAACGTCCCGTTCTCCTTACTGATCTCCATGCGAAGCGTCCCGCTTTTTATGATCAAAAGCTCGTCCGTCTCCTCCGCGGTGAGGTTCCCCTCCGTTCCCTCCGCCAGCTCAAATTCCGGCGACTTTTTCTGCACGCCCATGTGGTGGAAGGTCTGGATCCGCAGCACCTCCGGGAAGGGCGCCGTGACGCGGATCGTTAAATTTACCCCCATAAGCGTCGCCCCGCGGTCCGGCACCTTCGTCGTCGGCGCACAGATCGTGACCTCGTCCGCGCCAATCTTTGAATAATAGATCTGCATCGGCGAAAAGCACGCGCACCCCTCTTTTAATAACCAGAATCCGTTACTGAATTTCATACTGTCATTACCTCCTTCATCTTCATTATCGCCACGCCATAGCCGGGCAGTGTCAGTACCTCTCCTTTTTTCACCTCACGTCCGGACAACAGCTCCGTCCCCGCTTCCTGCGCGGCGACCTGCCTCTCTCCCTTCGCATGGTTTAACAAAAACAGGTAACGCTCCGTCTCGTTTTCCCGCACCACCGCCTCCACGTCCTCCGGCGTGTCTGCTACAGGTGTAATCCCAGCCAGGTCCGCAAGCTCCGCGGCAAATGCGCGGTAAAAGTCCTCGTCGGAGCGGGCCGCCACGTAATACGCCGTGCCTTTCCCGTATGAATGTCTTGTCACCACCGGCATCCCGGCGTAGAAATCCTCCTCGTAGGCCGCAAGGGCCTGCGCGCCCTCCGTGTGCAGCAGGTCGCAGAGAAGCGTGGCCTCATGCCGCGTCCCCTTCCAGGTAAAATGATTTTTCACGCCCTCCGGCAGCGCGTCGCTCTCCTCGACCCAGATGCCCAGAAGCTTTCTCAGTTCTCCCGGATAGCCGCCGGTTTTTACCAGGTCGTGCTCGTCCACATATCCGCTGAAAAACGTCGTCGCAAAACAGCCGCCGCGGGCCACATATTCCTCCAGCTTTGCGGCCAGCCCCGGTTTTACCATATAGAGCACCGGCGCGAACACCACCCCGTACTCCGAAATGTCATCCTCTGGCCCGATGAAATCCACGCCGATATTTAACGCCCGAAGCGCGCTGTAATACCGCTCGATCTCATCCCCATAGCGCAGCAGACAGCTGGGCCCTGCCGAATATTCGATCCCCCACCAGTTTTCCCAGTCAAAGAGGATCGCCGCCTGCTTCGGGCACCTGGTCCCTAAGACCGCGCCGCCCAGCCGCTCTAACTCGCCGCCCAGCTCCGCCACCTCGCGGAAAACGCGGGTGTGCTCATTTCCGACGTGATCGATCACCGCGCCGTGATATTTTTCACACGCGCCGATGCTTCTGCGCATCTGAAAAAACATGACCGAATCCGCGCCGTGCGCCACCGCCTGATAACTCCAGAGGCGCATCACCCCGGGCCGCTTTAAGGCGTTGTAGGGCTGCCAGTTCGTCACGCTCGGCGTCTGCTCCATCAGAAGGAAGGGCCTGCCGCCCTTGATCCCTCGCATCAGGTCATGACACATCGCGATCTGCGCCGGGGAATTGTCATTCGACGGATAGCAGTCCCAGGAAACGACGTCCATATACCCGGCCCATTTTTTATAATCCAAAAGTTTATAGAACCCCATCAGGTTCGTCGTCACCGGGAGATCGGGCGTATATGTTTTCACCGCCTCATATTCCAGTTTAAAGCACTCGAGGATGCTGTCGGAGTTGAACCGCCGGTAATCCAGGGAAATCCCCTGGAACATCGTGCGCTCCTCCCCGAAATGCTCGCTTAAGTAGTTCGGCAGCACGATCTCCTCCCAGTCGTAGAAGGTGTGCCCCCAGAACGCGGTATTCCACGCGCGGTTTAAGGCGTCGAGCGAACCGTAGCGCTCCTTTAGCCACTGCCGGAAGGCCCGCTCGCAGTTCTCGCAGTAGCACTCTCCGCCGTATTCGTTGGAGATGTGCCAGGCGACCAGATTGTCGTAAGAAGCGTACCGCCTGGCCAGCTTCTCCGCCAGCCGCACCGAATATTTCCGGTAAACGGCGCTGTTGGGGCAGGAATTGTGGCGGCCGCCGAATTTGCGGCGCATGCCGTTTGCCTCCGTCCGAAGGATCTCCGGATATTTCCTGGCCATCCACGCCGGATGCGCCCCGGTGGAGGTGGCCAGCACCACCTTTAAGCCGTGAGCCCGCACCATCTCCATGATCCGGTCGAGCTTCTCAAAGCAGTAGGTATCCTCATCCGGCTGCAGCGCCGCCCAGGAAAAGACGTTTAACGTCACAGTGTCGATATGGGCCAGGGAAAAGAGACGCATATCCTCCTCCCAGACCGACTCGTCCCACTGCTCCGGGTTATAATCCCCGCCAAAGGCGATCTTGTCCTGCTTCCACACTTTTTCGTACATATGCTAAAATCCTCTCTCCTTTAAGTCGTGCACCAGCTGCACGTAAAACTCCCGGACGTCAAACCCGTCAAAATTTTCCCGGTTCATATCGATCATATCCCCGTGGGAAATGCCGCGCTTCCCGCTGGCCGTTAAAAACCGGTAGGTACTCCCCCAGGGAAAGGACTTCTCCCCGACAAGCCCGTCGTTTTTCCCGTCAAAATAATGGACGAGACGGCAGGTGAAATTGAGCGGGAATCTCCCCCCGGACGCCACGGCGAGCTCCGATCCGGTGCTCTGATAAAAGACGCCGGGCATGTCCTCTACCGTCTCGTTCCTCCTGCGGCAGGCATCCGCCGTCAGATCGTACACCGCCGCGAGAAAATCGGGGTTTGTATCCCCCAACTTTTTCAACGCAGCGTTGTAAGCGGACGCCACCATATCCTGCTGCTTCTTCGGAATTTTTTCCAGCAGATAATCCGCGAATTCACAGCCGCGGTGCGGTGTATTTACAGTTGTCAGCGACGCTACCATGGAATCGGCCCCCAGCTTCGAGATCGCGTAGCGGCTGTCCAGCCCGCCTTTTGAGTGGGCGATGATATTCACCTTCCCGCAGCCCGTCTCCTCCACGATCTGACGGATGCGCGCAGTGAGCTCCTCCCCGCTCCCGCTCACCGGCGCCGCGGACTGATGGTTGCCGTAATAGATGACCGCGCCGTTTTTCTTAAGCTCTCCCGGGATGCGCCCCCAGTAATTTATGTACCGGAAGTCCCGGAAAAAGACGCCGTGCACCAGAAGCAGCGGATATTTTGTAGCGCAGATGCGCTCCCCGCTCCTCGCTTCGTTTAACAGCAGCTTTTCCAGCTCAAAGGCCGCTTCCGCCTCCGCCGTCCGGATCAGAATCCCGAGTACGATCAGATGCGCCACGGGAATCCAGCCGCACAGAATGCCCAGCACCCGCAGACGGATCCCCAGCTGCTCCGAGGTCAGATAGATGCGGATGATGCCGTTCCAGAATACGGCCGCCTCCACCAGTACGGCGACGATCGTACTCACAATCCAGCGGCCCGGCATCATGAGAAGGGATTCGCAGGGGAGATATCCCAGCCAGCCCAGGATGGTCCAGACAAAAGTCCCCGCCGTGGACAGCAGAAACAGACGCAGCAGCTCGCAGCCGTTGGCGCAGGTGAGCAGACGCCTGTCCCGTTTCAGCAGGCGGGCGTTCTGCGCCGACGGCGACACATTGATCCATAGAAATACCGCAGTAAGCGGAACCGCCAGCAGCGGATGATCCCGCGTCACCGGCAGCGTGACAGCGTTTGCCAGGAAAAACAGGACAGCTGCTTTCCCCAGGTGAAATATGATCCGAAGTAATTTTTTTCCCGCCGGTTCCTTCCGTGTATATGCCGGCATGATCTGCACCTCCTTCTTTTGTATCTGCCTCCCATGCGCCTGGTGTATGTGGTTTCTTTGTTTCAGTATATCCGTTTCCGCCTCCAAAGTCAACTATCTTACAAACGTCTTGACCGTATCCGCCGGCTGATTTCCGACATAAAAAAAGAACGGGCAGACCCGTTCTTTTTTTATGTAATCCCTTTATCTGTTCTTTTTTCTGCCGCTGACGTAAAGTCCCACCAGCCCGCAGAAGGACGCCAGCACCGTCCACACATATGGCATGATCGGCGTATTGTCACCGGTCGCGGGATTCCCTGACCGGCTGACAGAATTGTCTGTCACAGACGGACTGTTGTCTCCGCCTGAAGGATTGCCGGCAGATGCGTTCCCGTTTACCGCAAATGTATTCGCCGCCTTCCAGCCCACGGCAATCGGAGACAGGCCGTACACCCGGAATGTGATGCCATTGTCCGTCTTCGTCACCGCCGGGTATTCCACGTCGCCCGCATGAAAGCCGTTCATGTCCTCTGTAAACATATGAACGACCGAAAAATCATGGCTGTTTTTCCCCGTACCGGCCGGATACGGCAGTGTAATCACCAGGCCCTCTGACGGGAAATCCTCCTTCGTGGCCTTCTTCCAGCCAAGGCCATTGACGTTGATCAGAAGCTCCACATCATAAACCGCCATATTCGCCTCTGTGATCCCGTCCGCCTTTTCCAGAAGCTTTACCTTCATCTCGCTCACGATTTTTTCCGGCGTATTCAGGCGCTCGATATTCAGGAAAGAATCCGGCACTCTGGTAATCGCACCGATATTCAGACTCATCTCCGTCGAATCGCTGATGCGGATATACCCCTGAATCTCCGGCAGCGCCGACGGCAGGATATAATTGTCTTTTCCGGTTCCCTGAAGAACCGCCTTATTCTGCTCGTTCTTCCAGGACAGCGTCACTCTCTGATGCCCTTCCTGCACGGCCCCGTAAACGCCGGTGAGCAGATCGGCCGGGCAATGGAACTGGACGGTCTGCATATCCGCGTCCAGGATACCCGCCAGCTTAAGCTCTCCGAACAGCGTCGCCGTCTGTCCGCTGATAAGCTCCAGCCGGTCTCCCGCCTGTAAGGCGCTCACATCCCATGTCAGTACTTTGGGAGCTATGGTCAGCGTATATCTGCTTCTTGCCTCCATATAATCCGTCGTCTCGGAAGCCAGGGCAGTGATCGTGACGGTTCCTGCCTTTCTGATCGTCACCTCGCCCGTCCCCGGGTTCACTGACGCCACCGAGGGATCCGAGCTGCTGTAGCTGACCGTGGCCCCGCTCTCCTGGCCCTGCGCCGTTACCGTAAAGGCAGCGTCGCCGTAGGTCACTGTCTTTGTGCTCTCAGCAAAGGCAAAGTTTTCCTGTTCGTCCTGATCCAGCCCGATTTTTATGGTCTCTGCAATTTTATAATTTTTAGAATCATAAATCTCCAGCGTGATCTTTCTTCCCTCCGCCAGAAGACCCGTCACAATCCACCCGGCGCTGCCCTCGTACTGGTAGACCTTCACCGGTGTCGGATCCACAGACGGATCATAGGAGTAGACCGAGTTCCCCACATTAAAGTATAAAACGCCCCGTGAGCAGGAAAGCCTGGAGAAGCTCATCTGATACATGGGCCAGCCGTTCTCTACATTATAACCTGCTACTTCTGTCTCGTTTCCGCTTCCGTCCCTTTTCACCAGCGTTGCGCCGGTATAAATATCTCCGCCCGGAGTAGAAGTTGTCTTACCCTTAAGGTAATAAGAATTACCGCCTACCGCATAAATCGCAGACTCTTTCATGGGAGCCGTCTTATGCCAGGAAGCATCATATTTCGTGTTGCCACATGTGATTTTACCTGCAGACCAGCTGCGGCCATTGTCCTTCCCGCTCATCGCAGCGTCGCTGAGCAGGAAATACTCATGCTTTACATACCCTGTTGCGCCCACCTGGCTGGCAGCCGTCGCGTCATCATAGGTGAGATCCGCATGATACCAGTTGCCGTCCAGCTTCACATAATTCCAGATATGGTTCATGTTCTGGCCCCTGCAGTAATCCACTTCGATCCCTGCCTTTTTCAGCAGAGCGGCATAAGCCTGCGTATATCCCTCGCAGACTCCGATCCCGTTTACCAGCGCCTCGTACGCATTTCTTTTTTCGATCCCCAGGTTATTGTTCGCATTCTGGTCATATACCATGTGCTGCACCAGATAATCGTGGAGGGCGGTCGCCTTCTGCTCGTCGGTCATATTCGCATCAATGACCTCGGCAAATACCCTGTCGATCGCGGCCTGATACTCCGCAACATGGCTCTGATTATATGCCGGATTGTAGGTAAAGGTACACCTCTGAATTGTATCACCCTGCGTGTAATAGGTGCAGTCCCACATATAAAACAGATCCGGATTATCTCTTGCCACAGCAGGCCAGATCTGGCTGTTCCACTGATCCACCGTAAGGTTATACCGGGATAAATCCACCTCCGTCGCCCAGTTTAACATAGCCGCTGTCATCGCATCCCATGCTTCTTTAATCTGATCATCCGTTGCAGCCAAAGGCGCCTCGTCAGCCGGATCCGGTGTCACAGAAGCCCTGTCGTCCGTCGGATCCCCGTTTTCAGCCGGGTCTTCCGGCAAAGCGTCATCGCCGGCGGAAGCGGAATCTTCCCCAGACGGCTGGTCCGCCGCAACGCCGCTGCATGCCGCCGGATCCGCTGCACATACCGGGCATCCGCTTTCCTCCTGCCCCGTCCCGCACAAATCCGTACAGACACATACCGGATCGGCGGCTTCTTCCTCTGTCACGCCGCTCTCCGTATTTGGAACCTCCTCTGTCATCACGATATCCGAAGCCGCCACCGTGATCTGCAGACGATCCATCATTCCACAGAGGAACCCCAGCATGAGAAAAAATAGCAGTATCCCCCTGCCCCGTTTCTTCCATTTGTTCATTTTGCTTCTCCTGTCTCTGTTCATATTGTTTTTATGCTACAACTGCCGCAGAGAACCCAGAACCCATACGCTTAAAGCGGGGTGTCGTCCTGCAAACCGGCAGTTTATTATATCGTATGAACCGCAATTCGTCTACCCCCATAATCTGGTAATTCCGCAACCGCCGGTTGACACATTGTATGGCGCAGGTTGATGGCACGCAACGCAAAAAATGCTATACTGTGTTTGTGAAATACCACTGCAGGCGGTAAAAAAAGAAAAAGGAGAATTTGATATGATATTTGCAGACAAACTGATCACACTTCGAAAGAAAAGCGGATGGTCACAGGAAGAGCTTGCGGAACAGATGAATGTCACGAGACAGTCCGTCTCGAAATGGGAGGGCGCCCAGTCCATCCCGGATCTCGAAAAGATGCTGCGCATTTCCGAGCTGTTTGGCGTGAGCCTGGACTACTTATTAAAAGATGAGATAGAGGAGACGGAACGCATCCCCGCCGATCAGGAGGATACGACCCGCCGCCATGTGTCGATGGAGGAGGCGAACGCCTTTCTGGCCGCAAAGATGTCCACCGCAAAGCCGGTGGCGTACGCAGTGTATCTGTGCGTGCTCTCACCGGTCTGCCTGCTGATGCTGGGCGCCTTAAGCGAAAGCCCCGCATACCGGCTCTCCGAGAATATGGCCTGCGGGATCGGGCTGATCGTCCTGCTGCTCTTTGTCATCGCCGCGGTCGCCATCTTCATCTCCTGCGGCAACAAGACCTCGCCCTATGAATATCTGGAGAACGAGATCTTTGAGACGGAATACGGTGTCACCGGCATGGTGCGGGAGCGCAGGGAACGGTTCCGGGATTCCTACGTCAGAAGCTGCATCATCGGCACCTGCATCTGCATCGCCTCCGCGATCCCGCTGTTTGCAGGCATGGTGATCAATGCGGAAAATGGCCTGTTTATGGTCGCCATGCTCTGCCTGACCCTCGCCCTCGCCGGATGCGGCGCGATGATTTTAACCCGCAGCGGCATCCCCTGGGCCTCCTACGAAAAGCTGCTGCAGGAGGGGGATTATACCAGGAAAAATAAAGAGCACTCTGCTATTACAAACATCGTATCCGGTGCCTACTGGTGCATCGCCACCGCCGTCTTTTTGGCCATCAGCCTGCCCACAAACAACTGGGGACGGACCTGGGTCGTATGGCCGGTGGCCGGGGTACTCTTCCCCGCCGTCCTGGCCGTCACCCGGGCGATCGCGGAGAAGCGGCGGGACCGGTAAGCCGGCCCCGCTTCTTACACCGGCGGCTGCCACTCCTCCTGCCAGTCCAGATACCCCATCTGCCCGTCGAACCGGAAGGGCAGCCACACATAATCCGCTTTCGAGATGTCCGGCGTAAACGTGACGCCGTGTGCCGCGCACTCCGCTTCTATCACGGAAAAATCCACCTGGCCGTCCGACGTGAATGCCTGCTCAAACAGCCGCGCATACGTCTCGCAGCAGAGAAACATCCGGTCCGGCAGCCAGCGGTCCCCGCAGGCGATATAAAGATCCTGCCCCTCCACCTTAAAAACAGAGGAAACCTGGGAGTGAAAGGAGGTGCCGGTGGGATCCCCCGGATGCGGATTCCCCAGGATCGTGTACGGCCCGTGCCAGTCCTCCGCCACCGCGAGCTCCGACGGGTTCGGGTAATACCCCGTGGTTCCCGAGGTGATCAGGTAGTGCTTTCCGTTCCTCACAAAATGCGCGGGAGCCTCTCTCACGAAGGGCGGGTTCCCGTTTTCAAAATGCGTGCTGTACACGCCCGTGGTGTCGAGATAATCATCCGTTAATTCCGCGATCACCAGCCGGGAATGCACCTCCTCAAAGATATAATAGGCCTTCCCGGTCTCCCCGTCCACCTGCAGGTCAAAATCCCCCGCGTTTTTGCCCAAAGGCTGCCAGCCCGTCCGCGCAATCTCATATCCCCCGTCAAACCGATCCGACACGAGAATTGTAGTTTTCTGTGTGCCGTCCGGCGACATGAGCTTCAGATAGCAGACGTATTTTCCCGTATTCTGGTTATAGACGATGTGCGGGCGCTCCGCCTTCGCGGAGGGGTGAAGCGGCGACGACCTGTCCTTTAGATCGGGCGGGATAATCAGTCCCATATCCTCCCAGTCGCAGAGGTTTTTCGAGGAATAACACCGGATGCCGTAGGTAATGATCCCGCTTTTTCCGTCGGTGAATTCCTTGTTTTCTCCGTAAAAATAATAGGTACCGTTTTCATAGCGCACCGAGCCCCCGTGGGCCTGGATGCGTTTTCCGTTTGTGTCCAGCCAGATCTGTCCTGGTTTTATCATGTCAGAATTCCCCCTAAATCATATATATTCTTATATCCCATATATCCCAGTGTGTCGCTTGCCTGTGCGCTCCGTTTTCCTGTGGCGCAGCAGAGAATGACCGGCTGCACTCTGTCTGCGGCAAGTGAAACAATACCTGCATGGATTTCCGTATATGGCATGCTGACCGCTCCGGGGAAATGGGACTTCTCATATTCCGCCTCACTTCTCACATCGAGAAGCAGCGCGCCTTTTTCCTGGAGCGCCTTCGCCTCCTCCGGTGATATGCGCTTCGCCCGGTCCGGTTCCCGGTATTCCAGCGCCGCGTTGCAGTCCTGCGCCAGAACCGTGTATGTGCTTCTGATCCGGAACACTGCCGTTCCGTGGGGCGGCACCGTCCTTTTTATCCGATCCGTACAGGTCATCTCACAGTGCCTGCACAGATCCCGCACCGCAAGGATCGGGCCCCGCAGTCCCGCCTCACTGCAGTTAAACTCCATTTCCAGCTCGCCTTCACTCCTGTTTAAAAATGCAACCGCCTTCTCCTGCTCCCCGGCGAGCTCCTTCACCCAGATCTCCCCGCGCAGCTTCTGTTTTCCGTCTCCCGGTTCCCGGTATTCTTTTATGACATATGCCTGGCTGCAGGCCGGATCCTGATTAACCGCGATGAGCTCCCTGTTTTTTAAAACGGCAAGGGTGCTCTCCGATATCCCGGTGAGGTCGCAGCCGATCACAAGGGGCGACGACATCATGCACCACATCGCAAAATGGGTCTGTTCCTCCTCCGCGCTCATGCCGTTTCCCAGCTGCAGCATATCCAGATCGTTCACATGGCCCGGCGAGCAGAACTTCCTTAAGGGCTTCGCCTGATCGACCTGACGCAGGACAGACGTGAAATCAGGTGTGATATCCGCGCCGATCCGCCAGGAATCGGCAATCGCAGGCGCCCATTCCCCCGGGAAATGCCAGCGGCAGATATTGTAAATGATGCACCTGCCCGTCCGCTTCCGGATCTGTCCGATGATGTCCCCGATCCTTTGGTACTGTTCCTGTTCCTTCAGGCCAAGTCTGAGCCCGCCGCACCAGTCGACCTTGATAAAATCAAAGCCGTACTCCTCCAAAAGCAGGGCCAGATCCTGCTCCTCATGTCCGTACAGGCCGGCTCCGCTGCCGTTTTCTCCCTCACCGTCATAATAATGCCCGCAGGTACAGTCCCCGCCGTCCGAATAAATTCCCACCAGAAGGCCGTTCTGATGCGCGTAGTCGGCGATCCCCTTTATCCCCTTCGGAAACCGCTCTCTGTGAAAGCACAGCGCACCCTCCGGATCCCGCCCGCCGAAAAAGCCATCGTCCATGCTGACCAGCGTATAGCCGTACCGATCAAGCCCCAGCGCCTTAAGCGCGTCGATCTGCCCTTTTATGCCCTCCTCTGAGATATTCGTCCGAAAGCAGTTCCAGGACGCCCAGCCCATGACCGGCGTCCTGCGATATGGTATCTCCATTGTAAATCTCCTCCCAAAACGATGTGACCGCCCTCTTTCCAGGCGAAGCGGCTTTAACGTTTCGCCGCCGAAAAAGCAGCCGCTTCCCTCACCCAGGCCATCAGCTCCTCATCGATCCCGCTGCGTTCGGAAATCAGGACATGGTGGGTCCACCGCCCGGGATACGGCTCCGTCGCCGCATCGATGCGCGGGGATTCTGCTCTGCGCCCAAGCCCGAAGGTCACGACGATATAGACCGCCGGCCGCTCCTTCGCTCTCCGCACCGGGAGGAATGAAACAAAGGCAAAATTGTGACGGTTTGAAAATGCAATCTGCGTTTTCTGAACCTTTACCTTCACATCCTCCACCCCGGAAAGCACCTTCTGTTCAAACACCTCGTACAGCGGCAGGGCTTCCGGTTTCCCGTCAAAAAAAGAAAGAATATCCTGATTCATGGTTATAGTCCACCTTTCTGCGAAAGGTACCGATGGGGTTATGAAACCCTTTTGGGCTTCCGCTCTTCATATTTTCCTGATATATTATCTGTGTAAGGCTGACACACTACACAACACGCGGAGGTGAGTGGCGGGGCTGTATAGCGGCAACCCCGTATGGTTATATGTGTTGGTCATCCGTTAAGGCATCAATGAATGGCGCATTTCCGTAGCCCGTAAACTTATCTCTTCCAAAGTCGACTCGATTTTGCCGGATGGCCAGTCCCTGTCAGCTTGCAACTATAAATCTCAGGAGGTTATTTTCTTGGCTTTTAAAATCTTTCGTAAAAACTGCTGTGGGCTTGATGTCCACAAAACATGGATCTATGCCTGCATTGGGATTACTGACCCTAACGGCAGAACGGAGTATAAGCAGGCTCGTTTCTCCTCCTTTTCCAAAGGACTCAGGGAACTGGCTGACTGGCTTGCGAAATACCATTGTTTTGAAGTTTGTATGGAATCTTCCGGCAAGTATTGGATCCCTGTTTTCAACATCCTGGAAAAGGCCGGGCTCTTTGTCACCCTTGCCCATCCTAAATACACCAAACCGCAAAAGGGGAACAAAACTGACCGTAAGGATGCCAAATGGATCTGTGACCTCTTCATGTGTGACATGATCAAACCTTCCTTTATTCCGCCTGCTGACATCCGCCATCTGCGGGATCTGGTACGCTACCGGTTCAAGCTCACCTGTATGATTACTGGCGAGAAGAACCGTGCGCAGAACTGTCTTACCGTATCCAACCTCAAGCTGGATGATGTCTTCAGTGACGTTTTTGGAAAGTCCTCCCGTTCCATCACGGAACAAATACTTGCCCATCCTGGGGAAACTTTTGATGTGGCACCTTTTGTTGACAGACGGTGCAAGACTCCGATTGGAGAAATCCAGGCTGCCATTGATGGAGCTGTTTCTCCTGAACAGGCTGTCAAACTCCGTCAGTGCCTGGACCACATAGACGAACTGGAGATGCATATAGAAAAAGTGCAACAGGAAATCCTTCGTCTCAGTGATAAATACCAGGCCGCCCTTGATTTGGTCCGTACCGTTCCGGGCTTTGACAAAAATCCTATGACTGCAATCCAGATCCTTTCTGAAATCGGTGGTGATATGTCTGTCTTCCCCACAGCAAAACACCTCGTTTCATGGGCAGGATGCTGTCCCCGTAACGACCAGAGTGCCGGCAAAATCAAATCCACTCGGATTTCCCGTGCTGGTTCTTATTTTAAACCAGTTCTGGTGCAGGTTGCAAGTGCTTTGACAAGATCAAAGGACCATCCTGAAATCACCAATCGTTACAGGCGTATAAAAGCACGTCGTGGTCACAAGAAAGCCATCATCGCTGTCTGCCGTATGCTCCTGACCGCTATCTGGCACATACTCTCAGATTTAAAGCCCTATACACCAGATGGCTTCGTTGAATCACGTCCTACGGGAAAGTCAAAGGTATTGACTACTGCTCAGGCACTTAGCGTATTGAAGCAACGGGGGTATATTATCTCCGATTCTGCTCTGGGTTAGGTGTTGTATTCATATTTAATTTGTTGAAGCCATCACATGATGGTTTGTTTGTGATGCAATTCACTTTCTGCCTAGCCGCCACCTCTTAGTTTCAAACTTTCGCCTTCTCCTTCGTCATGCGTTCTTCAGACGACTGATCTCTTCCCGGAGCGCAGCAATAACAGAATCCTTCTCTGCGCTCTCTGATGTGGCAGAATACAGCTGACGCGTCAGTTCTTCATTCTCCTTCTTTCGGGCTTCGATCTCCCTTTCCTGCGCCTCATTCTCTTTCTTTCGGGCTTCAATCTCCCTTTCCTGTGCCTCATTCTCCTTCTTCCAGGCCTCAATCTCTTTCTTCTGCTCGTCACACATGTACAGAACCGTATTGCGGTCCATAATCGCCAGTGCCTCTGAATACATACCGATCAGCTCCTTTGGATGTCTGCGAAAGTCAACGATGTCCTGGTAACATTCTGCAAACTGCGGATACGCCTGAACCAGCCGCAGGATATCAGCCGGGCGGTCCGAGCTTAAAAAGGTCAGCCAGGCATCCAGTTCCTTACTTACATTTTGGACTACCTTGTGGAATGTGTCAAGCGATATGTAGACGATACAGCTCTGACGCTTAAATCTGCATCTCTTCCTTCTGCGGCAAATGAAATATTCTG
>CANRSX010000053.1 GCA_947642555.1 uncultured Roseburia sp. | reverse complement strand
CTTCCCTTTTTATGGGTGTAGTTTCCGGTTCTGCCAATAATAATTATACACTAACTTTCAATCATTCAGCTTCATCGTCAGCTGGATCCTCTGCTTCTTTTCGTCCACGCTCATGACCTTCACCTCAACGATATCGCCGACGCTGACCACCTCGAGCGGATGCTTCACATAGCGGTCGCAGAGCTGGGAAATGTGCACAAGCCCGTCCTGATGTACGCCGATGTCGACAAAGGCTCCGAAGTCAATGACATTGCGGACGGTTCCTTTTAAAATCATGCCGGGGGTTAAGTCCTTTATCTCGAGCACGTCGCTGCGCAGGATCGGTTTGGGCATGTCCTCGCGTGGATCCCGCGCCGGTTTTTCGAGCTCCTTTACGATGTCCCGAAGCGTCAGCTCTCCGACCTCAAGCTCCGCGGCGAGCTTCTTATAGTCACGGATCTTTTTGGAAATCCCCTCCACCTTCCTGCTTTTTACATCCTCTAAGGTGTAGCCGAGCTTTTCTAAAAGCTTTTTCGTGGCCTCATAGCTCTCCGGATGCACGCCGGTCGCGTCGAGTGGATTCTTCCCGTCGTGAATGCGCATAAAACCGGCACACTGCTCATAGGCTTTGGGGCCTAATTTCGCTACCTTTAACAGGCCGGACCTCGACGTAAACCTCCCGTTTTCCTCGCGGTAGGCGACAATATTTTTGGAAACCGCCTTACTGATACCGGATATGTATTCTAACAGGGAAGCAGAGGCCGTGTTTAAATCCACGCCTACTTTATTCACGCAGTCCTCCACCACCCCTTCGAGCGTCTCGCCTAACTTCTTCTGATTCATGTCGTGCTGGTACTGTCCGACTCCGATCGACTTCGGATCGATTTTTACCAGCTCCGCAAGCGGGTCCTGCAGACGGCGCGCCATTGATGTGGCGCTTCTCTGGCCCACGTCAAAGTTCGGGAATTCCTCTGTCGCAAGCTTACTCGCGGAATAGACCGAAGCCCCCGCCTCGTTTACGATGATGTACTGCACCTTTACCGGGATCTCCTTTAACAGATCCACGATCACCTGCTCCGATTCCCTGGACGCCGTGCCGTTTCCGAGGGAGATCAGCGTGACGTGGTGCTTTGCGATCAGCTTCTTTAAGACAGCCTTTGCCTCCGCCACCTTATTCTGCGGCGGCGTCGGGTAGATGACCGTCGTGTCGAGCACCTTTCCGGTCGGATCTACCACTGCAAGCTTACAGCCTGTCCGGAAGGCCGGATCCCAGCCGAGCACCACCTGCCCCGCGATCGGCGGCTGCATCAAAAGCTGTTCTAAGTTTTTGCCAAAAACGCGGATCGCTCCGTCCTCCGCCCGCTCCGTCAGCTCGTTTCTGATCTCACGCTCAATCGCGGGCGCAATCAGACGGTCATAGGCATCCGCCACCACCTCTTTTAAAACAGGTGTAGTTTCTTTGTTCTCCCGTACGATCACCTGACGCTCTAAGTAGCCGATAATTTCTTCTTCCGGCGCTTCCACTTTTACACTTAAAAATTTTTCATTCTCCCCGCGGTTGATGGCAAGGATCCGGTGTCCGGCCAGCTTTGCCACCGGCTCGTCGAATTCGTAGTACATCTCGTAGACAGACTCCGCCTCAGGATCCTTCGCCGCAGAGATCAGACGGCCTTTTTTCATGGTCAGATCACGGATCCTGGTGCGGTAATCCGCCTCGTCGGAGATCGATTCCGCAATGATATCCTTTGCGCCTGCGATGGCGTCCTCTGCGCTCTCCACGCCTTTTTCCGGGTCGATATATTGTTCCGCCTCGGCCAGCAGCGGCGTCTTTATCATCTGAAGGGAAATCACATTCGCGAGCGGCTCTAAGCCTTTTTCTTTGGCGATCGTGGCGCGCGTCCTGCGTTTCGGTTTGTACGGCCGGTATAAATCTTCCACGAGCACCATTGTCTCCGCGGCAAGGATCTGCGCTTTTAACTCCTCCGTCAGCTTTCCCTGCTCCTCAATGCTGCCCAGCACCGTTTCCTTGCGCTCCTCTAAGTTGCGCAGATAGACAAGACGCTCGGAGAGGGCACGGAGCGCCTCGTCGTTTAAAGCCCCCGTCACCTCCTTGCGGTAGCGGGCGATAAAGGGGATCGTATTGCCCTCGTCAATGAGCGCTACCGCAGCCTCCGTCTGCTGGCGTCTGATGTTTAGTTCTTCTGAAATCTTTGCAATAATATCCATACAGAAATATAACCTCTTTCTTTTTGCTACGACCCATTATAGCGAAGTTGCACACGGATCGCAAGATGATTGTTTTTTTCAGCACATCGTGGTAGAATACCTGATATCAACATAACAGAAAGGTGTCTTGCATTATGAATGATCAGAAACGTTCCGCAGGGATGGAGTTTGCCGCGCTGATCCTGGGCATTGCGTCGATTGCGACCGCCTGCCTGGTCTACCCGGCGTTTATCTGCGGTTCTTTAAGTATTATGTTTGCGCTGCTCTCACGGGGAGGGACGCGCAGCTTTACGCCCAAAGCGCAGATCGGGCTCATTCTGGGCGGTATCGGGCTCGGCGTCGTAATTTTTCTGGTCGCCTATACGCTGACCGTCGCCTATGTGTATTTCGGCGGGATTGAAGAGATGGCGGAAGCGATGTACGGAAGCATGGGCATTGACTATGAGACGCTGCTGCGAAACATGAAGTAGGATGTTACGATTCACAGCCGATATGAATTTGCAGACAGCTTTCACTTTTATCCCAGCAGATCCACCCCGAAAAGGATCAGCGCCAGGTTTTTGACGATAAAGCTGGCCACGATCAGCCCCAGCGCGATCCAGATATAGATCTCCCTGAAATGCAGCGCGATTCTGATCCGGCCGCGGAAAAGACGCTCGATTGTCTGGCTGACCATAAACCAGCCGCCGATGACCGCCGTATATGGGACGAGCGGGTGAAGGATGAACGACCGGAGCAGATCTCCGCGTAACAGCGCCCAGACCGCCCTCGTCCCGCCGCAGCCAGGACAGTAGTATCCGGTCACCAGATGCATGATACAGGGTCCGAACAGACGTAAGGGGCGCAGAGGGGTGTATTTCATGACCGCCCACAGCAGCAGGGCCGCGGCGATCACGCCCCAGCCCGCAAGATAAAATCCCCTGTCCGATTCCCTGCTGATCTTAAACATACCGTCTCCCTCTTTCCACAGTCTTCTTTCCACAACCCGTTTACATTTTCTATACACGGAATACGCCGGATTGTCAAGGAAAATCCACCGGAAACTGCAGCAGCGAAAACAACCGGCAAAACCGGTGAAAAAAAGATAGCATATTTTTACATAGTGTGCTATCATAGCGAAGGGTGCCGGTCCGGCGCCCGGAAATGAGGTTTTTATGAAGCGGAGTTCAAGAGAAATCAGGCGCATTGCGCGCGATATGTTAAATAACCGGTATACGGTGCCGATGGGGGCTTTCGTTACAGCAGGTCTGATCCCTGCTCTGATCGAAATCCCTTTTTCCATGTCCGCCGGCGATTATCCGACCACGACACAGCTGATCATCACCACCGCGGCGCGGTTTCTGCTCCTGCTGATCGGACAGATGCTTTCCATCGGTGTGTTCCTGGTCCAGCTGAATATGACGAGAAAGAAACCGTTTAAGCTTGTACAGGTGTTTCAGCCGTTCCGTGAGAGAACCGACCGGTACTTTGGCGCGGTACTTTTATACACGCTCCTTGTGCTTCTGGCCGGCGCACCGGCTATTGCCGGTACGGTGTGGTTTTCTTATACCGGGCCGACCGCTGCCTGTGTGGCGGTTCTGATTCTGTCCTGCCTGCTCTCGATCTTTCTGATCGTGGCATTTATGCTGAATTATCAGCTGATATATCTGTTTCTTCTGGATGATCCGCAGATGAAAGTGACGGCAGCCTTCCGGGCGAGCCGCCGGCTGATGAAGGGCAATAAGCAAAGGCTCCTCTCCCTGTTTGTCGGTTTTCTGGGATGGGGCGGTCTGATCGTCTGTTCCTTCGGCATCGCCGCGCTGTGGGCTGTTCCTTACATGACGCAGGTGCTGATCACGTTTTATCTCGACTGTACCGAAGAGCTCGACCGGATTCCGGTCCGGGACTATGGCAGGGAATCAGGTTCCTTTATCAATCCATTTTTCTGACTGTCCGTCCGCGGCGCATCTGTGCCGCGGATATTTTGGGCGGTTTTTCATTTCCAAAGGAGGAATTTTGTTATGAATCAAAGAGATGACGCCATCCGTGACGCCAGAACGCTCGGCCTGCCGAAGATGCTGATCTTAGGCCTCCAGCACATGTTCGCCATGTTCGGGGCAACCATTCTTGTTCCGATTCTTGTCAACAGCTATTTCGGCGAGGATGTGCTTCATGTGCAGGTGACCTTAATCTGCGCCGGGCTCGGGACCTTGTTTTTCCATCTGTGCTCGGGCTTTCGCGTGCCGGCCTTTCTCGGCTCTTCCTTCGCGTTTCTCGGAGGCTTTGCCACGATCCAGGCGATGGATACCGGGATCTTCGCAGACATGTCCAATGCGGACAAGCTCTCCTATGCCTGCGGCGGAATCGTGGTCGCCGGACTTTTGTACCTTGTACTCGCGCTTGTGATCCGCCTGGCCGGGGTCAGAAAAGTCATGCGGTTTCTCCCGCCGGTCGTCACAGGGCCGATCATCATCTGCATCGGACTTAGCCTTGCGGGATCCGCGATCAGTAATGCGTCCACCAACTGGCCGCTCGCACTGATCGCGCTTGCGACCATCATCGTGTTTAACATCTGGGGAAAGGGCATGTTTAAGATCATCCCGATCCTGATGGGTGTGGTGATTTCCTACGGCGCTGCGCTTTTATTCCACGCGGCGGGTCTGACCAATGCGGACGGCTCCGCGATCTTTGATTTTACCAATATCGCAAACGCCGCCTGGGTCGGAATCCCGGAATTTTCATTCTGTAAATTCAACCTCTCGGCAATCCTGGTGATGGCTCCGATCGCGCTCGCGACCATGATGGAGCACATCGGCGATATGTCCGCGATCTCCGCCACGGTCGGGGAGAATTTTATCGAGAAACCGGGACTTCACCGGACGCTGATCGGAGACGGCCTGGCGACCTCGCTCTCCGCGCTGGTCGGCGGACCGGCAAACACCACGTACGGCGAGAACACCGGCGTGCTTGAGCTGAGCCGTGTGTACGACCCGAAGGTGATCCGCATCGCAGCGCTCTATGCGATCCTGCTCTCCTTCATCCCGAAAATGGCGCAGGTGATCGGCTCCATGCCCTCCGCCATCATCGGCGGCGTGAGCTTTATGCTCTACGGTATGATCTCCGCGATCGGCGTCCGCAATGTCGTCGAAAACCGCGTGGATTTCACGAAGTCCAGAAACCTGATCATCGCGGGCGTGATCTTTGTCTGCGGGCTCGGCTTCTCAAACGGCCTGACCTTTACGATCGCAGGAACCTCCGTCACGCTGACCTCGCTGTCCATCGCGGCGATCGCGGGCATTCTGTTAAACGCCGTCCTTCCGGGCAATGACTATCATTTCGGTAAGGATCCCGGCATTGACTCCAACCGCGGACTCGACATGAAGCCGAATCTCAATGAGGATACCAGCTACCGGGATCAGGAGTAATAGAATAAACTGACTTCAAAAAAGGGGCTGTGAGAAACAGGAGGCAAAAACTCCGTTTTTCACAACCCTTTTCCATTTCTCCTGTCTCCTGACCTGCGCTGTCCGTCGTGTTATGTCAAATATAGTAAATCCGTACCGTTCCGAAATTGGATTCCCCGTGAATCGTGAGAAGAATTCCGCTCTCCCCCGTTCTCATCCCGTACTCGTTCACCGAGCCGAACGCCCGGTCAATGTCATAGCACTGCACATCCCACTCCTTCGGGATATACAGATTCAGCAGTCCGAACGCATTCTCAATCCGCAGGTTCGCAACGCCGTCCGGCACAAATGCATTGTCAAAATAGACGGACAGCGTGCCGAAGTTATTCTCAATCCGCGCCATCCGAAACTCATCGGAATTGATGTAGCGGCTTGCGGTGCTAAAGCAGTTGCTGACGTGAATGTCTCCGGCTGTGTATGTTCCGCCGCCCTGTCCCTGGAAGCTCTGTTCCTGGAAGCCCTGTTCGCGGAAGCTCTCATCCACTCTGTCCCTGCGCCTTCCCTGAAAAATCATTGTGAGGCCGATGCTGCCAAACAGCGCTGCATAGAGGACCGTCCACGGCGTCAGCGCGGTAATCCGCAGTACCTTATCATACAGAATGCATAAGAATGCGATTGAAAACAGTATTTTATAAAAATTCTGTCTCTTTATCCCATCTGCAAGCATCCACACCAGAAGAACCGTAAACATAATGCGCGCAATGCTGAAATACGGCAGCAATCCGATTTTTCCCAAAATGATCCAAACTGCTCCCAGAATAAAAATGATCCCCCAGATATTTTTACTGTTTTTCATGATGCAACCTCTTTTCTTCTAATTTTGTGACCAGTGGTTTGTAATAATACCGTGATACGTACACCTGCTTATGGGTTCCCGAGAAAGAAACCACGCTCGACGCTGTCAGGTTGCGGTCGATGGAATACACCAGCTCGGTATTTAAAATCGCCGATTTTGATACCCGCATAAAAAAGCCGGGGAGCAGGTTTTCCAGCTCATAGAGCTTATACCGTGTCTGATAGAGCTCCTTTCTGGTATGCGCCAGCACGCTGTTTTCATTCGTCTCAAAAAACAGGATACCGTCCAGCGGCAGATAGTATTCCGTCGTCCCCTTGCAGACCAGGATCTTCTGCGCCGCGCCTATGGCATCGTCAAGCGCTTTTTGTATCGCCGCGATCTCTTTTGTCAGTCTGCGGCAGCGGATAATGACTTCATCCTCCGCCTGATTTTCATCCATCTCGATTCTGATCTTCATATGCCTGACTCCTCTGCCGTCTCACCTTTGCCACATCTTTATTTTAAAAAAAGAAACCTCCGATGTAAACAGCTTTACACCAGGAGGTTTGATTTTTCAGGTAAGAGGTAAGTTTCAGAGGTTTTTTAAGTATTCCGTTCCCGTTTCCAGGTATTGCGCCGGAATCGCAGAGAACAGCCCCAGATCCGCCCTCTTCGCGTAGTCCGGATCAAGCGGCAGCTTTCCGAATACCGGTATGCCAAGCTCATCCGCCACCGCGTCGATATTGCTCTCCCCAAAAAGCTTTATCTCCTTCCCGCAGTCCGGGCACTTTAAATAGCTGAAATTCTCCACCACGCCAAGCACCGGAACCTGCATCATTTCCGCCATATTGTATGCCTTTTTTACAATCATCTGCACGAGCTCCTGCGGGGAGGTCACGACGATGATCCCGTCAACCGGCAGCGACTGGAACACGGTAAGCGGCACGTCACCGGTTCCGGGCGGCATATCCACAAACAGGTAGTCGAGCTCTCCCCAGACCGTTTCGCTCCAGAACTGTTTCACGACACCGGCAATGACCGGCCCTCTCCAGATCACGGGAGCTTCCTCATCGTCTAACAACAGGTTGACGGAAATCACCTTTATGCCCTCCGCGGTCTCCAGCGGAATCAGCCCTTCCTCCGTGCCGTAGACCTGTCCGTGCAGCCCGAACATCTTCGGGATTGACGGGCCGGTGATATCCGCATCCATAATCCCCACGGAATATCCTGCCTGCCGCATCGCGCATGCAAAAGAAGCCGCGACAAATGATTTGCCGACACCGCCTTTTCCGCTGACAACGCCGATCACCTTCCGGATCTTTGACGCTGCATTTGCCGGCTCTTTCTGGATTCCTCCCCGTCCGCTCTCAGCGGACATTCCGCTCTCAGCGGACATTCCGCCTGCGGACGCGCAGCCTCCGGCGGACGGGCAGCCCTCACAGCTTTCCCGTGTGCAGCCTTCCGCCGAAGTGCATTCCTCCGCTCTCTGATTCTGATTCCATTCCGACATAATTCTTCCTATTCTCCCTTCTCTGATGATATCCTGCCTGCCGGTCCACCGCAAGCGTCCGGACAGCCTTTTGCCCTCTGATTTTTCTCCGCAACGATCTCCCGCAGACTCTCCGTGTAGGGCGCACGCGCCACGCCATACTCGGTGACAATCCCCGCGATCAGTGCGTGGTCCGTCACATCAAACGCCGGATTATACACCTTTATCCCGGGCGGCGCCATACGGTTTTCATACCACATCTCTGTCACTTCCTCCTGCGGCCGCTCCTCGATCCGGATCTTTGCCCCTGTCGCGGTCTCCATATCGATGGTGGCCGTCGGCGCGCAGACATAGACCGGCACGCCGTAGAGCTTTGCCACAGCAGCGACTACAGATGTCCCAATCTTATTGGCGGTATCGCCGTTGGCCGCCACCCGGTCGCAGCCCACAAAGACGGCATCCACCCAGCCCTTCTGCATCACGGAGGCGGACATATTGTCGCAGATCAGCGTGACGTCCACGCCCGCAGACATCAGCTCAAACGCCGTTAGGCGCGCGCCCTGCAGCAACGGCCTCGTCTCGTCCGCAAACACACGGAAGTGATATCCCCGCTCCTCTCCCAGGTAGATCGGCGCGGTCGCCGTCCCGTATCTGCTGGCGGCCAGCTTCCCGGCGTTGCAGTGGGTTAAGATCCCGTCCCCGGGTTTTACCAGCGAAAGGCCGTACTCCCCGATCCTTTTACAGACCAGAATGTCTTCCTCCTGAATCCGCTCCGCCTCCCGGCGCAGCTCGTTTCGGATCTGTGCCACCGGCGTTCCGGCGCCCGCCTTTACCACCTCGTACATCCGGTTTAAAGCCCAGCTCAGGTTCACCGCCGTCGGCCTGGCCGAATCCAGGTAGTCCTTCTGTCTTTGAAATTCACATGCAAACTCCTCATAGTCCTCTGTCTGTATCTGCCTTGAGAGCACATAAATCCCATACGCCGCCGCCACGCCGATCGCAGGCGCACCGCGTACCTTAAGGAGGTAGATGGCCTCCCAGATCTCCTTTGCCGTCCGCAGCGCGATCGTCCTGGTCTGCCCCGGAAGCTTTGTCTGGTCAATGATCACGACCGCGTCCCCTGCATCGCTTAAGCATACCGTGTCGTAATCCATGATGTTTGTTTTGCCTTCTGTCTGTCCCATACTCTCTCCTGTTTTGCTCTTCCTGCCCTGCAGCCTTCATCGTACAGGCGTTTGGCCTTCATTTCCCGGTCCCGCTGTATCGAAGAACGATTCTCCTCTTTCAAACGCTGCCCGCCGGCGCGCCATCTTTTCCTTAAGCAACTCCCGCAAGCACTCTCCATTTTCCGCGGGCGTAGCGCACAAGAAAGCAGATCACCCGGAAGATCCAGTCCGCCACCATGGCGATCCACACGCCCACCGCCATCAGGTTCATCTGAACCCCCAGGATATAGCTGAAGCCGATCCGGAAGGTGATCATGGAAAAAATGGAGATCACCATCGTATACCTCACGTCATTACACGCGCGCAGCATATTCGGAAGGGTGAAGGATATCGGCCATAACAGCATCGCCACGCCGTCATGAATCATCACAAGCGTCCATGCGAGCTTCGTCGTCTCCTCCCCCAGCCCGTATAGCGAGAGAATCGGGGAAAGAAACGTCAGTATAATTACATTTGTAATAACCATGAACAGATACGTCATCCCCATAATCTTTTTCGTGTAATATCGGATCTGCTTCTCATCCTTTGCGCCGACGCAGCGCCCGATCACCGCGATCATCGCCAGGTTCATCGCCTGCCCCGCGATACAGCCCATGGCGTCTAAGCTGTTCGCCACGCCGTTTGCCGCGATCTGCACGGTCCCAAAGCCCGCGATGATGCTCACCACCAGCACGCGTCCAAGCTGAAAAATCCCGTTTTCGATCCCGCTGGGAATTCCGATATAAAGGATCCGCTTCACCTCTTCAAAGTCGAAGTGAAACCGCCCCCGCTCGATCCGGATCACATTCTCCGGCCGCCGGAGCAGGATGTACAGAATAATTCCCGCCATCGTCCTGGAAACCAGCGTAGGCACCGCCACGCCGGCCACCCCCATGTGCAGCCCGAAGATGCAGATCGCATTCCCCGCGATATTCACCAGGTTCATCAGGATCGAAACCTTTAAGGTGATTTGGGAATTTCCCATGGAGCGGAATAGGGCCGCCGCCGCATTGTACACCGCCAGCATCGGGAAAGAAAGGGCGGAGATCACCATATAAATGATGGCGTTCTGCATCACGTCCGCCTCGATACTCCCGAACAGCAGCGAAAGCACCGGCCGGTGAAACAGCACGGAAAGGACTGTCACCACAATGGCGATCAGGCCGGCGGTATAGATCAGCTGTCTCGCGGAACGGCATGCCTTCTCCGGCCTTCCTGCCCCGAGATACTGCGAGGTCACCACCGCGCCTCCTGTAGCGAGTGCCGCAAGCACGCTGAACACCAGGTTATTGAACATATCGACCAGCGACACCCCGGATACCGCTGCCTCCCCGACCGACGAGATCATCATGGTATCCGCCATGCCCACGGTGATGGCAAGCGCCTGTTCCAGGATCAGCGGTATGATCAGTTTCCTCAAATCCTGCTTACTGAATAGCATTGTCTTCCTCTTTCAAACTAAAGTACGGCACAGGCAGATATAAATCCACCTGTACCGTACGATTATAGCAGAGGCTTCCAAAAGAAGCAACCTCTGTGATTATTCGTTCTGCGCTGCCTTTAATGCTGCTGTCAGAGCCGGGACAATCTTGTTGAGATCGCCGACCAGGCCGTAATCCGCAACATCAAAGATCGGAGCATCCTCGTCCTTGTTGATCGCAACGATCAGATCGGACTCCTCCATACCTGCCACGTGCTGGATCGCGCCGGAAATACCGATGGCAAAATAGATCTGCGGACGCACGGTCTTACCGGTCTGTCCCACCTGTAAGTCTACCGGCTGCCAGCCGTTCTCCACAACGGCACGGGAGCAGCTTACGGTTGCGCCAAGCACCTCTGCCAGATCGTCCAGCAGTTTGAAGTTCTCCTTGGAACCAACGCCGCGGCCTCCGGATACCAGGATCTTCGCGTCCATGATATTCGCCGTGTTCTTTACCGCCTTCACAACGTTTAAGATCTCGACATATCTGTCGTTCGGCGTAAAGCCCGGATTGAACTCTACAACATTTGCCTTTGCCCCTGCAATCGGATTGATCTTCTGCATAACGCCCGGGCGTACGGTCGCCATCTGCGGACGGTTGTACGGGCAGGCGATCGTCGCGATCGTGTTGCCGCCAAATGCCGGACGGGTCATTAACAGCTGATTGTGCAGCTGCTCCTCGCCTGCAACCGGATTGAGCGGGAAATCGCCGATCTCAAGTACCGTACAGTCAGCGGTCAGACCGGTTTTCACACGAGCGGAAACGGTCGGGCCAAGGTCACGGCCGATTGCGGTCGCGCCTACCAGCATGATCTCCGGTTTGAACTCATTGATCACGGACGCCAGCGCGTGCGCATACGGCTCGGTCCGGTACTCCTTTAACTCCGGATCATCCACGACGATAACTCTGTCGGCGCCATACTCCGCCAGCTTATCCGCCAGCCCCATCACGCCTGAACCTGCGAGCACTGCAGTTACTTCTGTATTCAGCACAGCCGCCAGATCCTTACCTTTTCCAAGTAATTCAAATGCAACACCGTCTAACACGTTGTCAACCTGCTGTGCAAAGACAAATACTCCCTTATATTCTTCTAAACCCATTTTATTCACCACTTTTCCTTATTTTTATTAGATAATGTGTTTCTCTTTGAATTTGCCCATTAAGTAAGCAACTGCCTCTTCCGTGTCAAGAACGACCTTCTCGCCGGCGCCCTTGCGCACTTTGTCGGATGCCTTCGCGATCTTGGTCGGCGAACCCTTAAGGCCGAGGTCGGAATCATCCACATCCTTTAAGTCAGCTCTTCCCCATACGGTCACTTCCGCGTCATACGCGTCAAAGATTCCGCCCGGCGTCATGTAACGCGGGGTGTTCAGCTCGGAAAGCGCGGTAATCAGGCACGGCATCTTCGCCTTCAGCTCATGATATCTGTCCTCATACTGGCGCTGCACAATCACATAATCTCCGTCGATCTTAATATCCTGCGCATAGGAGATCACCGGAAGTCCTAAGTGCTCCGCGATCTGCGGACCCACCTGTGCGGTATCTCCGTCGATCGCCTGACGGCCCGTGATGATCAGATCATACTCAAGATTGCGGATCGCACCCGCAACTGTCGTGGAGGTAGCCCAGGTATCGGCGCCGCCAAGCACGCGGTCCGTCACAAGGATTCCGTGGTCCGCTCCCATCGCAAGCGCCTCGCGAAGCACCTCATCCGCCTTCGGAAGTCCCATCGTGATCACGGTTACTTCTGCCCCGTACTGCTCTTTTAATCTGAGCGCTGCCTCAAGGCCAGCCTTGTCATCCGGGTTCATGATTGAAAGCATTGCAGCTCTGTCCAACGTACCGTCCGGGTTAAACTTTACGCCGCCCTTGGTATCCGGTACCTGCTTAATACATACAACTATTTTCACGGTATTGTCACTCCTTATTTTATATTTGTCATCAAACGATTATTTTAACAGCGCGCCAGAGATCACCATTCTCTGTACCTCGCTCGTACCCTCGTAGATCTCTGTGATCTTCGCATCGCGCATCATACGCTCCACATCGTACTCTCTGATGTAGCCGTATCCGCCGAAGAGCTGGACAACCTCGGTCGTCACCGCCATCGCCGTCTCCGCCGCGAATAACTTCGCCTTCGCCGCCTCAACCGAATATACCTTCTGGGTCGCCTTTGCCATCGCTGCCTTGTAAACTAACAGCTGTGCAGCCTCGATCCTTGCAGCCATATCCGCCAGCTTGAACTGGGTATTCTGCTGCTGTGCGATGGAACGGCCAAACTGCTTTCTCTCCTTCGTGTAGGCAATCGCCCGGTCGAGCGCGCCCTCCGCGATACCGAGTGCCTGTGCGGCAATACCGATACGTCCGCCGTCAAGTGTATGCATTGCAATCGGGAAGCCCTTTCCTTCCGGTCCTAACAGGCTGTCCTTCGGGATTCTGCAATCCTCGAAAATCAGCTCATAGGTGGAGGATCCGCGGATACCCATCTTCTTCTCTTTCGTGCCGAAGGAGAAGCCCGGAGCTCCCTTATCCACGATAAATGCGGAGAAGTTCTTTTTCTTTCTGCCCCTCTTATCCTCGGTAATGCTTGTGATCGCGATCACGATATAGACATCCGCAACCTTACCGTTCGTGATAAAGCACTTGGAGCCGTTGAGCACCCACTCGTCGCCGTCAAGTACAGCCTTTGTCTGTGCGCCCTGGGCGTCGGTTCCTGCCCCCGGCTCAGTCAGTGCGAACGCACCGAGCTTCTCGCCCGTTGCAAGCGCTCTGACATATTTGTCCTTCTGTGCGTCCGTACCGTAGGTCAGGATCGGATCGATGCAGAGTGAGGTATGTGCAGACACGATAACGCTCGTCGTCGCACAGACCTTTGCCAGCTCTTCCACGCACATGACATATGTAAGCGGGTCGCAGCCCTGTCCGCCATACTCCTTCGGTACCGGAATTCCCATGAAGCCTGCCTTCTGCATCTTCTTCACTGTCTCCATCGGAAATTCCTCTGTCTCGTCCACTTCCTGAGCCAGCGGCTTTACTTCCGTCTCAGCGAATTCCCGGAACAGGGAACGCGCCATTTCATGTTTTTTATCTAAACCGAAATCCATGATATCAATTCCTCCATCAATTATTGTTTTTCATTCCTACTGAGCATCCACCGGGGTCTTTGTGCGGTCTGCATTGTATACATAGAAGCCTTTTCCGCTCTTGGCGCCGAGGTTGCCGCCGCGTACCATCTTGCGGATCAGCGGGCATGCGCGGTACTTGCTGTCGCCGGTCTCCTTGTAGAGGACATCCATAATCGCAAGGCAGATGTCAAGACCAATGAAATCGCCTAACTCAAGCGGTCCCATCGGATGGTTTGCACCGAGCTTCATCGCCGCGTCGATCCCCGCGATATCGGAAACGCCTTCCATCTTAATGAAAGCAGCCTCGTTGATCATCGGGATTAAGATACGGTTCACGACAAAGCCTGCCGCCTCGTTCACCTGTACCGGCGTCTTGCCGATCTCCTCAGAAATCTTCTTGATCGCGTCAACTGTAGCTTCCGGTGTGTTCACGCCTGCGATCACTTCCACTAATTTCATGCGGTCCGCCGGGTTGAAGAAATGCATACCGATCATCGGGCGGGTCAGGCCGTTGCCGATCTCGGTGATGGAAAGGCTTGACGTATTGGAAGCAAAAATGCACTCCGGCTTCACAAACTTGTCAAGCTCCTGGAATGTCGTCTTCTTCACGCCCATATCCTCAAATGCAGCTTCCACGATCAGATCGCAGTCCGCGCAGAGGTCTTCCTTTAAGCCCGCGGTGATCTTCGCAAGGATTCCGTCAACCGCTTCCTGCGTCATCTTTCCTTTTTCCACAAGGCGCGCATAACCCTTCGCGATCTTCGCCTTGCCGCCGTCAGCCCACTCCTGCTTGATGTCGCAGAGCGCTACCTCGTAGCCATCCACCTGGGCAAATGCCTTCGCAATACCCTGTCCCATGGTACCTGCACCGATTACTCCTACTTTCATGATACAAACCCTCCTGAAATAAAATGATGATATTGATAAAAAGTTTCATAACAGAAAGAACGCAAAATCATCCAACCTGAAAAGCTATCTGTTTCTGCGTTCTTTTTAATGAATGGCTGGTTCCTCTCAGGAGGCGCGTCCAATGGCGCGCCTTCTTAGTGGATCCCCATTCGCTTTATGCACGCTCAACAATCGTAGAGCAGCCCATGCCGCCGCCGATACACAGCGTCGCAAGACCTCTCTTCGCGTCTCTCTTCTGCATCTCGTATAACAGCGTGACAAGGATACGGCATCCGGAGGCTCCTACCGGGTGTCCTAATGCGATCGCACCGCCATTTACGTTTACCTTTGACATGTCAAACTTTAAGTCTCTCGCAACCGCAACGGACTGTGCCGCAAACGCCTCGTTCGCCTCGATCAGATCCATATCGTCGATCGTAAGTCCGGTTCTCTCAAGCACCTTTCTCGTGGAAGCAACCGGGCCCACGCCCATGATCTCCGGCTCAACTCCGCCGAGCGCGCCCGCTACCCAGGTAGCCATCGGGGTCACGCCGAGCTCTTTCGCCTTCTCCTCGCTCATCACAACGATGGCAGCCGCACCGTCATTGATACCGGAAGCGTTGCCCGCGGTGATCAGTCCGCCGTCCTTGCCGGAGCAGCATTTTAACTTGCTTAAGGACTCTGCCGTCGTGCCGGCGCGCGGTCCCTCGTCTGTCACGAAATCAACGATCTCCTTCTTCACCTTCACCGGTACCGGAACGATCTCATCCTTAAACCTGCCCTCTGCGATCGCCTTCTCGCACTTCTGCTGGCTGTTTGCCGAGAACTCGTCTAACTCTTCTCTGGTGAGTCCGTACTTCTCGCATACGTTCTCAGCCGTAATCATCATATGGTAGTGGTTGAACGCATCGGTCAGAGCGTCGTTTACCATGGTATCGATAATCGTCGCATTGTTCATGCGGTATCCAAAACGAGCTTTTGTCATGGCATACGGCGCCATGGACATATTCTCCATACCACCTGCGACAACGATATCAGCCTGTCCTGCCAGAATCTGCGCAGCTGCTTCGTTCACGCACTTTAACCCGGAACCGCATACCACGTTTAAGGTAACGGCCGGCACCTCGATCGGCAGTCCTGCCTTGATCGAAGACTGACGCGCAACATTCTGTCCCTGCGCCGCCTGGATCACGCAGCCCATCAGCACCTCGTCCACCTGCTCCGGCTTCACTCCGGCTCTGTTCAACGCCTCCTTGATCACAATCGCACCCAGATCTGCCACCGGTGTGTTGCTCAGCGCTCCGCCCATCTTGCCGATCGCGGTACGGCATGCGCCTGCCAAAACTACTTTCTTTGCCATGTTTCTTCTCCTTCTTTTTTTCTAAAATTGACCGGTTAAGCCCTGTTAATTTTTTAACAATCTTTCATAAAAAAATATGATCAGACTGGCCGCCCGGCTCCTCAACACGATTTTATGCTATCATATTTTGTCCGTAAATGCAATGGGTTTAATAAAAAACATGATGCCCGATCACCGTACCCTGAATGATCCCGTTATTGGTCCTGAAGTACAGACAGTTTAAGGTAATCGTACCTCCCAGAACCTCCTGCGCCGCGCGAAGGCACTCGTCGTTTACCCCCGCCTCAAGCCGGTAGGCAAGGCGGCCGCTGGCCACCGGTGAAAACTGGCCGCTCTGGTAAATCACGCCGGAGATCGTGTTCGGGAAATAAGAGCTTCTGACCCGGTTTAACACCACGCTCCCGACCGCAAGCTTCCCCTCATAGGGCTCTCCCTCGGACTCGCACTGGATGATCGCGCCGAGCAGATAAGCGTCGCTGTCCGCAGGGACATACACCACACCGGAGGTATCCTCCTGCTCCTGCTCGCGGATCGCCGCAAGCCTGGCCGCGTCCTCTTTTGCTTTCTGAATCTCTAACTGCTGCTCATACTCGATCATCTGCGCAAGCTTCGCCTCAAGATCCTGCACGTTTGCCGTCGCGTTCGCCAGATCCTGGTCAGCCTGAGAAATATTCGACCTGGTCTGACTGATCAGGCTGTTCACGGAGTCCTGCTTTTCGCGCATGCTCTCCTCCATGGCCACCAGCTCGTCCATCTCGGCATTTAACGTGTCCCTCTGCTGCGCGATCTGCGCCTGAAGCTCACGGTAATCCGCCAGCTGCTGTCTGTCGTACTGGTTGATCTGCACGATATAGTCCGCCCGGTTTAAAAAATCGGTCAGGGACGACGAAGTGAGCAGGGTCTCGAGCATGGAGTCCGTGCTGTTCTCATACATGTACTGAATGCGGAGCTTCATGTCCTCATACTGTTTTGCGGAACGCGCCTCGGCTGCCGCCAGCGCATCCTTTGCGTCCGCAATCTGAACCTCCTTATCCGCAATCTGAACCTCAAGGTCGTTGATCGACGCGACAATATCCGACAGCTGGCCGTTTAACGTCCCAAGCTCCGACTCGAGCCCTGCCTTCCTGTCGCTGATCGCGTTGACCTGCTGTTCGGCGTCTTCCTTCTGATTCTCCAGCTGGTCGATCTGCTCTTTCGCGTCGTCAATATCATCCTGTGTCGTATCCCGCTTTACCTGGCCGCGCTGCGCTCCCCCGATGCCGGCCGCCTGCGCATCCTTTGCACAGACCGAAACGGCAAAGAGCAGAATCAGAATCAGCGCCGCTCCTGTCCTTCTCTTTTTCTTCTCGCCCATACGTACCTCTTTTGTTTTTCAGGTAAACCTGTGTTCGCTTTTATCATAGCAGATTGTAATTCAGCTTTCAATATGATATGATACGGATATGTATGATTTTACAGTGAAAGGAGACTTTATGCAATTCGTCAAAGCAGATGAACTAAAGCCGGGCATGCGCCTGGCAAAGCCGATTTACAATAGAACCGGTGTCCTTCTCTATGAGAGGAACACGGCGCTGACCGTTCAGGGGATCAGCAGCATTCAGAATTTCGGTCTCATCGGGATCTTTATCTTAGAGCCGGCCGAACCGGTTCCCCCTCTGACCGAAGAGGAGCTCGAATTTGAGCAGTTTCAGACTGTCTATATGTTCCAGCTGCGGGACAACATGGACCAGCTGCAGAAAAATCAGGTTCCGTCCACGCTCTCTGCTCTCGCGGACGACATTCAGAGCCGCTACGGCGGACTCGACCACAAGCTCCGCTTCACGCAGAATCTGCGCAGCTCCTCGGATTATGTATACAAGCATTCCATCAGCGCGGCGATCCTTTCCGCCATGATCGCAAATGCGATGCATATCTCCGGAACCGAACAGCTCGCGCTCATCACTGCGGCGCTTCTGTATGATTTCGGATATCTCTATGTCCCGCAGGCGCTTCTCGACAAGGGAGAGGAGCTCAACACGCAGGAACAGGGCTTAATCCAGATGAATCTGGAGCGCGGCTACGAGCTGATCCGTCCGAGATTTGAAGAGTGCGAGCTCCCGCGGGCGGCTTTAACCCTGATCCAGCAGATCGTGTTCCGCAAAAATACGTCGCTGCGCATCAAGGCTCCCTCCGCGCAGATCCGTCTTCTAACCGATATCCTGCTGACTGCGGACCGGTTTGACCGCCTGACTGCCATGAACTTAAACCAGACGCCGGTGTCCGAGATGGCCGCCATGGCATACTTAAAGGAGCGAAGCGACACCTATCCGACAAATGTCGTCACCGCGCTTGCGGAATGCATCCACATCCTTCCGACCGGAGCCTGTGTGGATCTCTCCGACGGCGAAAAGGCGCTTGTGCTTGAGGAGAACAGCGCGGACTTCACCCGTCCGATGGTCTTAAAGTTCTCGAATAACAAGGTTTATGACTTAAGCGATCCCTCCGTCGGGCGCAGGCTGACGGTAACCGACATCATGAAGACGATGGACAACCGCATCTCCATCGACGAGGAGACCTTAAAGCATTTTGTCGCGGATGATGCCATCCGTGAAACCGCAGAACGCTTCCGCCGGCAGAAACAGGAAATCGCCAGACGCAGGCAGCAGAGGGAACAGCAGGAGAGCATGAACACGCTGCTCGACGGCGTATCCATCCTTCCGGAGGAACATTCCGGCAGCGCTTCGGCAAAGCGGACGGCAAAAGGACGATTGATAAACGGGAAGGATCTGCATGAGACAGGAAGATGAACTTGATTTTGACAGACGGCACGAAAAGCAGCGCCATCACGAAAAAAAGGATCTGCGCGGTCTGATCCCCATCGCGGCCGTCGCGCTGCTTCTTCTTATTATAATAACGGTGCTGATTGCAATGCGTATCGTCAGCGGGCAGGACAAAGCTTCCGCTGCGGACGGAGCTTCGGGCGGTTCTCCGCCGTCTGGACTGGAAGAAACTGCAGACTCTCCCGGAAAAGACGCGGATCCCCCGGACAGCATGGCAGACGGCTTTGCCGGCACGGATCCGTCCGACCCTCAGGACGCCCTCTCTGGCAGCATGTCGGCCCAGACCGGGGAACCGGCGGACGTGACAGAGCTGCTCTCAGCGGACGGCCCCGCCGAAATCGAAGGACAGACGGTCGGCATCGACGTGTCAAAATATCAGGGCACGATCGACTGGCAGCAGGCAGCCGCTTCCGGCATTGATTTTGCCATGGTGCGGATCGGGTACCGCACGAAGCAGACCGGCGAGATCCTCGCGGACAGCAATGCCCGGTATAATCTGCAGGAGGCTCAGGCAAACGGCATAAAAACCGGCGCATATTTCTTCTCGACCGCCGTCAGCGAGGAGGAGGCCGTACAGGAAGCAGACTGGGTGGCTGATTCTATCTCCCAGTACGCGGTTACCTGGCCGGTCGCCTACAATTGTGAGGGCTTCGACGATCCGGAAAGCCGCCAGAACGGGCTGACCAGCGCGCAGCGAACCGACATCGCCATCGCCTTTTTAAACCGGATCTATGAGCGCGGCTATACGCCGATGTTTTATGCGGCCAGAACCGAGCTGGACGGCGACGCCTGCTGGGACACCTCCCGCTTACAGCAGCAGTTCCGGCTCTGGATCGCATGGTACCCGGACAGTCTTTCCCCGGCAGAGGGCAGCACAGACGCCGCTCTGACGGATACGGGCATCCGCGACGCAGGCGGCGCCATGTGGCAGTACACCAGCCGCGGAACCGTGCCCGGTGTCCCGGAGCAGGTGGATCTGAACATCGCCTATTTTGACTATGAGGGAACGGCGGACGCCAAAAGCGATACGACACCGGAGCAGGCGTCCGCGGATGCGGAGGCCCTGATGCGTTTTTCGGAGGTAAACGAGACGGTAACCGCAAAGGAAAAGGTGAATCTCCGCGATATCCCGGCGCAGGGCGACGACAGTACCGTGCTTGCGACGCTCTCAAACGGCGATACCATGACGCGCACCGGAGTCAGCGACAGCGGCTGGTCGAGGCTCGAATCGGACGGACAGATTTATTACGCGGTTTCCAGCTATCTGACCGCGGATCTCTCTTATCAGCCTGCCGAAAGCGATGGCGCGGGCTCCGGCGACGGGCTGAAGACAAAATTTACCGCGACCGGCGATACGGTAACCGCAAAAATCGAGGTAAACCTAAGAGCGCTTCCGAGCGTGACGAACCCGGACGCCGTCATCGTCGCCGTGCTCCACAACGGCGAGACCGTGACACGCACCGGAATCAATAACGAATTCGGCTGGTCGCGCGTGGATTACAACGGACAGACGCTCTACTGCATCAGCAGTTATCTGACAGTTGTCGAGTAGCAAATATTACAGGAAAGAAGGACAAAGAGACATGAAATATGATTTTACATCAGTTATGGACAGAACAGGCCAGGATTCCATCGCAGTGGACGTCATCCCGTTTGAGGGCGCAGAGGTGAAGGACGGATTTTCCCGGCTTCCGATGTGGGTGGCCGACATGAATTTTCCGACCGTACCGACCATCACGGACGCCATCATCGCGCGTGCCGGCCATCCGGCCTTCGGCTATTTTTCCATGCGCGACGCGTATTATCAGGCGATTATCGACTGGCAGCGCGACCGCCACGGCGTGGAGGGCCTTACGGCGGAGCAGATCGGCTATGAGAACGGCGTGCTCGGCTGCGTCGTGTCGGCCCTGAACGCGTTCTGTTCGGCAGGGGATAACGTACTGCTGCATTCCCCGACTTACATCGGCTTTACGATGTCACTCGAAAATAACGGCTACAACATCATCCACAGCGACCTGGTGCAGGATGCGGACGGCATCTGGCGGATGGATTACGAGGACATGGATAAAAAAATCCGCGAGAATCATATCCACGCGGCAGTTTTCTGCTCGCCGCACAATCCGACCGGCCGTGTCTGGGAGCGCTGGGAGATTGAGAAAGCGATGGAGGTTTATCAGAAAAATGACTGTGTCGTGATCTCGGACGAGATATGGTCCGACCTGATTTTAAACGGCCATACGCACATTCCCACGCAGTCGGTGTCCGAGGATGCGAAAAACCGCACGATCGCGGTCTATGCGCCGTCGAAGACCTTCAACCTCGCAGGGCTGATCGGTTCGTATCACATTATCTACAATTCCTACCTGCGCGACCGTGTGAGAAAGCAGTCCTCGCTCTCCCACTACAATTCGTGCAATGTGCTCTCCATGCACGCGCTGATCGGCGCTTACCGCCCGGAGGGCCGTGAGTGGGTGGACGAGCTTTGTACCGTGCTCAGCGAAAATGTGGACTACGCCTATACGTTTATCCGGGAGCATTTTAAGGGCGTCTCCCTTGCAAAACCGCAGGGGACCTATATGCTTTATCTGGACTGCGAGGCGTGGTGTAAGGAACATGATAAGACGCTGGACGAGCTTCTGCGCGCAGGCTACGAGGTGGGCGTCATCTGGCAGGACGGACGTCCGTTCCACCGCCCGTACGCGATCCGCGTCAACCTGGCTCTGCCGCACGCGCTTGTCGTCGAAGCGTTTGACCGGCTGGAAAAATACGTCTTCTAAAATAATACCCGGCTATTCGCCCGCGGCGCGTCAGATATAAGGATTATTCTGCGACATATCTTTCAGCTGCCGCGGCGTACAGCCGTAACGCTCTTTGAACATCCGGTAAAACAGCTTCTGATTATAAAATCCGTGCCGTTCCATGATCTCCTGCACACTCCCGTCCGTATATAACAGATCCTGATAGATATGGCCAAGCCGCACCTGATTGACATACTGGACGAAGGAGGTACCCATGTTCTGCTTAAAAAAGCGGCAGAAATATTCTTTGTTCAGCCCGGCTTCCTCCGCGGCGTCGCCAAGTGTAATTTCTTCCGCATAGTGATGCTCCACATAGGTGCAGATCTGATCGAGCCGTTCCATGTTGCCGGCCTTCATCTCCGCTCCGGTTTCTGTCACCGGCTCGCTGAAGTGTTCGATCAGGCAGGCGAGAATCTCTAAGATCAGCGCGCTGCTCCGCAGCCGGTAGGTGTTTTTCTGATTCACATATAAAATCGTCAGCTCCTTTAAGATCCCGCAAAGCTCCATATAATACGGCTGCTGCTCCGGCATCAGATGCTGCGGGGTACAGTGGATCGCAACCGGGCCGGACTCCGGCAGATAGCGCCTCAGCAGCTGTTTTGAAATGTGGATGCAGATCCCCATCGTCCGAAACAGCGCATAGGTCACCTCATGGATCTTTGCGTAATCCATGACAATCACGTCTAAGGGCTTCACCTCGAAGCGCTCCCCGTCCATATGGATCGTGGCGTGTCCGTTTAAAATAAAGATCAGCTCCATCTCGCGGTGCCAGTGATACGGCGAATTGTGCTTCATCGTGACAAAACGGACGTTAAACCCGATATCCGGCTCCAGCTCCAGGTTTTCATAAATGTGCTCCTGTTCCGGCATACCGCCCTCCTCCCTCCGGCGTTTCCACCGGTTTTTCTCTCATTCCTGCCGTACCGGCCAGGTAAAATCATTGTAACGGTATCGGGCCAAAAAGTCAATATCAACCAGATTCAGGTTAATAAAAGGTCTGACATTCTCCCCTGTTCTGCGATATCATAATACCTGTCAGATGAAGAGATGCTGACACAGACAAAGCTTTTTGAAGCAGCAATGCTTCGGATTGGAGGTAATTATGTTAAAGAAATTTAAGGCTTACTACATGGAGAATATCGAGTTTTTTGCTATGAGCTTCGCATGTCTGGAGCACGGCGACTACCGCCCGTACTGCGAGCGGTAACAAACGCCCCGCGCTTCGCGGGCAACCCGCTGATACCCGGATACGGGCACAGAAAAAACAGGACAATTAACAGAGATTAAAAAGTCAATATCAACTACAATAATTTTTTGAAGCAGCGATGCTTCGGACTGGAGGTCATTATGTTAAAGAAATTTAAGGCTTACTACATGGAGAATATCGAGTTTTTTGCTATGAGCTTCGCGGGCCTGGATCATGGCGATTACCGTCCGTATTGCGTGCGCTAAGCGCACAGCATCAAAATGCAAAAACGATGGCAGAATGAACTGCCTTATGATTGTTCCAGACAGAGGTCGGATGCGGCTTGTATGAGCCGCATCCGACCTCTGAATTTTTACAGAAGATCATTTTTCACTTTCGTGATGTCCACCGGCAGCAGCGTGCCCGAAGCGTGTTCGAGACTCTCCGCCAGCGCATTTGCCGTGTCCAGTGCCGTGATGCAGTAAACGCCTGTCTCAATCGCATTTCTGCGGATCAAAAACCCGTCCCGCCTCTTGTCCCCGTTTCCCTGCGTGGGGGTATCAATGACCAGATCCAGCTTATGGTCGAGAATCAGATCCATCACGTTCGGCGACTCCTGCGATATTTTGTTGATACGGTGCGCAGGCACTCCGTGCTCCTGCAGGCAGCGCGCTGTGCTCCTGGTCGCGTAAATCGTATAGCCCAGCGCCTCAAAGCGCTTTGCAACGCCGACTGCCTCCGGCTTGTCCGCATCCTTTACCGTCATAATCATCTGCCTGTACTTCGGCAGCGTCACACCGGCTCCCAGAAACGCTTTATAGAGCGCCTCGTCAAAGGTTCTGGCAATCCCTAAGCATTCGCCTGTGGATTTCATCTCCGGCCCCAGCGATACTTCCGCTCCGCGCAGCTTTTCAAACGAAAATACCGGCATTTTTACCGCAATGTAATCCGCCTTCGGGGCAAGTCCCGGTGTTATCCCAAGCCCGCGCAGCGTCTGCCCTGCGATCACCTTTGTCGCCAGCTCCACAATCGGAATCCCGGTCACCTTGCTGATATACGGCACGGTCCGCGAGGAGCGCGGATTGACCTCGATCACATATACCTCCTCGTCCATTGCGATAAACTGGATATTGATCAGCCCGATCACATGCAGCGCCTTTGCCAGGCGTTTTGTGTATTCTACGATTGTCTTCTCCACGTTCGCGCTGATCGTCGGAGCGGGATATACCGAGATGCTGTCCCCGGAATGCACCCCCGTCCGTTCGATATGCTCCATGATTCCCGGGATCAGGATATCGCTGCCGTCGCACACCGCATCCACCTCGATTTCCTTTCCCTGAAGATATTTATCTACAAGGATCGGATGATCCTGGGCGATGTGATTGATGATACCGATAAATTCCTCCAGCTCCCCGTCGCAGAGCGCAATCCGCATCCCCTGCCCGCCAAGCACATAGGACGGGCGGACAAGCACCGGATAACCCAGGCGGTTTGCAACCTCTTTTGCCTCCTGCGCCGTGTACACCGTTCCTCCGGCCGGCCGCGGAATCCCTGTCTCCTCTAAAATCCGGTCGAACCGCTCGCGGTCCTCCGCCGCGTCGACGTCCTCCGCGCGGGTGCCAAGCACCGGCACTCCCATCCGGATCAGGCTCTCCGTCAGCTTAATCGCTGTCTGCCCGCCAAACTGGACTACCGCGCCGTCCGGTTTTTCCAGCCGGACCACCGCCTCCACATCCTCAGGGGTCAGGGGCTCGAAATACAGCCGGTCCGCAATGTCAAAATCCGTGGAAACCGTCTCCGGATTGTTGTTGATGATCACGGTCTCCCAGCCCTCTTTTGCAAATGCCCAGGTGCAGTGCACGCAGCAGTAGTCAAATTCAATTCCCTGGCCGATGCGGATCGGGCCGGAGCCAAGCACCAGGACTTTTTTCTTCGCATGCGTCCCGGCCGCCTCATTTTCACTGCCGTATACCGAGTAGTAGTACGGGGTGACCGCCTCAAACTCCGCCGCACAGGTATCCACCATTTTATAGGCGGCAAATATGCCGTATTCCACGCGCAGATCGTGGATCTTTCGCTCTGTTTTTCCCGTCAGGCGTGCAATCACACGGTCCGGGAATTCCATCCGCTTCGCCTCTTTTAACAGCTCCTCCAAAAGCGGCTCCTGCATAAGACGCCGCTCCATCGCAACAAGCGCGGCAATTTTTTCAATAAACCAGGGATCAATCCGCGTGCCGGCATGAATCGACGACACTGTTTTTCCGCGGCGCAGCGCCTCCGCAATCACCCAGATCCGCCGGTCATCGACCCGTTGCAGCCGCTGGTCGAGCTCCTCATCCGAAAGCCCTGCCATATCGTCGGACAAAAGGCTGTCCACATGCTGTTCTAAGGAGCGGATCGCCTTCATCAGCGCCCCCTCAAAATTGTCGCAGATGCTCATCACTTCTCCGGTCGCCTTCATCTGCGTGGTCAGGGTCCGTTTGGCTGTCAGGAACTTGTCAAACGGCAGACGCGGAATTTTCACAACACAATAGTCCAGCGCGGGCTCAAAGGCCGCACAGGTTTTTCCCGTGACCGCGTTTCTGATCTCGTCCAGCGTGTATCCCAGCGCAATCTTCGCCGCCACCTTCGCGATCGGATAGCCGGTTGCCTTTGACGCCAGCGCGGACGAGCGGGAGACGCGGGGATTGACCTCAATCACACAGTATTCGAAGGTGTCCGGGTTTAACGCATACTGGACATTGCAGCCGCCCGTGATCCCAAGCTCTGATATGATACGCAGCGCCGAGGTCCGCAGCATCTGATATTCCTTGTCCCCCAGTGTCTGGGAGGGGGCTGTCACGATCGAATCGCCGGTGTGCACGCCGACCGGATCCATATTTTCCATATTGCAGATCGTGATACAGTTGCCGGCCGCATCCCGCATTACCTCATATTCGATCTCCTTCCATCCTGCGATGCAGCGCTCCACGAGCACTTCCCCGACACGGCTTAACCGCAGGCCGTTTGTTAAGATCGAGGTCAGCTCCGCCTCATCGCGCGCAATACCTCCGCCGCTTCCGCCGAGCGTATAAGCCGGGCGCAGCACCACCGGATAACCGATCGCATCCGCAAAACGGATCCCGTCGCCGACATTGCGGACCACCTCTGAGGCAGCGCAGGGCTCGCCGATTTTTTCCATGGTATCCTTAAACGCCTGCCGGTCCTCCGCCTTAAAAATCGTCTCCGCCGTGGTCCCGATGAGCGCCGCCCCGTATTTTGCCAGAATTCCCTTCTCGTGAAGCTCCATTCCGAGGTTGAGTCCCGCCTGGCCGCCCAGCGTCGGCAGCACGCCGTCCGGCCGCTCCTTTGCGATGATCTGCTCTAACACCGGCAGGGTCAGCGGCTCGATGTATACCTGATCCGCAATCTCGCGGTCCGTCATGATGGTCGCCGGATTCGAATTCACCAGCACGACCTCCACGCCCTCCTCTTTTAGCGAGCGGCATGCCTGTGTCCCCGCGTAGTCAAATTCGGCTGCCTGGCCGATGACGATCGGACCGGATCCGATCACAAGTACTTTTCTGATTTTCTGATTTTTCGGCATTTTTTACCACTCCTTCACTGCTATCATATCGATAAAACGGTCAAACAGAAATTCCGAATCCTGTGGTCCCGGACATGCCTCCGGGTGAAACTGCACCGTGAAAATCCGTTTTCCTATGTATGTAATTCCCTCATTTGTCCCGTCGTTGACATTGACGAATGCCGGACGTGCAACCCCCGGATCCAGCGTGTCCGTATCCACCACATATCCATGGTTCTGTGACGAGATGTAAACCCGGTTTGTGGCAAGATCCTTCACCGGATGATTACCGCCGCGGTGGCCGTAGTGCAGCTTATGCGTGTCCGCCCCCGTCGCCAGCGCCATCAGCTGGTGCCCCAGGCAGATCGCGAAAATCGGCGTATCAGACTGATAGAGCGTTCTGATCTCCCGTATGATATCCCCGCACTCCTTCGGGTCGCCGGGGCCATTGCTTAACATGATGCCGTCCGGCGCTGCCGCGAGGATCTCTTCCGCTGTCGTGTGCGCCGGATAAACCGTTACCTCACAGCCCCGCGCTGCCAGCGAGCGGGCTATATTGCGCTTGGCGCCGAGATCCAGGAGAGCGATGCGAAGGGGAGGCGCGGCTTTCTCCGGTTCTCCCTGCCGTCCCGGCACTGTCGGTCTGTACGCTTCCTGCCACGGGGAAAGCACCCACGGTTTTTTACAGGTCACCCGCTCTACTACATTTCCCGTCCTATAGGCCCGAAGCTTCGGCAGAATCTCTTCCAGGCAGTAATGCTCATCCGTGGTGATCATGCCGTTCATCGTCCCCTTTTCCCGCAGCCGCTTCGTCAGCGCCCGTGTGTCAATACCGGCAATTCCAGGTATATCATACCGGACCAGAAAATCCTGTACCGTTCCCTCGCAGCGGAAATTGCTCGGCGTGCCCGACAGCTCCCGCACGATCAATCCGTCCGGCCAGGGACGCTCGGACTCCATGTCCGGCGTAATCCCGTAATTTCCGATCAGCGGATACGTCATCACAACCGCCTGACCCGCATAGGACGGATCTGTCAGCACCTCCAGGTAACCGGTCATCGATGTGTTGAACACGATCTCGCTGATCACCTCGCGCGTGGATCCGATGGATGCCCCGGTAAAAACAGTTCCATCCTCAAGTATCAGAAAAGCCTTCATCTGTCTCTTTCCTTTCCATAAAAAAACGGGCAGCGCACGCTGCCCGTTCCTAAAAACAATATGATGCCAGGATAGGCATTGTCGCCTTTGACCCTGTGCCTGAATTGGTAAGAGTTTATCATATCGGAACGGATTTTGCAATTTCCCCTGAGTAGAAAATCGGTGGAAATTTATACATGGATTTGTATAATATTACAACAAAAGTTCAGCCACAGCGGCAGAAACGGATTGAAGAAAACAGCGGCCGGGTATATAATAACTATTGTAGTAGAAAGCGTCACTTTTGCCTGATACAGGCACAGAGGAAAAAGGGGAGACCGGATATGGCTGTACTCGGAGATATAGATCTTCATGATATATTAGAAAACGATGCGGGCATCGTCATCTCAAATCTGCGCAAAAAAAGCGTTACCGCCGCCGGATATGATCTGACGATCGGTTTTATCTGCGACGCCGATGAAGGCACCCTGCCGGAAATCGTGACGCCAGAAGACCGCCCAGATGAACCCCGATACCGTCTGCTGCGCGGGCACCGGTATCTGATTATCAGCCGGGAATATGTATCCTTTCCCGCCTGGTACATGGCAACCCTGCATTCCAGGGCCTCCTATGTCTTAAAGGGTCTTGTCTTTTCCTCGACAACGATCGATCCGAATTTTGAAGGCTTCTTATATGCGTCGCTGATCAACTGTTCACGCAGCGATATCTATATCAAAACAAATAACCAGTTTGCAACCATGGTGATCCATGAAATCCGAACGCCGACCGATACCGTTTTGCAGACAAATGACGATAACAGTCCGCGGGACGCCCAGGGAACACTGAACGCACCGTTTTCCAATATTAACCCGGACGCCGCCACATATGCGAAGGTATATACGACGGATGAATATCAGAAAATCAAGGCGGAGCACAGCGCTGCCCGGTTAAGAGCCGCCAAAAAGCTTCAGGAACAGCAGGATCGTGCAGCCCATGCCCGTATACTGTCGGAAAAAGAGGCGATGAGTAATCACGCAAAGCAGGACGCGGCATCAGAGCGAAGAAAACGTCAGAAATATAATGCTGTTATGGGTGTAATCGCAGGCATTCTGCTGTTTGTCATTCTGTATCTCATCTTTGGGATAACCGTGTGGACCGTGCTGGCCGGAGCACTCACTGTTGCCGGAGGACTGCTGGGCGGCCTCGCGGATGGGATTGCGGTAAAAGAGTTCTGGGGGAAGAAGGAGAAGAAGCAGGATGATCGTTAGAACTCCTCATCCTCTTCTTCCCAGTCCCAGTCCGGATACTGCTCGAGCATACCTTTTTCCCGAATCACGCGCGGACTGGCATACTCCGCTGCATCCTCCATCTTCTGCACATGAATCATAAACTGCCAGTCATCTCCGAAATCATAGTGCAGCATGAAGTTCTGTCCCTTTTGCAGATGCAGCCGGTCAATCGCAATCGCGGTGGACGGGCCGTCTCCTTCCGGGGCGGCCTGGTAGCTGTAGTCCGTGTACATCCGGTTGTCCATGCAGAATTCGTACAGATGCTCGTCGATAAAATCAAACGCGTCCAGAATCGCACGGCACAGATCGTCCAGCGTATCCTCTCCTGCGATTTCCAGAACCCGGTAAACGGTGCGGCTCTGACCTGCCGGATACACTTTTAACGTGTATTGTTTCTTCAGGACAGCTCTGTCTCCTTTTTCTTTTGTAATTTTATTGTGCTGCTGTTCTTTGGGAAAATGTATTCGTTCCGTCTGCATCAGGCATTTGTAATATCCTGTAAATACTCCAACGCAGCTCTTCTGAGCTCCTCCAGTTTCCTCGCGTCGGCATTCCGATCCCCATAAAGATTCGAATACCGCGCCCGCATCCCGCTCTGATCCATCTCGCAGATCCTGGAAAGGTACTGTCCAAACGCGGAAAACGCCCATCTGAACGCATCGATCTGTATAAACCGTCCGGATGCGCTGATTCCGATCGCCCGGTCCAGCAGGTTCTGAACCGCATATTCAAAGCAGTCGGAATCCACGACCAGATCAAAGGAAAATCCCACAAAGGGATCCGCACGAAGCATCTCCTGTATGCGGTATTTTACCACTTCATCCAAAAAGAGCCCTCTCAGCTGCGTCTCCGACATGACAAGACGCGACGTCCTCCCTGACCCATCCGGCACACCCGCCTGCTGTGATACGCTTCCCTTCTGCTGCTCTGGGCCTCCCGCCTGCCCGGCAAAACGTTCCTGCTGTTCTGAGTTTCCGGCCGGCTCCACAAGCCGTTCCTGCTGCTGCGCCAGAAGCAGACCTGCGATTTCTTCCTCCCCGTGATACAGCATCGGGTAATACAGCTTCAGTAACTCCGGACGCCGTTTGATAAAATGTTCGATATCCTCCCAAAAGATAATGGTTACTGGAAATTTTCCGTCCGCCATCCTCTGATCGGAAACACGAAACACATATTCCTGCAGCCTGGCATCCGTATGGGCTGCAACGGCAATGACAAAAAGCTGAAACTGAAACGCAGACTGCTCCGCCTCAGCAATCCATGCGTCGATCTTTGCGGTTGTCACCGATGTGCTGGTATAATCCTTGCACTGGATACAGACACGGCTTCCGTCCAAACGGCACACCACTACATCGATACCGTGCTGCGCCTGGCCTTTGCGGCCGAAAAGCGATGCCTGGCCGCCGTAGACTGCCTGGCCATAATCCAGTAAAATATGTTCGTATTCTTTTCCGTCTTTTGTAGGAGAAACAGGATACATAGACAGGGAAGGCATAGAAATACGCTCCTTTCTTTTCACATATTAAAGAAAAGCAAAGGGATTTACACTGCCCGGATCATTGAATGCCGCGCAGTCCTCCTGCCAGTATTCCATCCTGTCTTTTATGTCAGCGCACAGAATCTCATAATCCGATTTCTGGATCCTGCCGTGAGCAAGCATTGATTTGTAAAACTTTTTAATGCTGGCCGCCGTGCTCTTAATCGTTCCAGGGGTGGACCACATGCATTTCCGGATAAAAAAATCTCCCAGAAACATGTCGAGCTCCGTCACGCCGTCTGTCATGGGCCGGGCATCCTCCCGCAGCAGATACTGGTTAATATAGAAGGAAACGTTAGAGATATGCCGGCTGATCGTCTTGTCGGAAAGGCCCTGTGCCTTCATGTCCTCTTCAAACAGATCCAGACAGACATCATTCTCGGAACGAATCTTTTCGCACTGTTTTTTATATTCTTCGTATTCTTTATCAGACATGTGTGTTCCCTCCGGGTGAGATTATAGCACTTCAATATTGGTTTCTTTTATTATATTGTACCTGCTTCCTATAACAGAGTCAATCATATTTGTCAAGAACCCAGCTCTGACGCTTAAATCTGCATCTCTTCCTTCTGCGGCAAATGAAATATTCTG
>CANRSX010000052.1 GCA_947642555.1 uncultured Roseburia sp. | reverse complement strand
AACCGAAAGGAGATGTTCATTATGAATAGAAACTATCATCTTATGACGATTGAAACATTAAATCTGGAGGGAAAATATATGCTATAATCCCTCCACAACAAACAGGAGGAATTATGAGTAATATTGAATTGGTGAGAATTGACGAGAATAACTTTATACAGGCGTTTAACTTAAAACTGGCTAAGGAACAAGAGCAATTTGTTTCAGATCCAATCAGGAGCTTAGCGCAGGCATATGTATATTATAACCAATGTATTCCTTTTGGAATATTCAATGATGATACAATGGTTGGTTATGTGATGGTGATATATGATTATGACCTCGCAGAGTATAATATTTGGCATATGATGATTGATATTGCATATCAGCATCAGGGATTTGGAAAACTTGCTTTAAGAAAATGTCTGGATTATATTGCATCCAAACCATTTGGTCAATCTGACAAAGTAGCTTTAACGTGCAATAAAGATAACTCCATTGCACTGCATCTATATTATGAATCTGGTTTTAGGGAAACTGGAAATGAAGATGAGGATGAAATTGAGCTTGCTTTGTTACTGTAAATAAAGCCTGATAAATCGAACGTTTATGGAGGGAAAAGCAATGCTGGAGTTTAGATATGATACGCAGTTATTGATCGAGGGCAGGAACCTTGACGAAGATGCAATAAACGAATATTTTACACATCATTTCAAAGGTGATTGTTTACTGGCAGTTGGAGATGAGGAAATGATTAAAATTCATTTTCATACAAATGAGCCCTGGAAAGTGCTTGAATATTGTGCATCTTTAGGCGAAATTTATGATATCGTCATTGAAGACATGGACAGGCAGTCACGGGGATTACAAGGCTGAATTCCAGTTTACTGAAACAATTATTACCACAATCACAGCTGAATAAATAACACAGCGTCAGAGCGTATAGAAACCAGTCTATACGCTCTGTTTTTAAAGTAGCAGAGACATGGACGCCACTCACAAACCCGTGCCCCGTCCTCTCCTCAGGCAGACCCACACGGCGCTCACCGTTCCGATCAGCGCCATCAGCGAGACAAGCTCCGCAAGCCTCCACAGCTTCGGCTCTTTGAAATATACCTTCACCGCGCCGGAATACCCTGCCGGAACAATGGTCAGGATGACATTCTGATCGCCGTTTCCGAAATACAGCTCACGGCCGGTTTCCATGTCAGCCACATGATACCCCATATAGTTGAGGAACGGGACTTTGATATAGCCCTCCTTTTCCAGCGTATTCTCGGCCCAGAATGTGATCACGCCCTTTTCCTTCCGGTAATTGCTGACGATAACGCCCTCCTCCGGTTCCGGCTCCGGGTTGTTTAACAGAACGCCGTAGGTGCCCTCCGGAACGTATTCGCCTGAGATCACCGCAGTCCGTGTGTCAAGTCCGGATGCTCCTGTCACTTTAAGCGGATTTCCCTGCGCAATCAGCATTTCCGCAGCATATCCTCCGCTAATCAATGCCACAATGCACAGCCCTGCCATAATCGTCCGCCGCAGCGTATCTCCGGGGACAGACCGCAGATGCTTTAATACATACGCGGTCAGCATCAGGCCAAATACCAGCGCTGCCATCGTAAACCGTGTTGCAAACTGAAATACGCTGAAAAAACGTCCCGCCGCCGGAAGATCCCCCAGCGACTTCCATGGAAATACATAACCGGACATCAGCATACCAAGCGCCATCAGTCCCGCCAGCCGTCCGCAGCTGCCGGATTCTTCTGCAAACTGCTGCCGGATCCGGTCTCTCACAACAGTATGTTCCCACAGGTATAAAATCAGGATAGCAAAAAACGCCGTTCCCACGCCCATCAGTAACTCATTCCCGATTCCCATATAAACAGGACTGGACGTTCCCCCTGCAGCACTCTCTGTGTAAAAGGGAAACATCTGGAATATCTGCGGTAAAAACAGACCTGTCTGCTGCAGATTTGCCGGCGCCGCATGAAATACATGGAGATTCTGATGAAGCATATAATCAAACATCGGTACAAGAAATCCGGCATTCAGCAGAATCGTGAGTACGGCAGCCATTACGAGCGTCAGCAATTCCCTGAAAAACGCTTTCAGATTCAGGAGGCATACGAGCACGGAAAACAAAACCGCCATCTCAAATCCCAGCAGATGCGACTGAACCAGTCCGGTATATCCCGTCACCAGAAGCAGTACCGGTCCGATTCTTTTTTCCGAAGTCTTTCTGTTAAGGAGCGTCCACAACCCAAGAAATACAACCGGAAGAAATAAAAGTGACGTCACCGCCCCCAGCGCATTTGTACTGTACATATTTGTCAGACGGTATCCCGCAAAGGTATACATAAGACTGCACGTAAGCGCTGCGGGAATATCATCCGCTATCTTTTTCCCGCAATAATACGCAACCGCAGCCGTGAGCAGATTCATCATAAACAGATAGATCTTATACGTGGTCTGCAGCGGAAAACCGAGCAGCCTAAGCAGCGCAACCGGGTACAGCAGAAGATCCCCGTACATCACCGATACCGGGTAGCGGTAATCATTGATCCAAAGCGGCTGAAGCTTTACCGGAAAGCTTCCCTCGGCGAGACCTGCCGCAAGGCCCTCGATCCGCATCAGATGAAAGCTTAAATCCGCCCCGTTTAACAGATAATTCGTAAAAAGAGGAACGGAAGAGGCAAATCCGATCAGAAGAACGCCCCACACGGCATTTTTCTGCCAGAACGACAGCCTGCTCCATACGCCCTTTTTACGGATCCAAACCAGTATATTCGCGGCCAGACACAGGCACAGACAGATAAACGTGAGCACACGCTGCAGCTGTCCGGTCGGCTGCACCGTCACCGACCGGATAGTAAGATCCGGATTCCCGGAAGTCAGATAAAAATCCTCCATCCTATGTACGCTGATCTGCTCAAACGTCTTCGTATGCGCCTCTTTTACCAGCAGAATGCTGTCTCCGTAATCCGTCCCCCAGGCAGTCTGGTACCATGTCCTGCACAGCGCCTCCGAAGCGGTGTCGTAGTCAATTGTAATCCGGTAAGATCCGCCCGGCAGCGAAAGCAGCGACATTTCAGCCTGTTCTGGGCCTGTCTCTGGATCCGTGTACAGATACGGGGCTTCACCCCCCCCCCCTTAAGAATCTGACCCTGTGCACGGTTCTCCGCCGTAAGCAGTGCAGGCAGCCCGAAACTTATCAGAAGCTCCGCAAGCAGAATGGCTGCCCAAAGACCTGCTTTTTTCATTTTCGTCATAACCAGTACCCCTCCTGTGATCTTCTATATCAGTTATTATCATAATCCAGCAGCTCCTGATTGTCAATTTTTCCCATTTCCTGCATTCTCGCCAAAAAAGTGAGAAATACATCACTTTTCTGTTGACAACACGATTGAATAGTGATATATTTATCTCGTCAAGTTATAAATATATCACCAAGTGCAGCCGACGCTCACGCCAGCGCTGCAGAAAGAAGGTCATTTATGAAGAGAAAAACAAAGCTCACGATTCTTGCCGGCATCTTAAGCGTCCTGCTCCTTGCAGCGGCCTCCTGGCATTCCGCCGTCTATAATGATTCCAGGATCCTTGCGCCGATGGATTACTCCCAGTACCGGTTTCAGATGCAGGATCTGCCCATGATCCTCTCGATTGCGGTTTTTCTGCTCTGGATCTGCTGGCTCGTTTTCCTTCTCTTCCGCGGGATTCTTGCAGAAAAGAAACGGGAGCGGACCGCGGTTTCCACCAGGACAATCAGCCCGAAGTTCGGCTTCCTGGGACTTTTCGGTTTTGCAGGATTTGCAGGATTCTATACTTACGGCGTGGATCAGACCATTTTCCCGTTCTTCGCTTTTGTATTTTTCGGGTTTTTCGGTTTCTTTTACGAAGGAAAAATGTCAGATACCTTTATGGACGAGCGCTACCGTGAGAACCGGATGCACGCGAGACTTGCCGCGGACCGGATCGCACTCTCCATTATTTTTATCGCCATGATCTTCTGCGTGCAGGGAAGGCTTCTGGGCGATCCGATGCGTTCCCTGACGCTTCTTCTGATCATCACTGCGCTCGCGTTTGCACTGAACATCTTCCTCGGCGAATATCTGTTATACCGCTACGATCACGACGATCCGTCCGCCTTTGGGGACGACGAAAGCGGGGTGTAACGATGCCGGATTTTGAATGCAGATTAAAAAAATTCAGGCAGTTAAAGGATCTGACCCAGGAACAACTGGCCGCACAGGTCGGCGTACGCAGGGAAACCATCATGCGTCTCGAAAAAGCGCAGTATAATCCGTCCTTAAAGCTCGCCGTCGATCTCTCGAGAGCGGTCGGCGCGCCGATCGAGGAGATTTTTCTCTTCCCAAAATCAGATTCTCCTCTCCCGGACCATCCGTCCTGAGCGCTTCACTCCCAGTCGACCTGTACCTGATACACGATTTCCATCCCGCTCTCATAGCGCGCCGGTTCCGCCGCGTACTCCGCGTACCAGTCCCGGCGCTCCCCGCCTAACTTCCGGTAACTGCCGGACACGTCGATCTGCCGCTCCGTCAGCAGCCTCTCCGCCGTCTGCTGCATATACTGCTCCACCTGGCGCGTCAGCTCCTCCATGCCTTCCCGCTCTGCAGACCCCGCTGCCGCATCGCCGGACGGCACGTCTCCGTTTTCCCCGGCGGATGCCCCGTGCACCTTCCCGGCGCAGCGGACCTTAACCACAATCCGCCGGCTTCCGCCGCTCTCCTCAAAATGAATCTGATTGTGCGCTCCACTTAAGGTCACCGCCGTCCCGTTTTCCATCGTAAGCGAATACTCGTCCGTCTCGTTCATCGTAAAATAGGAAAGCAGCGCCGACGGAACGTCCACAACGCCGGCAGGCTCTCCCCGCTTCCACACAAAGTACTGCGTCACGGCCGGTTTGTCCCCCTCCATACTGATATACGGAAGCAGAAGCGTCTCACACCGGTTTGCCCGTTCCTGATAGAGCATCCCCAGCGTCGGATACGCCTGCCTGCGGATCTGCGAGACATTTTCAAACAGCTGTTCCAGATAGTTACCCACCGATTCCTCAAAAACCGGCTCTCCCGATCCCTCTTCACTGCTCCCCGCGCCCGTTTTTCCGACAAATTCCGCCGGATCTTCCGCCACCACGAGATAGGTGTTGCGCGGCACCTCGTCCGTCTCCTCGAGCATGGCCAGAAATTCCTGCATCGCGGTCTCATCCTCAATAAATTCCTCTGCAAACAGAATCACCTTCAGATGGCTGTAGTCAATTTCCCGATTCCCCTCCTGCCCGGCATTCATCCACGCGGCCGCGACATGCTCCGTCCCCTGCACCGCAATCTCAATCGGAAAATTCCGGTCCTCCAGCTCCGCCGTGCCGCACCCGGACAGCGTTCCCGCGCAAAACAGCGCTGCCGCCAGCATTCCCGCGGTACGTTTCCCCTCTCTTCCGGTGCACTTTTTCTCCCTGTCGGCGCTCTTTTTCTCCCGGACGTCGCTCTTTTTCTCCCTGTCGGCGCTCTTTTTCTCCCGGCTGGCGTGCGCATCGTGCCGTCCGTTGTCCTTCCGCACGCCGGTTATAAAGATCACGCCGCACAGCACAAGCGGCACCAGCACCAGAAACGGCGTCCCGATCCGCCACAAAAACATTTCGCACCGTTCCCTCCAGAGAGGATGCTTCTGCAGGCCGCAGGCCAGTAAACATACCACCCCCAGCAGCGCCGCAGACACGATCCGCATCCGCCTGCTGTCGGTCGCGTCCGCACTGCTTCCTGCCGCCTCACCCGGATACAGATATGCCACCAAAACGCTCCCGTAAAAGACACAGCTGTTCAGCAGCGCATACAGCGTAAAAAACCATACCGCAAACATAAAGGCGTCCGCACGCTTTAAAAATCCTCCGGAAATCCGTACCGCGCTCATCAGCGTCACGGCCGGGTAATCCATCTCCCCCAGAGCGGCAGCGCCGAAAATCCCCAGGAGAATCAGATACAGCGCCGCATGGATCGCTCCGGTAAACAGAAGCGCGCGCTTCCCCGCCAGAAGAAGCCGCCGTTTGTCTTCCACATAGCTTCCCGCAAATACCACAAACGTAATCATTGCCATGCAGGCAAACATCTGATAACTTCCTTTTAGAAAAGCGGACGGCTCTGCGGTCGCCACCGGGATCCAGTAGTCCGTCCGGATCTCGTCCAGCGCAAAAATCAGCATCAGAAACAGGGGGATGATGAGAAACCAGAACAGCATCTCATAGATCCGCGCCCGCCCCTCGATCCCGCCCCACAGGCCGTACACAGCCAGCAGCACGATCACAAGCAGCACCAGAAGATACGATTCCTCCCGCAGCAGATTTTTTTTCACCGCATCGGTAAACAGATATGCCGTATAACCGGCAAGCGTCACAAACCAGACCACATACCCGGCCTGCGCCAGCGTCCCGAAGACTCTGCCCAGCCGCCTCACCAGATACGCCGGATAAGCCTCCTCCATATCGCGCGCCACCACGCCGAGCAGCTTTAAAAATAAAAATCCCGCCGCCACGCCCGCCGCGATGCAGAAAATCCCGTCCCTGCCCGCCGTTCTTCCCAGCGCCGGCGGAACCAGCAGCGTGCTAAGGCCAAGCAGATCGTATGTGAGCAGACGGAACGCCTGCCGCCCCGAGATCCTGTTATTTTCTGAAAACATATTTTCCCTCATTTCTCAGCCCTTCTCTTCCCTGTCGGAAAAGCGCAGCTTCCTCCGGTCCTTCGGGTTCGCATAGATCGGGCGTTTTCTTAATTTCCGCAGCGGCTGCCGCCACAGGAAATCCCGCTCGTCCTCATACTCGTTTAAATCGGCCCCCACAAACGGCATCAGATACGGGATGCCGAAGCTTTTTAGCTGCGAGAGATGGATGAACACCGCAAGAAGACCTGCAAGCATTCCGAAAAATCCCAGCCAGGCGCACGCCGCGATAAAGAAAAATTTTAGCAGCCGTCCCGCTGTGGCAAATTCCTCGTTGGGCACCGCAAACGAACAGAGCGCCGTAAACGAGATGACGATCACGACGATCGGGCTGACGAGATTCGCCTCCACCGCGGCCTGTCCGATGATCAGTCCGCCCACGATGCCGATCGTATTTCCCATCGCGCCCGGCAGCCGTACCCCGGCCTCCCGCAGAAGCTCAAAGGAAAGCTCCATGATCAGCACCTCGATCACCGCCGGGAACGGCACTCCCCGTCTGGCGTCCGCGAACGAGAGCAGAAGCGTCGTCGGCAGGATCTGTGTGTGAAAATTCGTCACGGCCAGGTACAGTCCCGGCAGCGTCATGGCAAAAAACGACGCCACATAGCGCAGCAGACGTTCAAAGCTGGCAATCTCCCAGCGGTTATAGTAATCGTCGCTTGTCTTGATAAAAGAATTGTAATCCGTCGGCAGTACCAACGCCACCGGTGAATTATCCGACAGAAGAATCACGCGTCCCTCAAGGATCGACATCGCCGCGCGGTCCGGCCGCTCTGTCGTCTGAAACTGAGGAAACGGGGAATACCATTTTTCTTCCGTCAGCTGCTCGATCACGCCGCTGTCTAAGACGCCGTCGATCTCAAATCCCTCCAGCCGCCGCCCGATCTCCGCGAGCAGCTCCTCAGACGCCAGTCCCTCCATATAGACCAGGTAGACATTTGTCTTAGACCTGACTCCGGCTTTTTTCTGGCTGACCTTCACCTGCGGAGAACGGATCCGCTTGCGGATCAGCGCCGCGTTCTGCTTGACGGAATCTGTAAATCCCTCGTTTGACCCGCGCACCACTTTTTCCGAGTCCGCCTCGCTTACCCCCATATTCGGGTAACCGTCATCCGGGATCTTCACCGCCTTTGCAAACCCGTCCACAAACAGGATCGCCTCGCCGGTTAAAAGGCCGTCCCCCGCCTCCTCAATCGTCGAAAAATACATGGCGTCCGACACGCCGAGCGCATTTTTCTCAAGCGACGCGTAGATTTCCGCACGGCTCAATCCCCTGAAATACTTTAAAAGCTCTAAGAGCGCGGAATTTCCCATGTCGACCGCCACCTCGATAAAGGTGAGATAGCAGGCGACGTCCCGGTCTTTTCCAAGGGTCATGTCGATTTTTTTGATATCGTCACAGGTGTGAAACAGCCGCTCCATCTGCGCGATATTTTCCTTCAGGCTGCTGCTGACCGCCGTTTTCTCTTCCATCTGATTGTCTCCTTCCCGGCTGAACTTTTTCAATAAAAAAACAGGGATCCGGCGCATGACCAGTCCCTGTTATTCTGTTCCTTTTTTTCAATTCTATACGCGCTGCGTCATTCCCGTTCCACCTGCTCCCGGATCATTTCCTTGATCGTGCTCAGCTGGTTTCTCACATGCGTCTGCATCGCCTGTGATACCATCTCCTTATTCCGCGCCGCAAGCCCTTCTATGATCTGACGGTGCTCCTGCACCAGCACCGGATAACTCTTCTCATCCTTTAAATATTCCACACGGTAACGATACATCTGTTCCCTTAAATTGTTTAAAATATTCACCAGCCGCGGATTGCCGGTCGCCTGATAAATGATATCATGAAACCGCACGTCCGCCTCCGCAATCCGCGGGACATCCGCGGTCGTGGTGGACTCCTCGAACTCCCGCATCGTCTCGCGGAGCGCTTCTAACTCCTCCTCATCGATCTGTTCGCATGCGATGGACGCCGCCAGCTCATCGAGCGCCTCGCGGATCTGTAAGACGTCCTCCATGTCCTTCTCCGTCATCTTCGCGACCTGCGCGCCCTTCCGCGGAATCGTGACCGCCAGCCCCTCCTGCTCTAACATACGGATCGCCTCGCGGATCGGCGTCCGGCTGACGCCCAGCCGGTTCGAGAGCTGTATCTCCATCAGGCGCTCCCCCGGTTTTAAATCGCCTCTTAAAATCGCCTCGCGCAGCGTGTGAAATACCACATCGCGCAGCGGCAGATATGCATTCATATGCAGCGTCAGGTTATCTGTCATCTTGTTCCATTCCTCCCGCACTATCTGGATGTATTGTAAATACTGGTCAGGTACACCTGGCGTCCCAGACCGGCCTCGCGCAACGCCTCATAGGCAGCCGCAGCGGTATCCTCATCCGCAAACAGACCGAACACCGTGGGCCCGCTCCCGCTCATCATCGCGTTTACCGCGCCGTGTTCCAGCATGTGATCCTTTATCTGCGCGATCACCGGATAATTCGGAACCGTCACGGTCTCCAGCACATTTCCCATATCCGAGGCGATCGCCATAAGATCCTTCGCCTGGATATCCGCGACCAGCTGATCGATATCCGGATGCTTTAACGCTCCCCCGAGCTTTAGGTTTTCATAGACAAATCTGGTCGACACGTTCACCTGGGGTTTCGCGATCAGCACCGGGCAGCGCACCATCGGCGGCAGGGGCGTCAGCTTCTCCCCGATGCCCTCCGCCAGCGCCGTCCCGCGCATCACACAGTAGGGGACATCCGCGCCGAGCGTCACCCCCCGCTTCATCAGCTCTTTCCTGGTCAGTCCCAGATCAAACATGCGGTTTAACGCGTACAGCACCGCCGCGGCATCCGAGCTCCCACCGGCCAGGCCCGCGGCCACCGGGATATGCTTATACAGCTTAATGTCCACCGCATCCGCGATCTGAAATTCCTCCATCAGAAGCCTCGCCGCACGGTATGCCAGGTTATTCTCATTGACCGGCAGAAAAGACAGGTTTGTGCTGATCGTAATCCTCCCCGCGCGGCATCCGGCCTTCCCTGCGGATCCGCCGGATCGTATCCCGTAGGAGTGCGTGCTGGTACGGCCGGACGGCCCTCTTGTGATGATCAGCCGGTCAAACAGATGGATCGTCTGCATCACCATCCGCACCTCGTGATAACCGTCCTCCCGCTTCCTCACCACGTCCAGTCCCAGATTAATCTTCGCCAGCGCCTTTACCGATATCTCCCTCATGCTTACCCCTTCCCGACGGCATTGTGTCTCTTGTGTACTTTGTATACAATATACATATTATCATGTTTCCCCGAAAAGGTCAACTGTTCTAAAGATTCTCTTTTTTCCTTCCGATATAAAGATAAAAGACAGCCAGGCAGGGACGCCGGCTGATCACGCAAAGCATTCATTTACAACCAGCTATCCAAAGGAATGGAGGAAACCGCTATGGCAATTAATACCGTAAACAATACCACACAGCAGACACCGGCGTATACCGCTCCGACCGCAAAGGCGCAGGCAGAGCAGAAGGCCGCTGAGAAGGCCGCTGCCGAGAAAAGAGATTCCCTCGAGAAAGCCGAGGAGAAGAACACCGGCGTGACCTATGAGAAGACCGAGGTGAAGAATTCCGTCACAAAGAAATACAACGCAGATATGGTCGCAAAGCTGAAGGCTGATGCAGAACAGCGCACCTCACAGCTCCGCAGTCTCGTCGAGAAGATGATGAAAAAACAGGGCGCCGCGATCGGCAACGCAGACTCCATGTGGCGTTTTCTGGCAAAGGGCGATTTCACCGTTGACGCCATGACAAAGGCTGAGGCGGAAGCAGACATCGCGGAGGACGGCTACTGGGGCGTGAATCAGACCTCCGACCGGATCCTTGACTTCGCGAAGGCGCTTTCCGGCAACGATCCGTCCAAGGCCGACGAGCTCTTAGAGGCGTTCAAGAAGGGCTTTGCACAGGCGACCGGCACCTGGGGCGACAAGCTTCCGGATATCTCCCAGCGCACCTATGACGCAGTCGTAGAGAAGTTCGACGCCTGGAAGAAGGGAAATGAGGAGGCAACCTCCGTACAGACCGAAGCATAAAAGAACGGCTGTCTGACAGCGGACCGCATAAAAAGATGCGGCGCCATCATCTGATCGGATGATGGCGCCGCGTCTTTGTTCTAAATGTGAAAAATACAAAAAGAATCTTTTGATTTCTTGACAATTTTCTTTTTTGTGGTAGTATTAAATTAACATCTCCCTCAGGCCTCTGTGGAAACACACGCACACTTGAGGGCGTTTTGTTTATAAGGAGAAATATTATGGCAGATAAAGAGTTCAAAACCGTCGAAGAACAGCTTGAAATCCTCCGTTCCCGCGGTCTCACAATCAACGACAACGCACAGGCCCGGGATTTTCTGCTGCGCAACAATTACTACCGCATCAGCGGTTATTCACTGACTCTTCGCAAAAACGATGCCTTTTTTAAAACTGCCACATTCCAAAACATCGTTGATATCTATCAGTTTGATCATGAATTCAGACACATCCTGCTACAGTATCTCGAAGTGATCGAAGTACAGATGAAATCCATATATGCTTATGAATTCACAAAAGTCCATGGTCCCCTTGGATATCTTAACGCAGATTTTTTTACTGGAAAAGCAAAACACAAAGAGATCATAGCCAAAGCAAACCAGCAGAAAACACAGCGTCTTCCCCATGAAGCCTATCTGAAACACTTTGTAAACGATATGCATCAGGATATCCCGCTATGGGCGTATGTCGATCTGCTGACCATATCCGACATCTCTTTTTTATATTCCATCTCAGAGCAGTCCATTAAGGATGCCGTTGCACGCACCTTTGGTCTTACTATGAAGAAAGGCGCTTCCATCCTTGGAAGCTATATGCACAGTATGACGATCATCCGCAATCTGTGCGCACATGGAAGCAGGATATATAACCGGCTCTTTGAACAGAAACCTTCCCTTAACAAAAAGGAAAAAGCACTGCTGCGGAAAAACAGTAAGGGAGAACTCGACAATGCTCATTTTTATGGTTTTCTTCTTATCATGAAACGGCTCCTGCCAGCCGATAAATTCAGCGAAATGAAAAACTCCATGATCGCACTGACACAAAAATATCCGTTTGTACGGATGGATTACTATGGTTTCCGCAGTGACTGGCAACAAAAAGTGTAATTATATCTTTCTATCTGCATATACTATTCAGGACTTCTCCCACGAGCCGTTGAACGGCGCAATACTGTGGGCGATCTGGAACCGGGAGATTTTTTCTCCCGGCTCTTTTCAATGCAGACATCCCCGCAGCAGAATATAATCCGCCACCGAGGCGAACAGCAGAAAAACCACGGCGATCACCGCGATGGCCGTCTTATATCCGATCACATGGAAATGATCCCGCCAGCCGTTCTTTCCCGGCTTTTTCTCCGGTTTCTTTCCCTTCATCAGGAGCATCCCGGCCAGCAGAAACAAAAGCAGGGAGGCGAGAAAGAGAAGCCCGTTTTTTGCCGCCTCCAGCCCTGCGGCGAAGGCCCCTCCGCCGGCGATCAGCCCGATCACAAAAAACAGGAGGGCCGCCGCCGCTGCCGCAATCGCGCCGGCCAGCAGGGCTTTCCCGATATCCGCCGGCAGTTTTCTGATTTGATCTGTATCCATACTCTCCTCATTTCCGCGCATCCCCGCGCCCGGCCTGCGCCGCTGTCAGCCTTTTCCTGCTCTTTCTCCTGCGCCGCCGCTGCCTCTACGACTGCTCCTGCATACACTTATGGCAGGCCACGAAATGACCGTTTCCTACATCCGTAAGAGGCGGCATCTCCTGCCCGCAAACCGGCATCGCATATTTGCATCTGCCCTTAAATTTGCACCCGGGCGGCGTATTGATCGGGCTTGGCACCTCGCCCTCGAGACGGATCTTCTTCTCGTCCCGCTCCCGCTCCACCTCCGGGTCCGGAATCGGAATCGCGGAGAGCAGCGCCTGGGTATAGGGGTGCTGCGGATGGGCATAGAGCTCCTCCGAGGTCGTCAGCTCCACCAGCGTCCCCAGATAAAGCACCGCCACACGGTCGGAAATATGCTTTACCATCGAGAGATCATGGGCCACAAACAGATAGGTCAGGCCGATTTTTTTCTGTAATTCAATCAGCAGGTTCACGATCTGTGCCTGGATCGACACATCGAGTGCGGAGATCGGCTCGTCTAAGACGATGAACTCCGGCTGCACCGCCAGGGCCCGGGCGATTCCGATCCTCTGTCTCTGTCCCCCGGAAAACTCGTGCACAAAGCGGTTTGCGTGCTCGCGGTTTAAGCCCACCAGCTCCAGATATTTGTAGATCATATCCTGGCGCTCCTGCTTATCCTTCGCCAGGTGATGGATATCGATCCCTTCCCCGATGATCTCCGCCACCGTCATACGCGGATCCAGCGATCCGTAGGGATCCTGAAAGACCATCTGCACTTCCTTCTTATACGCCTGCTTTTCTTTTCCGGCGATGGAGTGGACATCCTTTCCTTTGTAGAGCACCTCACCGTCCGTGCGGTCGTAAAGCCCGATGCAGGTCCGCCCGCAGGTGGTCTTGCCGCAGCCGGACTCCCCCACCATTCCTAAGGTCTCGCCCTTATAGATGTCAAAGCTCACATCGTCCACTGCCTTTAAAATGGCATTTTTTCCAACATTAAAATATTTCTTTAAATGGCTCACGGAAAGGAGCACTTCTTTTTCCTGACTCATACCGCGCCTCCTTTCAGTTCCGGCATCGCAACCTTCGGCGCCATCGGGTGATGCAGCCAGCAGGCCGCCGTATGCCCGTTTCCAAAATCCGTGCGCTCCGGCATCTCCTCTTTGCAGATCTCCATGCAGTACTGGCATCTCGTGCAGAAGGGGCATCCCACCGGCGGGTTTAACAGATCCGGCGGCGTACCCGGGATCGACGAGAGCTCCTGCTTGTTCTTAAGGTCAAGCCGCGGCACGGACTGGATCAGCGCCCAGGTGTACGGGTGTCTCGGGTGATAGAAAATATCCTCGCACAGTCCCCGCTCCACGATCATGCCGGAATACATCACGGCGATCTCCTTCGCCACATTCGCCACAACGCCGAGGTCATGGGTGATCATGATGACCGACGTGTTATTCTTCTTCTGAAGATCCTTGATGATATCTAAGATCTGTCCCTGGATCGTCACGTCGAGAGCCGTCGTCGGCTCATCGCAGATTAAAAGCTTCGGATCGCAGGCAAAGGCGATGGCGATCATGACACGCTGGCGCATACCGCCGGAAAACTGGTGCGGATACTGCTTCACGCGCTTCTCCGGCTCCGGGATCCCCACCAGCCGCAGCATTTCCACCGCCTCCGCGGCAGCCTCCTGCTTCGTCATGTGCTTATGCACCATCAGGTTCTCCATGATCTGCTTCCCGACACGCATCGTCGGATTTAACGACGCCAAAGCGTCCTGGAACACAATCGCGCACTCGCCACCCTTATAGGCCTGCCACTGCTTCTTATCGTAATTTAAAATATTCTCGCCGTTATATAAAATCTCGCTGTCTTCCTTGATCTCGCCCTGGGGCGCCTTGATCAGTCCCATAATGGATTTTGCCGTCACGGACTTTCCGCAGCCGGACTCCCCCACGATCGCTAAGGCGTCGCCGGTCGCCAGCTCAAAGGACACGCCCCGGACCGCCTTGACCTCGCCCGCATATGTATGGTAGGAAACCCGCAGATTTTTTACTTCCAGAATATAATTCTTCTCGCTCATCTCTCCTCCGTTTCTCTCCCGTACTACTGACGAAGCCGCGGATCCAACGCATCGCGCAGTCCGTCGCCCAGCAGGTTAAAGGCCATCACGATCACACACAGCACCACGCAGGGATAGAGCAGCTGGCTCGGATAAAAGTCCAGCGTCTTCTGCCCCTGGGAAATCAGCACGCCGAGGCTGATCTCCGGCGCGGTCAGCCCGATCCCGAGGAAGCTTAAGCCCGCCTCCGTGAAGATAAAGCCCGGAATCGCCGTGGAAGCCTCTAAGATCAGGATGCTTAACATATTCGGCACATAGTGCTTTACGATGATCCGAAGCGGGCTCGCGCCGAGCACCTCCGCCGCATAGACGTATTCGGATTCCTTTAACTGCTTGATCATACCCCTGGTCTGACGCGCCGTGGAGCACCACGCCGTAAAGCTTAAGGCCACCAGAAGCGCGAACAGGTTATTGCCGAGCACCATCATGATCAGGATCGTCAAGAGCAGATGCGGCAGGGAATTGAGCACCTCGATAATGCGCATTAAGATGTCGTCCACCCATCCGCCGAAATGCGCCATCGCCGCGCCGTAGAGCGTTCCGACGACAAGCTTTAACCCGGTCGCGATCAGCGCGATCAGCATGGACGCCCTGGCTCCCACCCAGATACGGGAAAACATATCGCGCCCGAGATTGTCCGTCCCGAACCAGTATTTCGCGCTGGAGCCCTGATTCTTATCCACGACATTCATCGCGATATAGTCATATCCCCTGATATGCGGGCCGATGATCACCATAATGATAAGAAATATAAGTACTACAAGTGCCGTCATCGCCACAGGATTTTTCTTTAACCGCCGCCATGCGTCCTGCCAGTAGGAAATCGTGGGACGCTCGATCCGGTTGGCCTCCTCCTGCGTGTAGCCAACCACACGGAATTTTTCCTGAGATAACATACGAAGCCCCCCTTCCTATTTCGAACCCGGCAGCGCAATACGCGGATCCACAGCTACATAGAGAATATCCGTGAGAAACAGGATCACGACATACAGGATGGACAGAAGCACCGTCTCCCCGAGCACGATCGAGAGATCCTGGTTATTCACCGCCGTCACATAATACTGGCCGATCCCCGGAATGGAATAAATACTCTCGATGAAGAAGGATCCCGTGATACACATACCGACCGACATCGGCAGCTGCGTCATAACCGGAATAAACGAGTTTCTTAAGATGTGCTTCCGGATAATAGTGCCTTTGCTCAATCCTTTGGACTCCGCCGTCAGCACGTAATCCTGATTGATCACGTCTAACATGGAGGTTTTTAACAGCCTTGCGTACATCGCTATGTAAGAAAAGCAGCCGGTCAGCGTCGGCAGAACCGTAGCCTCCCACCCGCCGAACCACAGGTCCTTTCCCGCGGGCCAGCCGATCGTCGGAAACCAGTGCAGCGTTCCCGCAAAAATCTTCTGCAGCATCAGACCGAAGATCAGGTGTGGAATCGAGATCAGCAATACCGAAAAACCCACGACCATATAGTCCGCGATGGTCCCCCGCTTCATCGCCGCAAGAATTCCTAAGAGAAGTCCCACCGAGACTCCTAAGATCATCTGCTGTAAGCCAAGACGCGCAGAGACCGGAAGCCTGTCGCGAACCAGTCCTCCCACCGTCTGCCCTGCATAGACAAAAGACTCACCAAAGTCACCTTTACACATTCTTCCCATCGTGAGAAGATAGCGCTCCATCACAGGCTTATCCAGCCCGTATCTCGCATATAACGCCTCCCTGCTCTGCACCGGCAGCTTGTCTGCCCGCTCGCTTAAGGGATCCCCCGGTACCGCTTCCAGGAGAAAAAATGTCGCCGTGGCGATCAGGAAAATGGTAACCACCAGCTCCACAAACCGCCGTATCAGATATTTCGCCATAAGCACGCCCCTTTTTATACCAAAGAAGGGCTTATCAAGGTAAGCCCTTCTCTGGTCATTTTTCTCAGTCCGCCCCAAAAGCAGGCAGATGTAATCAGTGTCCTCTTCCCTCGATGTAAGTGATGTACATCTCCGCGCTCGCACCGAAGTTCGATGTGCAGTAATCCTTCACCCAGTTCTGTAAGAATACTTCTCTTGTCGCGTAGTAGATCGGCACGAATGCACAGTCTTCCAGCATCAGCGTCTCCTCCAGCTGATAGTAGATCTCCTTACGCTTTGCCATATCATTCTCACCCGTTAAGGAATCGATCAGCTCGTCATACTTCGGATTGCTGTATCCGCCGTAGGAATCGCCGTAAGCGCCCGTGTAGAAGGTGAACATAAAGTCAAGGGGATCGTTGTAATCCGCATACCAGCCGCTGTTGAAGAAATCAAAGTTGCCGGCGGAACGCTCCGCCTGGAACAGCGCGTAATCACCCACTGTGTTTAACTCCACCTTACATCCCAGATTCTGCTGGATCGTCTGCTGTAAAAACTCGCGCTCCGCATTCGCCTCATTCGTGGATCCCTGGGACAGATAGGTCAGCGTGATATCGGAAATCGGGGTCGTGATACCAAGCTCGTCCAGACCCTCCTGGAACAGCGCCTGAATCTTCTCGGGATTGTCCACATACTCCTCGTACTCCGTCTTCGTCACCTCATCCACCTGGCTGCGGTAGGAGGTTCCGTCAAAGTTGATACCCGGCGCCACATAGCTGTATGCCGGTTTGTATCTGCCGTAAACAGCGTCCACCATATTTTCCTTATTGATGCAGTATCCGATCGCCTTTCGGATCTTGACATTGCTCATCAGACCGGAGGGATCATTGCCGAAGCTGTTAAAGATCAGGCCGATCGTACCCGGATAGTCCATGACTACCATCTGAATATCTCCGGCATCCACCTCGTCGCGGTACTTCGCAAGATAATCGCCGGTCGGCTGCAGCTGATCCAGCTCGCCATTATCAAACATCGTCGCCGCGGTGGAATCCTCCGCCACGATATACCAGTTGATGGCATCCAGCTTCGTGTTCTCCGCATCCCAGTAGTACGGATTCTTCGTCCATACCATCTTGTTGTCCTCCACAAGCTCGGTCATGCAGAAGGGTCCGTTGTAGACGCAGAGCGTCCAGTCCTTGCCCCACTGATCGCCGGCCGCCTCCGCGATATCCTGACGAGTCGGGTACAGCGGCGTTGCCACAAGCTTTGCCTCAAACGTCGGGTCCGCAACCTTTAAGGTCACCTGGAAAGTGTAGTCATCCACTGCGACCGCCATCACATCATCCACGGATCCGGTTCCCTGATTGTACTCCTCCGCACCCACGATGTTGTAAGCAAAGGAAGCATAGGAATAGCCGTACTCCGGATTTAAAAGACGCTTCCAGCCGTACTCGTAATCATGTGCGGTCACCGGCTCGCCGTCCGACCATTTCGCATCCTGACGCAGATGGAAGGTGTAAACCGTTCCGTCATCGGATACCTCAACGCTCTCGGCGCCGGCCAGAACAAATTCCTCGCCGTTGCCCCTGTTGACGTTGCGGTAGATGCCGTCATAGCAGGCAGCCATCATCCAGCGCCAGCCCATGTCCTGTACGTCATAGTTGTTGCCGAAGGATGTCGTGCGGACATTCATCACCTGTGTGTCCGCGCCTGCGCTGCCGCCTTCGTCCCCGGCATCGCCCGCGCCGCTGCCGGACTCTGTGGTAACGGTAACCTGTCCGTCACCGCCGGCCGTCGCCAGCTGCGTCTCTCCGTCGCCGCATCCGGCAAGCGTGCCGGCTGCCAGCACGCCTGTGAGAAGCAGTGCCCAAACCTTTTTCATGTTGTGCATAAATATTCCTCCTTGTTCTGGCTCAAAAGAGCCGTTTACTTGTACGCCGGCAGAGACAAACACTGCCGTGCTCCGCGAGTCGGTTTATTGCAAAATCCGCCCGCAGTAAAGAGAAAGCAGCTTTACCTTCTAGTCGCAGTGGGTCATGATCCGGATAATCTCGTCGTCCGTCTCACACATTCCCTTTGCGCCCAGCCGGTAAATATTGCGGATCGTGGCCTCCACGCCCTTCGAGACGATGCCGTCCTCCGCATAAAACTGCTGACCTTCCTGATACATATAATAGCTTAAAATCCCCGCGTCCACTGAGGACGCGATCTTTCCTGCGCATGACGGCTTCGCGCCGTCGCAGACAATCCCTGAGACAATCGCCAGTCCGTTCACCAGCGTGTGGGAAATCTCCTTCACCGATCCCCCGAGAAGGTACGCGATCCCGCAGCCCGCCGCGCAGCCTGCGCTCACCGCCCCGCAGAACGCGGAAAGCGGGCCGATCCCGTACTTGATATGTACCGCGATCAGGTTCGACACCAGAAGCGCCCTCTTTAACCGGTCCTCGTCCGCTCCGATCTCCTTCGCGTAGACGATCACCGGCACGGACACCGTGATGCCCTGATTGCCGCTGCCCGAATTGATCACCACCGGCAGCTCGCAGCCGCTCATGCGCGCGTCGGAGCCTGCTGCCGCCATGGCCTTTGCACGGGTCTTCACGTCATTTCCATAGGTCTTTAACAGGACGCTGCCCACATTCGCGCCCCAGTCGTTTGCAATCCCTTCCTCGGCGATCGCGTAATTGTAGGCGATCTGGCGGTCGATGACCTCCTCCACATCGGAGAGGTCCGCCTCGTCCGCGAAGGCGACGATCTCCTCGATCGTGAGCAGGCTGCGGTCCGCCTCTCCCGCGCCGGGCTCCTGTGCAGCTCCCGCTTCCTTCGACGCACAGCCGCACTTCACGGCTTCCCCGGCGCCCGTCTCCCCGCCGCACCGGCACATGCCATCCTTCTGCACGACGCCGTTTCTCGCGACATAGACGATATTCGTGTGGCTCTTCGCGATCCGCACGACGGCCTCATCCGTCCCGGCGGACGCCGTGATGCGGATGTCAAGCTTGTCCCCGTCCTCCAGGGGTTTTACCTCGAATTCGGTCTCCTCAAGATAAGAGCGGATCTCTTTCTTCTGCTCCTCCGTCACACCGGCGATCACCTCGAGCATGCGCTCCGTCACACCCGCCGCGACCCCCGCCGCCGCTGCGGCCTGGATGCCTTTTAATCCCCCGGTGTTCGGGACGATCACACTCTTGACGTTCTTGATGATATTCCCGCTGGCCTCGATGCACAGCCTTTCTGGCCGGGCCCCGAGGACGTCACGCGCATACGATGCACAGTAGGCGAGCGCAATCGGCTCCGTACATCCAAAGGCCGGTTTCAGCTCTTCTTTTAAAATATCCACATAGGTCTGATACACTTCTTTTGTCAATGCCATCTCTTATCCCTCGCCGTGCTTTCGTATGTTAACGTATTGCCGTGTCATATAGTCACAGTCATATGACATCATTTAGTATATCATAGTCCTTGCGGAAATGAAAATCAGAATGTATAATAATACATATCAGTTTTTTTGATATAAAACAAAATCCGGAAAGTGTGAAGAATGATGGAAATGAAAAATATACGGACCTTCGTGCGCGTGGCCGAGCTGGGCAATTTTACCAGGGCCGCGCAGGAGCTCGGCTATGCACAGTCTACGGTAACCATGCAGATCCAGCAGCTTGAGGACGAGCTGCGGGCCAGTCTGTTCGCCAGGAACGGAAAAAGGGTCTCACTGTCCGCGTCAGGAAGAGAATTTCTGCAATACGCTTATCAGATAATCAAATATGAGTCCATGGCTCTCGAACATTTTTCTCTCTCGGGCGAACCGCACGGCGAGTTGAAAATCGGAATTATGGAAACAATATGCGCTTCCTCGTACGCAGACCTGTTCCAGGATTTTCTTGTCCGCCATCCCAAAATACAGATGAAGCTCCAGATCGTCACGACACATCATGCGCTGGACTACTTAGACCGCGGGCTGTTCGACCTGATTTTTCTGCTCGATAATAAAATACTGCGCCCTGATCTCGTCACGGCGCGCGAATACCCGGTGGATATCTCGTTCTTCTGCGCCGCATCCCATCCGCTCGCCAGGGAAAAGAAGGTCTCCCTCGAGCGGCTGCTGCAGGAAAACTTTATCCTGACCGAAAAAGGCTGCAACTACCGGCAGGTATTTGAGAGCGACCTCGCCGCAAGAGACCAGACGCTCCGCTGCGTCACGGAGATCGGTTTTTCCCAGTATATCATCCAGGCCGTCGCAAAACAGCTTGGCATCGGGCTTCTCCCCTCCATCACGCTCGCGGACGCATTGCGTGCAGGCTCCATCGCCTTAATCCCGGTGGAAAATTATCAGATCCGCATGTCCATCCAGGTCATCTACAGCAACCGGCGGCGGGTATCGCCGCCGCTGCATACGTTTCTGGACGCGCTGTAAGTCCCCGGCGCGGACGTGTCCGAACGGGCGGATTGGTGTCCCCGGACGTGTCCGGACGGTGCGTCATGAAAATACCCGGCCAAACTGGCCCGACGGGCCGGCGTCATCCGGGCCCCCGCGGGAATGTCCGGTCAGACCGCCGGCTCCCCGCACTCCGCGAGAAATTTCTCCACGCTGGCCAGCTTGACGCAGATGATAAAGATCTCGGTCGCAACCGTTAAATCCTCTAAGGACGGATAGGACGGCGAGATACGGATCACCGAATCCTGCGGGTCTTTTCCGTAAGGGAACGGAGCCCCGGCAGGCGTCATGATCAGTCCCGCTTTTTTTGCCCGCGCAACTACATTTTTCGCACACCCCGGAAGCGTCTCATAGGTGATGAAATACCCTCCCTTCGGATGATACCAGGTACCGATATCAAGGCCGGCAAGCTCCCGCTCAAAGGAGTCCGTCACCATCTCAAACTTCGGGCGCAGGGTGGCAGCATGCTTTTTCATATGCTCCGAGATCCCGTAGCTGTCCTTAAAGAAACGGACATGCCGGAGCTGATTCACCTTATCGTGCCCGATGGTCTGGATCTTTAGCTGCTTTCTGATATCCTCGAGGTTGTTCGGGGACGTCGCGATCGCCGCCACGCCGGAGCCCGGGAAGCTGATCTTGCTCGTCGAGCAGAACTTGTATACAAGATCCGGATTCCCGGCGCGCTTGCACTCCGCCAGAATCTCGATCAGATGGTCCTGGTCAAGGTCATACAGATGGTGGACACAGTACGCGTTATCCCAGTAAATGCGGAAATCCTTCGCCGCGGGCTTTAGTCTCGCAAAGCGGCGCACCGTCTCATCCGAATAGGTGATCCCCTGCGGGTTGGAATACTTCGGTACGCACCAGATTCCCTTGATCGCCTCGTCCTTTGCCACCAGCTCCTCCACGATATCCATATCCGGCCCGGTGGGCAGCATCGGCACATTGATCATCTCGATCCCGAAATATTCGGTGATCGCAAAATGCCTGTCATAGCCCGGCACCGGACAGAGGAATTTGACCTGATCGAGCTTACACCACGGCGTATTTCCCATCACGCCGTGCGTCATGGAGCGCGAGATCGTGTCATACATGATATTTAAGCTGGAGTTTCCGTAGATGATAATGTTGTCCGGATTGCACTCAATCATATCCCCGAGCAGCACCTTCGCCTCGCGGATCCCGTCAAGCCCGCCGTAGTTCCGGCAGTCCGTGCCGTCCTCACACGCGAGATCCATGTAGGACGATAAAACGTCCATCATTCCCATGGACAGATCCAGCTGCTCCTGCGAGGGCTTTCCTCTCGACATATCCAGCTGCAGCCCTCTCTGCTGAAATCTTTTATATTCCGCCTCAAGCGTTTTCTTTTCTCGTAACAGCTCTTCTTTTGTCAGTTCCTGATACGGTTTCATATCTGATTTCCTCCTTACTCATTCTTATCATTCCGAATCGGAATGAAGCCAGCGCAAATGCTCCTGTATCTTCTTCTCATAGCCGTTTTCCGTCGGATGGTAAAACTGCCGGCCCAGAAGGCCGTCCGGCAGGTACTGCTGTTTTACATAGTGCTTCGGGAAATCGTGGGCGTACTGATACCCGTCCCCGTGCCCCAGCTTTCCGGCTGATTTGTAATGGGCGTCCTTTAAGTGCATCGGCACCGGATCCGTCATCGTGCTCCTCACCGCCGCCGACGCATCCCCGACGGCGAGACACGCGGCGTTGCTCTTGGGCGCGCAGGCCACATAGAGCACAGCCTGCGAGAGAATCAGCTGCGCTTCCGGCATACCGATGCGCTCCACAGCCTGGCTTGCCGAGGTGGCGACCACCAGCGCCATCGGATCCGCGTTTCCGACGTCCTCCGCCGCGCAGATCATGATCCGCCGCGCGATAAAGCGGATATCCTCACCCGCATAGAGCATCCGCGCCAGATAATAGACCGCGGCGTCCGGGTCAGAGCCGCGCATGCTCTTGATAAACGCGGAAATCGTATCGTAATGGCTGTCGCCTGATTTATCGTATTTTACCACGCGCTTCTGAATGCATTCCTCTGCAACGTCAAGTGTAATATAAATCTTTCCGTCCGGGCTTCGCTCCGTGGTGAGGATCCCGAGCTCGATCGCGGTGAGCGCCGTCCGCGCATCCCCGTTTGCCATGTCGGCGAGAAAGTCAAGCGCATCCTCGTCGATGACGGCATGGTACGCGCCCATTCCTTTTTCCTGATCCCCGACGGCACGCAGGATCAGCGTCCGGATGTCCTCCTTTGACAGCTGCTTTAATTCAAAAATGACCGAGCGCGACAGCAGAGCCCCGTTTACCTCAAAATACGGATTCTCCGTCGTCGCTCCGATCAGAATCAGGGTCCCGTCCTCCACAAACGGCAGCAGATAGTCCTGCTGGCCCTTGTTGAAGCGATGGATCTCGTCGATGAAGAGAATCGTCTTCTTCCCGTACATGCCCTGGCTGTCCTTTGCCTTTGCAACGACCTCCTCCATATCCTTTTTCCCGGCGGACGTCGCGTTGATCTGCACAAATTCCGCGCTGGTCGTGTTGGCGATCACTCTTGCAAGCGTGGTCTTTCCGGTTCCCGGCGGGCCGTACAGAATGATGGATCCGAGCTTATCCGCCCGGATCGCACGGTACAAAAGCTTATTTTTTCCGATGATATGCTGCTGCCCGACCATCTCCTCTAATGTGGCCGGGCGCAGCCTTGATGCGAGCGGCGATTCCTTTTCCTTCTGCTGCTCTCTCATATAGTCAAATAAATCCATGTTCCTCCTGCCTTAACATCCGATCGCTTCATATGTCAGATCCCGAAGCTTTGTGTGGATCTCATGAGAAGCCGGAAAGCCCATCACATGCTGGGCGTAAAAAATGCTGATCTGATTCTTCGGATCCATCAGCACATACGCGCCTGCCGCCCCGTCCCAGCCGAATTCCCCGACCGGGCTCATGGAGGCCGACGCGTCCTTTAACACGCGCACGCCAAGCCCGTATTCGTATCCCGGTTTCCCCGTCTGCCTGAAATCCGCCGACATCTGCCCTGTGGTATAGCTCGTGCCAAGAAGCTTCACCATCTCCTCCGAAAGAATCCGCGCGCCGTTCCTGCCGACGCCGCCATGGCACAGGGCATCCGCAAACGCACTGTAGGCGTCCACGCTGCCCACCAGTCCCGCACCTCCGCTCTCATAGCGGTCCGTGAGCTGAAAACTGCCGCTCAGCACTCCGTCCTCCGGCAGGATCCTGCCGTTCGCATCCGCCATATACATGGCGCAGACTCTCGCTTCATGCGCTCCCTTCCAGTGGAAATAAAAATCCTCCGTCTCTAACGGATCAAACAGATACTGTTTTAAATAATCCGAAAAACGCATCCCGGATACCACCTCGACAACAGCGGCGAGCACATCGTGTCCCAGGCTGTAGGCCCATCTGGTACGCGGTTCGTAAATCAGCGGAAGCCGCGCCATCCGTGCGATCACCGTCCGGGTATCCGCCTGACCGCCGCTCTCCTCCCGAAGGTCAGCCAGCGCTTTTGCCCCGGTGTCGTACGACATTCCTGCCGTCATGCTCATCAGGTCAATGATGCGGATCGTCTGATGCGCCAGATGGCAGGGCGTATCCTCCGCGGGCCACTGACGCGGCACACGCTCTTCATCAAACCGGTCCGCGACCATCATGCGGTCATATTCCGGCAGATACCGCCGCACCTCGTCGTAAAGGCCCAGCTTTCCCCGCTCAATGAGCCCAAGCACAGCGGTCATGGTGACGGGCTTTGTCGCCGAGTAGAGGCGGAACAGATGCCGCCCGGTGAGCGGCTCTGTCTCCGCCGTATCGGCATATCCCGTCATATGGCGGTATATGACCTCATGTTTTCTTGTAATCTTACAGTCGGCCGCAGGAACCCCGTAGACCGGCTTCAGCGAATCCATAAACGCCGTCAGCTGTCCAAAATCCATCTGTCGTTCTCCTTTCCTGCGGCGGACTGTCATGGCGCACATCCCCGCACACGGATGACAACTGTCAGTACAGCTGTCCGGTCAGTCCCATATATGCGCCTGCGATGGAGTTGATCAGGGTCAGCACCAGGGTGATGATGCAGAGGATGATCCCTGCCGTCGCCAGACTCTTCCCGCCTTTGTTTCTGCCCGTCACACCGAGAATCAGTCCGACAATCGTCACCGGATAGCCGAACAGGGGGATGCACCACGCCACGAGTCCGATACATCCGAGTACCAGGGATGCGATGGACTGACCTTTGTTCTCCGGCTGCGGATAATTTCCATAGCCGGGCATCCCGTAGCCGCCCTGACCAGGTGTCCCGTAGCCCGGCTGGCCAGACGTACCGTAACCCGGCTGATACCCATAGCCTGCCTGCTGGTTTCCGTAACCCGGCTGGCCGGTCGTACCGTAGCCTCCCTGCTGATTCCCATAGCCGCCCTGACTCCCATAGCCCGGCTGGCCTGGCGTACCGTAGCCGGCTCCCTCTGTTCCGTAGCTGCCCTGGCCTGGCGTACCGTAGCCGGCTCCCTCTGCTCCGTAGCTGCCCTGGCCTGGCGTACCGCTGCCGGCTCCTTCTGTTCCGTAGCTGCCCTGGCCTGGCGTACCGTAGCCGGCTCCCTCTGCTCCGTAGCCGGTCTGCTGGTCTCCGTAACCGCCCTGCGAATCGTCCGATCCGCCCGACGTACCGTCCTCCATATAAGTCTGCTCCTTTAACGGCTTTCCGCATTGTTCACAGAAAACCGCATAATCCTTATTCTCCGCATTACAGTATTTACAGATCATCCGCTCTCTCCTTTTCCTGAATCATACACAGTGTCTCTTCTATTCTAATGCAGCTTCTGGCACTTTGCAATGCCTTTCTCGCTGTTTTCATGTCTCAATGCGGACATGGCTGCTGATTCTGCCCTGATCGCGGCGTTTTGTCACAACGATTTTTTTATCAATCTGCTCGTTTAATTCTGAAACATGTGAGATAATCCCCACAAGCCGGCTGCCCTCCGACAGCAAAACCAGCGCGCGGACCGCCTGTGCCAGCGACTCCGCGTCCAGCGAGCCGAAGCCCTCGTCCACAAACATGCAGTCCAGCCGGATTCCCCCGGCATACGACTGAATCTCGTCCGAAAGCCCGAGCGCAAGCGCTAAGGACGCCATAAATACCTCTCCGCCAGAGAGCGTTCTCACGCTGCGCGCCGTGCCGTTATAGTGATCCGTCACAAGAAGCTCAAGCCCGGCCTTTCCTTTTTTACTCTCCCCGTCCTGTTCCCGCAAAAGCTCGTACTGTCCCCCGCTCATCACGAGCAGCCGCAGGTTTGCCCGCCTTAAGATCCGGTCGAAATAGGTCATCTGCACGTAGGTCTCCAGCTCGATCTTCTGCTTACCGGGAAGCGTGCCGTTCGCCGTCCCGGATAGCGCGCGCATCCAGACATACGTCTTCTCCACCGCCTCGATATCCTTTTGCTTTTCCTGTACCGTCCTGTGAATCTTCTGGTTCGTGAGCAGCGCATGACGGGTGCGCTCCCGCATTTCAGACAGTCGTCGTTTTTCTTCCTGATACGCCTCCCGCGCGGATATCATCTCCTCCTCGCATCTCTCACTCTCCCCTGTCTGGTCCAGGCGCGCCGTCAGATCGCGGATCACCGCCGAAAGCTCCTGCCTTATCTTTTCCTGTTCCCGATATGTCTGTTCCGCAGTCAGAAGCTCTCTGGAAAGCGTCTCCTTCTGCTCTTCCAGCCGGCGGATCTCTTCTTCGGTCTCCTCCCGCGATTCCCCGCCTGACTGCTCTTTTAGCGCTGCAAGCTGTTTCTGCCCCGCCTCGCGCTCCGCCAGAAGCCTGGCGGTTTTTATCTCCGCATTTCTGATTTCCTCCCCCAGCTCGCCGACCCTCATTTCCCGGCGACGGATCTCCTCCGAAAGCCCCTCTCTCTGTTTCAGCCGCTCACTGCTGTCCGACAGCTCCCGCGCAAACCGTGACCGAAGTCCCGCCAGAAGCTCATCCACGCTGATTTCCTCTGTCTTTCCGTCGTCCGGGCTCTGACGTCTGCCCCATTCGGAAATTTCGTTCTGCTGCTCCGCCGCCCGTCTGCGCTCTGCGGCCAGTAATGTCTCCTGCTCACTGATCTTTCCCCTGTACTCCGCTTCCTGTGTCTGCTGTCCGGCAATGCGGTCCTGCAGTTCCCCGCGCTGTTCTCCCAGCTTTTGCAGCGACTGCTCCAGCTCTTTTGCACGCTTCACGTCGGCCATTTTAAGCGTCAGATTTTTCTGGCACAGGGTCAGCCGTTCTTCCAGAAATATTTCTACAGTTGTCGTATTTTCCGCGGCACCCGGCAGCTCTTCTGCGGCGTCCGGCAGCTGTCCCGCGTACTCCCGCCGGATTTCCGCTTCCAGCTCCCCTCTCTGCCGCTCCTTCTCCTCGAGGAGGCCGCGGCAGACGGCGAGCTTCTGCGCAGCCTCCTCCACTTCACTGCCCAGCTGATTTTTCTCTGCCGTCTGCGTTTCGATCTGTTTTTCCAGCGCTTCCTTTCGCGCGCGGTTCTCCTCCGCCTCCAAAAGCTGCGCGGACGTCTCTTTTTTCTGCTCTTCCAGGCATTTTTTACACGCGCTGATGTACCGCCGCCAGTCCGCTTCCTCCCATTCCGCCTGCGGCATTCCGGGCGTCTCTTCCGGGCGTTCGAATGCCTCTTTCGGGCATCCGGATGTCTCTTCCGGGCGTTCGGATGCCTCTTCCAGGCGTCCGGATCTTACTTCCAGGAGTACGGATGTCTCCTCCGCCCGCCGCGCCGCTGCGTTCTTCTGTGCCAGAAGCCGCTCGATGAGCCGTCCCGCGCTCTCGGAACAGCTTTTTTCCTTCTGCTCCGCGGCGGAGAGCTGCTCTGCTTTGCGCTCCAGCTCCTCCTCTGTGAACACCTCCTCTGCCAGCGCCGCGGGCGCGGGATGATGCACTGACCCGCACACCGGACAGGGTGCGCCATCCTTCAGCGTACGCGCCAGCAGACCAGCCTGCGCGTCCAGGCGCTGCCGCTGCGCACTGTGGTATTCCCCGGCCAGTTTTTCCTTCTCCGCAGCTGTCGCGCGGTATTCCTCCTGTGCCGCCGTAAGCTCTTTTTTGACCGCATCGATCTGATCCGCTTCCTTCTTTAACGTGGCCAGCCGTTCTCCTGCTTCCTTCTGCCGCCCGGCCTCCTGCTGCAAAAGGATATATGTCACCTCAGCGTCCTTTAAGGTTTCCGCCTCTTTCTGACATGACGCAAGCGATTCCGCCAGGCCCTCCAGCCGGCTGCGCAGACCGCCGCAGATCTCCTCCTGCCGATGCATTTCCTCCCTGGCCGCCGCACAGCCTTTCGCTGCCGCGCGGTACTGATCGAACTTTTTTTCCGCCTGTTCCGTTTCATGGCGGCATTTTAGTTCCTCTTCTCCCGCGTTTTTCAGCGCTTCATGCTCCTTTTGGCACTGTTCCTCCGCTTCGCCCAGTCCGTCTGTCTCCTGCACCAGCCTGTCCAGTTCCTCTTTACACGCGCGGGCCGCTTTCTGCAGGCTCTCCTGCTTTTCTTCCTCCTCGCGCAGACGCTTCCTCCCGGCTGCCAGGGCGTTTTCTTTTTCGGTCAGAAGCTCCATCCGGTGCGCCGCCCGCTCCTGCTCTTTCTCCGCGCCGGAGAGCGTCTCATACTCCCCTTGCTGTGCGGTCAGCCGTTCCTGCTCCCGCTCCTTCTGCTCCTTTTTTTCCCGGCATTCGCGTCCGCTATCCTGCCATGCCTGCTCACGCTTCTGCTGCGCTTTTTCCTCTTCTGCAATCCGCTCATACAGAGCCAGCCGCTCCTTCAGCTCACGGATCGCAGAGTCAAGCCCGCTGCCTTCCTCCGCCGCTTTCTTCGCCGCCGTATATGCCGCTTCCGCGCTCCGGTATGCCGGCTCCTGTTGTGCAAGCTCCTGCTCTCTGCCGGCAAGCTGCTCCCGCTGTCTGCGGATCTCCTGCATATTTCCAAGCTGCCTCTCCGCGTCCCGAATCCGCTCGTCGAGCTCCTCCAGCTGTCCGTCATATTCCGCCGCCGCCTTTTCCTCTTCGTCACACAGCCGCCCCAGCAGATTAAGCCCCTCCGCCAGCTGCCCGTCAAACCCGGTCTGCTTCTGGTGAAAAAGCTCCGCCGCGGCAGGCGTGTCTTCCTCGCACACAATCCCGTCCAGATACTGTACGATGCTCCGGTTTAATTCCTCGTATTCGTTCTGCCGCTCTTTTGTCTCCGTCCTTAAGCGCTCCTGCAGCCGGTCATAGATGCCGGTACCGAATAGTTTCCGAAAAATCTCGCTGCGCTCCTGGCTCCCCGCAAACAGGATTTTCTGAAATTCCCCCTGCGCGATCATGGCGATCTGCACAAACTGGTTCCGGTCGAGCCCGATCAGCTCTGTCACTGCCTGCGTGACCTCCCGCGCTCTTGTGACCGGTTCTTTTTCATCCGGCCCCGTCAGCTCCGCCTCCGCCTTCTGGACGGTCATGCCGCTTCCCCTGCTCTTCGGGCGCAGATATTCCGGGTTTCGGCGCACCGTATAGCGCTTCCCCGCACAGTCAAACACCAGCTGCACATACGTCGCCGTATCGTCTGCTGCGTATCTGCTGCGGAACATCTCCGCCTTCCTGAAATCCCCGCTCGCCTCCCCGTAGAGCGCAAAACAGATCGCATCGAAAATTGTAGTTTTTCCTGCTCCCGTATCGCCGGTGATCAGGTAAAGCCCCTGTTCCCCCAGCTGCGTAAAATCGATCGTGGTCTCCCCCGCATACGGTCCGAATGCGCTTATCGTCAGTTTTACCGGCTTCATGACAGCCTCCCTTTCTTCTTTCCGCCCACACTGGCTGTGCATCAGGCGTTACCATGATATCTGCCGCAGGTGTCTGCGCAGCACTGCCGCCAGGTCAGCGACCGAGCTTTGCGATCAGCGCTTCGACATAGTTCTTCTGCTCCTCACTCATCGGCTGGTTGTTCTGTTTTTCGTAAAATTCGCAGAACAGCTCAAGCTCCGACTTTTTTTCGAGCTCCTCCACCGCCTTTAATTCCTGGTTCTGCCTGGTGCGCCGGTTGTCGTATTCCAGGCGCATCAGATTCGGATAAATCACCCGAAGCCGCGCCAGCACGTCCGGGATATCCTCTTCGTCCGTCAGCGTGATCTGCACATAATCCTCCCGGTTTCGTTCCTGCCAGAAGGACCGGCTCATCAGCTCCTGATAGCTGCCCCGAAGCTTTTTCAGATCGCGGAGCGGCGTAAGCGGTACGGTGCGGATTTCTGTTGTCCCTTTCTCCCTCAGATCAGCGATCGTCACGGATTTGACCTGCCCCGCCTCGGAAAAAGAATATTTTAACGGCGTGCCCGCGTAGCGCACCGTCTCCCGCCCCACGGACTGCGGGCTGTGAATGTGTCCCAGCGCGGCATAGTCAAACGCGTCGAATAGGGAGGCGTCCACATTGTCGAGACCGCCCACCACGATCTCCTCCGAATCACAGCGACCGGCTCCCGTCACAAACTGATGCGCCAGGAGGACGCTGCGTTCCTCCGCGCGCACCTCAGCCCGGGCAAGCGCAGCGGACAGCGCGTCCTGGTAGCTGATGATGTCCTCTTCGTCCGACGATGCGTCCTCACTCCTCCCGAGTGCGTGGCGCACCACCGCCGGCTTTAGAAACGGGAGCAGGTACACGGACAGCTCCCCGTATTCATCCCGCAGGGGAATCCGCATCACCGTCCCGTCATAGACAGTGGATACGTACACGCCGCTCTCCCGCATCAGCTGTGCGCCGAACGCGAGCCGCTCCGCGGAATCGTGGTTTCCGTTGATGGCAAATACCATATGCCCGTTTTTTACGAGGGTTGTCATAAACTGATCAAAGAGCTGCACCGCCTCTGCGGACGGCACGGGCCTGTCATAGATATCGCCGGAGATGAGTACCGCGTCCACGGCCTGTTCCTTTGCAACCCGGGCGATCTGCTGTAAGATATATCGCTGATCCTCCGACAGGGAAAATTCGTGGAGACGCTTTCCGAGATGCAGATCTGATGTGTGAAGAAATCTCAATGTATGAGGGCTCCTTTCGTATGTAAAAATCCTCTGCTGATAATCACAGTATACTTCCCTCCGGAATAATCCGCAACCAAAAACATCTTTTCTTTTATAACTTGACAAACCCTTCCCTCTCTGATATGATAAACCCATCATATGGTATATACCATATGCCAGTCAAATGTATGGCGACGGAACGCAGGACTCACACAGGTTCTTCTGTCCGTCCGGCAGAACTTCAGAAAGGAAGCGCACACTATGTTTCAGGTAATCGGTCTCGGCGACCAGGTGGTCGACAAATATGAGCATCAGCACATCATGTATCCCGGCGGGAACGCCTTGAATTTTGCGGTTTTTGCCGCGAAGCTCGGCGTCCGCTCCGCCTTTCTCGGGGCCTTCGGCGATGATATGGAGGGCCGCTTTGTCACGTCCGTACTCCGGGAGCTTGGGATCGACATCAGCCGCTGCCGCACCTTTGAGGGGGAGAACGGCTGCGCGCGCGTAGAGCTGCGGGACGGCGACCGGGTCTTTCTGGGGAGCAACCGCTGCGGCGTGCTGCGCACCAGGGGGCTTCCCCTTACCGCAAAGGACATGGACTATCTGTGCGGCTTTGACCTGATCCACTCCTCGGCCTACGGTTTTTCCGAGACCTGGCTTGAGGCGGCAAAACGCCGCGGGTGCCGCATCTCCTATGATTTCTCCGACGAATTCACACCGGAGAAGCTGTCCGGTACGCTGCCTCTTGTCGATTACGCCGTTTTTTCCTGCAGCCACCTTGCGCCGGACGAGACGCGCCGTCTGCTTCACGAGGCCTGTGAGGCAGGATGCAGCATGGCGCTTGCCACCCGCGGGAGTGACGGCGCATATCTTTATGACGGACAGCGGGAATACCGTCAGATGCCGTCATTTGTCGATGCAAAGGATACCATGGCCGCCGGAGACGCGTTTCTGACCTGCTTTCTGATCACGTATCTGACGCGGACGCAGACGGACCTGCACGGAACCGCCGTCACATACGCGCTGCGAAAAGCCGCGGAATTTGCCGCCGCACAGTGTCTCGTGGACGGATCCTTCGGCTTCGGCCAGCCATACACCACCACAGGAAAGGAGTCACCATCATGCAGCAGTTAAAACAAATCGTAACCAGAATCCTTGAGGCGCAGCCTGACATCAGAAGCGTTTTCTTTGTGGGCTGCGGCGCATCCCGGGCGGATCTCTACCCGGCTTACTATTTTCTGACGGAAAATGCCAGACGCTTACGCGCCTCCATCCACACCGCCAATGAATTCAACTATGCGACGCCCGTCTCCGTGGATGAGACCGCGGTCGTCATCACCTGTTCGCTCAGCGGCACCACGCCGGAATCCGCGAAGGCGACAACCGTAGCGAAAATGCGCGGCGCACACACGATCGCCGTCACCCACGAGCCGGGCTCCCCGATCACAAAGGACGCCGACGATACGGTGGTCTTCGCCTGGGACGACAGCTATTCCTCCAAGGAAGACAAGACGTTAAAGGTACTGATGCTCGCCGCGGAGCTGCTGCATCAGACGGAGGGGTACGACGCGTATCCGCAGATGGCGGAGGCCATGGAGCGGATCTATGGCGCAATTGACCAGGCCGTCACAAGCGTGCTGCCGGACGCGGAGCGCTTTGCGCAGGAGCATAAGGACATGAAGATGCTCTATGTCACCAGCTCCGGCGCGATGCAGGAGGTCGCCTTTTCCTTCTCCGCCTGCCTGATGATGGAGATGCAGTGGATCGCCTCCGCGTTTTTCAATGACGGCGACTTTTTCCACGGGCCGTTTGAGATGGCGGAAAAGGACGTCCCGTATCTTCTTCTGATGAACGACGGGAAAACCCGCGCCATGGATTCCCGCACCCTCGCCTTCCTGCAGCGTTTTGACGCGAAGGTGACGCTAATCGACGCGAAGGATTTCGGGCTCGGCCAGATCGTCGCAAAGGAAGTCATCGACTACTTTAACCCCGTGATCCTCTCCCCTGTCATCCGCATCTACGCGGAGCAGCTCGCCATCGCGCGCAGCCATCCGCTGACCAAAAGAAGGTATATGTGGAAGCTGGAGTATTGATATGTTAGTGTATAATTATTATTGGCAGAACCGGAAACTACACCCATAAAAAAGGGA
>CANRSX010000051.1 GCA_947642555.1 uncultured Roseburia sp. | reverse complement strand
GCGACAGCCAGTTTACTATATCACCTTTGGAAATGTTTGTCAACAACTTTTTTTAAAAATTAGAACAACTTATATTTTAAACAAAGCGGAGAAGGAGGGATTTGAACCCTCGCGCCGGTTACCCGACCTATACCCTTAGCAGGGGCACCTCTTCGGCCACTTGAGTACTTCTCCAAAGTCATGTTTACCAATATGATGTTGTCCTATGTGTAACGCATATTCAATAATACAAAATTTTTCTTATCCTGTCAATCCCTAATTTTAATTTTTTCATTCCTGCGCATATTCGCGGATTGCCGTCTCATACAGATTGTTTCCGTTTCGGTCAATGACAACAATTGCCGGGAAATCTTTTACCTCTATTTTACGGACCGCCTCTGCTCCAAGATCCTCATAGCACACAATCTCGGAGGAAATGATACATTTTGAGAGGAGAGCTCCGGCTCCTCCTACCGCGGCAAAGTAGACGGCCTGATTGCGCACAATCGCGTCGATGACCTCTTTCGTCCGTTTTCCTTTTCCGATCATCGCTTTCTGCCCAAGATCAAGCAGGCGCGGGGCATACTTATCCATACGGGATGCCGTGGTCGGGCCTGCGGAACCGATCGGACGGCCCTCTCTCGCCGGGGACGGTCCCATATAATAGATTGCGGCGTCGCGGATCGGGATCGGAAGCTCCTCCCCGCGGTCAAGCGCCTCGATCATCCTTTTGTGGGCAGCGTCACGCGCGACATAAATCGTTCCTGTAAGATAGACATAGTCGCCGGCCGTTAAGCCTGCTGTTGTTTCTGATGTAACTGGTGTCGTGATATACTGGTCCATATGTTTCCTCTTTTCAGATTTCCCGCACTACATGGCGGTTGACGTGACAGCAGATATTGACTGCTACCGGAAGCCCTGCAATATGTGTCGGATAGGTATTGATGTTTACGGCGAGCGCAGTGGTGGTTCCGCCGAGTCCTCCCGGACCAATGCCGAGCCGGTTGATTGCCGCGAGCAGTTCTTCTTCCATTTCTTTTATATAAGGAATGTCGGAATGCGTACCGGCCGGACGTGTCAGTGCTTTTTTTGCAAGGATCGCGCATTTTTCAAAGGTTCCGCCGATCCCGACGCCGACTACCATGGGCGGGCAGGCATTCGGCCCCGCGTCTTTTACCGCGGTCAGCACCGACTGTTTTACCCCTTCGATTCCGTCCGCCGGCTTTAACATAAAGATCCGGCTCATATTTTCACTGCCAAATCCTTTCGGCGCCATGGTAATTTTTACTTTATCCCCCGGGACAATGGAATAGTGGATGACTGCGGGCGTGTTATCCCTGGTATTTTCTCGGATCAGAGGATCTCCCACAACGGATTTTCTTAAAAATCCTTCTTCATAGCCCTGGCGAACGCCTTCGTTGACCGCATCCTCAACCGGCATTCCCTCGAAGTGAACATCCTGTCCGACCTCAAGGAAGATCACAGCCATTCCGGTATCCTGACAGATCGGAATCTTTTCGTCCGCAGCGATCTGCAGATTGTCCAGAAGCTGTCCTAGAATCTTTTTTCCAAGTTCGGATTTTTCCTTTACGGCAGCGCCCTTCATCGCCCCGTCCATATCGGAGGATAAGTAGTAATTCGCCTCGATTGCCATCTCTTTTACGTTTTTTATAATGACATCTGTCTCAACTGTTCTGATCATGGATCCGCACCTTTCTTTTTATGGTCACTTCTTTTTGATATTAAAATGTGCTTTCAGCTTTTGGAGCGCATCGTTATTTTCTCTCGAAATCATATCGGGGAATGCATTTATGAGACGACGAAAGCCGAAATTTTTCTCCTCATATATTTTTTCGTATTTTTCAACAAGCTCCGCAAGCCGGCGTTTTTTCTCCTCCGCTGTCTCCAGGTAACCTTTTTTCTTTTCCTCAAGGGCATCCGCTAACTTATTTTTGGCGGTACCGGGCAGTTCAAGAAGGGATTCTTTCGTTTCGGACAGCCTGTCCAAAAGCTCCGGATGCGCTTCCTGGAATTCTCCGGATTTTTCTATCACACCGGTCACATTTTCATAGATGTTCTCTCCGATCTCGTCTGAGAGCCGGTGAATCGATTCCGCCAGATGATCCATCAGCTTCAGACGGTTATTAAATTTGAAAATGGTCGTTACTGTAAGACAGCAGTCCACAAAAAACATACACATCAGCAGACCAAGCATGATAATTCCCGCAAGATACGGAATCCGTGTGATCACTCCGTAAATTACCGGATGTACAATATCCATGACAAAGGTGCAGGCCAGCCCCCAGTACACCGAAAATTTCAGACAGATGTATCCTTTTATATTAAAAGGCTTGTCGGAATAATCCCACCATTTGTTATGGAAGACTTTTTCCAGCAGAAATCCTGTCACGTATTCCAGTACGGTCGTAAGAAGCATGGACCCGGCAAATAAAATCAGAAGATTATGCTTCAGCGGCGTGAGGACCGCGACGACAATCACAATGCCGCATCCGTAAATCGGGCAGTACGGGCCGTTTAAAAATCCCCGGTTCACAAACTTTCCCGTGTCAAGCGCGGCATAGGCGACTTCCGTACACCAGCCTAAAAATGCGTAAATAATGAAAATCCAGACCAGCTCATAAAAATTCTGCGGCATATCTTTCCTTCACACCCTGTCCTTTGCGTTTTGATGTTATGTGACCTATTATATCCCATCCAGGTGTGGGGGACAATCTTTTTTCGATTGATTTTTTCTGACCTATGCGATCTCGCCGTGCTTTTCGTAGTCTGTCATCTTCGTCACCTGATTTTTTTCATCCACAAAGAGCACCCGGGGCCTTAATTCTCTGGCTTCCTCCGGCGTCACCTGTGCGTAGGCCATCAGAATGATTTTGTCCCCGGGCTGCACCATGCGCGCTGCCGCCCCGTTTAAACACATCACGCCGCTGCCGCGCTCCCCCGCAATGGTGTATGTCTCAAACCGGGCGCCGTTTTCGACGTCGACGATTTGAACCTTCTCATATTCCAGAATACCGGACCGCTCTAACAGCTCCTGGTCCACCGTAATACTTCCGACATAATTTAATGCCGCCTGAGTCACTGTAGCGCGGTGTATTTTAGCTTTTAACATTGTGATTGTCATTGTTCTCTCCGTTTCTGTGTCAGTCACTGATCATAAAATTATCGATCAGCCTGGTCTTTCCGATATAGACTGCGATTGCGGCAAGGATCCCTCCGTTTATCGTTTTTACCTGCTGCATGGTCTTAAGATCCACGATTTTTACATAATCAATTCTGGCGAGAGGCTCGCTCTCAATCTCAGCCGTCATCGCGGCTTTGATCCGGTCCGCATCCTTTTCTCCCTGTTCTGCCATCGCTTTTCCGAGAAAAACGGAACGGCTCAGTACCAGGGCTGCTTTCCGCTCTTCAGGCGAGAGGTATGTGTTTCTTGAGCTTTTTGCCAGTCCGTCCTCCTCGCGGATAATCGGGCAGCCTTTTATCGTAAGCGGCATGTTCAGATCCTGCACCATTCTTTTGATGATGGCAAGCTGCTGGGCGTCTTTCTCCCCAAAATATGCTCTGTCCGGTGTGACAATGTTGAATAATTTTGCCACGACAGTACAAACACCGCGGAAATGTACTGGTCTGCTCAGACCGCAGAGCTCCTTTGTGAGAACATCCATATCCACGTAGGAGTAAAAGCTTTCCCCATACATTTCTTCCGCTGTCGGGTGGAATATTAAATCTACATGATATTTTTCACAAAGGGCTGCGTCGCGCTCCAGATCACGTGGATAGCTGGCGAGATCCTCCGTCGGACCAAACTGCATCGGGTTTACAAAAATGCTGACCACCACCCGGTCGTTTTCCCCGGCCGCCTCGATCAGGCTTAAATGTCCTTCGTGGAGATATCCCATGGTCGGGACAAAGCCGATGGTCTCTCCCGCCTTTTTCCAGGCTGCTACCTGTGTTCTGACTTCTTCAATTGTCGATACTATTTTCATCTTTTTCTTCTCTCCTCCTGGTGTGCGAATCCATCAGTATAATTTTTCAATCACGGAATCGTCGATTTTAAAGCAGTGTTCTTCCGCCGGGAAGGCGCCGCTCTTTGTCTCTTCGATATATGCTTTGATTCCCTCGCGCATCCGCTCCCCGACATTTGCAAATACTTTCACAAATTTTGGCTGGAATCCGCCATACATTGCCAAAAGATCCTGATACACCAGAACCTGTGCGTCGCAGTCCGGCCCCGCGCCGATCCCGATCGTCGGGATGGAAAGCTCCTCTGTGATCAGCTTCGCGAGCTTTGCCGGCACACATTCCATCACGATCATACACGCGCCTGCTGCCTCTAAGGCTTTTGCATCGGAAATCAGCTCCTTTGCCGCTTCCTCGTCTTTTCCCTGCACCTTAAACCCGCCGAAGGCGTTGACCGACTGCGGGGTCAGGCCGATATGCCCGACGACCGGGATCGATGCTTTTACGATCGCCTCCACATGGGGCGCAAATTCGGATCCTCCCTCTAATTTTACGGCATTTGCCCGCCCCTCTTTCATCAGACGTCCCGCGTTGACCACCGCGTCGTAGACAGAGGTCTGATAGGACATAAACGGCATATCTGTCACGAGAAAAGTATCTTTTATTCCGCGCGCAACTGCCGCTGAGTGGTGAATCATGTCTTCCATCGTGACGGAAAGCGTATCCTCGTAGCCGAGCATTGTCATGCCGAGAGAATCGCCGACAAGTATCATGTTGACGCCGCATTCTTCCATAATTTTTGCCGTGGTATAATCATATGCGGTCACCATCACCGCTTTTTCATGTTTTTCTTTCATTTTCTGTAGGGTCAGCACCGTATTTTTCATGTTTTCCTCCATTCCTGCATGTCTCTTTCATCCTGGTATAATCCCTGTCCGGATGCTTTTGTTCCGCCAGGCGGATCAGATATCCGGCATTGTTCCGGTAGACCTCTTTCATGTCCGGCGATATGGCGTCCATGTGCAGCTGTACCGTTCCGCAGTCGTTGCGTTCCACAGGTCCTGTGAGCGCGTCAGCACAGCCCTGCACCAGGATGTGGTCAAGGTTTCCTTTTGCCAGCGCATACAGCTGTTTCCTGGCTTCTTCCTCCTCAAACCCACATTGCAGGAAAAGCTCTTCCGCCATGTGAAACAAAGCGGTCATATAGTTGGATGCCAAAGCCGCCGCTGCATGATATCTGATTTTGTTTTCCGCGGAAATAATCGTTACCGGATTTCCAAGACCGCGAAATAATGCTTCTATGGTCTTAAGATGAGTCCCACTGCCCTCGATCGTAAAGAGTACGGAAGAGAGTTCCCTCCAGGAGTGCTCTTTGCTGCTGATTGCAAACAGGGGATGTATGGAGCAGGCATAGTTCTGTGTGCTGCCTGCGTCAGAAAAGATGTCCGAGCTATGAATTCCACTGCAGTGACCTATGATTTTGCCCGACGTATACGGCTTTGCCTCTTCCCATACCGATGCAATCGCGCCATCCGGTACGGTAAAAAGGATCATATCGCAGCTGCTGATGAATTTCTTCATATCTGTCTCATACGATGTTTCTGTAAATTCTGCCGCCCACCTGGCGGATTCCGGGTTTCTGCTGTAATAACCTCCTATCGTCTGACCCTTACTTTTCAAATATTTTCCAAGTGACACGCCGACTTTGCCGGCTCCGATAAAACCAATCCGTATACAATCAAAGTCTCTTTCCCTCAATCTGTATACAACGCCTCCTTTCGGAAGCAGTGCGACCATCCGTCGTCTGGCAGATCACGGCCGGAAGCTCCGGTCCATGTGTGCTCCTCACAAACAGTCTGTTCATAGTCTGATCTTTTCGGTACAATTTCCACACCCCTGCGGAATATCATCCAATCGTTACTATATCACTTGTCGCCCTCGTTGTAAATACGGAATCTGCCCGGACAAAAACCCCCGCGGCAGACCGCGGGGGTTTTTCTTTTTTTATTCGTCATCCGTCTCATCCGACGAAGCTTCCTCTTCCTGCTGCGCTTTGGCATCCTCCTCTGCGCGCTTTAAGAGCTCATCCATCAGAGAATCATCGGTTTCCGTAAAATTACCGGCTGCTTTCCTGGCATTTTCCGCCGCAAGCGCCGCGCTCGCCGCTTCCTCCTCGTCGGTTAAAAGCTCCGAGGTGTCCGCATAGTCGATCAGGCTCTTGTCTTCCTTGACTTTCGCGATGCTTGCCACCGTCACATTTTCATCCAGGTTGATCAGCTTGACACCGGAAGTGATGCGGCCAAGCAGCGCCGTATCGCTGACCTTGATCCGGATGATCACGCCCTCCGTTGTGATCAGCATCACTTCATTGTCGATATTGACTGCTTTTACGCCGACGATATTTCCGGTCTTTTCCGTGATCTTATAGCATTTCACACCCTTGCCGCCGCGGTTCTGGGTCGTAAATTCAGAAATCAGCGTACATTTTCCAAGGCCCTTTTCTGAAACGATCATTAAGGATTCTCCCTGGGACTCCATCTGCATTCCGATGACTTCGTCGCCGTCCGCCAGATTCATCCCAATCACACCCATGGAGGTGCGGCCGGTTTTTCTTACATCTGTCTCATGGAACCGGATGCACTGTCCGTATTTTGTCACAAGGAAAATATCCTGGTTGTTATCCGTCTTTTTGACCTCGATCAGCTCGTCGTCCTCGCGGAGGCTGATGGCCGCAAGTCCTGTTTTCCTCACATTTGCGTAATCCGTGATCGGCGTCTTTTTCACAATGCCGTTCCGCGTCGCCATAAACAGGAAATGCCCTTCCGTGTATTCCCGGATCGGGATCACCGCGGAAATCTTTTCCCCGGGCTGCAGCTGAAGCAGGTTGATGATCGCGGTACCGCGCGCCGTCCGGCCCGCCTCCGGGATCTCGTATGCCTTGATCCGGTAGACACGGCCCGTATTGGTAAAGAACATCATATAGTGATGGGAGGTGGTCATCAGAAGCTCCTCGATAAAGTCGTCCTCGATCGTCTCCATCCCCTTGATGCCCTTGCCGCCGCGGTTCTGTGCGCGGAAATTGTCCAGGCTCATCCGCTTGATGTATCCGAGCTTTGTCATGGTGATCACCGTGTTTGTCACCGGGATCAGGTCTTCCATGGAAATATCGTATTCGTCAAATCCGATGGAGGTCCTTCTGTCATCCCCGAACTTTTCCGCGATGAGAAGAATCTCCTCACGGATCACGCCGAGCAGCTTTTTCTCGTCCGATAAGATCGCCTTTAACTCGGTGATCCGCGCCATCAGCTCCGCGTATTCCGTCTCGAGCTTCTCCCGCTCCAAACCGGTCAGCGCGCGCAGACGCATATCTACAATTGCCTGTGCCTGTACGTCCGTCAGCTCAAAACGATCCATCAGGCGCTGTTTTGCCTCCTGAATGTTTTTGCTGCTGCGGATGATGCTGATCACCTCGTCGATGTGATCAAGCGCGATCAGCAGACCCTCCACAATATGGGCCCGCTCCAGCGCCTTATTTAAGTCGTACTTTGTCCGACGTGTGACGACATCCTTCTGATGAATTAAATAGTAATTTAATATTTGGTAGAGATTCAGTACTTTCGGCTGGTTGTCGACCAGCGCCAGCATGATCACGCCAAAGGTATCCTGAAGCTGCGTGTGCTTATACAACAGGTTTAAGACAACGTTCGGATTCACGTCCCGCCGCAGCTCGATACAGATCCGCATTCCCTGACGATCCGACTCGTCGCGCAGATCCGTGATGCCGTCAATCTTTTTGTCCCGCACCATCTCGGCGATCTTCTCGATCAGACGCGCTTTGTTCACCATATAGGGAAGCTCCGTCACCACAATCCGGTTCTTGCCGTTTAGCATGGGCTCGATGTCCGTGATCGCGCGCACCCGGATCTTCCCGCGGCCGGTCCGGTATGCCTCGTTGATCCCCGCAGTCCCAAGGATCGTGCCTCCCGTGGGGAAATCCGGTCCCTTCACAATCGAGAGCAGCTCCTCAATCTCTGTCTCCCGGTCCTCCAGTACCTGATTGTCAATAATTTTTACCACTCCATTAATCACTTCGCGGAGATTATGTGGTGGAATATTGGTCGCCATGCCGACTGCGATCCCTGTCGTGCCGTTGACCAGAAGATTCGGATAACGGGACGGGAGCACCACCGGCTCTTTTTCTGTCTCGTCAAAGTTCGGTGCAAAATCAACCGTGTCCTTGTTGATATCCGCCAGCATCTCCATGGAGATTTTGCTTAAACGCGCCTCCGTGTATCGCATGGCGGCAGCGCCGTCGCCGTCGACAGATCCAAAATTCCCATGACCGTCCACAAGCGGGTAGCGGAAGGACCACTCCTGCGCCATATTCACCAGGGCGCCGTAAATCGAGCTATCCCCGTGCGGGTGATATTTTCCCATCGTATCCCCGACAATACGCGCGCATTTCCGGTGCGGCTTATCCGGCCCGTTATTTAATTCGATCATGGAATACAGCACACGCCGCTGCACCGGCTTTAATCCGTCCCTTACATCCGGCAGCGCCCGCTGCGCAATCACGCTCATCGCGTAATCGATGTAAGAGGATTCCATGGTCTTTTTTAAATCAACCTCATGTATCTGGTCAAAAATTTTGTCATCCATCTGACTCTCCAATCCAAATCCTAGATATCAAGATTCTGTACGTACTTCGCGTTTTCCTCGATAAATTCACGCCTCGGCTCCACTTTATCGCCCATCAGAGTGGTGAATGTCAGGTCGATCTCAGAAGAATTCTCCTCGTCGATCATCACGCGCTTTAAGATGCGCTTCTCCGGATCCATCGTCGTCTCCCAGAGCTGCTCGGCATCCATCTCCCCGAGCCCTTTGTAGCGCTGGATCTTATTGTTGCCGTCGCGCCCGATCTCCTTTAAGATCGACCCGAGCTCTATATCGTCGTACGCATACCATACGCCCTTGTTCTTTTCGATCTTATAAAGCGGCGGCGTGGCAAGGTACACATGGCCCTGCCGGATCAGCTCCGGCATGAACCGGTATAAAAAGGTGAGCATCAGCGTCGCGATATGCGCGCCGTCCACATCGGCATCTGTCATAATGATAATCTTGTCATAGCGCAGCTTTGAGATATCAAAATCCTCGTGAATCCCGGTCCCGAAGGCGGTGATCATGGCCTTGATCTCCGCATTGCCATAGATCCGGTCCAGCCTGGCCTTCTCCACATTTAAAATCTTTCCGCGCAGCGGAAGAATCGCCTGGGTCGCACGGCTGCGCGCCGTCTTCGCGGAGCCGCCTGCGGAATCTCCCTCCACGATAAAAATCTCACAGTTTTTCGGATCCTTGTCCGAACAGTCGGCAAGCTTGCCCGGAAGCGCCATCCCCTCGAGCGCCGTCTTGCGGCGCGTCAGATCCCTGGCCTTTCTCGCGGCCTCCCTTGCGCGCTGCGCTAAGAGGGATTTTTCACAGATTGTCTTTGCCACGGACGGATTCTGCTCTAAAAAGTAGGTCAGCTGCTCGCTCACCACCGAATCCACCGCGCCTCTCGCCTCGCTGTTTCCCAGCTTCTGCTTGGTCTGCCCCTCAAACTGCGGCTCCTCGATCTTTACGCTGATGATGGCGGTCAGGCCCTCCCTGATATCCTCGCCGGAAAGCGCCTCCGATTCCTTTAAAATCTTATTGGCCCGCGCATAGGTGTTGAACGTTTTTGTCAGGGCATTTCGAAATCCCGCCAGATGCGTTCCGCCCTCCGGCGTGATGATATTGTTGACAAAGCTGTAGGTCGCATCGTTGTAGGAATCGTTGTGCTGCATCGCAACCTCAACATATACGCTGTCCCTGCTGCCCTCACAGTAAATCACTTCCTGATAAAGCGATTCCCTGCTCTTGTTTAAGTAGGTCACAAATTCCTTGATGCCGCCCGCATAGTGAAACTCATGCCGCCGCTCCGGCTCTTCCCTGGTATCGGTCAGCGTGATCCGCAGTCCTTTTGTCAGAAACGCGGTCTCGCGCAGACGCTGTTTTAACGTGTCATAGTCATAGACCGTCTCCTCAAAAATACCGTCGTCCGGCAGGAAGGTCACCTTTGTCCCATGCTTATCAAAATCGCAGTCGTCGATGATCTTCACCGGCTCATCGGGCTTTCCGATCTTATAGCTCTGATAATAGACTTTTCCCTCGTTATAAACTTCCACGCAGAGCATGGAGGAAAGCGCGTTTACAACAGACGCTCCCACGCCGTGCAGGCCGCCGGACACCTTATATCCTCCGCCTCCGAACTTTCCGCCTGCATGGAGCACCGTGTAGACGACCTCAAGCGCCGACTTCCCGGCTTTGTGATTCATGCCCACCGGAACGCCCCGCCCGTCATCCTCCACGGTGATGGAATTGTCCGGATTGATCGTCACATCGATATTTTTACAGAAACCCGCCAGGGCCTCATCCACCGCATTGTCCACGATCTCATATACCAGATGGTGAAGTCCGCGCGCCGATGTACTGCCGATATACATTCCGGGTCGCTTACGGACAGCCTCAAGCCCCTCGAGTATCTGGATCTGATCTGCTCCGTATTCATTTTCTGTACCCATATCTTCCTCCATACTTCTCATGATTCCTCTATCGATTTCTCAGATACCTGCCCGCCTGCCACCTCAAAAACACGGTTGATCTGAAAACGGTTCCGGACAAATTCATCCAGACCGGTGCAGGTGATGATGGTCTGCGTATCACAGATGCTGTTTAACAGATAATTCTGCCTGCTGCTGTCAAGCTCGGATAACACGTCGTCCAGAAGCAGCACCGGCGTATCGTGAATCATTTTCTTTACCAGTAAAATCTCCGAGAGCTTCAGCGAGAGCGCACAGGTTCTCTGCTGTCCCTGTGAACCGAATCTGCGGATATCCACGCCTCCGATGGAAAAGGAGAGGTCGTCCCGGTGTGGTCCTACAGATGTCTGACAAAGCTTACGGTCTTTTTCTCTCGCCTGATATAATTCATCCGCGAAAAAAATATCGTCGATATCCGGCTCATAGGTTAAAAGAAGCTCCTCCCTGCCGCCGGAAATCTTAAAATGGATCTCATGGATCATATCGCGGAGCTCTTCCACAAATCTCCGGCGCCTTATGATGATCCGTTTTCCGGTTTCTACCAGCTGTTCGTCCCATATCGGAAGTGTTTCCTTCAAATCAGGGCGGTAAACCATATCTTTTAACAATTTATTCCTCTGATTTAAAATCCGGTTGTAGGTGCCAAGGTCTGCCAGATAGATCTTATCAATCTGGCAGAGCTCGGAATCCATAAACCTGCGCCGCTCGGAGGGACCGTTTTTGATGATATTTAAATCCTCCGGCGAAAAAAGCACGATATTTAAAATGCCAAACAGATCCGACGCCTTTTTGATCGGAATCCGGTCAATCGCGATCCCCTTTGCCCGGTTTTTCTTCAGATGAAGGTCAATCTGATATTCCCTGCCGTTCCGCACGATGACGGTGCGGATATGCGCCTCATCGCTCCCAAACCGGATCATCTCTTTGTCACGGCCTCCCCGGTGGGACTTCGTCGTCCCGCTTAAGTAGGCCGCCTCTAAAATATTAGTCTTTCCCTGGGCATTGTCCCCGTATAAAATGTTGGTACCCTCATCGAAGATGAGCGTCAGCTCTTTGTAATTGCGGAAATTCTTAAGTTCAATGGATTTGATGATCATTTTACCACTTTTAACGTCTGACCGTCATAGGTGATCTCCTCGCCGCCGTAGAGCTTTCTGCCGCGCCGAAGCTCCATCTCCCCGTTGACGCTCACCTGCCCGTCCTGAATCACAATCTTGGCTTCCACCCCGGAATCCGTCAGCCCGGCTTTCTTTAATGCCTGACCAAGCCGGATAAATTCTTCCTCCTGTCTGATCTTTACCTCTCTCATCCTATCCTCCAGTCTGCCTTTTAGTTTGCCAGCGCGTTAAAATTCACCGGGAGGATCAGGTAGATAAACTTCTCGTAATCATCGCGGATAAAGCACGGCGCCTTGGGATTTACCATATAGAGCGTAACCTCCTCCTCATCGATCACGCGAAGCGCGTCGATAAAGAACTTGGGGTTAAACCCGATCAGAATATCCTTCCCCTCCTTGGTGATATCAATCTCCTCATCCATGGAACCGATGAAGGAATTAATCTTAAGCTCCATGGAGGAATCCGTGATATTCATGATGATCGGTTTTTTATCTCCTTCCTTCACAAGAAGCGTCGCACGGTCGATACAGTCCAGAAGCTCCCGCTTATTGATGCGGATCTTCGTCTCATAATCAGAAGAGAGCATCTGCTCGATCCGGAAATATTCTCCCTCGATCAGTCTTGATACTACAGTCGTCTGGTCGAATTCAAATACGATATGATTGTCTGTCAGGAAAATGCTCACCATATCCTCCGCGCTTCCCGGAAGGATCTTGCTGACTTCCTGCAGCGTCTTTCCCGGAACCACCACTTTTTTATGGGAATAGCTGTCCTTTAACTCAATATTGCGGATCGAGATGCGGTGCCCGTCCAGCGAGACGACCTTTAAGTCGTTATTCTGAATCTCAAACAGCTCTCCTGTCATCAGCTTATTGTTGTCGTTATCCGCAATCGAGAAGATCGTCTGGCGGATCACTTCTTTTAACGTAAACTGTGAGATGCTGATCGCATCATTCCGTTCAATAAAAGGTATGTAAGAAAAATCTTCCCCCGACTTCCCGATGATGTTAAACTTTGCCTTCTCACAGGTAATGGTCGTCTTAAAGGAACTGTCCGTCTCAATGACAACGTCGTTATCCGGAAGCTTTCTCACAATCTCCGAGAAAATCTTGGCGTCCAGAGCAATCACGCCCGGTTCCGCAATTTCTCCCTCGATCTTTGTCTCGATTCCAAGTTCCATATCATTGGCAGTCAGCTTAATCTCACCGGCGGAGGCATCAATTAAGATACACTCTAAAATCGCCATGGTGGTTCTTGTGGGAACTGCCTTCGACACAATATTTACACCGTGCAGTAAATTCGATTTGGAACAGATCAGCTTCATAATTGTTTATAACTCCTTCCTCGTGCAGAAAACAAATTTGCAGAGACGGCGAACATGCCGTCAGTAAAAAATATAAAAGAACTTCAACGTAATCTTAATAGGGGCTGTTTATAAGTGAATAACCCGTAAAAGCCTGAAATATCAGGACTTTTTGTAAAGATCCGACTGTATAAGTCTGTGAAAAAAATGAGGAAGATATCTTAATACTGTGTGTAAAACGTAAAAGCTTCCGGATATGGATAAAAGGTCTGCATGAAGCTTTAAACAGAACATAAACAGGTTGTCAACATCTTCTGGTTCATATCTTTTAGTTCGGGTTAATCTTTTTCTTAATCGTCTCGATCAGACTGCGGGTCGTCGCATTTGATTCGTATTCTTCTGAAATCTTCTGAATCCCGTGTATGATCGTCGAGTGGTCCCGTCCTCCGAGCATGGAGCCGATGGATTCTAACTGGATGTCGGTCATGGTCTTGCACAGATACATGGCAATCTGGCGCGGACGTGCGATATCCTTACTTCGGCTTTTGGAAATCAGCTGGTCTAAGGAAACCTGAAAATGCTCGGACACCACCTCGATGATCAGCTGTGCCGTGACCTCTTTTGGCTTGTCCGGCGTAATGATATTTGAGAGCTCATGGATCGCGATCTCCAGTGTGATCTCGATATTATTGAGATTGGAAAGGGCGAGCAGCTTGTTTAAGGCGCCTTCGAGCTCCCGGATATTGGATTTGATGTTGGTCGCGATGTAGTTTAAGACATCGTCGCTTAAGACCATGTCGTCCGCTTCGACCTTCTTTCGAAGGATCGCCATACGCGTCTCATAATCCGGGGTACCGATATCAGCCATCAGTCCCCATTCAAAACGGGAACGGATCCGCTCCTCCAAGGTCTCCATATCCTTCGGCGGCTTGTCAGAAGTCAGGATAATCTGTTTCCGGGCGGAGTGAAGCGCATTAAACGTGTGGAAAAACTCCTCCTGTGTACTCTCTTTTCCTATGATAAACTGCACGTCATCCACCATCAGCACATCGATCGTGCGGTACTTCTCCCGAAGCTTGTTCATCGCGGCGGCGTTACCGCTTCGGATGGATTCGATCACCTCGTTGGTAAATTCTTCTGAGGTTACGTAAATAATCTTCGCATTCGGGTCATTTTCCTGGATGAAATGGCCGATGGAATGCATCAGATGCGTCTTTCCAAGTCCGGGGCCGCCGTAGATATACAGCGGATTGTAGGATTCGCCCGGGGATTCCGCAACGGCAAGGGAGGCGGAATGTGCAAACCGGTTATTGCTTCCCACGACAAAGGTATCGAAGGTGTAATTCTGATTCAGATTCGATTTCCCTGCTTTTTCTGAAAAAGAAGATTTCTCTGTCTTCGTTCCGCCCTTCTTCATTCCTTTGGCCTGCTCCGGGAGGAGAAGCTTCAGCTCGTACTCCTGTCCGGTGATCTCAGCGATCGCAACCTTTAAGGGGAGAAGATATCGTTTGGATATGTAGTTGAGCGACATCTGGTCGGATGGAACGAGGATATAGAGAATCCCGTCCTCAATTCCATAGACCTCAAGCGGACGCAGCCAGTTGTCGAAGGAGACGTTCGTGATGTCGTGTTCCGTCTTGACCGTCATCAGAATCTCGTCCCATTTTTCTAAAATCAGATCCATATCAGCACTCCGGTTTCTATTAAAAATCCTGCTCTTCTTATCCTACACTATTTTAACGCTTTTTACAATGGCTAATTTGCGTTTTCGCGACGGATACGGGTGGGGATATGTAAAAAGTAAAAAATGCCTGTTTGGGCGAAATACAGCGTTTTTTTATGCTTATACACAAATTATCCGTACTATAAGAACGAGTTATCCACAAGTTTATCCACATTTGGGGGATAACTTAAGAAGTACTAGATCTTGTTGAGAGGAGTTTCTTCCTTATTATATATAGTGTTTTTTAGGGATGGCGGGTGGATAAGTGGACAGGATGGCCAGAAAAGGCGGCTGTTTGTTATGTGGAATGTTACGTGGAATGCTGATTTTCTGCTTGACTTGGCGCCTTTTTCTGTTATAATTGAAAATGATGTTTTTTCACGTAGGGAGGTGAGCAAATATGAAGATGACATATCAGCCGAAAAAGAGGCAGAGATCCAAAGTGCATGGATTCCGTAAGAGAATGAGCACAGCAGGCGGAAGAAAAGTATTGGCTGCGAGAAGATTAAAAGGTAGAAAGAGATTATCAGCTTAGGCCACATCATATGTGGTCTTTTCTTCTCTCTGCCCTAAGGCGTGATTCTGCCTTAAGGCAGGAAACTGTTTGGCGTTGGATTCTGACTGTAATGAAGGATTGTCGATGAAGTATTCAGAATCATTGAAAAAGACGGCGGATTTTAAGCTGGTGTATCAGACCGGCAGGTCTTACGCGAACCGGTACCTGGTGATGTATGTCAGATCAAACGGGACAGAGCGGAACAGACTTGGGATATCCGTCAGCAGAAAAGTTGGAAACAGTGTGGTGAGGCACCGCATTACCCGGCTGATCCGGGAGAGCTACAGACTACAGGAAGACGTGTTCCATAGTGGTTGGGACATTGTAGTGATCGCAAGAGGGGCGGCCCGCGGGATCTCTTATCATCAGATGGAGAGCGCGCTGCTGCATCTTGGAGGTCTTCACAGGATTGTTGTTGCAGGGGGCGTGACAGACGCTTCCAGAACGCCGCATGCCGGCTCATAAGTTCAGAAAAGAAGATGGAATCATTTTGAAATGTATATTAATTTTCCTGATCAGATTTTATAGAAAGTATCTTTCTCCGCTGAAAACGACGAGATGTCCCTATATACCGACCTGTTCGGCCTACGGGCTCGAAGCGATTGAGAAATACGGGGCGGTAAAGGGCGGAGCGCTTGCGCTGTGGAGAATTTTACGCTGTAATCCTTTTTCAAAGGGAGGATATGATCCGGTTCCATAGTGGAGGTATTTGATAGTGTCAGAAATGTTATTAACTGCATATGACGGTATGTTTCTTGGGCCGATTGCAAAGATTCTCGGATGGCTCATGAATGGGATTTATTATCTCATGTCGCTGCTTCATATTGAGAATGTAGGTCTTTCTATTATATTGTTTACAATTGTAATCTATATTCTCTTATTTCCGTTTACGTACAAGCAGCAGAAGTTTTCCAAGCTCCAGCAGAAGATGCAGCCGGAGTTAAACGCAATCAACAAGAAGTACCAGGGAAAGAAAGACCAGGCGTCCATGATGGCCATGCAGGAGGAGACGCAGGCGGTTTATGAGAAGTACGGGGTTTCCATGATGGGAAGCTGTCTGCAGATGCTGATTCAGATGCCGCTTTTGTTTGCGCTCTACCGGGTATTTATGAATGTGCCGGCTTACGTGACCGGGGTAAAGAATAATTTTTCCGTTCTCGTGGAAGAGATTATGGCGACCGGCGGTTATCAGGAGAAGATGACGAAGCTTGTGACGGATCTTCGTATCCTCACGCAGCCGGCGGCGGATTTTACGGTGACGGATCCCACGGCGCTTTCCAACTCGATTGTGGACGTGCTCTATAAGATGAACTCGACCGGCTGGGATACGTTAAAGGAGACGTTTCCGCAGCTTTCGGATACGATTTCCACGACGTTTGCGAAGGTGTCGGATGTCAACAATTTTATGTGGCTGAATATCTCGGATACGCCGTGGCAGATTATAAGGACGAATTTTGAGAGCAAATCGTATCTTCTGGTGTTTCTTGCCCTGATGATCCCGGTGCTTTCCTATGTGAGCCAGGTGGTCAACATGAAGCTGATTCCGCAGAGCAGTAATACCGGAAATGAGCAGAGTGATAATATGGCGCGTCAGATGAATATGATGAATAAGACGATGCCGCTGTTTTCTTTGGTGATGTGTTTTTCCGTTCCGGTCGGACTTGGTATTTACTGGATCGCCGGTGCGGTGGTGCGAAGCGTGCAGCAGTTTTTCCTGAATAAGCATTTCGAGAAGGTGGATCTTGAGGATATCATTAAGAAGAATCAGGAAAAAATGAAAAAGAAGCGCGAAAAGATGGGGATCGCGGAGAATCAGATTTCAAATGCGGCCAGGATGAATACCAGGCAGATGGTGGATGCGAAGAAGAAGCAGCTGACGAGCGCAGAGAAGGAGGCCGAGCTGGAGAAAGCGAATGCGGCGCGTTCAAAGGCAAAGGCGGGCAGCATGAGCGCGAAGGCGAATATGGTTCGGGAGTTTAATGAACGGAACAGTAGAAAATAGGGGGTACGGTTATGAGTATGGATTTTATTGAGATTTCTGCAAAGACAGTGGAAGACGCACTGACGGAAGCCGTGATTAAGCTTGGGACAACCCATGATAAGATTGAGTACGAGGTGATTGAGAAGGGGAGTGCAGGTTTCTTAGGAATCGCCAGGAAAGATGCGGTGATTAAGGTTCGGAAGAAGAACGATGTGGAAGATAATATCCGCGAATTTTTAAATAAGGTATTCCAGGCGATGGAGCTTGAGGTTGAGATTCTGATCGAAAAGGCGGAAGACAGTAAGATCGTGAACGTGGAGTTAAAGGGCGGCGATATGGGCGTGCTGATCGGAAAGCGCGGACAGACGCTGGATTCTCTGCAGTACCTGACGAATCTTGCGGTGAATAAGAACGCCGAGGAATATGTGAAGGTAAAGATTGACACGGAGGATTACCGGAAGAGAAGAAAAGAGACGCTTGAGAATCTTGCAAAGAATATCGCCTATAAGGTAAAGCGATCCAAACGTCCGGTTTCCTTAGAGCCGATGAATCCGTTTGAGAGAAGAGTGATTCATTCCGCACTGCAGAATGATAAATTTGTGACAACGCACAGTGAGGGCGAGGAGCCGTACCGTCATGTTGTCGTTACCCTGAGGCGATAGGTTACATAGGGAGAGATGAGAAGGAGTTGTTGCAGGTGACAGCTCCTTTTCTGTTATTTTAAAAGGAGGAATTTATGCATTCTGATACGATCGCAGCAATCGCAACCGCCATGGCAGGGGCCGGGATCGGCATTGTACGGATCAGCGGGGATCAGGCGGTCGAGATCGCGGATAAGGTGTTTCGAAAAAAGGGCGGCGGGACTCTTACAGAGCAGGAGAGCCATACGATTCATTACGGATCCGTCTGGGAGGACGGTGAGATGATTGATGAGGTGATGACACTTCTGATGCGGGCGCCGCGCAGTTATACGAGCGAGGATACCGTGGAGATTGATTGTCACGGCGGCGTCTATGTGACGAAGCGGATCTTAGAGGCGGTGCTTCATGCGGGTGCGCGGCTTGCGGAGCCGGGAGAGTTCACAAAGCGCGCCTTTTTAAATGGAAGGATTGATCTGTCCCAGGCGGAGTCTGTGATGGATGTGATTCAGGCAAAAAATGATCTCTCTTTAAAAAATTCCATCAGGCAGCTTTCCGGTGCGCTGCTGCATGAGATCCGGGAAATCCGCGGTGCGCTGCTGCATGAGATCGCTTTTATCGAGTCGGCGTTAGACGATCCGGAGCATATCAGTCTGGACGGTTATCCGCAGACGCTTGATGAGAGATTGGGGAAAGCGGAGACTAAGATTGCGCGTCTTTTAAAAAGCAGTGAGAGCGGGAGACTGATCGGGGAGGGGATTGCCACGGTAATTGTCGGAAAACCAAATGTCGGAAAATCGTCGTTACTTAACGCTTTACTCGGTGAGGAGCGGGCAATTGTGACAGAAATCGCCGGTACGACAAGGGACACGCTGGAGGAACAGATGAATCTGAACGGAATTCTTCTTCGCGTGACGGATACGGCCGGGATTCGGGATACGGAGGATGTCGTTGAAAAAATCGGTGTGGAGCGCTCCAAGAAGTATCTGGCGGATGCGGATCTGGTCATCTATGTGGCGGACGCTTCGACAAGGCTCGACCAGAATGATTTTGAAATTTTGGACTTGCTTGCAGAGCATAAGGTCATTATACTGTTAAATAAATCGGATCTTCCTGCGGTGACGACAGAGGAGGATTTCGCCGCTGCGGTCAGCCGTCTTCCGATGTGGAAAGAAAAGAAGGAGGATCTTAAGATGATCACTTTTTCTGCAAAGGAGCGGTCAGGGATGGAGCTTTTGGAACAGACCGTGCAGGATATGTTTTTTGCGGGAGAGATCTGTTCGGATCAGGAGATCTGTATCACGAATCTCAGACATAAGACTGCCTTGTCGGATGCGCTTTCCTCCATTCTTTTGGCGAGAAAGAGCATCGCGGACGGAATGCCGGAGGATTTTTATTCGATTGATCTGATGGCTGCATATGAAAAGCTTGGAATGATCATCGGGGAGGCCGTGGAGGATGACCTGGTAAATGAGATTTTCAGCAAATTCTGTATGGGCAAGTAAGGCAGGAAGACAGAAAGGAATGGAAGAGCATATGTCCATGGAGCACGGATATCTGAGGGAAGCTTATGACGTGGCGGTGGTCGGCGCCGGTCATGCCGGCTGTGAGGCGGCGCTTGCGGCTGCACGGCTTGGCCTTGAGACGATTATTTTTACAGTCAGCGTCGACAGTATTGCGCTGATGCCCTGCAATCCGAATATCGGCGGCAGTTCAAAAGGACACCTTGTGCGGGAGATCGATGCGCTCGGCGGTGAGATGGGGATTAATATCGATAAAACCTTTATCCAATCGAAAATGCTGAATAAATCCAAGGGTCCTGCTGTACATTCTCTCCGCGCGCAGGCTGATAAAGCGGATTATAGTATGGAAATGCGCCGGACGCTGCAGAATACAAAGCACCTGACAATCCGACAGGCTGAGGTTTCAGAGATTCTCACTGAGAATGATTTATTAAATATAGACTTAATAAAAAATAATACAGAATATGATACTTTTGAGACAGATGATACTTCTGAGACAGGAAACGATGCGACAGGTCAGAATCCTGTTTTGGATAGAGCGCAGATTGCCGCGGTCCGCACGGTATCGGGCGCTGTCTATTGCTGTAAGGCGGTGGTCTTATGCACCGGGACATATTTACGGGCGCGGTGCCTGACCGGTGAGATGATCACCTACACCGGGCCAAACGGGCTGATGGCGGCAAATCATCTGACGGATTCCCTGGTTTCTCATGGAATTGAGATGCTTCGGTTTAAGACGGGGACGCCGGCGCGAATTGACCGGAATTCGATTGATTTTTCTAAAATGGAAGAGCAGAAGGGGGACGAGAGGATCGTACCGTTTTCTTTTACAACGAATCCTGACGATGTGCAGATCGATCAGGTTTCCTGCTGGCTGACGTATACGAATGAGCGGACGCATGAGATTATCCGGAATAACCTGGACCGCTCGCCGATCTATGCCGGAATCATTGAGGGAACCGGGCCGAGATACTGCCCTTCGATTGAGGATAAGGTGGTTAAGTTTGCGGATAAAAACCGCCATCAGATTTTTCTGGAGCCGGAGGGGATTCACACAAACGAGATGTATGTGGGCGGAATGTCGTCCTCGCTGCCGGAAGATGTGCAGTACGAGATGTACCGGACGCTTCCCGGGCTTGAGCATGCGAAGATTGTGCGGAATGCCTACGCGATCGAGTATGACTGTATCAATCCGAATCAGCTGGACGCTTCGCTGGAATTTAAAAAGATCCGCGGTCTTTTTTCTGGCGGGCAGTTTAACGGGAGCAGCGGATATGAGGAGGCGGCCTGTCAGGGGCTGATTGCCGGGATCAACGCGGCGATGGAGATTTTCGGAAGGGAGCCGGTGATCCTTGACCGGTCGGAGGCATATATCGGTGTGCTGATCGATGATCTGGTGACAAAGGAAAATAAAGAGCCGTATCGGATGATGACGTCGCGCGCGGAATATCGTCTGCTTCTCCGGCAGGATAATGCGGATCTGCGTCTGACGAAAAAAGGATATGAGATCGGTCTGATTTCGAAAGAGCGCTATGATGCTGTCTGCAAAAAAGAGGAGAGGATTGAGGAGGAGCTTTCCCGGATCGCGAAGGTTCGGATCGGGGCTGGAAAAGAGGTGCAGGCTTTACTGGAAGCTTACGGGAGTATTCCTTTAAATACCGGGGTGAGCCTTGCGGAGCTGATCCGTCGTCCGGAGCTCGATTATGATAAGCTTGCGCCGATTGACCCGGGACGCCCAGAAATACCGGCTGATGTGGCGGAGCAGGTTAATATTTTAATAAAATATGACGGTTATATTACAAGACAGATGAAGCAGGTGGAGCATTATAAGAAGCTGGAGAAGAAGAAGATTCCGGAGGGGTTTGATTATGATCAGGTTCCAAGCCTTCGAATTGAGGCCAGACAGAAGTTAAAGCTATACCGGCCGGTCTCGATCGGTCAGGCGTCGCGGATCTCCGGTGTATCGCCCGCAGATATTTCTGTGCTTCTGGTTTATATGGAACAGATGCGGCGAAGACAGGTTTGATGAATTTTTTTATCTTATTGGTGAGGTGCGGTTAAAATGGCGGATCGTATGGACTATGATTTGACAAAGTTTAAAAATGGAATAAAGGAGCTTGGCCTTTCTGTGACGGAAGAGCAGTACCGACAGTTTCTCACATTTTATGAGATGCTGACGGAGAAAAATAAGGTGATGAACCTGACGGCTATCACGGAATTTGACGAGGTGGTGGAGAAACATTTTCTTGACAGCCTTTCCCTGTGCAGAGTCTGTGATCTGAACCGCGGGATCCGTGTACTGGATCTTGGAACGGGCGCCGGTTTTCCGGGAATTCCGTTAAAGATTGTTTTTCCAGAAATACGGCTGATCCTTGCGGACTCCTTAAACAAGCGGATTTTATTTCTGCGGGAAGTGATGGAGGAGCTTCACTTAAAGGACGTCGAGGCAGTTCATGCAAGGGCGGAAGAACTTGCGGGAAATCGTCTGTATCGGGAACAGTCTGACCTATGTGTATCGCGTGCCGTGGCAAATTTATCCACGTTAAGCGAGTACTGCCTTCCGTTTGTAAAGGTGGGCGGAGAGTTCATTTCCTATAAATCGGGCGAGGTGGAAGAGGAGGTCAGCCAGGCGGAGCATGCGGTTGCGCTGCTTGGGGGAAACGTGGCGGAAGTGTATAAGTTTCACCTGAATGAACAAAGCCGTTCTTTTGTCCGGATTGAGAAGAAAAAGAAAACTCCGAGGGCGTATCCCAGAAAAGCAGGAACGCCGTCGAAGTTTCCGTTGTGATCTGCTGTTATGCCTGAAGAAGCCGTTCTATGATAGCGAGAAGCTTATCCGGCATTTCAAGCTGCGGGACAAGCCCGGCATTGGAGATGTAAGTAGTTTCTATGACAGAATTTTTCCTGGCATATGCTTCTGCAATCGAGACAGCATTTTTCATCGCATTGCTCTGAATGATGTAAAGCGGGGTCTGAAGGTTTTTCAGTGCATGATCGATCGCATTGTCCGTGTAGTGCGCTTTGATGCTTGCCATCAGATATTTGCCGTGGCCCTTATCCATATGCGCCGCCTCATAATATGCGTCAAGCATTTTGCTGGAGACCAGCTGAGGTTTGCAGAAATAGACGCTGCGCAGTTCCTTTGCGATATTTGATTCATGCGTCAGTATGTTGTAAAGGAAGGTCCCGAGGAGCGGTGACTCCAGCAGGAATTTTTTTACAACGGACAGCCGGTCTGTGGTGCGCTCAAACGATCCGATGGACGGAGGATTGATCGCGACGATCCGGCTGATCAGATCCGGATTCATATTCTGTGCAAGAACCGCAAACGACACGGAATGATTCGTCGTGATGACATCAGGCTTTGTTCCGATCACATTCTGGATGAAATCAGTGATCAGCTGTACATACAGATAATTTGTGTAGGTGAGATACGGCTTGTCGGAACGGCCGCATCCGATCAGGTCAAGCGTGTATACGGTATGATGCTTTTCCATTTTTTTCATCAGCCTGCACCATTCATAGGAAGAGCTGATCGGATTTAATTCATGGATGAGCAGAACCGGGGAACCGGACCCTCGTTTTGTGTAAAAAATATTGCCATATTTCCAGTGGTAATATTCACCGTTCTGAGGTTTTAGTATATTTTTCATTTCAGCCGTGATGTCGACAAACCGGTTTGTCAGATGGATCGCACCGGCAGCGAGGGCAGTTAAAAAGAAAAAATGTTTGATATTTTTTTTCATAGTATCCTCCCAAAGTCTGCGAATCGTAATTTTGAAATGGTAAGTTCTAACTATATTATAGCCGCTTTTCATCGGTTATACAAATTATTTTTTCTTAAAAGTTCAGCCGTTCCAACGGTTTTGCGAATGGCGCGGGCGAAACTTTTACTTGAGAGAAGTTCAGCCATGCTTCACAAAATGGGCCTAAAAAATAATATAGAACATATGTTCTGAAAATTTTTATACTGGAGAGGAAAAGATGATTTTATCTTATTTAAAAGAGCTGCAGAGTGAGTTTTTACTGGAGAAGACTCAGATTGAAAACAGAATCAGTGATCTGAAAATACAAATGAAGGAAAATCAGGAATTTGTACGTGTATTGGAGAATGAGACAGATTCCAGTTATGAATCATTTACTCCGAGAGAACTTCATCCAAAAAATAAAGAGAAACTGACAGATTTGAAGAAAATGGAAGATGAAATAAACAGGCTGCTTTTAGAGGAACAAGAAAAATATTCTGACTGTATCAGTAAACTGAATGAGTTGGAGCCTGTATTGGAAGAAGCTGCTGAGTTAAAGAGAATGAAGGAGAAAAAGGAGAGTACAGAGAAGGAGTTGGAGAAGGATCGGGTTAATGGAACCTTAGAATTGATGACTGTATTCCAACAGATAAAATTATGCAGTGAAATCGCAGAGATGGATCCTCATCGATGCGGCGTGGAGCTGCGTAATATCGTAAAACAGATGGAGCAGCAGGCAGAGCTTTTTGGAAGTAAATGTTTCACGTGAAACATTAAAGAAAATATTGCGGGGAGGTAAGAAAAATGCAGAAATTATTTTTGGCATCTTTATTTAAGGATGTATTTCAATTGTTTAAGGAATTTGCCAATGAGAGTCTTGAAGGAAAAAAAGTAACCTTTATCCCGACAGCTGCATTGCCAGATCAACTGGATTTCCATATTCAGTATAGCAAGGATTTATTATCAAAGATGGGGCTTGTTGTTGATGAATTGGAACTCTCTACCGCTCCTTATCTGGATATCGCAAATAAATTAGAACGTAATGATTATATTTATATTGCCGGCGGAAATACATTTTTTCTGCTTCAGAAAATAAACCGATCAGGTGCAGGAAATATTATAAAGGATCAGATTAACGCCGGAAAATTATTTATAGGAGAGTCCGCTGGTGCAATTATCCTGGCTCCGAATATTGAATATTCTAAAGATACGGATGATCCATTGGCAGCACCACTGTTAAAATCATTTGAAGGATTGAACGTTATAGATTTTTATCCAGTGCCACACTATAAAAGTGAACCATTAATGGAGGCTGTGGATATTGTGATTTCAAAATACGGGAATAAATTGCCGCTTGTCCCATTTAGTAATTCACAGGCTATACTTGTCAGGGAAGAAGAGTGGAAGATTTTATAAAATGTTTCACGTGAAACATTTTTGTGTAGCAATCGGGGAACAATAGTGATATAATAAGTCATGTATCAAAAACACATATAGCGTAAGAAAAAGAGGTAAAAAGAGTTATGAGCAGAATCATCGCAATTGCAAATCAAAAGGGTGGCGTTGGAAAAACAACGACGGCAATTAATCTGGCCTCCTGCCTGGCAGAAGCAGGAAAAAAGGTATTAACAATTGATCTTGATCCACAGGGAAATATGACCAGCGGACTCGGTGTAGATAAAAGTGAACTGGAAAATACAGTATATGAATTAATGCTGGATGAATGTTCCATCAAGGAGAGTATGTGTGATACGGTTGTGAAGGGTATGAAGATTATTCCATCAAATGTTAATCTTGCCGGAGCCGAAATTGAACTTCTTGGAATCAATGAGAAAGAATATATTTTAAAAAATGCCGTTGATTATATAAGAGATGACTATGATTTTATTGTTATTGACTGTCCGCCGTCTTTAAATATGCTGACAATCAATGCTATGACAACCGCGGATACGGTGCTGGTTCCGATCCAGTGTGAATATTACGCGCTGGAAGGACTGAGTCAGCTGATGCATACGATTGATCTTGTACAGCAGAGACTGAATTCTCAGTTAAAGATTGACGGTATTGTGTTTACCATGTATGATGTACGTACGAACCTGTCGAATCAGGTGGTAGAAAATGTAAAAGAAAACCTGGATACTAAGATTTATCAGACTCTGATTCCAAGGAATATACGACTTGCCGAGGCGCCGTCACATGGTTTGCCGATTAATATGTATGATGTAAAATCCGCTGGAACAGAGAGCTATCGTCTGCTGGCAAAAGAAGTGATGGAAAGGACGGATATCTGATATGGCAGGAAAAAAAGGAGGATTGGGAAAAGGACTGGATTCTCTTATCGCACCAAATAAACCAAAGACAGAGGATACTCAGATTGTGGAGAGTGCGGGAAAAGAAAATCCAACAGATGGTGTTCTGGTTAATATACAGAAGGTAGAACCAAATCGCGAGCAGCCGAGAAAAAATTTTGATGAGGATACATTGCAGGAATTATCGGAATCGATTCGGCAGTTTGGTGTTCTTCAGCCGCTGCTGGTGCAGGATAAAAAAGAGTATTACGAGATCATAGCCGGAGAGCGCAGATGGCGCGCGGCAAAGATGGCCGGACTGAAAGAAATTCCGGTTATCATAAAGAATCTGACGGATCAGGAAATCGTGGAAATTTCTCTGATTGAAAATATTCAGAGAGAAAACTTAAACCCGATTGAAGAGGCCTTTGCATATAAGAGGCTGCTGACAGAATTTCATCTGAAACAGGATGAAGTAGCGGAGCGTGTTTCAAAGAGCAGGACAGCTGTCACCAATTCCATGCGGCTGCTGAAGCTGAACGAAAAGGTTCAGCAGATGGTGATCGACGATATGATTTCGACCGGCCATGCAAGAGCGCTTCTTGGTATTGATGACTCTGATCAGCAGTATAATCTCGCACAAAAGATTTTTGACGAAAAGCTAAGTGTGCGCGAGACCGAAAAGCTGGTAAAGAAGGTGCAGCAGGGCTCTGATCTGGACGGTAAAAAGGATACGGTTAAAATAGATCCTCAAATCGCCGCGATCTGCCATGATTTGGAAGAAAAGATGAAATTTATTTTTGGAACAAAGGTTGCGATCAGTCAAAAGGATGAAAAGCATGGAAAAATTGAAATCGAATATTATTCCATGGATGAACTGGATCGCATCATTGATCTGATCAATACAATAAAAAAATGAAAGGCTGAATTATGATTTCTCAATATCTTGGATTTGATTCTGATTATATTATTATCGGGCTTGCGGCGGCACTTCTTTTACTGCTGATTCTTACCATGGTCAATATCGGACAGATGCGAAAGCTGAAAAAAAGCTATCGGAATTTTATGACAGGTAAGGATGCAAAAAATCTGGAGGATACTCTGATAAAGAGACTTGACCAGGTTGACAGACTGATCGTGGCAAATGATGATAATGAAGAAAATATTAAAAAGCTGTTTCGGAATATACAGTGTACGTATCAGCGGATGGGGCTTATCAAATATGACGCATTTAATGAAATGGGCGGAAAGCTGAGTTTTTCTCTTGCAATGCTGGATGTAAAAAATAACGGGTTTATCATCAATGCCATGCATACGAGAGAGGGCTGTTACACTTATATCAAAGAAATCGTAGAAGGCAATTCTATTATTGTACTTTCAGAGGAAGAGCAGGAGGCTCTTAACAGGGCTATGGGAAAAAAGAAATAGCTCTGATGTGATCAGAAATCAGGAGGATTATGTATGCATCAGTTCCTAAGATCTGTCGGATTTTCAAAGCTGACAAAGGCAGATTTAGAAAAATTATTTGAATATATTATAAAAAGCCCGACTGCTCATAAGGTTGCCACAGATTCGGAAGGAAACGAATTTGCGGAAATTTCAAAGGATTTTGGAGATTTTTTTGGTATTACAATCCGCGGAATTTATCGGGAAAATGATATTTTTGAGGTGGAGTATTATTTTCCCTATCTTTGCGGAAAGGAGATTTCCACAAAAGAATATGTTGACGTCGAAAAACATGCGGAAAAGGAATCGTATGCCGGGATCTGCGATGAGATCAGGATTGGTGTGACACTGATATTTTATCTTCAGAATGTGGTGGATTATTTATCTATAAAAAGATGTAATGGTTATAAAAATATTTCAGAAGGAGTGATTCTGGGAGCTTTGTCAACAGAAGGAAAAATACTTCTGCCCGTCAATAAAATGGAAAAGAGGATGCAGAATTTCAGAAATGAAACGGCGGACAGAAACTATCTGATTGCCGCAGCACGGGATGGGGACGAGGAAGCGATTGAAAGCCTGACCCTGGAGGATATTGACACATATTCTCTGCTGTCGAGACGGATTACGCATGAGGATATTTTAACGATTGTGGATTCCTATTTTATGCCGTACGGCATTGAGAGCGATCATTATAGTATCCTCGGTGAAATTATGGATTATTCACTGCTTCAGAATCAGATTACAAAAGAAAATGTGTATAGTATGGATCTTGTATGCAATGATATGGTGTTCAGCGTCTGCATCAATCAAAGGGATCTGTTCGGAGAGCCTGCTGTGGGGAGGAGATTTAAGGGCGTGATCTGGATGCAGGGCAGTATCAGGTATCAGGATTAAAATACTGAAATTAGGTATGGCATTCTTAGGAAAAGTGTGATAAACTAGATATCGGGTTGAGGGTTGGATAGAGTACACGCCTCCTAAGTGGTAGGTGTTCGATTGCCAAAGCAACGTAAAATCAACAATTTCATAGCTGAATGACTTGCCTATTAGCAGGTTTTTCATACAAGTCCTCGTAGCTCAGTTGGATAGAGCACACGCCTCCTAAGCGTGGGGTCGGACGTTCAAGTCGTCTCGGGGACGCTGGAAAGCATTGAAAACACTGAATTTTTCAATGCTTTTCTTTTTTTGTCTCAGGAGAAAACTTAAAGTCGGAGGACTCGGTTTTTTGGATGTTTATTATCATTCATATTGCTAACAGGGAATCGAACACAAAACTGTACTTTCAGAGCTGTTGCTAATAATCTGCTAATTGCAGAATTAGCAGGTTCTAGCTGCTAATAGCTTTTCCTTTTAACGCCTGTGTCAGCATGGCGACCAGTTCCGGAGACTGTTCCAATGCTGCAATTAAATTTGTCAGGTCTGTGCCGGTTTCTTCAGACGGCTTTACATCCCTCAAAGGATTGACAGGATTTTTAGCATAGAATGTTGCCTCGAATTTCTGGGCGTTCACTTTCCTGTCCTCATCCAGAATATGCGCATATACATCGGTGATCATATCAATCTGTGAATGACCGGTATCTCCCTGAGTTGCCTTTAAATCGCCGTGATTGAGCTTCAGCTTGTAAGTTGTGCTTGAGTGGCGCAGAGAGTGGAATACAACATAAGGCAGTCCTGCTTTCTCCCGCAGTTTTGAGAACTCCTTTTCCATGATACGGTTTTCTACAGGTCTTCCGTTCGGAAGTGTCAGTACAAGATTGTAATCGTAAAAATCCTGTCCCAAATATTCCTTATACTGATCCTGAATTTGCTTCCATTCCCGCAGTATGTAGGCAACTGTTTTGGGAATCCACACTTTTCTGATACTGGATTCGGTCTTTGGCTTTTTCAGAACAAGGTTAGTATGGGTATTCGACATTAAGGTAGGAAAAATAAACATGATGTCCTTGTCGTTCAACTGTTGCCGTGCTTCCCTTGATACGCGGGCAAGTTCCTGTTCAATCCAGAGGTGGGAATCATCATTTGCAATATCCTCGTCTGAAATATGTACCTTGTCCCAGGTCAGCCCACAGATTTCGCCGTAGCGCATGGAGCAGGCGAAAGCCAGATTCATTGCGACGTAAAGTTTCATGTCATCACATTCATCCAGTGCCTTCCGAATCATATCTGCCGTCCAAATGTCACGCTTTTTGTAGTTTGTCTTGGGCTTGTTTGCATGAGGAAACGGGTTCCTTGCGATAATCTCCCATTTTACTGCCTGCTCAAATGCACATCTTAGTATCTTATGGATACTATGAATAGTGCCGGGAGTAAGGTATTCAGTCTGCGGTTTTCTGTTTTTCTTTGCAACAGGTTTCGTTTTCTGCAGCCTGACATAGAACTCATCCACATATTTCGGGGTAATGTCCTGAACCGCCACGTCACCGATTGCAGGATTGATATAATTTGCAATCAGAGCACAGTTGGACTCATATGTTGACAACGCCCAGTGGGATGTTCCATAGATTTTAACAAAGTCCCGCAAAAACTCTTTTACAGTAAGTTCCTGTGGGGGGATAAAGGTGCCATTGCCCTGCTGATTTTCAATCTCAGCCTTTCTGCGTTTTGCCTCGGCATGGTCCTGACAGGTTTCCCATTTCTGGTGCTTCACTCCTTTCTCATCTGTATAATAGTACACTACCGAATATTTGCTTTTTCTCTTGATAATAGATGCCATTCGTCTCTCCTTCTACCTTTATAACAGGTTGTTAAGCCAGTCATCGAAAGATGCTTTGGAGATTCTGATTGTCCGTCCAAGCCGCACTACCTTAAATTCCGGCTGTTTGCAGAGTTCATAAGCTTTGCTTTTACTGATCTGCAAAATAGCTGCTATTTCGTGGACAGAATAGGTTTTCTTATCTTTGATTTCCTGGCTGTAACAATTTCCCGTTTCAGGATTTTTTTGTCCATTGACTGCCATAAGGACTCCTTCCTTTGTGCAGTCTGCCAAGAATCCAGCAAATATCTCTCTGTTAAGGGCATTATACAGTAGAAAATGGTGCTGCACAATATAAAAAAGTATAATAAAGTAACTGTTAAAAATAATACAAAATAGCTTGCACATACCTTCCATCACCGTTTCCTGCGCCCTTCCCGGCCGCGTTGACTGGCTGCACTGTGTGCGATTTCATCCGGGCCGGGCATAATCCACGCAGAAACCCGGCCATCAGAACCCATATACATGATGGCGTATGCTCTTCAGTTTTCAAGGAGCGGAAAACCTCATCCGGATGTCCGGAGAAGGTTTTATACAGAAATATCCCATGAGCTGGAAAATACTTGAAAAAATTTTTGGCAAGGATAAAAATAATAGATATGGTATAATGAAGTTGACATGATACAAGATATTGTGCTAAGATAAATCCGTAATTGATTTTTATGCGAGACCTGTTATGGGGAACGGGGAGAGGCAGGACATACCCGATATGTCTGCCGGCTTTTCGTAAACCGCAGGTTCCGGTGCCGCCCTATAGGGAGGGACCGGGATGCATACGCTGTTTATGATTATATTTTGTGTCAGGAGCTGTCCGGGCATCAGGAAGAACAGAGGATTTTTCCGATGCGGCATGGCAGTCTTTTGGCACTTTTTTGTTTTCCGACAGAGATGCCGGAGACAGGAAGTTGATTTGTGGGAGAGCCACACGCAGTAAGGAATGGAAGCCTGTATGGGACCATTCCTTTTTTTGTGCCGTAAACATACCAGAAATGCCCGGATGGGCTTTGCCCGCATAAGCGGCTGGATAAAAAATCATCCGTGAAACGGAGAGAAAAGAAAGGTGGAAAGAAACATGAGTGGAACAAAGGTCTTTGAAGACAGCTATTGCGGCATCTTCACAAAGCAGGATGAATTTCTGAAGTGCCTTGAGAGCATCGGGAGGAATTCCTTCTGGGAACGGAAGAAATCCAAAAACCTGCGTCTGGTGCCCATCACTGATGACAGCAGGGTAGCAGAGGAGCTTCGGGAGAAGTATGCCGAGGAAGGACTGGATGAGGGAATCATCACAGACACTATCCTGAATACAGGGCTTCTCCTGAAAGTAAGGAACCAGTATTATCCGGTGAGGTGCTGTGCGATCAAAAGCATCCTTGACCGGGCAGGCATTTCCGGGGCCGGGCTTCGCAGGGTGGAAAAAAACGTCTATGCGCGTATTCTGAACGACTGCCTGAAGGTGGCGAAGGGAGAAGCGCTCCTGCGCATTTCGGAAGGAAAGGTGAGCGCTGTGCTGGGCGGAGACTGCCATGACTATGCAGTGCTGAACATGGAGCAGATCTTCATGCATTCCGTGGAATATTTTAATACGGAATTTAAGGGCTGCACCTGGCTGGGAGGATTTTATGAGCATGACATGGCATCTGCCTTATGGGAGCTATCCGGGGAGGATAAGCTTCTGGAGGCGTACCAGGAGGAACTGCGCCTGCATGGGAAGGAACCGGAGGAAATGAAGCCCGCAGTGCGGATCACAACCTCGGATACCGGATCAGGCGGGGCGAACATCTATCCCATGCTCATCTCCGGAAACGGGAACACAACCATCAACCTGGGGAGCCCGCTGCGGCTCGGCCACAGGAACGGAACGCGCATCAGCGACTTTGACGAACAGCTGGAGATGCTTTATGGAAAGTACCAGCTGGCGGCCGGGAACCTGGTAAAGCTGCTTTCGACGGAAATCTCCAATCCGGTTAACTGCATGAAAGGCGTCATGGACAGACTGGGGATCGCAAGGAAATACGAGGCGGAGGCCGTAGAGCTGTTCCGGGCCCAGTACGGGGAAGATCCCTGCACGGCCCATGAGATTTATTTCGGCATCTCCGAGGTGCTGTACATGCTGGCCTGTGAAGGAGAGGAAGGAAGCAGGATTGCCAGGATGGAGGAGAACATCGCAAGGGCTTTATCCATCCACTGGACAGACTATGACATTCCGGGGGAATACAAATGGTGAGGGAGACAGTGGAGATTACAGGAGAGGTTATCCAGGATGAGGAAGCCGGGGTCCCGGTGCGCTACTATCATCTGGAGCGGGGTAAGTATGACTGCGTACAGAGCTGTCAGGGAGACCTGGTCGTCATCTGTAATGCACTGGCAGACTATGCCTATGCGACCACAGTCCATAAGAGCCAGGGGAGCGAGTACCCGGTCGTAATCCTTCCGTGGATCACAGCCTTTTATGGCATGCTCAAAAGGAATATCTTCTATACAGCCGTTACCAGGGCAAAGGCTCAGGTACTGATTGTAGGAGATAAAAGGGCGGTAGCCATGGCGATCCATAATACGGAATGTGACCGGCGCAATACCCGTCTGGGAGAGCGTGTCATACAGGAATACAACAAACTGGTGGAAAAAAAGAAAGCCCTGCCGGAGGAAGGCGGATACCGGCAGATGGTAATGAATCTGTAAACAGCTTCCTCCTGTATGTGGCAGATGCGAAAGAGGTTATGTACATGAAAAAAAGAGATTATCAAAAGGAATTCTGCAGTCTCATCAACCGGCATGCCAGCCGGTATTCCAGATGGCAGATATGGAATGATTTCCTGTATCTGACTGCGGCGGCCCTGGCAAACGTGTTTCCGGTGCCGGAGCGGGAAGAAAGGGAAAAACAGTACCTTTCGGTCATTGGCAGATATACAACGGAGGAACAGAAAGTTTTTCCGGAGATGATGGCGCTCGTTACGCTGGCGCTGGAAGACAATCCGGAACAGGACTTTCTGGGGAGCCTCTACCATGATCTGAACCTTCAGCAGGAGCAGAAGGGGCAGTTTTTTACCCCCTATGACATCAGCAGGTTTATGGCGGAGATACCGTTTGCCGGAAATAATGCAAAAGAGGAACTGGATCGGAAGGGCTATATCAGCGTGAACGATCCGGCCTGCGGTGCAGGCGCCATGCTGATCGCATTTGCCAATGCAGCGAAAAAGTACGGAATCAACTATCAGAAGCAGGTATTGTTTGTGGCCCAGGACATTGACCATGTCAAACCCGGGACAGGTTTTCAGCCGGGAACAACTGTTGAACCGGATATGGGGATATGAGTTTGAGGGAAC